>CAZLZD010000023.1:0-68608 GCA_964563925.1 uncultured Roseivirgaceae bacterium | reverse complement strand
GTCTCCGGCGAAGGCCGGAGCCGCCCCGGTACCTATTCACACCTCAAACAGGTCCCGTGGCGATACCGATATTCATCGGTAGTTCCACGGGATGACGGAGCTAATAAATAACGTCACCCCGGCCAAGTGCTATAACGCTCGTCATCCCGGCCAACCTCCGTGGAATCACGGAGTCCAGCCGGGACCTAAAGTTCCACGGGATGACGACAGAGGGTGGGAAACGCCTGTTCAATTCCTGATTTTTGATTAAATTATGACATAATGAATACCATCAACTCCATCGAAGACACCATCACCCTGCGGCAGGAGCTGCTCCCGGGGGATATGGGATACATTACCTACATGCACGGCAAGCTGTACAATGAATTATGCGGGTATGACCGGCATTTCGAACGCTATGTTGCCAGGGAATTTGACGAGTTCCTCGAGCAATACGAACCGGGAAAAGACCGGATCTGGCTGGCGGAACAGCATGGCAGGATTGTAGGCACCATTGTGATACAGGGACGCTCCGGGCGGGTGGCGCAGCTGAGATATTTTCTCACCGACCCGTCTGTCCGCGGTCAGGGCCTGGGTAAACGCCTGATGAAGGAAGCCATGGACTTCTGCCGTTCGGCCAACTACACCCACGTGTACCTGCTAACCACCGAAGAGCTTGAAACGGCAGCAGAGCTATACCGCAGACATGGTTTCCGGGTCACCAAAAGAGACGAAGTCAACCTTTGGGGGCAGCAGGTCGTATTGAACTGCTACGATGCCGTGCTGAATGGCTGAATTTCACTTACCTGACAGAAATCATATTCCTGGCTGCTCCGTTTTCTGGGTCTGAAGGAAGTTATTGCCTATCTTCATGACAACAGCACGCCAATCATGACAAGAATCGCAGTCCTTTCATTCCTCCTGTTTATCACCCTCTCCTGCAGCCAGGAAAATGACCGTATAAAAGCATGGCGTGGTCCGGTTACCGAATCGGTTTACGCCACGGTGGTGGTGCTGCCCGAACAATTGTACCAGGCTCATGCCACGGTTGGGGGGATCATCGAGGAGATCATGGTCAGTGAGGGAGATTCGGTGAAGCGCGGCACACCCCTCATTCAGATCACCAATACCGCCCCGGAATTAAACGTGAAGAACGCGAAGCTGGCACTCGAACTTGCCGAGGAGGAATTAAAGGGAAAGGCTGCCATCATGAAGCGTATTGAAGATGATATCGAGGTGGCCAGGCTGAATATGCAGCAGGATTCGGTCGATTTCATGCGCCAAAAACGATTACGTGAAAACAACATTGGCACCGAAGCCGAATATGACCGCAGGAAGCTGGCCTATGAGGTATCTCAAAAAACCCTGGCCCGGCTGGAAGATGAGCTTGTGAGGACCCGGATCCAGCTGGAGACGCAACTGAAACAGGCCCGGAACAATTACGAAACCACCCTGACCAACGCCGGAGATTACAAAGTGACCAGCAAGATCGATGGGAAGGTATATGGCCTTTACAAAGAAGTGGGAGAATTTGTCAGTTTCCAGGAACCCGTGGCAGCCATCGGCCGGGCCGATGCCTTTTTAGTTGAAATGCTGGTCGACGAAGTGGATATTGCGCGGTTATCTGTAGGACAGCCTGTGATCATTACCCTCGATGCATTCGGTGATCAGGCTTTCAGGGCCCGCATTACACGCATTCTCCCGCAGAAAGACGAACGCACCCAGACCTTTACGGTAGAAGCTCATTTTGACGAGCGTCCGCCTTCCCTGTATGCGGGCCTTTCCGGAGAAGCCAACATCATCATTGAACGCAAGGAAAATGCATTGCTCATTCCCCGTGACTACCTGGTAGGAGGCAGCAGTGTGATGACGGAAGAGGGCCCTATTGAGGTGGAAACCGGACTTAAAAGCATGGAACACGTGGAGATCCTTTCCGGACTTGATACGACTACTTACCTCTACAAACCGGAATGAACTGGCCGCTGATCATTTCCATTTCGAGGACTCACCTCCTCTCCCGCCTCAAGCAATCATCCATCGCCGCCCTGGGTGTCACATTTGGTATCGGAACCTTCATTATCCTGGTCAGTTTTATGACCGGACTGAACAAAATGCTGGATGATCTCATCCTGGACCGTACGCCTCACATCCACCTGTACAATGAGATCAAACCGTCGGAAGAACAGCCGCTGGACCTGCTGGAGGAATTTGCCGGGGATACCCGAATTATCCGGTCGGTAAAGCCAAAACAGAATCAGGCCCGTATCCACAATGCGCTGCCACTGATCCAGTACCTGCGCGACGACCCAAGGGTGGAAGGCGCCACGCCGCAACTCCAGTCCCAGGTGTTTTATGTATCCGGGACTACCGAACTGAACGGCGTGGTCAACGGGGTGGATATCATGGAGGAGATCCGCCTGTTTAACCTGGACAATTATATCCTGGAAGGAGATGCCCGCGACCTGGTAAGAAATGAAAACGGCATTATCCTGGGGGCCGGACTGGCCGCCAAATTATCGCTCGACCTGAATGACCGTATTCAGGTTACCACACCATCCGGGGGCATATTTCAACTAAAGGTCATTGCACTCTACCAGAGTGGCATTTCCGATATAGACAACATTCAGAGCTATGCCAACCTGAAACTGGCTCAGCGAATGATGCAGGAAGGAAACAATTACGTGACTGATATCCAGGTTAAACTCTATGACATCGAAAAAGCCGGCGAAATGGCCCGTTCACTCTCCCGGCAATTTGATCTGACCGCAGTAGATGTAAATACCGCCAACGCCCAGTTTGAAGCCGGAAACACAATACGCAATATCATCACCTATGCGGTGTCGGTAACCCTGCTGATCGTGGCCGGTTTCGGGATCTACAACATCCTGAATATGATGATCTACGAAAAGATGAATGACATTGCCATCCTGAAAGCTACCGGTTTCTCGGGCGGGGATGTTCGGAGAATATTCATCAGCCAGGCACTTATTATCGGTTTGGTAGGCGGTGTACTCGGCCTTTTATTCGGTTTCGGAGTGTCAGTGGTGATTGATCATACGCCTTTTGAACTTGACGCGCTTCCGATGATCACCACATATCCGGTCAATTTCAGGGTGAAGTATTACCTGATAGGTATCGTTTTCGCCTTGTTTTCCACGTTTTTCGCCGGATACTTCCCGGCACGCCGCGCCCAGAAGATTGACCCGGTAGATATAATTCGCGGAACATGAAGCCTGCACCTTCCCATATCGTCCTGGAGGCTGAAAATATCAATAAATTCTTCCGGATACCGGTTGCCTTCCATGTGCTGAAGGACATATCCTTCAGGGTAACACAGGGAGAATTTGTTTCCATCATGGGGAAGTCGGGATGCGGAAAATCGACCCTCCTGTATGTGCTTTCAACCATGGACACCGCCTATGAAGGAACGCTCTACCTGTCAGGCGACAAGCTGACCGGAAAATCCGGTGACCAGCTGGCAGCGGTAAGAAACGCCCATATCGGTTTCATATTCCAGTTCCACTACCTGCTTCCCGAATTTTCCGTACTCAGGAATGTGATGTTGCCTGCCCTGAAACTGGGCCGGAAATCAGAGGAGGAAATACGGCAGGATGCCATGGACAAGCTGCGACTGCTCGATATCCAGGAACAGGCTGAAAAGCTATCCTCAAGGATTTCAGGCGGACAAAAACAGCGTGTGGCCATCGCACGCGCCCTGATCAACGACCCGGCAATCATCATGGCTGATGAACCTACCGGGAACCTGGACTCTAAAAATTCCCAAAACGTATTTGAAATCCTTGACCAGCTCAGCCATGAACAGAAAATGTCTTTGCTCGTCGTTACACACGATCATGAATTCGCGGAAAAAACCGACCGGATTATCACCATGGAAGACGGGCGCATCATATCCGGATGACAAAGTTCATACAAAGCAATGATCCCTGACACGGCGAAGATTCCGTGCATCCCGTACCTTGGTTTTAACCAATCGAACAAATGGTCTATGCCATTACCATAATCCTTATTGCGGTGGCGCTGTTATCCATGGCAAGCTACATGAACCAGGTAAAATACGCCTCGGACATCCGTGTATTGAGCAGCTTACAGGAAGATTATCGCTCTAAGATATTTCACCAATCCATGACAGACGGCCTTCCCTATCCGGTACAACGTTACCTTAATCGTGTTATTCCGGAGGGATTTCCCTTCATTGAGCAAGTGCATCTCACCCATGCCGGCAGGTTCAGAAACGGGCCTGACAAGGAATGGGCAGATATTAATGGTGACCAGTATTTTATCACAAGCCGCCCCGGGTTCATATGGCGTGGAAAAACCCGGTTGTTTACTGCCGATGACAGGTATGTCGATGACCAGGGATCTCTCAGGGTAAGGCTTTTTTCTGTCTTCCCTGTGGTAAACGAACAGGGGAAATATATTGACGAAGGTGAGCTTCAGCGCTGGATGGGCGAACATTTCTGGTTTCCTACAAACCTCCTTAACCAGAACCTTCTACGCTGGGAATCCATTGATGACCGGTCCAGCCGGCTCACCCTTCGTTACCCCGGAACTGAAATACCTGTCGTTTATCACTTCAGTGAGGACGGATTGATTGAAGCTGTCACATGCAAGCGGTATTCGGATAAAGATCATATCCGTGACTGGAAAGGGAAAGTAACCAATTATCGTAGTGTAAACGGGTTGCTGGTGCCCCACCGCGTACAGGCCATCTGGGAATATCCGGAAGCAGACTTCATGTATGCTGATTTCAGGCTCAACTCCATTGAATACACCCCGGATACATCTGTTTTCTCTCACCGGCAAAAGGAACATTCACCGGACCAGGCCGGTATTCCGGCTTCTCAATGGCACGACTGACTGAGGATTCTCCCTTACCCGATTAATCTTCGCCCCGGTCAGCATAGGTAAGGTGCAACACATCCGGCGAATTCCCAGGCCACAGGGTGACAATGAAAACGTCGTTATAATCAGACTCCTCCAGTTGTTCGTAGGACTGGCTGCCGGTGAGGGCATTCAGCATCATCGGAACGGTATTGGAGTGGCCGCACACGACCACGACCCCGCCGGCGTGTTCAGCAGCCAGGTTGCTAAGAAATTCTTCGGGATTGCCACGGGGATCGTATTGGGTGATCTCCAACCCGGTCCGGGCAGACAGCGGTCTAACCGTCTCCATATTTCTCAGGAACGGTGTGGAATAAATGGCTGTCACATCCTGCTGTGAAAGCAGGTGGCTTAATTGTTCGGCGCGTTGTTTTCCCTGCGTGGTCAGAGGCGGATTGTCGGCCGGCTCGGTTGCCTTTTCTGCGTGACGTACCAGAATCAGTGTTACCGGGTCCTTCTGTGCGACTGCCGTACATGAAAACAGCCAGCAGGCGAATACAGGTAAGAGATACTTTACTTTCATTGCTGATCTTTTCAATAAAGATACTGGAAAATCTTGCACCGGCCAGTATCTTTACCGGCATCAAATCAACTACCTCTATGACCCCCGACCTGACACCTTCGCGGCTTGCATACCGCGGCACTACCGATCCGCTTGTTATTCGTGAGATCCTGGAGAATAATGTGCTGTGTACCGTTTCTTTTGTGGAAGACGGACAAGCCAGGGCACTCCCTACCGGGTATGTCCTGTATGAAGATCATCTGATAATCCATGGGTCGGTGAAAAGTGCTTTCCTGGAGAAGTTAGTTTCCGGTCAGGTATGTATAACCGTATTTACCATGAACGCCCTGGTGCTGGCCGCTTCGGCATTGCATCACAGCATGAATTATGATTCGGTGGTGGTTTATTCCAGCGCCACGGAAATCACGGATCCTGCCAGGAAGGAATCCTGTCTGCGGGCATTCACCGAGCAGGTTATTCCCGGTCGGTGGGAGAAACTGCGACCGATCACACAGGGAGAACTGATAGCCACCCGTGTCCTGGCCTTTCCGATTACCACCGCCTCTGCGAAAAGACGGGTCGGCGGACCATCCGACGAAAAGGAAGATGAAAACTACCCCGTATGGACAGGCATTCTACCCGTATCACGTCAATTTGGCACCCCTGAACCTGTTTCCGGCAAGAAAGACATGGAGTTACCCGAACATATCCTCAGTTTGCTCCCTGATTGAATCATTCACTGCGCATCACATCGGTGGGGTTGCGTAACGCGGCCCGAACTGTCTGGGTACTCAGGGTGGCGAGGGTCAGCACCAGTAAGGCGATGCCCGAGATGACAAATAAATACCACGGCATGGAAATCCGGTGAGCAAATGTCTGCAGCCACTGATCCATGGCATACCAGGCGATGGGTATTGCGATTACGAAGGCGATCAGCACCAGCTTGACGAAATCAACTGATAATACCCCCACAATCTGCTGAACAGAGGCGCCGAGGACTTTTCGTATCCCGATTTCACGGGTTCTGTGACTGATCATCAGGGCAGAAAGGCCAAGCAGACCAAGAACGCCCAGTGTTATGGTCAGGACGGTGAAGAACGCGAAGAGCATACCGAGCTTTTCTTCATTCTCATACATCGCATTATACTCCTCGTCCAGAAACTGCGGATCAAAAGGAATATGAGGCGCAATTTTTTCCCATTCTGATTCAATCAGGTCCAGTGCTCCCGGCATATCCCCCCCGCTAAGCCTGACCGCCATCTGGTTGTATGCTTTCTCCACAAACAGGATCAGCGGTCCGACTTCCTCATGTACCGGGGCGAAGTAGAAGTTTTCGGTCACACCGATGATGGTAGAATTGCCCTTGAAGTCAAGCCGTTTGCCAATGGCTTCCTCAGGTTCCCAGCCGAGGTCACGCGCGGCCCGTGCATTTAAGATAATGTTACGCGATTCCTGGTCAAGAAAATAGGCGCTGTCGGAATTGGCCTGTATCTGGTCCTGCCGGTCGAAATCCCGGCCAGCCAGTAATTTAATTTTGAATGTTTTCAAATAGTCTTGTTCGACCGGATTGGCATTAATAAGAATTTGCTCTCCCTCCGGCGTTACCAACCCGTCGCCCCAACCGATGGAGACCGGCGTTTCATAAATCAGGGTAACGGATTCAACCTGGGGAATAGAGGAAAGCTGGCTCTTTAATGCCTCAAACGAAGCTATCACGTCGTCATCCACACTCTGTGCGATGACATTTTCTTTCTGGTACCCCAGGTTACTGGTCTTTATGAAATCAAGTTGCTGGTAAATAACCAGTGAACTGATAATAAGTCCGGCAGATACGACAAATTGAAAAACAATCAGAGCCCTCCGTAGCCCAAGTCCGGCAGCCGAGGTACTGAATGAACCTTTGAGTGTTTTTACCGGATTAAATTGAGTAAGCACCATGGCAGGGTACAACCCTGCGCCTATGGAAACCAGGATCAGCACGGTGGCGATGACAATAACCGGCAACGGAGCCATAAATACATCCATCGAATAATCCCGGCTGAGGGCCTCGTTAAAAACAGGCAGGATAACCGCTGCGAGAACAATTGATAATCCGGCTGCAATCAACACACTCAGGAACGATTCGGTGATGTATTGCCAGAAGAGCTGGCCGCGATGTGCGCCCATTACCTTGCGAACTCCAACTTCTGTTCCCCGATCGGCAGCCCGGGCAGTGGCCAGGTTCATATAATTGATACAAGCTATGACCAGGATTAATATGGTTACTATAAAAAAGATAATCACATATCGCTGATCAATATTTGGTTCCAGTCCGGAATATTCAGAGCGCAGGTGTACGTCGGTGAGGTTTTCGAAATGGTACTTGAGGTAATTCTCACCGGTCAGCCGGATCTCGTCGCCGAGGTCCACCATATATGCATTTATTTTTGCATTTAATGCCTCCCGGTCAGCTTCGGGATGAAGGTAGAGATACGTATAATAGTTGGCAGGGAACCAGGACGGATTGCTTCCGGCACGCAGGGAAGAGAATGAAGCAATCATGTCGTAGCGTATCTGAGAATTGACGGGGGCTTCTTCAATAATTCCCGTCACCACGTATTCAGAAGAATTATTGATTACAAGGACCTGTCCGATCGGATCACGGTCCCCGAAATATTTTGCGGCAGTAGCCGGGGTGAGAACCACTTGTTTTGGTGCGCTGAGCGCGGTGCGAGGGTTGCCCTGGATCAGCGGGAAGGAAAACATATCAAAGAATGAACTGTCAGCCCATAAAAACCTTGACTCCTCAAATTTATTTTCTTCGTGCGTTACCAGCGTTGGGTATTTGAATATTCTGACTGCATCTTCCACTTCGGGCATGTCACGCACAAAAGCAGGTGCCGCCATAGAGCCTACAAATGCCGTACTCTGCTGATACTCCCCGGCCTTGAACTCTGTAATAAGCCTGACAATATTCGCCTTGTTCTCATGAAAATCGTCGTAGGTGGCTTCCTGCCAGACAAACATCGCCAGCATCAGGCTGCAGGCAAAACCTACGGCTAGTCCGAAGATGTTCAGGAAGGAAAAAAAACGATGTCTGAGAAAATAACGAATGGCTGTGTTAAGGTAATTTCTAATCATGGCTTTTGGGGTTTCCCTGAAAGTGACAAAGGAAGTGCCAGAGAGCTAAAAGGGCTTAATTTACTGGTTTACAGGGTTTGCCTCCACAAGCCTGTTCTATTACGAACAGACCATGTCCGTTTTCGGACGCCCTCTGCCCTCCTTTTGGACCATTCATCTTGAATCATTCAAAAACTCACGGATTCTTAGTAATTTCACTGATAATGCTATATCAAAACACCATGAAATACCTCTTGTATATATGTTTAATCCTGCCGCTCTCCCTTAGGGCGCAGGTTCCGGACAAAGAAAAACTGGATGCGTTCCTGGACCGGATCGAATCGGAAGATCAGGGTATGGGCAGCCTGTCAATTTTTCGTGATGGCGAGGAAATCTATCAGCGGTCGATCGGCTACGCAGACACAAAGAAACGAACTGCAGCAGGTCCGGCTACCGTGTACCGCATTGGTTCTATATCGAAGATATTCACGGCGGCCATCATACTGCAACTTACTGAGGAAAATCTTCTCTCCCTCGAAACCCCTCTTGCAGATTACTATCCCGGTATACCCAACGCAGAAAAAATAACGATTGAGCATCTGCTCAGGCACCGCAGCGGATTATATAATTTCACCAATGCGGAAGATTATCCCTCGTACATGGAATCACCCATGAGCCCACCGGAAATGATCGAACTGTTTACGGCAAACGGGACGGTATTCGAACCCGGGGAGAAATTTGAGTACTCCAATACGAATTATGTATTGCTGAGCTTCATTATAGAAAAGGCCACGGGACATCCTTACCCGGAGGTACTTTACAATCGGATTGCCAGGCCTTGCGGACTTGCGCATACGTATTACGGCGGACCGATTGGCGAAAAGGACGGCGAAGCATTCTCCTACAAATACGAGAAAGGATGGTCTCCTTCCACAGAAACAGACATGAGCCTTCCGCAGGGAGCCGGAGCCATTGTTTCGACCGCCGGTGATATTAACCGGTTCATGGTCAGCCTGTTTGGCGGGAAACTCATTTCCGGGGAATCACTGGATAAAATGATTGATATCCAGGATCGCTACGGATTGGGATTGATGCAGTTTCCATTCGGGGAAAAGAAGGCATTCGGACACGGAGGCGGTATTGATGCCTTCCAGTCTTTGACCGGCTATTTCCGGGAGGAGAAGGTGGCAATCACTTATTTATCGAACGGCGTGCGTTACCCGTTGAACTCGATCATGATTGGGGCGTTGAGCATCCTGTTTGATGAGCCATTTGAAATTCCTGAATTTAACAAGGTCAGTCCGAAGATCCTGGACCGTTATGTCGGAACATACACCAGTCCGGAAATTCCCATTGACCTGAAAATATTCAGGGAGGGAGACAGCCTTTACGGGCAGGGCACCGGACAGCCGTCCTTTATGCTGACCAGTAAAACCGACACCACTTTTACGTTCGATCCTGCCGGTGTCACCATTGAATTCAAGCCCGACGAGGATTCGATGATCTTTACCCAGGGCGGGCAGTCATTCGTTATGACACGCACAGAATGAAGTACGAAAAAATTGTTTACAGCCTTTCAGCCCTGATCATCATTGTGGCCGCAGTCATGAATATCCTTCATATCCCCTACGGTAATACAATTTTTGTCATTGCGGTACTGGCGATGATGGTATTTCAGAATTACCACGTGAAGCAGCTGAAGCGGCGGGTAAGTGAACTGGAAAAGGAAAAGAGACAGAAATCATGAATATATCAGTCACGCTTTTCTTTTGCCTGGCAATCACCATTTTTCAGGATACACCGGAAGTACACGTAGCCGGCGCACTTCGAACGATTATGGCACACCAGCTACGTGCGCAGATCAGCATGGCAGATGTACCGGATATCAGGGGGGTGTACGGACTTGGAGCCGCAGAAAACCTTGAAGGGGAGCTGGTCATTTTAGATGGCACCGTGTATTGGTCCCGGGTAGCAGGCCAACAGGTCGTTACGGAAACGTCACGCGATAAAGATGCAGCGTTACTCGTTTACTCCGTCGTGCCGGAATGGCAAACCATTCAAATCCCTGACAATATCATGAACATGGCGCAGCTTGAAACCTGGATCAATGCCATGAATGTCAGTGTCCCTTTCCCCTTCCGGCTGACCGGCCAGCCCGAATCCGTTTCCTGGCATGTAATCGACTGGGATCCTTCCGACCCGGTACACACCCACGCAAAACACCGCAATGCCGGTATGCATGGAACAACCGAACCACCGGAAAACACAGATATGATCGGTTTTTATTCGCGTAACCATAAAGGGATATTCACCCATCACTCAACCAATTTGCATCTTCATGCGCTTCTTGAAGGTAATGCCGTCCATGTGGACGCTTTGAATCTGACCCCCACCATGACATTGTTCGTGCCTGCTGACCTTCCCATAAGATAAATTTTAGACGATTTTCTTTTGACAACACGGAAACGTTAGTATATTTGACCAACTACTTTGTTTTACAAGGTTCTATGTATTGAAATTTCCTTTCGGATGCAACCCGGGGTCAGCGGGTTGAATCTTTAGGTAAACAGTCACTTCAAGGTCAAACCCAAAAAACAACAACATGATCCGCAACTATCTCAAAATCACCTTTCGGAGTCTTTGGAAGAATAAGGTCTTCGTGATTATCAACGTACTCGGACTCGGCATAGCCATTGCCTGTTGCATTGTGGCTTATCTGAATTATAATTTTGGTCGGGGTTTCGATGCAGACCAGCTCGACGTCAGTGATGTATACAGAATTGACATGGTCCGCCCTATGGATAACCGGGAGCAGCTTTATGGTTATTCCCCCATCCCGGTGGGTGCCGCGGCTGCAGGCAACATCGGGAAGATCGATGACCTGCTTCGGGTCAGGCCTGATTATACCAATTTTCGCATCGAAGATGAGACCTTCGGCGCCAATATCGCCTATACAGACCCGTCAGTTTTTGATTTTTTCCGGTTTGACATTCTTTCCGGCGATCCTGCCTCACTTGAAGATCCTAAAAGTATTTTTATCAGTGATAAAATGGCTGCGACGTATTTCCCTGAAGGCAATGCATTGGGACAGACATTTACGCGCAATACCCCGGACGGACCTGAAGATCACATTATAACAGGCATTTTCAGGAAAAAACCTTTGAACTCCTCCTTTGCCGACTGGGAACTTATCGCCAATGTGGAAGTTTACCTGGGCCAGGAGAAAGGCCGTGAAAACGACTGGAAGCAATGGATTACCACCTTTATTAAGGTTGGCTCCCCTTCCGACCTGGCAGACATTCAACAGGAACTTGATTCAAAGTATGTGGAGGTACAGAATGCGGCCCGCATTGACTTCCAGATATCGGGATATTATCTTGAACCATTCCAGGGCATGCCCGCCAGGGCCGATTCAGGGATCGTGTACGGGCATTGGTTTGAACGGGGAATGCCAAACTCGGCGATCGTGGTACCTGCAATCATGGCGATACTTATTCTTCTCATTGCCTGTTTCAACTTCACCAATACCTCGATGGCCATTGCTGGTAAACGCCTTAAAGAAATCGGTTTAAGGAAGGTCATGGGCGGTATGCGCCGCCAGCTGATCATTCAGTTTATGCTGGAGAATTTTTTCCTTTGTGCGACCGCCATGGTCATTGGCCTCATCATTGCCTTCTTCCTGGTCCCGGCCTACAGCGCCATGTGGCCCTTCCTGGATATCCGTCTTGACTTCACTGAAAATCCCCGATTTTACCTGTTCCTGCTGTTCGTATTATTTGCTACCGGTATCCTTGCGGGGAGTTACCCGGCCTTTTATGTGAGCAAATTCCAGCCGGCCGCCATTCTCCGAAGCAACCTTAAATATGGAGGTACAAGTGTTTTTACCAATATCCTGCTTGGCGCCCAGTTTACCATATCGTTGATTGCCATCATGTTCGGGGTGATCTTCTATCAGAACGCGCGGTACCAGGAATCCCTCGATGTCGGATTCGATACAGCCGAAACCATTTCCGTACGGTTTAATACCGCAGACGAGGTGAAGGTCTTTAAAAACCGGGTGGAGAATGACCCGCTCCTGTTGTCCGTCGCCGGATCGGAATACCAGATTAACGGAGCGTACCGGAATGACCCCATTATCAGTGCAGATCAGGAACATGATGTCGATATTTTCCATGTGGGTGATGATTATTTCGAAACCGTAGGATACGAACTGATTGAAGGAAGAAATTTTCGTCCCGGGTCGCAGACAGATATGCAGGAGTCGGTAATTATTTCTGAAAAAATGGCGGAGCGATTCGGATGGGACGAACCGATTGGACAAAAGCTGGTTTGGATGGATACGGTCCAGCTCTATGTAATCGGGGTAATGAAAAATGTATATACCGATGGCTTCTGGGTCGAAATCCAGCCGCTGATGCTTCGCTATGTTCCTGAAACCGATTATCGCTATCTAACCGCCCGGTTTGAAGCAGGAAACGCCCGGGAGGTCAATGAATATCTGCGCAGTGAATGGCATGCGCTATTTCCCGACCAAAGTTATACCGGTTATTTTCTCAATGAGTCATTTGCCGATTCGGCACTGATCAATTACAACATCTTGGTCATGTTCGCCTCCCTGGGATTGATTGCGACCTTCCTTTCGGTGATGGGCCTTTTCAGCCTGGTTTCACTCACCATTATTAAAAGGATGAAGGAGATTGGGGTGCGTAAAGTCCTGGGGGCATCCATTTCAAGCATTATCAGCCTTATTAACCGGAACTACCTGATCATTCTCAGTATTGCGGCATTGCTGGCTGCCACCGGCAGCTATTTCATGGCAAACGGATTGATGGATTCCATCTGGGTGCATCACGTGACACCGGGGGTTTTCTCATTTGGCCTGGCGGTAATCGCCATTTTCATCATGGCATTCTCTACGATCGGATTCAAGGTATTCCGGGCGGCCTCTGCCAACCCAACAGAAACCATCCGCATGGAATAATTGCCAGAGCAGCAAAGAAGTAATGGGTTGAATGTCGTATAATTGATATACACAAATCACCACATTATGCGACATTCGTTTCTTGCCCTTACGGTAATCTTATTAGTGGGAGGTACCTGTCCGGCTTCCGGGCAGGACCTTCACGAGCCCTCTTTTGAAGAGGTAATTTCACTGGCTTCTGCCAGTAATCCGGCTATCTCGCCGGACGGCAATCATATAGCCTTCCAGGTGGGTCAGGCCGACTGGGAAAACAATAGATTCGATACGGAGATCTGGCTGTCACGCGATGGCGGAAACCCGTTTCCCTTCACCCACAACCCGTCAGGCAGCAGCACTTCACCGGCATGGTCTCCCTCCGGAGACTGGCTTGCCTTTCTGTCAGACAAAGGGAATAAGACCCAGGTACACGTAATTCGTGCCACCGGAGGGGAATCTTTCCCGCTGACCGAAGCGCCGAATGGTGTTCAGCGTTTCGAGTGGTCACCAGACGGCACACGTATGCTGTTTACCCAGTCTGCCGATCAAAAGCACGAAGAAAGGGAAAAGAAATACGGCGGGTACAGTGTCGAGGATGCCGAGTACGGGAAAACCGAGCTGTGGATACTCAACTTTCATCCTGATCAGCTGGTGAGGCGCCCCCTGCCTGGTGACAGCACACCCTCTGTGCATCAGGCTAAAAAGTTGCCGACGGACAGCACGCTGAGTGTAGCGGGCTTCGAGTGGTCCCCGGACGGTTCGAAAATCGGACTGACCCTGGTACCCAACCAGAATATTCTGAGCTTCGCCCGGAGTGATATCTACCTCTATACGATGTCCGATTCCACACTTGTTCCCCTGGTGAGGAACCCGGGCGTGGACCAGCTCATTGACTGGTCACCCGATGGAAAGGCAATCCTTTACAGCAGTGCTCTTGGCGATACCACAACCTTCTTTTACAAAAACGGACATCTGCTGAGGATCAATACGGACGGCTCGGAGAATACGGAGCTGGCAATGGACCTGGATGAAGAAATCAGCGGCGGTGAATGGACGGGCAGCGGGATCTATGCGCTGGCGTTTAAGAAATCATTGCGGAAAATAATCAGGGTCAACCCCAACTCAGGGCAGACGGAGATGATCATGGCCGGGCCGGAACGGATATTTGACCTGTCATTCTCCAAAAACGGCGAAAGAATGGCCTTTACCGCGGTAAACGATGATGACCTGACAGAAGTGTATGTATCACCTGCACCCTTTACCGGTAAGCAAACACGCAAAATCAGCACCATGTCTGACCAGATAGCCAACTGGGCCACCTCCGACAGTGAAATGATCCAATGGGAAAGCGAGGATGGCACCGTGATTGAAGGAGTGCTGCATAAACCGAAAGATTATGACCCCTCCAGAAAATACCCTTTGCTGGTGGTGATACACGGCGGGCCTACCGGAATTTCGGTTCCGTCACCGGTCCCCTCCTATGTCTATCCGATGGTACAATGGCTGAATAAAGGAGCGCTTATCCTTCAACCCAACTACCGGGGCTCAGCTGGCTACGGCGAAAAATTCCGCTCACTCAATGTGCGCAACCTGGGAGTCGGGGATGCCTGGGATGTCTTGTCAGGTGTGGCTCACCTGGAGAATGAAGGCCTGGTCGACAGCGAGCGGATCGGGGTGATGGGCTGGTCACAGGGCGGGTATATCTCCGCCTTTCTTACCACGACTTCGGACAAATTTAAGGCCGTATCAGTGGGGGCAGGCATCTCCAACTGGATGACCTATTATGTCAATACCGACATTCATCCCTTTACCCGTCAGTACCTGGAAGGAACACCCTGGAATGACCAGGATATCTATGAAAAGACCTCACCGATGACCTACATTAATAATGCCACCACCCCTACCCTGATCCAGCATGGTGAGTATGACCGGCGGGTTCCGGTCCCCAATGCCTACGAGCTCTACCAGGGCCTGCAGGATGTGGGCGTGGAAACAAAGCTGATCATATACAAAGGGTTTGGTCATGGGATAACCAAGCCCAAAGAACGGCTTGCAGCCACCTGGCATAACTGGCAGTGGTTCGGGAAATATGTATGGGGGGAAGACGTGAAGATGCCTGAATAACAGCCGCTTAAACCAAAATTATTTTTGTAAATTAATTCTCCAACAACGACTTACCCATGAAACATCTGACCAACCGCCGCAATTTTGTACGTACCGCTGCCGCCACTGCCCTGGGTGGTGCCGGATTGACCGCGCTGACCGGATTTTCAGCTCCGGCTGTCCCGAATTATCCCCCTGCAGACAATCTGAATATCCTCGGGCCGAGGGAGGGGTATACGCCGCATATCGGTACGCTCCTCTCCATGATGGACTGGATGCGTTTTGTAATGCTCAATTCGGTGAAAGGAATGAGACAACCCGGACTTGATTATCTGCTGGATGAAAACAGCAATACGATCGGGGCCATGCTGTACCACCTTGCAGCTACTGACAAATGGTATCAGCTGAATACCTTTGAAGGGATCCCACCGCAGGATGTGGCCGGCTCAAGCGAGTTTGAACCTTTCCGGGTGGCAATGAACCTCGGCGACGAGGCACGGGAGCAGATTAAGGGCAATGACCTGGATTACTACCTGGACATCCTTGAATCGACCCGAGAGGAAACACGACAGAAATTTGCCGAGCTCGACGATGAATGGCTGATGGAGGTGGATGAGAACTTCTGGGGCGGGGCCAATAACTATTGCAAATGGTTTCATGTCTGCGAACATGAATCCAATCATAATGGTCAGATCAAGCTCATTAAAAGCCGGATTTCCTGATTATTTCTTGTTGCGCACATAGATAAGCTTAAACCGTCCGCCGCCCTGGTCCTTTTCCTCGATCTCAAACTGCCTGGTGGATTTGAACAAAGGGGTCAGTTTGTCAAACCCAAAATTACGGGAATCAAAATTGGGCTGTTTCTTGAGGATCATGGAGCCGACGTCCCCGAGAAAGGCCCATCCGTCTTCGTCTGCCACATCATTTACTGATTGCCTGAGCAGCCGCAATACCTTCGGGGTAACCTTGTCCACATCCTGTTTGGACTGTTTGCCCTTCGAGCCTTCTTCGGTGCCATTTTCCTTGTGCAGGATCTCCAGATAGATAAACTTATCACAGGCTACTATAAACGGGTCAGGGGTTTTCTTTTCCCCGATGCCGATGACGTTGACCCCCGCCTCGCGTAAACGGGTGGCAAGCTTGGTGAAGTCACTATCAGAGGAGACAAGACAAAACCCATTCACCTTGCCGGAATACAGAATATCCATGGCATCGATGATCATGGCGCTGTCGGTGGCATTTTTACCAGTGGTGTAGCTGTACTGCTGGATGGGGTTAATCGCATTCTCCAGCAAAAGATTTTTCCACTTTGCCAGGTGTGGCTTGGTCCAGTCCCCGTAAATCCGCTTTATGGTCGGAGTTCCATATTTGGTGATCTCCTCCATCATCTCCTTAATGTAGCGCGAGGGAATATTATCGCCGTCAATCAGGACGGCCAGCTTGATGTCCTTAGTCATGAAGTAAAGATAGTTAATATAACGGGCAATCACACGGCAGGCGCCGAAGAGACGGGAGTAAAAGGATGCTGTGGTTTTCCCGGGTAAATTAGTATCTTGAACAACACCTGACCATCTAAACCCAAAAAAATGAAATCACTCCTTTGCTTACTCTCCTTTATGATGTGTTTCCTTGCCAGCCAGGCACAGGAAGAAGCATTCACCCTGATTGAAGTCTGGCTCGATGCCCAGAAAGATTATGAAAACCTGCCGGGAATCTCAGCGATCGCCGTTCAGGACCAGGAGGTAATCTGGAAAGGTGCCGTGGGAATGGCCAATATCGAGGGAGAAGTGCCCATGAGTACTTCCACCATCGGGAGTATTTGCTCCATTTCCAAACTCTTCACCTCGGTGGCCGTCATGCAACTCTACGAAGAGGGTAAACTGCGCCTGGATGATCGCATCGAAGACCTTCTGCCGTGGTACGACCTCAACCAGCAATTTGGTGATTCCGGACCCATTACCGTGCGTTCTCTGATGACCCATTCTTCCGGTCTCCCCCGGGAGGCCAATTATCCGTACTGGACAGGTCCCGATTTTCCTTTCCCTTCCCGCGAGGAGATACGGATGGCGCTCTCGGACCAGGAAACTCTCTATCCGGCTTCTACCTATTTCCAGTACAGCAACCTCGGACTTACCCTGCTGGGCGAGATCGTTCAGGAAGTTTCGGGGCAGGATTATGATGCGTATGTGCAGGAGAATATATTGTCCCCGCTGGGCCTTGCACATACCTCCACCAGCCTTCCTGAAGACCAGTACGGCAAAGGACTGGCCTTTGGCTATTCTGCCGTTCACCGTGATGGAGAAAGGGAAAAAGTCAATCTCTTCCAGGCAAATGGGATCAAACCTGCCGCAGGCTATTCCTCAACGGTCGAAGACCTGGGAAAATTTGCCTCCTGGAACCTCCGCCTTGTCGATACAACCACCGCAGAATTGCTGCTGCCTTCCACACTCAGAAATATGCATACCGTGCACTGGACCGATCCCGATTTTGATACCCACTGGGGCCTTGGCTTCAGTGTTTACAAGGGGCCTGATGGCAAAAAATGGGTCGGTCACGGGGGAAGTTGCCCCGGATACCGCTCAGCCCTCATGATTAACCCCTCCGGCGAAAAAGCATACGCGGTAATTATCAATGCCAGCGGGACCAACCCGGGTAAATACGCGAGTGGTATTCATAAGATTCTAACCAAGGCAGAATCCGGAAAAAAGGACGAAGAAAGCACTACCGACCTCACCCCGTACATCGGTTACTACAGTTCGCAGCCCTGGGGCAGTGAAACCTATATCGGATCAATGAACGGGAAACTCTACACCATACGACTACCCACCGATAACCCGGTCGACGCCATGACTTTCTATAAACACGAGGAAGGCGACACCTTCCGACGGATACGCGACAACGGTGAACCCGGTGAAGCGCTGATTTTCGAAAGAAACAGCGATGGTGAGGTGATCCGTATGGGAAGTCATAATAATTCCAGTCCGAAGATTACCCGGGATTAATTATCCCGGTACATTTGCACAAGCGGTACGCTGCGATAATGTAACGATAAAGGTCATGCTTTTTACCAGCGTCGTAATGACAGATGTCATGGAAACCTGGTTAACTTCGTGTATATATTGAGGAAGACCAGCTCTATATGAAAAATTCTGTCACAATTGTCCGAAGGGGCACCCGGACTTTCTGGGTGACCAGCCTCCTTGCCCTCGCCGGAGCGATGGTCGCCTATTACACAGAATGGATGATTGCCATTCCGTTCCTGTTCAGCCTGGGGATACCTCTGACCAGTGGCAGTAAACCGGTGAAACAAATGATCGGTCGGGTGGTCCTGATCATTCTTGGCACCGTGGCCATCTTTACCGGGGCGGTTATTCTCATGCTGAATATTGAATATTCGCGTATGATCCTGCAGGCTGCCGTGGTTGGTGCCGCAGGAAGCCTGGTCATGTTGCTTAATGGCGCGCTGATCCGGGCGGTGCGGTTATCTCCCCGGAATGTACTGATCACTTTTTTCCTGGCGGCAGCCAGTATTCCCGCCGGAATGTGGATCACCGAAACCATGCCTGTCACCGGGGGATCCTTTTTTTCCAGCTTTTTCGGACAGTATGGCATCATGATTCTGTGGATGCTCCTCACTACCGGAGGCATTGTGCTAAGCCTGCAGCGATCGATTCAGGCCCGCTGAGCATGGATTCGGTTTTTTACAACTAAATCTTTAGTTTTGCCTCCGATCAATTGAATTTCCATGAAGAATTTATTCTTTCTGTCTGTATTGTCAGCCGTCCTGGTATATGGGAGCTCCTGTGCTCCAAAGCCGGTCACGCATTCCTTTTTTAGCTCCAACCGATATGTCTCGGACTATTATCGACATATCTACAATGACTCCCTGCAAATGCATTATCGATCGCCAGGAGACATCGATTACTATACAGATGCCGGGGTAATTGCAAACCGTGTCAGCCAGGATGAGTGGTTAAAGGGCCTTCCCGTTCTCATATATGGCAAGACCAGTACACCACACTACGAGGTATTTCTCTTTGTGGCTGAAGATCCGCTGGCAATGCCGTCAGGTAATCAGTACGTTGCCTATGATACACTTCTCGGGGACCATTATTTTTATTTCGTAGGGGTTGAGAGGGATCCGACGGCTCGCATAGCTGTTGAAACGGATACACGCAGGATGTTTGAAAGCCTGGTGGTGGGGAGTGATTATAACAAGGAAATAGCCTCTCTTTTTCCGCTGGTCAGGCGTTTCATGACTTCCAACCAGTACCTGAATGCCCTGGAACGTATCCGGAATTATCCCGAATCCGACGGGCAGGTCTTTTCCCTCAAATACCAGATGATGCTGACCTTCAGCTCATTCCTCGGAGAAAATCGTCAATACCAGGAACTGATTGAGGATTTTGAAGCCAGGCAACCGGTCAGGGATGATGTCCGGGCAATCCTGTCAGAAAAGGGAATACCTGACCAGCAGGCTCTAGAGGCAATCCTTCAGGAAACCCGTGACAAGGCACTGGTCATGATCAATGAAAATCACTTCTATCCCCGGCACAGGATTTTCCTGCTCGACCTTTTGCCTGCGTTAAAGGAACAGGGATTTACACACCTGGCATTTGAAGGACTCACTGTTGGGGAAGACAGTGTGCTCAACGAATCCGGGTCGATCCCAATGGTGACCACAGGTTTTTACGCCATGGAGCAACAGTTTAACTACCTCATAAGAGAAGCAAAACGGCTGGGCTTTCGTTTTGTGGCTTATGAATCAGAAGGTGGTGACCGTGAAGCAAATCAGGCTAACAATCTCTATGCAGCTACTTTTGCACAGGATGACCGGGCAAAGGTTGTGGTGTATGCCGGGCTTGACCATATATTTGAATCTTCGGGAGCGGAACGCAGGCCGCGAATGGCTGAAATATTTAAAGCCAGTTACGGTATTGATCCACTTACGATTTCCCAGACACAGCTTTCCCATTATCCCACAGACCAGGAGGTGGATTACCTCCTGCTGGAGACAGGTGATCTCCCGGAATCATATCGTATGGTGGACTACCAGCTGGTAAACCACCAGCCTAATTCTCCCCGGTACCCTCATGTCAACAGGACCTTTGTCAATACGTATGAGGGTGATGTCCAGGTCCTCCATTTTTATGGTGACGAAATAGATAATACCAATCTGATCGCGGATCATGTCCCCTATTTCAGCACCGTTGTGGCCCGGGGTGAGGAAAAAATAATTCCCCTTATTACAGGCCAAACGACTATCCGTGTGATCTATGACCAATTTGGCAACGAGCTGACTTTACGGGCCATTCCTGACCCGGCCGATACATTCATCAATGAGATGGAATGAACTTGCCGATGAGCAAGAGCGCACTCTCCGGGCGAGGGGGCCGCATGAGCAGATCGAAGTAGTCATAGGCAAGTATCCCCGTAAGCGGGATAATGAACAGAAATATATACCAGGTAACGCCGGTTAAGGCACCAAGAAAAAGTGACATGCCGGTAATATACACCGGGGCAAGACTCATCCCGATCACAAACTTTACCGACTGCAGAAAATGAGGGTCGGAAATGGTGACCCAAAGAATCAGTTTACCCGCTATCAAAAGCGGGAGATTAAGCAAGCTGCCCAGCAGAAACAAAGGAAATGCCCCGGCCAGGAGAATACCTCTGAACAGCCTGTCCTGTGATTTCACTGGAGTTTTAACCACCTTGCCCGATGTCAGTTTTTTATCCTCCATAAACCTGCTTACAAGGTCATCGGGTTTCTCACGGGTACGCAACCACCGGGCCTCGGTTTGCTCGTATTCGTTAAGCGGACTAATATTTATCATTTCAAATTCCATCCGCTTTTCCAGCTGTGCAGTAAGTGCCCTGAGGCCTTCGGAGGCATTCTCCCGATAAGAAGCCAGTGCATCACTGGCCAGCAAGGGCCGTCCGTACCGAACCAGCACATCCGTACGGAACCTGGTTGGATGCTCATAATTGATTCCTACCGGCACAATAGCGATGTCAGATGTTTCAGGCATCCTGGCCAGGGTTTCCAGCGCAATACGGGCAAAGCCTTTTCGAAGCGGAATGCGAAGATGTTTCAGCATACCATGGTTTCCCTCCGGAAATATGAGTATGGAACCGTTTCCGGCAAGGATTCGGCGGCACATGTCGAAAGTTGACCTGTTGGCATCCTTTACGTTGACGCCATCCCGGTTCCGGAAGACGGGAAGCATATGAATGGCATGAAGCAGAAATCTCACCACGCGGTTTTTGAATACTCCTGACCGTGTCAGGTACCAGGGTTTTCTGCCGCAGGATATTCCGATGAGTATCGGATCCAGAAAGGCACTCTGATGGTTAACTGCAAAAATCACGGGCATATCCTTAGGAATATTCTCAAGTCCGGTCACACGAAACTGCCTGAAGAAAAAAAAGGCGGTGCCACTCGCCCAAAGGCGAAGGACAGTCAGAAACACCCAGTTGGCCGGGTTTACGTACTCATACCTGCTACGCGCCATCTTCTGTAAATTTGTGAAATAAGCAGTCCTGAAATTATGTCCCAGATCCCCCACCAGGCGACCAGCAGGACCATCCCCCCGGTCCCGCCAAAGAAAGAAAAAACGATTACAAGGCCAAGTCCGCCATTTTGAATCCCGGTCTCAATGGAAATAGTCCGGGCATCAGCCACTGAACCTGTAAAATATTTCCCGAACACATACCCTGTCAGCAGTGCAAGGGTGTTCTGAATGAATACCAGGATTACGAAATAATGCCAGTAATTCATAAAGACATCACTATTTCCGGCAAAGGCAATAACGATAAAAGCAATGAGAATGGCCACGCTCACATATTTAAGGTAATGCTGAATACGTGCGGCCGTGCGAGGGTATTTATAACAAACGTACATTCCCATGAAAAGCGGAATGACCATTATCAGCAGAACCGTCCGGGCCAGCGCGAAATGATCCAGTTGAATGGTGGTCAGTGCTTCTTCGAGATATGGCACCCATGACCCCCATAATTCAAAATTAAGCGGTGTCATGACGGGGGCCAGCAGCGTGGCGATCACGGTCAGGGATACACTCAGCGCTACATTCCCCCGGGACTGGAGCGCGAAGAAATTCGAGATATTTCCTCCAGGACAGGCGGCAATAAGGATCATGCCCAGGGCAAGTCCGGCCTCCGGCCTTATCCACCATACAAGTACCCAGGTCAGCAAAGGCAGCAATACATACTGTGAAATAAGTCCCCCGATCACCCCTCTGGCATTATGGGCAAGTTCTCGAAAATCACGGACATTTATGGAGAGTGCCACACTGAACATGATAATGGCCAGGCAGACATTCATTAACCAGATACTGTCGTCAGAAAATTCAATCCGGACACCCTCCAAGGGACTCGATTCAGGCAGGTTCATCAGCGCAAAATACCAATTTTCACGGGATGTCCATGAATTATGCGGGATCAGCATTTAAAATGCAGGTTAACCCCTTCCCTTTCAGGCTTAAAAATAGTATCTTCCACAGACCTTCCCAGACTGCTTATGTTAAAATTCGGACTTAGTATATTCCTTTCGTGTTCCCTTTTCAGCGCGACCGCGCAGACCAGTTACGATGTGGTGATAACCGGAGGCAGGGTGATTGATCCTGAAACCGGACTGGACGCTGTACGAAATATAGGAATCGAAGACGGCAGGATCATGGAGATCAGCGCTGAAATGCTTCGTGGAAATGAGGAGATCGATGCCAGCGGACTGGTGGTTTCGCCCGGATTTATTGATCTCCATGTACACGGGACTACCAACCGCGAACAGGAATACCAGGTCCATGACGGTGTGACGACCGCCCTTGAGCTGGAAAGCGGCATTCCGGATATCGGCAAATGGCTTGATTCACGGGCGAATAAGGCCCTGATTAATTACGGCGGAAGTGTAAACTGGGCTGCTTTACGGGCCCGGCTGGTAGCGAATATGGCTGCAAAGAAGGAGCAAGACGGGGTTCGGGCGATAACCAACCTGACGACGGCATCCAGGGAATACACTATGAATAAAGACGAGACCGAAGCACTTCTTGCGGGGTTGGAGATGCAGCTTAAGGAAGGCGGGATCGGTTTCGGTATTCCGGTCGGATACGTTCCTGGTGCATCCGGGGAAGAAATCTATCGCATCTATGAGCTTGCTGCCGGTCAGCAGGTTCCGGTTTTCACCCACGTACGCAAAGGAGGGCTGCCGGCGATCCAGCAGGCCCTTTCCGATGCCGTACTCACAGGCGCTTCCCTGCACATTGTACATATCAACAGCATGGCATTGTCCAACATTGGAATTGCCATTGAAATGGTTAACCAGGCCAACAGCAGGGGGTTTGATATTACCACCGAGCTTTATCCCTACACAGCTGCCTCCACCGGATTGGGAACTGCCCTGTTTGACGCGGGCTGGCAGGAAGAGATGGGAATAACCTACGGAGACATCCAGTGGGTAGCCACCGGGGAACGCCTTACAGAAAAAACGTTCAACACCTACAGAAAGCAGGGAGGAACGGTGATCATTCACATGATGAAAGAAGACTGGATCCGGGAAGGCATCAGGTCAGAAAATACCATGATTGCCTCAGATGGAATGCCCTATGCCCCCCTTGCCCACCCCCGTACGGCCGGGACCTTTTCCAGGCTGCTGGGAAAATATGTACGTGAACAACAATTGATATCCCTTCCTGAGGCATTGGCGAAGATCACCCTCCTGCCTGCCAAACGACTGGAAGGTGTGGCTCCGGTAATGCGGTTCAAAGGAAGGATCCAGGTAGGGATGGATGCAGACCTGACTATATTTGATCCCGCTGCCATCATCGATAAAGCAACTTTTGAAGAAGGGTTAGCCTTTTCGGTGGGTGTACACCACGTATTGGTTTCGGGCCAGCCTGTCATTCGGGACGGCAGTCTGGTGGAGAATGTTTTTCCCGGCAAACCTGTGTATGGTAAATTCAAAAACTAATGGCATACAATGAATATCAGGCAGAGCGTATCCGGCGCGTATTTTCTGAGAAAGGAATCCCATTTTCCGAAAAGAAAATGATGGGAGGCCTGTGCATCATGGTAGATGACAAAATGTGTTGCGGGCTGCTATTCGACAAAGAAAAGAAAACGGACCTGCTTATGGCCCGGATCGGCCCGGAGGCCGGCGAGTCTGTGCACTCGGAAAAAGGGGTCCGGCCCATGGATTTCACCGGACGTCCCATGAAAGGATTCGTATTTGTCGAATCGGAGGGATTTGACATGGACGAGGAACTGGAGCTTTGGGTAGACCGCTGCCTTGCGTATAATCCCCTTGCCAAATCAAGTAAGAAGAAAGTATGAGGTGGTTGTTCGGTCTTCTGCCGTGTATTTTGATCTCATGCCAGGCAGGTGTGGCGGACAATGTCCATGAACTTACTGCGGATGTGGTGGTTACCGACAATCCGTATGTAATCGTCCTTGGAACTGTCCAGGACGGCGGATCGCCACACATTGGATGCAGCCGGGAATGCTGCAAAGACCTGTTTGCTCATCCCGACCCTGCGCGATTGGTTGTCTCACTGGGAATTGTTGACCCGGCTGAAAAAAAGGTATACATGATTGAAGCCACGCCGGACCTGCCTTCACAAATGGAAGCTCTGCAGAAGGAAACGGGATTTATGACAACACCGGACGGTATCTTCCTCACACACGCACATATCGGCCACTATACCGGACTGATGTACCTGGGAAGGGAGGCCTTGGGAAGCTCCGGTATTCCGGTCTATACGATGCCGGGTATGAAGAAATTCCTGAATAACAATGGCCCGTGGGACCAGTTGGTATCCCTGGGAAATATCACCCTGAAAGACCTGAACACCAACACTGCCGTCCGGCTTACAAAATCGATATCCATCGAACCATTTATCGTGCCTCACCGTGATGAATATTCCGAGACGGTCGGGTTCCGCATCGAGGGTCCGAATGCCTCACTTCTTTTTATTCCCGACATCGATAAATGGCATAAATGGGACAGAGATATCCGTGAGGAGATCGCCGGAGTGGATTATGCCTTAGTCGACGGATCATTCTTTAACGGCCAGGAAATCAGTTATCGTGATATTTCAGAGATCCCCCACCCGTTCATGGTTGAGAGTTTTGATTATTTTCGTGAAATGCCTGCATCCGATAAATCCAAAATCCATTTTATCCATTTTAATCATACCAACCCGGTACTGGCCAATGACCCTGACGCATTATCGAAGATCCGCGAAGAAGGTTATTCAATCAGTATGTTTCACGAGCGATTCAGCCTCTGATGATCCGGGTAAACCACCTTTTTGGCCCGCTGGATAAAACCCTTATCGAGTTTCTCCAGTCCCTCCATGATGACGAATGGAATTTGCCTACGAGTGCAGGCAACTGGACGGTCAGGGATGTGGCGAGTCACCTGCTGGATGGTAACCTGAGAACACTATCGCTCCAGCGTGACCGTTATTTTGCCACAACCCCTCCGGAATCAGACCGTTACGAGGACCTTGTAAAATGGCTTAACAAGCAGAATGCAACCTGGATAAAGGCGGCTCAGCGCCTTAGTCCCGGTGTATTGCGCGAGCTCCTCGAAATGACCGGGCCCCGGGTTACCGAATATTACGCTTCGCTGCCACTGAAGGACACCGCTATTTTTCCTGTCGCATGGGCAGGGGAATCGGAAAGCCTGAACTGGATGCACCTTGCCCGGGAATACACGGAAAAATGGCACCATCAGCAACAGATCCGGGAAATCAGAAATGATGACCTTTTGCTCAAAACCCCGTTTTTTGACCCTTACGTGAAGACCAGCCTTCTGGGTCTGCCATGGCTTTTCAGAGACCAAGCCGCTTCGGAGGGAACGGCTCTCTGTTTCGAGGTCTTTGGGGAATGCACCGTTAAATCCTGGCTTTTAAGAAAGCAATCATCCTGGCTTCTGGCGGAAACTCATGACCAGGCTCCGGATTCCCTGGTAAAAGTTCCTGCCGCCATCGGCTGGAAACTATTCTCCCGAAACATCAGGTATCCTGAATGCAGTGATGAAATTATCATTGAAGGAGACATGAAACTTGGCAGAAAGGCACTTGAATTGGTTGCGGTGATGGCGTAACTTACACCATTCGGATGGATTCAACGCATTACAGGTCACTGGAACATATGTATCTGGCATCAAAGATCAATACCATGATCTATGATACCACCACTGTTCATATCGGGGAAGGTGCTGCCGAAATTGGCCTCACACTCTCTGAGAAATATTTTCATGCCCTTGATGCCATGCACGGATCCGTATATTTCAAACTCCTTGATGATGCCTGTTTTTTTGCCGTCAATTCCCTGGTAAGCGATGTGTTTGTTCTGACTGCCTCTTTTGAGATTCAGTTACTGCGCCCTGAACACAGCGGTAAGATCATCGCGCACGGGAATGTAATTGAGCGGGGTGACCGGAAGTTTAAAGCGAGTGCAGTCCTCACCAATCAGCATGATAAGGAACTGGCACGAGGCACCGGTATCTTTGTAAAAAGCAAAACGCCGCTCTCACCCGAAATAGGCTATCAATAAACCAGTTCAATAATCCCGAATCCCATGAAAAAACTTGTCATTTTTCTTTTTTTAATTGGTCCGCTTACAGCGTCCTTCGCACAAAACCCTCAGGTTAAAAGTGGGGTGCTGATGATCGGTCTGGTTGTCAGCGATATCGACGCCTCGGAAAAATTTTATACCGAAGTCCTGGGCATGGTACCTTCCGGAGAATTCAGTCTGCCTGCATCATGGAGCGACCAGGCAGGAATGTCTGAAGGTAAACCATTCAGGGTCAAAATGTTTAAAATGTTAACCAGGGAATCAGCAACCGTCCTTAAGCTGGCCTATTTTGATGAAAAACCTGACAGGGAATCAATTGAAAGTGTAAACCAGCAATCGGGGGTCAATTATCTAACGTTTCTGTACGATGACCTGGACACAGTTCGTAAAAAAATCATTGCCATGGACATTGAGGTTATTGGAACCGTGGACGAAAACCTCATTATCATCAGGGACCCTGATGGTATTTTTATTGAGCTGTATCAACCTCCCCGGTAAATGAGCGAAACCAGTTATGACGAGGAAAAGGCAAGGCATTACGCTGCCTACCGCCCGCCATTGCATCAGCGCATTCTCCAAAATACGCTCGGAAAGCGACGTTTCCATCACGCACTGGATGTAGGGTGTGGAATGGGGCATTCGTCCGTTGCCCTTCAGAACCGGTGTGACTGTGTTACCGGTACCGACCCCGGTGAAGCAATGATCGCACAAGCACTTCATGCGCCTGACACGGACTATACGGTTTTTGACGGAACGCATTTGCCTTTTCCTGATCAGTCCTTCGACCTGATTACCCTGGCCGGTTCCTGGTATTACGCCCGTTCCCGAACGCTGTATGATGAGCTCCTGCGGACTGCCTGTACCGGGGCAATGATTCTGGTCTATGATTTCTCCCTGGACCTGTCCGCGGTCAGAGAATTGTTTCAATGTAATATGATCAAATCGGCTTACCGTCATGATCTGGCGCTTGATGAATATATCACGGGCGGACAACTCACAAAATCCGGACGTGAAACCGGGTCAGGAGTTCTGGCTGTCAGCCCGGAAGACATCACGCATTTAATTCTGGCGGAGGATGGTTGGCAATCTTGCCTGAACGGGATGTCATTTGACAGCATCAGTCACAAAATCAGGAGCCGGTTGAATGGAAACTATTCCTATACAACCTGGAGCAGTCTTTATACGAAAAATGGCTAATGAAAGGTATCTCCCGTCTTTTGATCTATTTTACGGGTAATGTTGTCAAGCTCTTCGATAGAAATGCGAAAATGGGACATAATCTCCTGGTTGATCATTTTGGCATATTGGGCCTCAATGACCTGATACATTCCAAAGACCCGGGCTATGGGGGCCCTGAGAATATGAGAATTAAGAAATGCGTATTGCTTAAGTTCGTCGTTAATCTGGCTGAGCTCTATCGTTCGTTCGGCCACACGTCTCTCCAACTCGGCATGACGCCTCCGCTGCACATTATTGGCATGGAGCAGGGAAAGGATATCTGCTGAGGCTTTAAGGAAAAGGGAGTCCTCCACAGTCCAGACTGCATCACCTCCCGCACGCTGAACACTTAAAATACCATATGATTTACCAGGCCTCATGAAGATCACATCAATAAATGAATACCCCTGATGCACCTTGGATATATCCGGATCTTCCGCATCCAATCCGTTTGAATATATGATAATCCCCCGGTCAAGCAACCGCTTAAAGTACTTCGGATGCTCAGTCAGATCAATGGCTGTCCCTGAAGGCGTGACACCGTCAGTACCCTGTGATTCTGTACAGGTCATATGTGTATCATATTCCTGCAGTTCCCAGGATGAAACTGCATCTGAATTCATGGAATGCATCACTGCCTGGAGTATGTCGCGGTATCCATCCCGGGTCCGGCCTTGTGTAATGGCAGGGTTCTTACCCATTTTAAGTATCGTTCGCATATAGGTTTCCATAACCCCGCGGCGTGACCGCTCGTCTTCATAGCCCCGCTCGATCTTGGACTTCAAAAAGATAAATGCCATTGACAGAAATACCAGTGAGAAACCTGCATACAGGTTGGCGGAAAAATAATAATCACCACTTTTCATCACGGTCTGGTAATATCCGATACCGAGCATATTGTGTATCGGATCAAAAAGGGCAAGACATATCACCGACGGTAACACGCCCAGGAGCAGCTGACCCGTCCTGCGCAAGGGAATGGTGGTCATGGGGACGATGATGCTGGAAATTAATACGAGGCGAACATCGAAATAATTAACCGGATTGATGATTCCCAGGCCGAGTGAACTCAACTTGTTGTATACCGACATGGCCATAGGAAGCAGGCAAACAAGAAAACAAAGCAGAAGCGTTCCGAAGACCGGCTTCCCGGCGCGGGTTAGAATTAATGGTAATAAAAGGATGACTCCAACGCCCAGCACCTGCAGATACAACGTTTCGTAATCCGAAAAGTAATAGAATACTGATAATATGAGCGTAAGTCCAAAGCATAGCAGACTCACCCAGCTGGTCAGGTCATCAGGTCTCACCGGTTTTTTGATCTTCCTGGACTTCATGTCTATGCTTTAGTCTCCTCAGTAATAAGCAAATATACAATCCTTCACCTCACACGAACCACAGGTGTATGTTTTTTAATTAAATCTTTAATTTTCAACCACAACCGCCTGGCCTGCAGAGGCAAGGGCAGCAGAATGAAAATATTGGTTATCTTAACGAACCAAAGACAAACCAGGTATCCTATGAACAGACTTATCAGGATTTTTGTCATCAGCCTGCTGATGCTGCAGGTTGGATGTGACCAGATCAGCAAGGAAGTGGTCAGAAACCAGATTGATAACGATGAGAGGATCGAGGTTATAAAAGATTTTTTCACACTGACCAAGGTGGAAAACCCCGGGGCTTTCCTGAGTTTAGGCGATTCTCTGCCTGAAACAGCCCGCATCCTGGTTTTTATTCTTTTCCCGTCCGTGCTGCTGGTAGTAGCTGTGGTCTATATGTTCCGCACAAAACACTTGTCCCTGACCGCCCGGTCAGCCATCGCGCTGTTAATTGGTGGAGGTATCGGTAACCTGACCGACCGGATACTCTACGGGTCCGTTACGGACTTCATGCATATTGATTTTATGATTTTTCAGACCGGCGTCTTCAATATGGCGGATGTGTCGATCATGACCGGAATGTTTCTTCTTCTTGGTGATAAATTCCTCCGTCCACAAAAACCTGTAACCACATGAATTTATACATCCCTGCCAATATTCTTGCCCTTTGTTTGTTATTATCCCTTTCCGGCTGTGTTGAAAACCAGGATAAACAACAGGCAAATGATCCTTTTGCTGACGACATACCTTCACCAGTGCCGGGAAAAGTCTCACTGGCCGGTGCCCAGGATCCTGACATCGTCCGTTTCCTGAAGGTCCAGTCTGCAATTTCCCCTTCCCTGTCGGCTGACGGCGCCTGGCTGGCCTACCGTACCCGTTTGACCGGAGATTTCCAGGTGTGGGTGACCCGGTCGCAGGAGAATTATGCACCCAGGCAGATAACCTTTGGAAATTCAGTAACCTTTCACGAATGGTCACCCGCCGGAAATGAAATCCTGTATGGGACAGACAAGGAAGGTAACGAGCGTGAAGGCTTTTACCTGATCTCTGCCGATGGTACTACCGAACGTGAACTCCTGCCGCCTTCAGATGCATTCCGTTTTTTTGGCGGATTTAACCGGACAGGCTCACAGTTTATTTATTCCACCACCGGTCGAAATGGCCGTGATTTTGATATTCACCTCTACGACATTGAGACAGGTACCGATCAATACATTTATCCGGGCAAACTGGGATATTACCCGGTTTCTATTTCTCCCTCCGGCAGGTATGTACTTATTTCTGAATCAGTCGGCGAAGACGCTGTCAATTTGTATAAGCTCGATGTCAGGGATTCCTCGCTCATCATGCTGAGTCCGGAAGGGGCCCTTTCTGAATATGGCAATTTCCAGTGGCTGAATGATGAAAGCGGGTTTTACCTTACCACGAATGAAGCACGTGAATTTCTGAATGTCGCATTTTATTCACTGGAGAATAATACAATGGAGTTTGTCATTGATCATGAGACTGACATAGAGCAAATCATCTTATCGGAAGACGAAAAGGTTATCCACTGGATCGCCAACGAATCAGGATATTCGGCCCATTATATTTACAACATTCCCGATGGCCGAACCTCTGAGGGACCTCAATGGCCAGCGGGCATCATAAACCTTACCCGCGCCCCCGGGGCAGACATCTACGCAGCGCATGTAACAAGTCCGCAGATACCAGGTGATATCTGGACCTGGGATAATTCTGACGGCACCCTGTTCCGTGCCACCCATTCGGCAACCGCCGGGCTCGATATGACCAAAATGGTCCTTCCGGAGCCTCACCGTTTTGAAGCCCGGGATGGACTGATGCTGCACGGACTTCTTTACGCCCCGGACAACATGGGCGGGGAAATGCCCGTGGTGATTACGGTGCACGGCGGACCGACGTCACAGGCCCGGCCTGATTTCGATGCCCTTACCCAGTACCTGACGCAAAAAGGATTTATAGTGTTTGACCTGAATTACCGGGGATCCACAGGATTTGGAAAATCCTTCGCACGTGAGAATAATCTACGAAAACGTGAAGTGGAGTACTTTGACCTCGAAGATGCTGTGGCTTACCTTTCCGCCCAGGGTATCGGGGATACTGACCATGTGGCGGTCATGGGTGGTTCGTATGGCGGCTACCTCACAATGGCGGCCATGTCAAGGCTTCCGGACATATTTGATTGCGGCGTTGCTTTTGTCGGTGTGTCAAACTGGGTCACTGCCCTTGAAGGAGCTTCGCCGGCACTCAAAGCCAGTGATCGCCTGGAATACGGTGATATTGACGATCCGGAAGACCGGGCTTTTTTCAAGTCAATCTCCCCTATCGAATATATTGACCAGGTAAAATCACCCGTCATGATATTGCATGGAGCCAACGACCCGAGGGATCCGGTGACTGAATCCGACCTCTTTGTAGAGAAAATCCGAAACAATGGAGGAGAAGTGGAATACCTGCGGTTTCCGGATGAAGGCCACGGGATCAGAAAAATGGAGAACAGGATTACCGCCTATGTACGCGTCGCGGACTTTCTCGAGGAAAACCTGAAGAAAGCCTCAGTAAACACTGGGGAAGATTAATCTGCTTATATATTATTTGAAGAAATTTTATAATTTTTTATTGCCTGTCAGGTTACCACCCCTTCATTAAATTCATATATACATAACTAAAAACATGAATTATGAAGGGTTTTGCTATAGTAACTGGCTTTATTGTTGTAGCAGGGTCTTTGGTTTCCTGCTCGGAATCCGAAGAGGCTACACCGCGCGAAGTCATGGATGTGACCAACACCACACTGGCCACAAACATGCAGGGAGGCTGGATCCACATTGAGAATGAACAGCGCAATAGCTATCAGGGAATTGACCTTCGTTTTGAAGGCAATCGATTAATCTGGAAAGACAGCACCGTAAATACAGAGGGAAAATACGCAGTAATCCGCAGCGGATCCTGCGATGTCAAGTACCTCAAAAATGACCCTGAAGTAGTGAAGAAATACCTGATGGGAAGGCCTCCGCTCACTAATGGTGTGAAGGATGTTCTGGTATCCGACTGGAGAGGTTCTAAATCGATAAACCGGAACTACCGGAATACCAACCCGGTAAAAGGCTGGGAACTCATTAATGAATGGGAATCCGCTTCGGGACAACCGCCGATTCCGGATGCGGTCTATGTGCTTACACTGGATGCCAATGAGGTCATGCTGGAAATTGATGGTGATAAAGAAGACTTTCAGGAGCTTTATTCGCGGTCTCAATAATTCGTCAGGAATATCGGATTATCAAACGCAGACAGAAATTTAAAAAGGGGCTATCCATACCAGGGAGCCTCTTTTTGTATTTATTCTCCACCGTTTCCGGTATTTCATGAATTCTTAACTTCTTTTTAACCGCTACGGTTTCAGAATTCTCAACCGATATGGTATCTTAAAGCCCAATGAGGCATCTGATTACCGCCGTATTCGCTATTGCACTTGTAAGCTGCAGCCAACCGGCATCTGAAGTAAATTCTCCCGACCAATCACCCAATATTGTGATCATTTTTACCGATGATCAGGGCTATGAGGATATGGGTGCCTTTGGCAGTCCGGATATCGAAACCCCTCACCTGGACCAACTGGCACGGGAAGGTGTTAAACTGACCTCCTTTTATGCAGCACAGGCCGTCTGTTCCGCCTCAAGGGCAGCATTGCTGACCGGATGCTATCCCAACCGGGTAAATATTCATGGCGCACTGGGACCGGAATCATCAAAAGGTCTGCACCCGGAGGAAATGACCCTGGCCGAATCCCTTAAATCGATAGGTTATACAACTGCCATAATGGGGAAATGGCACCTAGGCGACCACCCTGATCTGCTCCCGACCAAACAGGGTTTTGATGAATTTTTTGGAATCCCATATTCCAACGACATGTGGCCAGCCCATCCGTGGCAAGGTACAGTCTTTGATTTTCCGGCTTTGCCCCTGTTTCGCAATGACTCCATCCTCCGGTATTACGAAAAGGATCAAAGCCAGCTTACTACCCGAATCACCGAAGAAAGTGTACGGTTCATAAATGAGAACGCGGGGAAACCTTTTTTCCTGTATATCCCTCATCCGCAACCGCACGTCCCCCTGTTCGTCTCGGATAAATTCAAGGGGAAATCTGAAAGGGGACTGTACGGGGATGTGATCATGGAAATTGACTGGTCGGTGGGAGAAATCCGTAAAGCTCTGGAACGAAACGGGATCGATTCCAATACCCTCATTCTGTTCACTTCTGATAATGGTCCGTGGTTGTCTTACGGGGACCACGCCGGATCGCCGGGAATTTTCAGGGAAGGAAAGGGCACAGCCTTCGAGGGGGGCCACCGCGAACCGTTCATTGCCTGGTACCCCGGTATACTCCCGGCAGGAGCCACCTTCGATACACCGGTCATGGCTATTGATATTTTCCCAACCATTGCCGAACTGACTGGAGCACCCCTGCCTGCAAGAGAAATTGACGGAAAAAATGTCTGGTCCGTTTTAACAGGAAAATCATCCTCCAGCCCGCATGAAGCCTATTTCTTTTATTATCATACCAACGAACTCCACGCGGTCAGGTCCGGCGACTGGAAACTGTATTTTCCGCACAGGTACAGAACGCTGAGTGGCAGGCCGGGTGGTACGGGAGGTGAACCGGTCGATTACGACTATGTCGAACTCAATGAGATCGCGTTGTACAACCTCGACGATGACCCTTCAGAATCCACCAATGTGGCAGATGAATTTCCTGGTATTGTGGAGGAACTCTCTGTAATGGCAGATTCTATGCGGTCAGAGCTGGGTGATGCCCTGCGCGGGGTACAGGGACGGGATAATCGTCCGGCAGCAAATGTCACCTGGGAGTAACCCTGAAATAAATCCGTTCTTCTATTGATCTGAGTCAGTTTTCATGTATCAGGAATGTGGTACATTCAATCCAGCATACTCCGCTGCCGGAACAAATTCCGGGTTAGTTGTGATGACCAGGAAAACATGGGGGTGGGGTATCAAAATTAGTCATTCAAAAACCCCGTAAAGTCATGAAAAAGAACATGGGAAAATCCGACCGCCTTATCAGGGTATTTATTGCCCTTGTCGTGGTATTACTTACTGTCACGAATGTAATCCAAGGGACTTTAGCCGTCATTTTATTGGTACTGGCAGGAATATTTCTTCTTACCAGCATGATAAGCTTCTGTCCGCTTTATGCGCCCTTCGGCATAAGCACCTGTAGAAAAAAAGCAACCTGAAGGAATTCATTCCAGGCCTGGTTCTGCGTATTCCAGGTCCTGTACCTTAAGGCCTTTCGTATATTGGCCAAAACCGAACATAGTGGGAGAATATTCACCTATATATTCCACACTCGCTTTCTCCGGGACGGCAAGTCCGGTCAGCCAGTAGGAAGCATTGACAAGCAGCCGGCGCAAATCCGCACTTTGCAGGTCGACGGATGCTCCCATGGTGGTGGTAAACGATCGCCCGGGCTTGCCGTCCTCCAGCTTATAGGTCCTGGTCCAGGCAACAGGCATAATGGACCTTGACCAGTTGACCGGCGCCTCCGGGGTCATTCCGCTCGTGGATTGTCCCCAAACAAGTACTTCCGCATCACCAGCCAGCTCGCGCGTACCATACACATCTGTATAGCCCCATATATCAGCAATTCCATTCAGGACAGGATGTGCCTGTCTCTTTTTTATTCCATCAACCAATCCGCGGGTCCCTTCTTCGCCATGAATGCCGTGGTGATCCACCCAGGTTTCACCAAGAACCTGCCTTCCAAATCCGCCCTTCCAAACCTCGTTTGACATGGCGGTATAATGGCTGTAGGGACTGTCCTTATTTTTCTTGTAAAGGAAGGCATGAGTGGCTGTACGCATCCCGATTACCGGCTTTCCCTGCTTCAGGTAATGGTCAATAAATTTCATCTGCTCGTCCGGCAGTTCACGGAAGCGTGTAAACAGGATCAGCAGGTCTGCTTCCTCCAGTACACGGAGACCAGGTATGTTATTCTGATAATCCGGGTTGATCAGGCCCGTTTCGGGGTCAATGGCAAACAAAACGGTGGTGGTAAACCCGTGATGCGCTGTCAGGATTCTGGCGAGCATCGGCAATGCCTCTTCCGAACGGTATTCCTCGTCTCCGCTGACCAGGACGATATGCAGTCCCTTACCCGGGCCCTGCGTTCCCTCATAGTGCAGCCATTGCGCCTCCTGCTGGGCATTAGCCCCGCTGCTAACCAGGCTCAGTAACGCACATACAAGAATACATTTTAGGGTGTAAGTCATCGATCAGGGGGTTTTGATTGGATATTCACTTAGTAGCTCTTCCGGAGAATAAAATCCTTTTTTGGTTTCAGTCATGGCGCGAACTTCTGAGACCTTGTCGGCACGTATCGGTGTGGCCTTGTTGCCAAAGGCATTCCGTACGTAAGTAAGCACGGCAGCCATTTCATCGTCATCCAGGAGTCCGCCGAAAGGTGTCATCGGTACCTGCCCCGGATAGGATACGCCCTGGATCTCAATGGGCCCGTACAAACCCTTCAGTGTTAATTTTATCAGGCGCTCTTCATTGCCCAGCACCCATTCGGTACCGGCAAGCGGCGGGAATCCCGATGTTGCCAGTCCCTTCCCGTCAGGCTGGTGACACGTGATACAGTATCCCTCCCGTTCATAAATTTCCTTACCGGCCCGGAACAAATCCAGGTCTGCCCCGGTAAGTTCCGTATCATAATCCTCCTTTTTTTTCTGCTCGAGGGTCAACCCATTTAAATGTGCCAGGGAGGTCTCGTAGGCATCCTTCATCCAGTCATCCAGCGGATGTCTGGAAGCGGCTTCAAGTACCAGCAGGCCATCGGGTTTGTTTAGCCATGAGGCAGCTACAATCGCCTCCAGGCGCACCCTTCCGTGCTCATCTCCTGCAGCCCGGACCAGCAGGGATGTCTGGTCGTCCACCTGGTGTCCGGAATACCGTAGCACGCGAACGGCTGCCGCCCGGGCCCTGTGGTCGTCCAGGGCAAGAACAGCTTTGAGCAATGAGGTATTTACCCGGTTAATTCCCCAGCTGACCCACAAAGCCTCGGTGAGATTGTGGGCATAACCGGGTGATTCCGGATCAAGCCGGTCCACCCATACATTCAGTTGCGCAGAAACCTCCTCCGGATCCCGTCCCCTTAGCTCTCTCCGGCTCCGGGCCCTTGTCCGGAACTCAGGAAGGGTGAGGTTGTCAAGTAATTCAGTCACCGATGCCCCGTCTACACGGACCGGGTCCACCAACGGTCTGGCCGGGTAGGTGATCCGGTAAATCCTGCCGTGTGCATGGTCACGCAACGGGTCCCTGGCATTATGCTGCATATGGCCGATAAGTACATTGTGCCAGTCAACCAGGTAAAGCGAACCGTCTGGTGCAAATTCCATGTCAACCGGACGGAAATTCGGATCGTCACTTCGTATCAGGTCCTGCCGGTGTTCCGTTGTAAAGCCGGTACCCTCTTCTTCCACCCGGTGTTGCTTCATACCTAAAAACCCAATGGTATTATTGATCAGCATATCGCCCTGGACCTCATCGGGAAAATGCCGGCTGGAAACAAATTCAAGCCCGGAGGTTGGCCTGACCCGGTGAGCTTCCTCTATCAGGTTCCGTGACTTCGGCGTCGCATCCCCGTACACCGGCTTCACGGTGCCCGGCATCATCCAGCGCACATCCGGTCCTGATGTTTCGGCGAAGAAGTTTTGGCCCCAGTCATCAAAAGCAATACCCCAGGGATTCGGGATACTAAGCTGGGCGGTGCGCTCCAGTCGTTTCCGGACAGGATTATACCGGTAAAAACCGCCCTGGGTACCTCGGACCGGTCCGTAGGACGTCTCCACATTGGTATGAAGGAACACACCCTCCCCCATATATATGGCCCCGGAAGGATCTGTGGTATAAGCACTGTGTGCATGATGGGTATCATGATCATCAAAACCGCTCAGCAGGATTTCCCGTTTATCCGCATGATCATCGCCGTCGGTGTCCCTCAACAGCACCAGGTTTGTTCCCTGTGACACGTAAACACCCTCAGGTGCAATCTCAAACCCAAGCGGGAGATGAAGGGAGTCGGCAAATACGGTTTGCTTATCGGCCTTGCCGTCCCCGTCGGTATCTTCCAGGATCAGCAATTTATCATCCGGCCGGCTGTCACCCGGCTTATAATGCGGATAGCTGGGCATCGTTGCCACCCACAGCCGGCCTTTATTGTCAAAGGAGAGCTGGACCGGATTGGCAAGATCCTTAAATTCTCTTTCTGAGGCGAACAATTCAACCTTATAACCGGATGCCATTTGGAATTTGGCCAGTGCCTCTTCCCCGTACAGGTATTCCGGGACATATTCTTCATTGGCCGGGGTGTAATTTGTTTCCACCTCTGGCAAAACACGGGTCCGGGAATCCGCAGCAGCCAGGTCATACGATCCGCCACCTGCAGCCTGCCAGATCGCGGTGTCCCGGTTGGCGGTCATTTCCCTGAGTTTCTGTATTTCGGCCGGATAGTTATCCGGACCGAACGGATTATACCGCCGACCGTATGCATGCACCCCATTGGGAATTTTAAAGTCATTGTGCCACATCCAGTTCTTTTCCATGACGGCCGCTTGGATGGTCGTCCTGCGCGACGCCTCCGGATCTCCGCTCCCTGCTATCTGGTCAGCCAGGAATGAGGCCAGCCTGCGGTACCCGGCGTCGTTGAGCTGACTCCCATCAATCGTCAGGGCTTCTGGTGATTCCTTAAACCACTTCCTGGTGACAGTAAACACATCAATAAAAGGAACCTGGTTTGCATCCGCCACTTCCTCCATCACATGGGTGTACATCTGCAGATTGGCATTCTCCTTCTCCCCGTCAGGAAGATCAAACTTGTCAGACAAGTCTTCAAAGGCTATGGGGGAAACCAGGATCAGCCGGGTGGTGGAGTCGCCGTTGTAATTCCGGCTTCGGGTATGCCGAATGAACGCGTCAAGTTCTCCGCGGAATGACTGAACGCCCTGTTTCCCATTGAACGATTCGTTGTACCCAAAGAAGGCAATGATTACGTCGGCACCAAGCCGGTGCAGCCATTCATCTTCGGTCTCAAAATGGCCTTCGGAATGGGACGCATTGGCAAGTTCTCCCTGAAACTGCTCTGCCCCCGGAAATGCCCAGGGTGAATTCCGGCTCGAATGCGGCCTGAAGCCGGCCGTATTGCCCGGGTCACACATGTTGCGTATAAAAAGATTCTTTTCCGGATGACGCAGGTACATTTCCGTCTCGAAATGGCCGTAATTCATCATCCGGGAACCCAGGTTATTGCCAATAAGCACAATACGGTCGCCCTGCCCGATCTCTGTCAGCGGTTTTTCACCGCATGAAACGAGTGTAAGCAAGAAAACCAGTACGACGAGTGAATAAGGAACCAGGAACGAAAAAGAAAATTGAGACTTGACAGACATAAATGCGGATATGGGTCAAATTGAGTCACTAAATATGGCAAAAATAAAAGTCTCTACCATGCCTGAGACCGTTTGATTATGTGCCATTCATATAATTGTAGGGCAATAATTAACCATCGGCCTTGTAGGCCAATTAAAATAACTTAATTTTCAGATTATATTCGGATAATCTTGAGGTAATGCTGGAAAACCTGTTTGGCGCAGACTATTATGCGTTCCCCTCCTTTGAGGTGGCTTTATATTCACTGATGCTTTCATTCGTCCTCAGTACGCTGATCGGACTCACCTACCGGTTTACGTACAGCGAAGACCGGTTTCCCCGCCATTTTTTTCATGCCATTGTATTAAGCTCCACCGTGTCTGCCATGGTCATCATGGCCGTGGGGGATAACCTCGCTGCCGGTTTCGGGATCATAGGTGCGATTGCCATCATTCGCTTCCGTACGCTTATTCGTGATCCCAGGAATATCATATTCATCTTTGCCTCCCTTTCAGTAGGCATTGCCACCGGGGTGTACGGGTATGCCATCGCCGTGGCCGGAACACTTATTTTCTGCCTGGTGGCTGTGCTGCTTCACTATTCTCCCTTCGGACCCGGCCAGAAAGAATACTTTGATATCGTTTTTTCGGTGGAGAATGACGCACAAACCGAGCTGATGCTCCGCTTTCTGGATGAACGCGGCATCCGCGGGAAGCCGTTGCGCTACCGCCGCCTGGAGGAGGATAAAGGGTTCAGGTATACGTTCAGGGTGGGTATAGCCCACTCGGTGGATCAGCAGGAATTGTTCGAACAAATGAGTCGCTTGCCGGGGTACCGCAACCTTCGGATGCGGCCATCAGAGGAGGTCCAGTTATGATTCGCAGACTTGTTTTCTATGCGGTCGTCATAGTTACCGCCGCTTTTCTTCTCGTCGTGTCGTTCTACAGCAAAAACCGAAATTATGCCGTGGTGGCTGAGGTCGAGCCACAAAAAACCGCGATCTCCTATCCAAAACCAGTCCGGATCAAGCAGCTTCATGTGGCTGCCGGCGAACATGTTCAGAAGGGAGATCTGTTGCTGGAAGTGGAACGGCCCGACCTTGACCTGGATATCCAGAAACTTCGCAATGAGCTTGATCAGCTCGCTTCGGAAGAAGCACGCCGCCAGGAGGATTACCGGGCCATGGCAGAGATTGAATCCATTCGATACCGGCAGCGAATCGCTGCACTTGATGCCCGGCTCAAGGAGCTGGAATCAGAATACCGGTCGGATTCCCTCTTCTTTGCCGAAGTAAGCCAGTGGACCCGGTCGGATACTCTCGAGGGTGAAGACCCCTATTATGTGGCAAGGCGTGGTATTCTCCAGGAAAAGGAGCTTGAAGAAAACCGGTACGTAAAGGAACAGGGGCGCCAGCGAAAACTGTACGACAAAGACCTGGATTTTTACCGACTCCGCCGGAACAGGCTGAATGACGAACTGCAAAGCCATCTCACTGAACAGGAAAACCTGCGCCAGTATTCGCCGATCGACGGAACCATCGGGCAGGTTACTGTCCAGCTTATGGAGCTGATCCCTCCCTATGAGACCATTCTGTCGGTATACGACGAAAACCCGGATGTGATCAAGGCGTATATGAACGAGCAGGCCATTGTGCCGGTGGAGGTGGGAGACCAGGTAAGGGTTGAATCAATCAACAGGGAATATGCCATCAAGGGAGAGGTAGTGGAAATAGGATCGCGAATCGTATCCTACCCTTCCCAAATGATACAAAACCCGCAGACCCCCATGTGGGGCAGGGAGGTATTTGTGAAGATTCCCATTGACAATGAATTTCTAAACGGAGAAAAGGTATATGTCTATCTCGGCCCGATGTAACGTATTCTTTTTGCTGGTATGTCTGCCCGGTTTGCCGGCCATCGCCCAGTTTAACGTGGATAATTATCTGTCCCGTTCTGCCACCGATCCGGAGATACAGGCGGTAAGGGTACAGCAGAAATACATTCAGGAAGGAAACTTCAGGTCCCCGTTTCTGCGGGAAGTGGAATTACGGATGCGTGCCCGGGATATGGAATCCGGAGTGAATGATTATCGCCTCCGCGTGGCACCGCTCAACCCCTTCGAACGCCGGGCTAACAAGGAACATACTGCCCTGCTCGCCTCCAGCCTGGAAACAGAAAACCTGGTCGCATTTTCTGAGGTACTTAGCCGTCGCTATAAATTGCTGATCGATTTCTATTACCTGTCTTCTCTCCGGGAGATTGAGTCCGGTGAGACAGAAAGATACCGGCAGCTGATGCGTGCGAACAGCCGTCGGCAGGAGGCGGGGAAGGAACTTATTGAACTGGACCGCAGAATATTTCAGAATGATCTCCAGCGGGAAGACATCCAGGCCGACATTCGTCAGCTAACCTTTCTGATCCGCCGGGATTATGATTTCGAAGGCGAACTGAACCTGGGATCGTTCCAGCTGGTTACGGTTGATCAGATCAGGAATGACCTGGAAATGCCCGGTGAAGGACAGAACCTGTTTGTGCTGCGGGAAGAAAATAAGGCCTTGCTTTCCGAAGCGGATTGGGAGATAAACCGCCAGGAAAGTTTCAGCAACCTCGGGTACCTCCAGGCCGAATACCGCAGCTACCGGGGTGAAACCTTCAACGAAAATTTTGGGTTGCAGCTGGCCCTGCAACTCCCGGTGGTCAATCCTGACCGACCCGATCTTGCCCGTCGCCGCCTGGATGTACTTCAGGACCAGCAGGACGTTCAGGAAATGGAACGCGAAGTTGACGTGAAGCTGTTTACCTGGGAGAATATGCTGGAGACAAAGATTGCCCAGTACGAAAAGATTGAAGAAAAACTACGCTCCTTTGATAACGCCCCGGCGGCAGGATACAGCAATGTGGAAGCGCTGCTTGAGCTGGTCAATTACAGGAACGATCTTACCCGGCGGAAACTCGACCTGTATGAGAATATCCTGCAGCTGTATATCGACTGGTTGCAATACAAGGGGATGCTGACCCGCGAACCCCTGATCAATTACCTTTCGGCTAGCCGGACAGTCATTGAGTAACTTCTACTTTAGAATTTTCACCGTTCGCAGGCCGCCATCCTGCTGTCTTACTGTCAGCAGGTATACTCCACGTGCTAAAAACCGGGTATCCACTTCAACCGGACCGGTAACATTTTCCTCAGAAATCAGCAATCGCCCTCCCATATCCCGGATCTCAACACGTGCGATTCCCACGGTCCCGGCGATCCTTAGAAAATCAGTAACCGGGTTTGGATAAGCCTGTATGGCCGGGAAACGCTCAGGCGAGGTGGACGTAATAGCCAGCAGGGAAGGGAAATTGGCGTCAAGCCAGTTCAGGCGCTGCGACAACCAGTCTTTCAGGTAATTTACCTCCTCGTCATAGGTCTGTCCCACAAAATTATTTGGCCAGACATATTCTCCCAGGTAGCCCCAGCGCTCAAAATTCCGTTGAATGGGTTGGTCCAGTGCGGCTGCCAGTGAATCAATGTAGGCATGTACACGATTGGTGGCATAAGGCCCTGACCGTAACGCTGTCCAGCGCTCGTTAAGCCGCTGAACAAATGCCGGGTCGCGCAGGAAGCGGTCCCACCAAAACGGTATCAGCCAGAAATCCCCGTCACAGACTTTGTTGAAATCCCAGGCCCAACCACTTATAGCCGAACCATCGCAATAATTGGCATTACCCCAGGCCAGGTTGTAGTCCCAGGGGGGGCCGATATGCAACAGGCCGCCATTACTGTCTTTATCCTTATACAGAAAGGTACTCAGCCGGTAGCCGTCCACGTTCCTGGTCATTTCATTCAGGATTGCGTAGTCGACAAACGAATTCATATCCGCCCAGGCCTGGTACCCGGTAACCGGATCTGTGAATTTACCGCTGTTGAGCGCGTCCTCAAAGCCCCTCACGTAATCGCGGATGTAGGTTTCCTGCTGCGGCGTAATTTCATCCCCTCTCGGGTAATCATACTGGAAATAGATTTGCTGCTCCGGACTGGTGCGGCCGGGAGGCTCATACAGCGATGGAAATCCGTCCCCGCTCACGGTACCATCAAATTTATCCAGTTTGATGATATAGCCACCGGTCAGGTCATCCCCTGAATTCTCATCCGCCTGCAAGCGGGCAATATCCACGCGGTCACCATCCCGCTTCACATTCTCCATTAACACATACAGTCCTTTGTAATCATTGTTGATAATAAGTTCCACATACCTGAAACGCGAACCATACCTGCCTGTATGTTTCCACAAAGCAAACGTCAGCACGTTGCGCATCTGCGACTTGTCGGAATAAGGTCCGTGCAGCACCCAGTCTTCCTCGGCGGGGAGCCCCAGCAAGCTCAGGGAAGTATCCTGTTCGCCCACCTTACGCAACTCAATCCCATAATTCTTTTTTGGGAAAGACTGGCTGGAGGATCCGCGGAACTCAATACCTATCACCCCGTCGTAATCATTATACGGGTCGTCGGAACGGTTCACATTGCCCGGTCCGTTATCAATGATTCCCATTCCGGCCAGGACCTTGGGTTCGTTGACGATCGTATTGCCTTCGGTATTGATTACAATTACCGGCAGATTGCTTTCGAGAACCTGGCCATATCCAAATAAGGGAAAAAGAATGCACAGAAAAATCCCAATCTTCATATCACACGATTTACTTTATCATAAAGTTACATGAATTACCCTCTTCGCGGGCTACCACCAATCAAAACACTGTTTCAGAAGTCGGGTCGCCCTATTCACACCCTTCCTTAACGAGCTCACCGTCGATGATCACGGCACACACGGTGGTGAGGTACTCAAACGGATCGCCGGTATACAGAACCAGGTCTGCGTCTTTCCCTTTGGTGAGACTGCCTACCCGGTCAGAAATTCCCAGCATTTCTGCCGGATTGATGGTAATGGCTTTTAACCCTTCTTCATAGGGCAATCCGTTGGCCACAGCTTCGGCAGCTTCAAAGAGGATGACCCTTGTTTTGGGGACATATGCTTCAAATCCGCTTTTAATACTCACGGGTATGCCCGCCTCATGCAGCAATTTCGCAGCCTCCATTGTCACATTCTCCCGTGACCCGTTCGCACGGATGCGGGTGGGATGGAGAATAACAGGAAAGCCTGATTCGCGGATCTCATCCGTCACCAGGTAGGCCTCGGTGGCTTCGTCAATCACAATGTCGATGTCAAATTCTTCGGCAATACGAAGGGCCGAAAGGATATCCTGCTGGCGGTTGGCGGTGATCAGGGCGCGTATTTCTCCATCAAGCAGCCTGCCCATGACCTCCATCTGAATATTTACCGGGGGGTCGTTTTTGTCATTATCGTCATCCAGCTTCTCCTTATACTCCCTGGCCTCGATCAGTTTCGCACGAATCATTGCAATCTGTTTGGCCGTCGTTCCGGGAGAATCAAAATTGGAACTTACCACCGGGTCGATGGTCATCGCCAGCATCGTGGCATCCTCGATGCGGGCTTCATTCACATTCTCCCCTTTGGTTTTGACAATCATGGTCTGGCCGCTGACGATCGCCCCCGGCCCGTGACCGGTGTGAATGGTGGTCACCCCCCAGCCCTGCAGGTAACGGACCAGTTCTTCCCGCGCATTGTACGCATCAATGGCCCGCAATTCAGGTTGAAAGGGCGAAGAACTCTCCAGCTGATCCTGATCGTGGGGCTGGTTCATGTAACCGCTGAATCCCACCGTGGAATGGGCATCTATCAGGCCGGGAGTCACCACGGCGGCTTCAATAATACGGTAGTCTTTCGGGATCCGGGTATTGGCCGGACCCACTTTATCGATTTTACCGTCCTTTACAAGGACTACCCCGTTTTCTATGACAGGCCCGTCCATGGTATAGACCTTACCTCCTTTAATGGCCAGCTGGGCATGGGTTGTATATGCAGAAATCAGGCAAAGGAGAATGATTGGCAGGAACTTATTCATGAGTATGCAGGTAAAGATTGGAACGATAAACTTTATAACCCCCGGTGGCAAAAGCCTTGTCCTCCGGGTTAGCGCGATCAAATACTTTCTGGCCTTCCACCCAGGTTTGCTCCACATGGGAATAGGTACTCAGCGGATCTCCGCTCAGCACGATAAAATCAGCATCCTTGCCCGGTGTCAGACTGCCAAGCCGGTCATCCATTTCAAGCATGCGGGCACCTGCAAGGGTAAGTGCTTCCAGGGCTTTGGCACGGGACATACCATCGCGGACCCCTATGGCCGCCGATCGCCGGAAGACCCGTGAGTCAGTGATCCCGTCATCCGTATGGAAGGCAACCAGTGCGCCGGCCTCTTCCAGGGCCGCACCATTTTCATTCCGGAGGTCCATTGCCTCCAGCTTACCCCCGGGTGAATCAATCACAATGATGGACGCCGGTACATTGGCGGCCGCGATTTCATCGGCCACCTTCCAGGCTTCGCTGACATGGTGTAATACTACCTTAAAGCCAAACTCCTGTGACAACCGGATGGCGGTCAGCACATCATCATGCCTGTGCGTATGAAAATGTACAATGCGCTCCCCGTTCATAATCTGAACCAGCGCTTCCATCCGCAAGTCTCTCGGGGGAGCCGTTTTGGAGGTATCGGTTTCAGCCTCCTCCACTTTTTTCCGGTATTCCTGGGCCTGCATGAAAAGGGCTCTTACCATGGCGGCGGATTTGGCCCGGGTTCCAGGGAAATTGGGCTGCGACCGGATGGAGTTGGTTCCGTTGGCCATCTTCATACCTCCGCATATACCGTTGTTGATATCCTCGCAAAAAAGCAGGTCCTCGATGGTTTTCGCATCCTTGCGCAGCTTTATATACACCGTCTGACCGCTCATCAAATGTCCTGATCCGGGCATTACATTCAGGGTGGTGATCCCGCCGGCCAGGGCACGTTTGAAACTGTCGCTCACCGGGTCCAGCGCATCCAGGATACGCACCTCCGGGTTGAGGGCACTGGAACGGTCGCCACCCGAGCCATCGCCTAAATGAGAATGTGTATCGACCAGCCCGGGCATCACCACCTTGCCGGTGAGGTCAGTCACTTCCGCATTCTCCGGGACCTGAACCTGACCGAACGGCCCTGCGGCCAGTATCTTTCCATTGTGCACGACAAGCGTGCCGTCTTCGATTTCAGGCCCGTCAACCGGGATCAGTCGGGCGTGGATAAACGCTTTCGGGCTTTCCTGGGCCTGCAGGTGAAAGCACAGGCAGGTTAGGAGCAGTAAATAAACTTTTTGCATGCTGATTAATTTGGGACAGCGCCAAAATAGTGAATTTATTTGATTATTAAAGTCAGGAACCTTATGGTTGGTATCTCCTTGCCGAATGGCTAATTTGGTGTATGGAAATCAACCAGATAAGAAAAGAGACCCCGGGCTGTCATGATAAGCTGTTCTTCAACAGTGCAGGGTCTTCCCTGCCCCCCGCTCCGGTAAACCAGGCCCTGCAGGACTACCTGCAGGAGGAAGAACGGTCAGGGGGTTACTGGCTCGCCGATCATAAAAAACACGATATTGCCGGGTTTTACCAGGAAGCAGCACTACTGCTTAATGCCTCTGCGCGCAATATCGCATTTACCTCCAGCGCCACAGATGCCTATATGCGGGCCCTCTCCTCCATCCCCTTTCAGAAAGACGATGTCATCCTGACCACCGATGACGACTATGTGTCAAGCCACCTGCAATTCCTCTCGCTCAAGTCCCGGCTTGGTATAAAAATAATCCGGATCAGAAATCGTGAGAATGGCGACCTGGACCTGGATCATTGCCGTGAAATGATCATCCGGCACAAACCCCGGCTGGTCAGCATGGCGCATATCCCTACCAGTTCGGGCATCCTTCATGATGCAGAAGCCGTCGGGGCAATCTGCGAAGAACATGACTGTGTCTTTCTGCTGGATGCGTGTCAGTCGGTCGGACAGCTCCCGCTGGATGTGAACCGTCTCAAGTGTCACTTCTTAAGTGCCACCGGCCGGAAATTCCTTCGCGGGCCCAGGGGTACGGGATTTCTGTATGTTGCCGACAAAATGCTCTATGAAAACTACGCCCCGTTATTTATTGACCTGCGGGGTGCAACCTGGACGGGTCCGGATACCTACGAACTGGATAAGTCTGCCCGTCGTTTTGAACAATGGGAAATGCCCTACGCCCTGATGCTGGGTCTTAAGGCCGCTATCGGGTACGCCAACAACCTGGGGGCCGATGAGATCTGGCATCGTAATTCCACCCTTTGTGAGCACCTCAGGCACAGGCTTGATACGATGAAAGACATGAAGACCTACGATCTGGGAACACAAAAGGGCAGTATTATTACTTTTCGTAAGCACGGCAAATCCCTGGTCGATCATCAGCGTGTTTTGCAGGAGAATAATGTGTACTTCTCAGTAAGCTCGGAAGAGTCGGCACGGTATGATTTTGCCCGCAAAAAGGTAGATCAGCTCATTCGGCTTTCCCCGCATTATTTTAATACGACGAAGGAGATTGATGACCTGACGGACATTCTCGCGGAGATATAGAAAAAGCCCTGTCACCATGGTCACAGGGCCTTCCTGTATTTTACGATTTTCAGACAGACGCCAGCGCAGGCGCCGCAGGAAAATCAATGGGCGTACCGGCGATATGATTCGTATAGTTTGTAATGGTGTTCATCGCAACCAGAACGATCAGCTCCGAAAGTGCCGCCCTGGAGAAGCCCGCATTAAAAAAGGCATCTATCTTCTCCTGGCCTGGATATCCCCTGGACGCAGTGATTGCATATGCCAGTACCGATAAGGCTCGCAGGCGGGTGTCGTTGACCTCACCAGTACGGATGGCAACTGTATCCTCCTGGCTCAGCCCGAGCCCTTTGCCCACCGCCGTATGCGCCGCCAGGCAATACTCACATTCATTGGCCTGTGCCACCGCCAGCGCAACTACTTCACGCTCCTTGTCGGAAAATGCGCCGTTCGATAACGCATCCTGAATCCCCAGGGTGGCCTTTAAAGCCGGGGCAGAATGGCCAATGGTGGCATAGACATTGGGTAGCATGCCTATTTTGCCTTTGATCGCAGCGAACAGCTCACGTGAGGAATCAGAGGCCGTTTCAGGTGTTAATACTTCCAGATTTTTCATTTCAGTGTAAATTAAAGTTAAATGTATCTTTTATTGTTACACTCAACGAACCTGCAGTGATGAGGTTGCCGGAAAGCCGGATGCTTTTATCATTTTGTCGGGCAACCGACGAATTACTTTCCTTTCTGAATGGCTATGGCTGCTTTTTCCGGCCCCAGTATGTCTCTAAGATGACGATAGAGGTCTGCTATGCTTGATTTGTCGAGCTGCCGGGCCAGGCATTCTTCTGCCTCCCCGAAAGCATCATGGAGCAATATGTCCAGATTGGAGCTTACCACGCAATCCGGGTTGGGTGCGGGGCGTTTGAACAGTTCATTTTCCCGGGTAGCCTCGTATAACTGACCCAGGGTCACATTTTCCGGTGCACGACTCAGCCGGAAGCCTCCCTGAGGACCGGAAGCACTTTCCACGATTCCGTGCTGAATGAGGTCGTGTACAAGACGGCGTATGACCACCGGGTTCGTTCGGACGCTCTCTGCCAGCTCGGAAGAGGGCACATATACCCCTTCCCTGTATGCCAGGAAAACGCAAATATGAACAGCCATGGTATATCGTGTACTTGCTCGCATAGGGGGTTATGTCTAAAGATACAACGCTTCGTGGTCGTTTCTAAAAATTTTTGTTGATTGCATAGTATGGACAGTAATTATGACGTGCTGGGCGTATCTCCCGGTGCTTCCGAAAAAGAAATCCGGAAGGCCTACCGGAAACTGGCTTCGGCCCTCCACCCGGATGTGAACCCGTCGCCGGATGCCACCGAAAAATTCATCAGGATTACAGAAGCCTATGAATCACTGACTGACGGAGGGCAGAAATCGTCGGCCAGCCAAACAGGTAGTTACCATGCCGATTTTGAAACTCAGCGCCGTGAACGGGCAAGGGCATATGCAGAAATGAGTTACCGAAAATTTAAAGAAGAAAACGAAGCCTTCAGAAACACCTGGTATTATCATCCGGCAAAAACCGGTACCACCCTCCTTGTCTACACCATCTACCTGTTTGGATTCAGCGTAGTTGTTGGTTCCGTGTTTGTTTTTATTACTGCACCGTCAGTACCTGCGTTCATATTCGCGTTGTTCTTCTCCGGACTGGGCGTAAGGGTGTTTCTTGCCGGCAGGCAAATTGCACGTGAGGCCCGGAATTATTTTCCCGACGACCCTCCCCCTTCTTAAAGTTGTCGCACAGCCATTCATTTCGTATCTTGATCCACTTTAATTTTGGATATATGAATAAAATGATTCCGCTGCTGCTCGCAGTCCTTGTGAGCTTTCCCCTTTCAGCCCAGAAGATCAGCAAAGAAAAAAAGCAGGTTATTGATCACGTAAACTCCCATGAAGCACAATTAATCAGCCTCAGTGATGAGATTTGGGGATTCGAAGAAACTGCCTTTGAAGAATATAAATCTTCTGCCGCCCTGGCCGATTACGCCGAAGCCCAGGGTTTTCGCGTCACCCGCGGGGTGGCGGGAATGCCGACAGCCTTTATTGCCGAATACGGATCAGGAGCTCCGGTTATCGGTATTATGGGAGAATTTGATGCCTTGCCGGGCTTATCCCAAAAAACAGTTCCCACCAAGGAGCCAAGGAATGCAGGCGCACCAGGACACGGGTGCGGGCATAACATTTTCGGAACTGCCTCTCTCGGAGCCGCGAGTGCCATTAAAGCGCTTATCGATGATGGAAGCATAAAGGGAACCGTCCGGTTTTACGGGACCCCGGCGGAGGAGAAATTTTTCGGTAAACTGTGGATGATCCGCGAAGGGCTTTTTGACGATGTGGACGTGTGCATGGACTGGCACCCCAGCTACCTGACCGAAGCCAGCGTTCAAAGCAGCCAGGCCCTGGTCGATTACTATGTCGAATATTTCGGACAAGCCGCCCACGCTGCGGCTGATCCGTGGAACGGGCGAAGTGCAGGGGATGCCGCAGAATTATTCACCACAGGTATTAACATGTACCGGGAGCACGTAAAGCCCACCGTACGGATGCACTATCACATCATGGAGGCCGCCCAGGTAGTCAATGTAGTGCCCGATTATGCGAAGGTCTGGATGCGGGTGCGCGATTCAAAAACCGGGGGGATGCGTGAGGTATGGAAGCAAACCGAAGAGATTGCGCGGGGAGCCGCGATCATGGCCAATGTTGACTATAAAATCACCCTGATTTCGGGTGTTCATGAAATACTGGTAAACCGGACCGGCGGAGCTGCCCTTCATGAAAACCTGGAATATCTCGGTGATATAACCTATACCGAAGAGGAAGTAGCCTTTGCCCGCAGGATTCAGCAGGCTACCGGCAAACCGGAAGAAGGCCTGGATGCCAGCATCAAACCGCTCCGGGAAACGATGAAGGATCCGGAGGGCGGGTCCACCGATGTCGGGGATGTCAGCCAGGTCGTCCCGGTGATCAGCCTGAGCGCCACAATCGCCCCGAAAGGCACCCCCTGGCATTCCTGGGCAGTGGTGGCTTGCGGAGGTATGTCGATCGGACATAAGGGGCTTGTTTATGCCTCCAAGGCGCTGGCCATGACGATGGTCGACCTGTACAAGGATGAGTCACTTCGTCGCAAAATAAAGGAAGAGTTTAAGGAACGGCTCGGAGAATACAAGTACGAGGGAATCCTGCCTCCCGGACCTCCGCCAATACCTGAAAACACAACCAATGAATGACATGACGTATAAACTGTTCTTCTGTACCGCACTTCTTTTGTGCGGATGCACCACCACGGAGAATGAACCCGATAAGACGGAAGCGGACACTATTTCTAAAAATGAATACTGGGATTACTCCGGCAAGTCGGACCAGCTCAGCGGCGGGGTCTCCATGATCCCGGTGGAAACGCCAAAGGGCACGTTCAATGTCTGGACCAAACGGATGGGAAATAACCCTGAAATGCGAATTCTGCTGCTTCACGGAGGCCCGGGCATGACCCACGAATTGTATGAATGTTTTGATGCGTACCTGCCGGCTGAAGGCATCGAATATATCTACTATGACCAGCTGGGATCATACTACAGTGACCAACCCAGCGATACAAGTCTCTGGACAACGGAAAGGTTTGTGGAGGAAGTCGAACAGGTCAGGAAAGCGCTGGGGCTCAATAAAGATAATTTTTACCTGCTGGGACAGTCCTGGGGTGGCATACTGGCCATGGAATATGCACTGAAATACCAGGATAACCTGAAGGGACTGATCATTTCCAATATGATGTCGAGTATCCCGGCGTACAATGCATATGCCAAGGAGGTGCTTGGTCCCCAGCTTGACCCTGACGTTTATGAGGAAATCCTGGAAATCGAGGCCAACCAGGATTTTGAAAACCCACGGTATATGGAATTACTTATGGAACACCATTATACCGAACACGTACTGCGAATGCCCATCGAGAATTGGCCCGAACCCGTCATGAGGTCCCTCAATCACGTCAACCCCGAAGTGTATGTGTACATGCAGGGATACAGTGAATTTGGGATTACCGGTGATGCCACCCTTAAAAACTGGGACCGGACGGCCGACATTTCCTCCATTACAGTCCCGACCCTCGTTATAGGCAGTGCCTACGATACAATGGATCCCAAGCATATGGAATGGATGTCTGAAGAAATCCCCAACAGCCGGTACCTGTTTTGTCGGGAAGGCAGTCATCTTTCTCAATATGACGACCAGGAAACCTATATCGGCGGGGTGGTCGATTTTGTCAAGGAAGTAAACGGAGGAAAATTTACTGAATAAAAAGGTGGGACTGGCCGCCGGAAGAAATAACAAAACATGTGCATACCTGACCAGGTCCGATCCCAAACCGATTTTTATATGTTCCTGGTGAATAACTTAGCTTATGAAAAATAAAGTACTTGCGTGGTCCCTGGCAGTGGCACTTGCCGGATTCCTGTTTGGTTTTGATACAGTCGTAATTTCGGGCGCCAATCAGCCGATCAAACAATTATGGAACACCTCCCCTGTTTTCCATGGCACCTTTATAATGAGCATGGCCCTTTGGGGTACTGTGCTGGGTTCCCTATTTGGCGGAATTCCAACGGATAAACTGGGAAGGAAAAAGACGCTCATCTGGATTGGTGTGCTTTATTTTATCAGTGCGGTGGGAAGCGGACTGGCACCTGATCCATATACATTTTCCTTTTTCAGGTTTATAGGCGGACTGGGAGTTGGAGCCTCCTCTGTGGCTGCACCCACTTATATATCTGAAATCACCTCTTCAAGAAACCGGGGTAAATTCGTAGCCCTCTACCAGTTCATGATTGTTTTCGGTATCCTGATCGCGTACATATCCAATTACCTGCTGGCCGGGTTTGACGGAGAGAATGACTGGCGGTGGATGCTGGGAGTGGAGGGAATTCCCGCCTTTCTGTACACGGTGATGGTACTGGGTGTATCCAACAGTCCCCGCTGGCTCTATCTTAAAAAGAATGACGCGGAAGGAGCGCTGCGCATTCTGCGAGTAATTGATCCCTTAACAGCCGAACAACGTCTGCAGGATATTAAGGATGATGCCCTGAGTGACTCGAAAAAAGTAAAATTTTTCTCGAGAAGATATTTTAAGCCTATTCTGCTGGCTTTCCTCCTGGCTATGTTCAATCAATTGTCAGGAATAAACTTCATTCTGTATTATGCCCCGGAGTTGCTTGAAATGGCCGGGCTCGCGGCACAGGACTCGCTGTTCAATTCCATTGCCATTGGCGGAATTAACCTCATCTTCACCATGGCCGGGCTTTATTTCATCGACCGGCTGGGGCGTCGTACCCTTATGTTCATTGGTTCGCTCGGGTATATATTCAGCCTGGCGATGACCGCTTATTCATTCTATGTAGGGGTAGACCCTGCATTCCTGCTGACCTTCATCCTGGTGTTCATTGCGTCGCATGCGATCGGACAGGGTGCGGTCATCTGGGTATTTATTTCAGAAATTTTTCCCAACCAGGTGCGCGCCTACGGACAATCGCTGGGAACAGGTACACATTGGGTTTTCGCTGCACTGATCACCTTGCTCACGCCGCTGTTCATTGACCGCCAGGAAGGGATTTTTGGAGATAACCCATGGCCGGTTTTTGCGTTCTTCGCAGTTATGATGGTACTTCAGCTGCTCTTTGTCTGGAAACTGATGCCAGAAACGAAAGGTAAGACCCTGGAAGAATTATCGAGGGAACTGACACCGCATTAGGACAGGATTGTTTCTGATTACGGCGGATTCAATTAAAACTTTTGACGAAGTTGATGGAGGCCCCATCCGATAAATCCTCCAGCCACGCTGAGGGTCAGGATACAGTATACATTTTTTGGGCCGTCAAAAGCGAAGCCGTGGTTGGCGGTGCCTGAAATAATGAGATAGGCTATACCGGGCAACAATACCATATAGACAAACACGCCTATGGCGCAAAGACCCACACTGCCCACCAGTGCGGATAATATCGATTTGTTCACTTTCATAGGTTGTTCTGATAAGTTATAATATTTTTCTGAAATTTACTAATGACCCGCCCATCATGAATCATGGAAAATGGTGATTTTCAGCATTTAACCTGAAGTCAGGAGAATAATGATGATTAATTCAAATTGTATTTGTACATTGAATTTTTCCAATAAGACAGGGTATTTTCCATGAACCTTCCTTTTCCCTCTATTCAATGTGATGGTTTATCCAGGCACATCGTTAACGGTTCAATCCTGCACGAATTCGCAGTCATCACTGTCAATCCTTAACCTCTCGTATGACCGATAAAAATATCCCTGATCATCCATCCTTCCGGGAAGATGAATTACCTCGCAAAATAACTGCATGGGGCCTCACGGCCAACATAATTAACATCGTGGTCGGAGCCGGAATATTTGTGCTTCCGGCTGCCGTCGGACTCAATATGGGGGCCGAGAGCATCGTGGCATATCTCTTCTGCGGGATTTTGCTGTTGCTGGTCATGCTTTGCTTTGCCGAGATCGGCAGTAAGGTGACCATAGCCGGGGGGCCGTATGCCTACATACATGAAGCTTTTGGCGATGCGGCAGGCTTTGTGACTGCCATCCTTTTCCTTATATCCACCCTTACCGCGGATGCCGCCGTAGCCAATGTTTTGTTCGGTGTCATCACCTCCTTGGTACCTGCACTGAATATCGGTTATATACGAATCCTGTTCTTCGTGCTCATTTTTGGCGGGGTTGGCTACCTCAATGTCAGGGGCGTGAAGGAAGGAATCGGAATGGTAAAATTCACGACAATTGCCAAACTTATTCCTCTCCTTCTCTTTGTAATTATCGGGTCCTTCTCCCTGTCCGCCGATAACCTGGTCTGGGTGGATACACCAAATATCACAGACCTTGCCAGTGTATCCCTGCTGCTTTTCTTTGCCTTCCAGGGGTCGGAAAGCGCGTTACCTGTAACGGGAGAAGTAATAAATCCACGTAAATCAATACCTAAGGCAATCTTTATCAGTCTTGCGGTTATACTCAGCTTATACATGCTTATCCAACTGGTAACACAGGGTATTCTGGGTGATGAATTACGCCGGTACACTGAAAGCCCGCTGGCCGAAGCGGCATACAGGTTTGCCGGACCCGTTGGATTCACAATTCTCATCATCGGCGCGGCTGTTTCCATGTTCGGCAACCTTTCCGGGGAACTGCTCAATATACCACGTGTCCTCTACGGGTTAGCGCGTGATGGCATTCTCCCGGCCAAAAGCCTGGCCCGAATTCATCCACGTTTCAAAACCCCCTATCTCGCGGTCATTACCTATTCACTGGCCGGATGCCTGCTGGCAGTGGCAGGTGGTTTCCAGTCAATGGCCATCGCATCGAGCGTCACCATCCTGCTGATTTACCTCGGAATTGCCGCATCGGTAATAAAGTTCCGCAAGTCCCACCCGGAGGTGGAGGGTTTTACTATTCCCGGCGGGTTCACAATCCCCATACTGACCTCCCTGGTCATCATTTGGTTTATCAGCGGACTCAGCCGTCAGGAACTTATCGTGGGCGGAATTATGCTCGCGGCCGTCGTTCTGCTTTATTTTGTAATAAAAATTATCCGAAGGAAATTATAACTCGAAATTAAACCCGTTCCGGGTAAGAGCCCGGTACACCGACGGGTCAAAGGAATAAAGGGTAGCCGCCCGGTGCGGGACATTCTCCTGCTTGCCACTCCTCACCAGAAGTCCCATTTTCTTGATTTTTCGGCGAAAATTCGATTTATCAAGTTTATGCTGCAGCACCGCTTCGTACAGGAGCTGAAGGTCAAGCAGGGTAAACTCGGCGGGAAGTAAATTAAAACCCACAGGTTCACGCCTAACTTTGTCACGAAGATACCGGAGAGAATAATTTACAATGGCAGAATGGTCGTACAATAGCGCCGGCAATTCACCCACCTTATACCAGGCCACATCCGACGCCGTATATCCTGGAATCAGATGAAAGTCAGAAGGATTTACCAGTGCGAAATACGCGATCGTCACCACCCGGTAAGACGGAAAACGGTCAACCTGCCCAAAGGCACGAAGTTGTTCCAGGTAGATATCATTAATACCGGTCAGGTCCCGGAGAATATTTCCCGCCGATTCATCCAGGTCTTCCTCCATGGCCACCCAGCCACCGGGCAGTCCCCACTCCCCCTTACCCGGACCGTCAGCATGTCGCACAAGTAAAAGCTGCAGCGATTGCTGATGAAATCCGAAGATCACACAATCAATGGAGAGATTTCGTATTCGTTCCTTCTTCATTTTTTCACCCTTTCCCGCTTGTAATATAAATAATTTCAATTAGTTTTAGTCATTATGACCATAAGTAATCGTTTTAATTCATAATCCTCTATGTCAGCTTCCCGATATCTTCTAGGAATAGACCTGGGCAGTTCTTCGGTAAAGGCTTCACTGACCGACAGTGAATCTGGCCAGGTGACTGAATCCTGCTTTATGCCTGAGGATGAAATGAGAATCGAAAGTCCGCATCCGGGCTGGGCCGAACAGGATCCTGAGACCTGGTGGAAGTATACAGTGCTGGCCATAAAGAAATTACTGACAAACCGTAATGCAGGGTCTGTGGAAGCAATAGGCATATCCTACCAGATGCATGGCCTGGTACTTCTGGATGAGAGGGGAACCCCGGTCCGGCCATCGATCATATGGTGCGACAGCCGGGCCGTTGAGAGCGGACAAAAACTTGAGCGGGAACTCGGAACCTCATTTTGTCTGAAGAAACTGCTGAATACACCGGGAAATTTTACAGCTGCCAAACTGGCCTGGGTGCAGGCCAATGAACCTGCGCATTACGCACGGGCCACTGTCGCCATGCTTCCGGGTGATTACCTGGCATGGCGCCTGACGGGCAGGCAGCAAACTACACGGTCAGGACTGTCAGAGGGAATAATGTATGATTTCACTGCCGAAGATATCTCGCACGAGATTATGGACCGGATAGGTGGTCACCTGACCCCTGAGATTGTACCTTCGTTTGGTATTCATGGTCATGTGACCGAATCTGCCTCCCGTGAAACCGGGTTGGCGGCGGGCACTCCCCTTACCTACCGGGCGGGTGATCAGCCAAATAATGCCCTTTCCCTGAAAGTAGCCAGGCCCGGACAGGTAGCAGCTACGGCGGGAACATCGGGGGTGATTTATGCTGTAACGGACGGGCTTGTTTCGGATCCGTCGGCACGCATCAATTCATTTCTGCATCCGGAAATATCCGGCAAACCTCACACAGGGGTTCTATTATGTATCAACGGTACCGGAATAGCTAACCGATGGATTCGTGAACTAACCGGGGAAACAGACTACAGGATCATGAATGAGCAGGCGGCAGAGGCCATGGGAGCTGAGGATGGTGTCCACTTTTTCCCCTTCGGTAATGGCGCTGAACGGATGCTTGGAAACAGGAACATACATGCCTCCTTCTCCGGGCTCTCCTTCAACCGGCACGGGAGAGACACCATGTACAGGGCAGTGCAGGAAGGAATTGCCTTTTCCTTTTCATACGGATTCGACTTGTTAAAGGGAATGGGTGTGACACCGGATACGATCAGGGTACCCCGGGCCAATCTTTTCCTTAGTCCGCTTTTTTGCAGGCTGTTTGCCGAACTCACCGGGGTCACCCTTGAGGTGTACGATACAGATGGCGCCCGGGGTGCGGCTCTCGCCGCCGGTGCCGGCCTGGGATTATATTCAGGTATAGAGGAAATTCCGCTTCAACGCACTGAGGCCTATTCTCCCGGACAACCCCGTTACGAAAAATATAAAACGTTCTATTCAGAATGGAAACAATCACTACTTAATCAACTAATACCATGAATTACATTACCGGCTCCAGGGAATATTTTAAAGGAATAGATACTATCCGGTACGAAGGTCCGGATTCAGACAACCCGCTGGCGTTTAAGTATTACGATCCGGAAAAAATTGTAGGGAACAAATCGCTTAAGGATCACCTCCGCTTTGCCATCGCCTACTGGCATTCATTCTGCGGAACCGGTGGTGACCCGTTTGGTGCACCCACGCGAAACTTTCCCTGGGACCAGGCAACAGACCCCATGCAGGCAGCCCGTGACAAAATGGATGCTGCCTTTGAGTTTATGACCAAAATAGGGGCAGAATTTTACTGCTTCCATGATTACGATCTGGTCGCCGAAGCCGAATCCCTGTCAGAGTCCTCGCAGCGACTTGAGGCCATCGTGGATTATGCGAAAGAAAAGCAGCAGGCGTCCGGCGTGAAACTATTGTGGGGCACCGCCAATTTGTTCAGCCATCCGCGATACATGAACGGCGCTGCCAGCAATCCCGATTTCCAGGTGGTCACACACGCCGGGTTCCAGGTGAAAAACGCCCTGGATGCGACCATCAGGCTGGGCGGCCGGAATTATGTTTTCTGGGGTGGACGGGAAGGCTACATGAGCCTCCTGAATACTGAGATGCAAAAAGAAAGGGAGAATATTGCGCGATTTTTCACGATGGCACGTGATTACGGCCGCAAAAACGGCTTCAAGGGCACGTTCCTGATCGAGCCTAAGCCTATGGAGCCAACAAAACACCAGTATGACTTCGATGCGGCCACTGTTATCGGTTTTCTCCGGGAGTTCGGACTGACCGATGATTTTAAACTCAATATTGAGGTCAATCATGCCACACTCGCCAGTCATACCTTTCAGCATGAACTGCAGGTAGCCGCCGATGCCGGATTACTGGGCTCCATTGATGCGAATCGTGGCGATTATCAGAACGGCTGGGATACAGATCAGTTTCCGGTCAATCTGTACGAACTTGTCGAAGCCATGCTCGTACTCATCCCGGCCGGAGGATTTACCACGGGAGGCATTAATTTTGACGCGAAAACCAGGAGAAATTCCACCGATCCCGAAGATCTGTTTTACGCACATATCGGCGGAATGGATGCGTTTGCCAGGGCACTGCTCATTGCCGACCGGATGTTAGACGATTCACCCTACCTCACCTGGCGGACCGCACGTTATGCGTCCTTTGAACAGGGTGAAGGTGCGGATTTCCGGAATGGAAAACTCACCCTGGAAGACCTGGCCCGTCTGGCATCCGAATCAGGTGAGCCCAAAATGCGCAGTGGCCGACAGGAACTGTATGAAAACCTGATTAATCAGTATATCAGGTAATCGATCGGCCGGACGCGGTATCACCCATAATTTTTGTATATTCAGCCACCCGACCGGGTAGTGACTATGCTGTATTACTGGTACCGTATCCTGAGGATTCTCCTTTCCCGCAAATTCCAGAAACCCCTGGCCATTGATTCCCCGGTCAGGAGACGGTTTCGTGTGAGGATGTTTGATTGCGACGGATTACGGGTGATGACTGCCTCAAGATATCCTGTCTATATGGATTTTGTCCGTTGGGAAATCATTGCACGATCTGATTTATACAACCTGATCCTGAAAGCGGGTCTTGCCCCTACCCTCGGTTCACAAAAAATCATTTATCGCCGTCCGCTGAAGATTTTCAGCCGGTTTTGGGTACATCTCGAACTCGCAGGCTGGGATGACAAATGGATCTATCATGTGCATACATTTGTCCAGGATGGCCGGACGGCCGCCATCGGAGTTACCCGAGCCCTGATCTGGAAAAGGGATGTGTCTGTATCTTTACAGGAAATAATGATAAAAGCCGGGGTAACTGAAGAGGTAAACATGCCGGCCGCATGGATTCAGCAACTCTTCGAAAACGACAAGGCCATTCTTACCAATCATTCAACCTCCCTATGAAAGTTTCCTTCTTCCCTAAATGGTTGCTTATCCCGGCCCTGACCTTGCAATGCGGACTATTTGCTTGCCAGTCATCACCTTCCTCTGAAGCCAGGAATCAACCAAACATCCTGCTCATTGTCGCAGATGACCTGGGGTATTCAGACCTGGGATGCTTTGGAGGAGAAATAGAAACGCCGAATATTGACTCGCTGGCGGCAAACGGAATCAGGTTCAGCCGGTTTTACACCAGCCCGATTTGTTCGCCCAGCCGTGCCATGCTCCTGTCAGGCAACGATAACCATATCGCCGGAATTGGTGTACAAAATTATCGATCCGATCAGTTTGGCTACGAGGGCCGGCTTTCAAATCGAATTATTCCTTTCTCCACCATCCTGCGAAATGCCGGGTACCATACAAGCGTCGCCGGCAAGTGGCACCTTGGTCTGGGTCCGGAAAACGATCCTGTCAGGAAAGGATTTGACCAGTCCTTTGTGAGTATCCTGGGTGCAAGCAATCATTTTACCGGGGACGGACTCCTTATGGACGAGCCCAACATCTACACGGAAAACGGCCGTCCGGCCTCCTGGCCTGAAGGTCAGTTTTCCACCGATGTCTATACCGACAAATTACTGGCGCAAATCAGGTCGGGCGCAGAAAGCGGCCAGCCATTCTTTGCCTATGCAGCCTATACGGCTCCACACTGGCCTTTGCAGGTCGAAGAAAAATACTGGAAAAAATATACAGGGATATACAGTGAAGGATACGAGAAACTGCGTGAAACCCGCATGCGTGCCCTTAAGGATGCCGGACTTATTCCTGAGAAGGCACAGCTTCCGGAACTCCATCCCCTGGTGAGGCCCTGGGATTCACTCTCTTCGGAGGAAAAAAAGCGAGAGGAACGTAAAATGGAATTGTACGCAGGGATGGTGGACAACCTTGACTATAACGTAGGCCGAATAATTCAGTATTTGCGGGAATCGGGTCAGTACGAAAACACCCTGATCCTGTTCATTTCCGACAACGGGGCCGGTGATGAGGATTATTTCAACCACGAATACTTTAATGAATACCTTCAGGAGCGTTATGACAATTCCTATGAGAATATGGGAAAGCCCGGGTCATTCGTTTCCTACGGGCCACCCTGGGCAGAAGCATCTTCCGCCCCGTTTCGCTACTTCAAGGGATATCTCACCGAAGGCGGAATCAGGGCTCCCATGATCATATCCGGACCGGGTGTGGAGAGGTCCGATGCTATTTGTCATCAGCTGGTTACACTTATGGACCTTGCGCCAACCTTTTATGAGGTGGCTGGCACCTCCTATCCTGACAACCCCGAACTTTACCCGCTGAAAGGCAGCTCTCTCCTTCCGTATCTCGGAGGGCGGTCAGACGGGATTCATCCCGATGATTACCAGTTTGCGCTTGAACATAACAGCCGGACCATGATTCAGCAGAATGACTGGAAGCTCATGCAAAATGATTATCCGCTTGCCCTCGAAAAATTTGAGTTGTTTAATTTGAAGGAAGACTTGGCTGAACAGGAAAATCTGGAGGAATCAAACCCGGACAGGTATAACGAACTGCTCCTGGAGTGGGACCGGTTTTACCGTTATATACACGGGAGAATAGCCCCGGAGTAATGCAACTTCTTTCCGGAGATTAGTGTTGAGACGATATGCGGTACTTTATTTTATGCTGCACCATTCTGCTTTCCAGTAATGCCTGGTCGCAACGTGACCGGTCAGAACCAAATGCCTTTGAACTTGGCAAGCAAGCCTGGAACAACGCACAAGATTCCCTTGCCCTGAACTACTTTAACCAGGCCCTCCAGGAAGATCCGGCCTGGCTTGACGCCTACAGGTATCGCGCATATGTCTATCAATCTATGGATCAGCCCGAAAAAGCGCTGCTTGATTACCTTATCTGCCTGAATGCCGATCCCGGAAATGCAGAATTATTACTTGAAGCCAGCGTCATACGCTATAAACTGAAACAATTTGAACTCGCCAAAGAGGGCTTTTTAACGCTGCTGAAGTTACCACGAGGTGAGACGGGAAGTGTGTATTTCCGTCGGCCAGAATATGGGGAAGGGGTCACCGGTATAGTGACGGCTCAGTCAAAGAATAACGCACACCTTTACAATTACCTCGGATTATCTGAACGAGGATTGGGAAATATGGCCATGGCAAGCGCATACCTTGATTCCGCCATCATGATCCAGGCAGATAACCCAGATTATTTTGCCAACCGCGGGGAAATTTTCAGGGAAACCGGTCAATTGTCAAAGGCGGAGGAGGATTTCAACCAGGCGCTCCGGCTCGATCCTACCCACAGCCTGGCCCGGTATAACCTGGCTGTGCTTGTGGAAGAGTCAGGAGACCCTCAGAAGGCCAGCGCATACTATTCTCAGGTAATAAAAGACAACCCCTCCTCGCCTTTCGCATATCGTCATCGTGGCTACCAGCGTCTTTTGGATGGCGATCATACCGGTGCACTTGATGATTTCACCATGGCAATTACACTCGATCCAAAAAACCCGGAAACGTATGTGAACCGCGGGATCACCCTGGAAACCATGCGTGAATACGACCGGGCACTGGATGATTACGGACGCGCTATTGCGCTGAAGCCCGATCTGCCAAAAGCCTATTTTAACCGGGGTAATACCCTGTATCGCATGAAGAAGTATGCGGAGGCCCTGAACGATTACAATGTGGCCCTTATTTACCAGCAGGAGTATGGTCAGGCCTATTACCAGAGAGGATTGACCTATCATTACCTGGAGAATGACTCAAAAGCCTGTGAAGACCTCGCCAGGGCTGTTTCCCTCGGTATCAGACAGGCAGTGAAGGCTAAACAGAAAATCTGTGCCAGTGCCGGCTGACTTCAGGACTGATAGGATTCATACCAGTCAAATTTCTTTTCAATAATAGACTTTTTGTTTTCTTCAATAAAGTTTACGAACGCCTGTGCCACCGGGGTGAACTTTTTGCCCTTCAGCCACACCAGGTTCCAGTGCGTGGCCACCGGCAACCCCTGACAGGGAATCAGCTTCAGGTCGCCGTTCCGTAATTCATGCTTGATGCCAATAAGCGGCATGACTGAAAGACCCAGACCGGCAATGACCGCTTGCTTCACCGCTTCATTCGAGGTCAGCTCCATGGTTTTCCGCACCGGCAGGCTGCGATCCCGGATAAACCGTTCCATGGCCTGACGTGTGGCCGATCCCGGTTCCCGGAAAATTAATGACGACTTCTCAAGTAACTGAAGATTCTTCTTCCCTGCCACAGGAGTTTGTCCACTGCCCACCAGATACAGGGTATTCTTCATGAGCTTAACCGACAGCAGGTCCAGGTTGGAAGGAATTACCGAAACCAGTGAGAAATCAACCTCGTTATTTTGTAAACTGCGAACCACCTTGGATTTGTTCGTGACATCCATCACGAGATCAATACCCGGATTTTCGGATATAAAATCACTTAGAAAATAAGGCATAACATATTTACCGGTAGAAACAACCGAAATCTTGAGCTGTCCGGTCAGATGTCCCTTGTAGGCCATCACCCGGTCGCTGATCGAACGGGTTTCTTCCAGGATCAGATCGCACGACTTGACGATCTCCTTACCAAAATCGGTAATGTACACCTGCCTTCCGATCACCTCGTACAGGGGAAGATCAAACTGATCCTGAAACTTTTTCAGCTGGATGGAAATCGCCGGCTGGGTCAAGTGTAACTCTTCTGCCGCCCGTGTAATGCTCTCGGTCTCACATAGCGTTTTGAAGATTCGAAGTTGATGTAGTGTATAATGCATAACGTTATCTTATGACAAAGATATAAATTATAAATAAAAATATATGAATAAATTTTTCCAGTTTTGCCCCCGAATCAAACAAAATGTAAGCTATGAAATCATTTACACTACTTGACAGCACGTATTCGCCCCTCGAAGCAAGGGAAGTAATCCTAACTCTGATCGGTGACAAGATACGTTTTCTTAATCTTCAATGTTTGAGGATTCGTGAAATGTACAGTGGTGATACGTCCCACCTGGAAGAACGTATCGCCGAGTTAAAACGCAGCAAGGAAGAGATTGAAGCAATGCTGGAGAAGGCCGCCGCGGAGAATATGGACATCTCCTTTCACAGTGAGATAGAATTATCACTGGTAAAAACTGCCTGAGGCTAATGACGATAGACCTTCTACTTGAGAATCTCACAAACCCCGCCCTCCTATTCTTTTTCCTGGGAATCGTCACGGTTCAACTGAAAAGTGACCTGGCGATTCCCCCGACTTCCTCCAAATTCATCTCCCTGTACCTGCTGTTTTCCATTGGGTTTAAGGGAGGTCAGGAACTTTCACACAGCACGTTTGGCATGGACATATTCCTTGGACTTTTGTTCGGGGTATTGCTTGCTGTAACTGTTCCGATATACACATTCTTCATTTTACGCAGGAAGCTGGGGGTTTATAATGCGGGGGCGATCGCGTCGGCGTACGGATCGGTCAGTGCGGTGACATTTGTCACCTGTGTTGCCTTTCTTGAAATGCAGCGAATTCATTTTGGCGGACATATGGTTGCGGTTATGGCGTTGATGGAAGCACCGTCCATTGTAGTTGGCATGTTACTTATTTCCCTGTTTAACAAGGACGATCACCAGGAAGTCCCTTTGTCCAAAGTGCTTCATCATGCACTGACCAATGGCAGCGTATTGTTAATTCTGGGTAGTCTGGCAATTGGTCTGATCGCAAGTGATGCACAGGCTGAAGGCATAAAGCCTTTCACCACCGACATCTTTAAAGGTTTTCTGGCGGTCTTTCTGCTGGATATGGGCATCATTAGCGGGAGGAAGCTCTCGGCATTCTGGAAAAACGGTTTGTTTCCCCTGCTGTTTGCCATAATCATCCCATTGATTAATGGTACGGCAGTGGCTATTCTCAGCAAATACATCGCGGTGGAAACGGGTGACCGGCTTCTGTTTGCCATACTTGCTGCCAGTGCGTCCTACATTGCTGTTCCGGCAGCGATGAAACTCGCCGCACCGAAGGCAAATCCTGGTTTATATATCCCGATGGCCCTTGCGGTAACTTTTCCGTTCAACATCACCTTCGGGATGCCTTATTACCTGTACCTGATTAATTGTTTTCAGTAGCAGGTGCAGCAGCCACCGCAATCCGGGAATCAGCCGTACCATAATACAGGAACCAATGACCGGAATGGTGGACCAGGCCTTCTATGAAGCAAACCTGGTTCACTTCTCCCGTGATCTCATAAGGTTTTTCAGGATGAAGGAAATAGGAATCCGAGCGATCGATCAGTCGGTACGGGGCATCCGCAGAAAACAGGGCCTGTCCCGCCGCATAGGTAAACGCAGGAAGCCCCGGGTCATTGCTATTGGCTGCATTACTTCCATTATATAGAAGCAGAATTCCGTCATCGGTAAGCAGCGCAAAAGGGCCCGGTTCTACCAACCGGCTGTCAAAATAACCCGCCCTGGGGTGCATCACCCGGATAAGTGCTCCATTTTCCTCGTTTCGCAGGGGATTCCAGGTGATCAGGTCATCGGAGACCGCCATGAACAAATCCGTATCCCCAAAGTACATCCAGTATTTATCCCTTATTCTGGCGGCAACCACCTGGTCACCTTCCTTCCTGGCGACAATGGCTCCTGACTTGCTCCATGAATCGACCAGGGAAGAATCAGTCAGGATCAGGCCTTTCTTTTCCCAGTGGTACAGATCATCCGACACGGCCAGCGCCATGCGCGCAGTCCGTCCGTCATAGGCCGTATAGGTCATCACATATCCCCCGCCGGGCATGCTGACAATCCGGGGATCCTCCACCCCATCGAAGCAATTACTGCATTCGGGATCATCTTCCTTGAGGTAACTCCACTCATATTCCTTCATCTCATCATTCTCCGGATAAAATACAGGGGCTTCCCGCACGTCAAAGTGAAGTCCGTCGGCACTCAGCGCCAACCCGATCCGGGAGGTGCCGGTCCGGTCCTGTGCGCGAAAGAAAAGAAAGACCGTGTCGTTGCGAACCACCGCAGCCGGATTAAGGACATTTCTGGACGCCCATTCGACTGTCTTTCCGGTAACCGGATCGTTAAAGGATACATTTTCCAGTGGTTGAAGGACCGGGTTGACTGAATCTGCCTTTACAAACCCTGACAGCATCCACGAATCTTCCCGATCCGTATCAGTATCGGCAGGGTCACATGCACCAGTAATCAGCAGGACAATCAGAAACAAGGACACTCTTACCTGTATCATGGTAGTAAATTTATCCTATAATCCGTTGATAACAGCGATTATGATGTTTAATCTTTCCGAAGGTACAGGTGTTGTGAAATATTCTCCCACTCCTCTTCAAGCGATTCGTGCGGTCTTGGCTTACCGGCCCGGCGGTACCAGTAGTCAGCATTGGAAATGTCTCCCTCTTTACGATGAAGATAGGCATGGACCCATGCCCCGTGACCATCCATGTCATCCTGAACAAGGTGATGTGCCTTGTCCCAGTTTCCTTTGCCGTCGTGCCACATCGCTTTGAGCGGAGCCGGCCAATCCTGCGCTGGTTCGCTGCGTAGCAGTGTATCTTTGAATTTATCCATAAAACTGTATCCGCTTTTCCTGTAATGCGTAAAAGCAAGTATAATATATCAATTGAAAACCGGCATGTCAAACCTTGTCTCACATAGTGCATCGATACTCCCTGCAAATGATATTCTCTCCTTACGAGACTTTTATGTCAATACCCTGGGTTTTACGGAAGAATTTTCCTGGGAAGACCCTCCGTCCTATATCGTTCTTTCATTAGGAAGCTTCGGGCTTCACCTGACAAAGAGCGACCGGATACAGCCCCGGAGAAGCCCGTTCGTGTATGTTTTTGTACATGATCCTGACCAGTTGCACGCACTGTGGAAAAAGAGAGGCGCGGTAAAAATTACCAATCCGGAGAACACAGACTATGGCATGAGGGACTTCGAAGTAGAGGACCCTGAAGGCAATGTGCTGATTATTGGTAAAGGTTCCGGCTGATTTCACAGCGCAATAATTCGCTCAGCGGGTTGATGCACGGCCTGCTGCTGATCATTAATCCGGATTTCACTGATAATCAAATCCAATCGGAAAATTTAGTCCTCGTTAACGTCCAGATAGGAATAGCCCCGCTGGTCGAGAAGGATCATGGAGGTTTTGGCGGATAAGGCAATTTCCATTTCACCGCACATTTCATCATTCTCCATATTCCGGAAGGCCAGGCTCTGGCTGCATACATAAAATTTCACTCCGGCTTCATGCAGTTCCCTGATCAGCTCAAGGTTGGGGTTGTCCTGCCTGAATTTTTCACGAAAGGCCGACTGGGACAAAAAAGCATCCAGTGCGCCACCGTGAATTATGACGGCCATACTGATTTTATCCTTAGGCACCCCGTGCGCCGCGATCAGGTTAAATGTCCGCGCAACTTCGGAAACAGGTGAGAACACCGTTCCCGGATCTTTGACCTGATCGTATACATCCACCATTACTTTGTATTCGACCGACGGATCATAGGGCAAGGCGCTGTTGGGCTGATCGATAACTCCTGCCCACGGGTGCCCTTCAATAACCGGGTAAGAAACCCGGCCTTCAAGATGAGCAGGCAGCTGAGTGTACCCGCAATGAAAAGCCATGAGAAAACAAAGAAGAGGTAGGTAACGCATAAGTCTGTGATTAAGCCCCGAAAATACGCACAAATAGAGAGTTTTCACCATGACTTACTGGTCTGGACATAAAAAATCATCCAGGAGGTGAACATTTTTTCAGTCAATCCGTTGTATGTATATGATTAATGATAGTATTACTATTATTTAAGGAAGTAAATACATTTAATATTATAGCTATGGCAACATTGCAATTGCTGATGAAAAACAATCTCTATGTGAGGGATCCGCAGGAAACCGAACTGGGCCGCAAGATTATCCAGGAGAGCATAGCCATGATTGACACCATGGGTTTTGAGGCATTTACCTTTAAAAAGCTGGCCCGGGAGATTGACTCCACGGAGGCATCGGTCTACCGGTATTTTGAAAACAAGCACCGGTTGCTGGTGTATGTGATTGCCTGGTACTGGAACTGGCTGGAATACCTGATCGATTTCAACACCCAGAATATATCTGATCCGCAGCGGCGTCTTGAGATTGCACTGCACATTGTAGCCAGGAAAAAACAAAAGGATCCCAGCTTTCCACAGATTGACGAGGAGGCACTGTACCGTATAGTCATATCGGAATCCGACAAGACCTACCTGACCAAACAAGTGGATGAGGACAACCGTGAGGGTTTGTTCCGGGGCTTCAAGTCACTCTGTAAAAAGATCGCTTCCTATATCCTGGAGATCAATCCAGGGTTCAGCCATCCCCATTCACTGATCAGCACCGTGCTGGAAGCGGCTCATCAGCAATTATTTTTTGCCATGCACCTGCCATCATTAACCGATTTGTCCAGGGAAGACAACGACCTTCACGATCAAAATGAAATATTTCTCCGGGAACTTGTCTTTAAATCGATCAACGCATGACCAGTAATCAGCTCATACAATGCATTCGGGAAGCCGGCGATTTACTTCACCAGGAAGGTAACAGGCTGCACTTTGCCGCCCTGGACATTGTGGCCAGGGAATATGATTCCTCCCAGGTGAATGAATTCATACGTGACCTTGTGGAGGCCGCCAATAAACAACGGATTATTTTCCTTGAAAACACGATCCCACAGGAAGAGTTTGCTGATTTTCTCAAGGACATGGCGATTCCGCTGCTGGTCTTTGAGGAGCTTCAGGACCAGGTGACTCCTGTGCTTATACAGCGCCGGCGCAGCAAATGGTACGGCCTCAGAATTGTCGAGGACGAGGGAGAGTCCTGGGTAGAACTCGGTAAGGATTTTGAGGAACAACTGGTAAAGGACAATAATGAAATTGTTTTTCTGGGTGTATTCTCCTACAAGAGCCTGGTAAGTGAAGACCTGGAAGATGAAATGCCCGCCAGGAAGCTGAGTCCGCCCAAACGACTGCTCCGTCTTTTATCTGAGGAGAAAAAGGACA
>CAZLZD010000022.1:0-68968 GCA_964563925.1 uncultured Roseivirgaceae bacterium | reverse complement strand
AATGCGGTTTCAGCGGTATTGGGTATATAGCTGAACACTGTATTTCTGAGGTCAAAATTAATGGCTTTCAGCACCTGGGGTACAAGAAGCCGTCCGAGTTGCTTTCGCTCATGGTAAATATCCGGGTCGGTGCCTCTTGAGAAATAGATCCTCTCAAAGCTGCAGCTTGTTTTTACCTTAGGATCAATAAATTGATACTGGCCTACATCCCCGTTCTTTTTAATAATCAACGCATGACCGGGCTTGACCTCCTCAATCTGTTCGTACTCCACATTGAAGGCGGTCTTGATAGCCGGCTTTTCAGAAGCAACCACAACCACCTCATCGTCCACATAATAATAGGCCGGCCTGATACCGTTGGGATCACGCGCTACGAATGCATCACCATGCCCAACCATCCCTGCCATGGCGTATCCGCCGTCAAAATCTTTACAGGCACGGCTAAGTACCCGCTGCAGATCAATTTCACTTTCAATTACCTCGGTAATCTCCTGATTGGTATACTTGTTTTTGTAGCGCTTGAAAATCTCGTTATTCTCCTCATCAAGGAAGTGACCAATCTTTTCCATAACGGTCACGGTATCTACTTTCTCTTTCGGGTGCTGACCGAGTTTAACCAGGATATCAAACAGTTCGTCGACATTGGTCATATTGAAGTTACCGGCCACCACGAGATTACGGCTCCTCCAGTTATTCTGCCTGAGGAACGGATGGCAATTCTCTATACTGTTCTTACCATGGGTACCATACCGCAGATGCCCAAGCCAGACTTCGCCGGAGAAAGCACAATTCTCTTTTATCCAGCGTTCGTCATGAAAAAGTTCTTTACCCTCTTTTCGGGCTTTCTTGTATTTGCGCGCAATCTTTTCAAAGATTTTCTTGATTGGATCCTGCTCAACCGACCGATAACGGCTTATATAACGCAGTCCCGGTTTCTGATCCAGTTTGATGTTGGCTATGCCCACTCCATCCTGTCCGCGATTACGCTGTTTTTCCATAAGGATGTACATCTTGCTGGCTGACCAGGTGGGTGTACCATATTTCTGAATGTAGTACGACAGGGGTTTCCTGAGCCGGATCATGGCTATACCACATTCGTGTTTGATTGCGTCGCTCATTCTTTCGGTTTAAAATGCAAAGCTACTACTATTGATCCATCCCATCAACCATTCCGGTTTAAAGAAGAGAATCAATACGGCTACAACTAAAATTATACACAAAAAATTCTCAGTTGAGGTATATTTTTTATAGACAATTGCCGAAGAAGTCATTTTTTTAAAGATCATTCTATATGGCAATTGGACGTAGAAAGCAAAAGAGATAACCGCATTGATAACACCAAAGACCAGGGCGGTCAGAAGCCACGCCGATCCAGTTTGCTGAAATCCCGCCGCAACAGATGAAAACAGAAAGAGTTTAGCGGTAAAACCTGAAGTAGGTGGTAATCCGGTCAGGGCAATCATGAAAATGATCAGGGCACTTCCCAGCCAGGCCGACAAACTGAAGAAACCATCGTACTCCTTGAATGTGGATACCCGATAGGTACGCTCATAATAATTCACCAGCAGGAAAGCACCCAGGTTCATGAGGGCATATACAATGGCATAGAACAGCAGAAATGTATAATCCCCGGGTGTAAGCAATGCCAGCAGCAAAAAGCCTGAATGCGCAATGGAGGAATAGCCCAGCATCCTTTTCACATTGATTTGACGTAACGCTGCGAAGTTACCTACTGCAAGGGTGAGAATGCCCAGTCCTGCCACAATCTCTATGGGCCATCCCAGCCAGTCAACCCATCTGGACAGAAAGGCAAAACCGGCTAGTTTAGGCACTACGGAAAACATGGCGACAATGGGCGTGGGAGTCTCCTGATATACATCGGCCACCCACAAATGCCAGGGTGCCGCCGCCACCTTAAACAATATCCCGGCTGAAACAAGTGTGATTACAAGGGGCGAAATCCAGCCGGCGAAAGCGGCTTCTCCGGCAACCTGAGAAAATGCTCCTTCAAGGGCCACACTTCCGGTTAAACCATAAAGCCAGGAAATACCGTAAATCATTATGGCTGTAGCTGCCGACCCGAATAAGAAATACTTAAGGGCGGATTCCACGGAACCCTTTGACCTGGCCAGTCCGGCCAGAAGATAGGAACAAAGAGACATCAGCTCCAGTCCGATAATCACAAGGAGGAAATGCCTGGCCATTGCCAGCACAAATGCGCCGAGCAGCACTCCTGACAAAAGCATATAATATTCTGCCCGTGAACGTTTCAGGGAATACGGTAGCGGAAACAGGACCACAATCACCATAACTGCTCCCAGCAATACCTTCCAGAAGGCAGTAAATCTGGATAATGTAATCATCCCGGTAGCATACAGGCAGCAGGGCGGTTCACTATTATGAAGGTGCCGCCACTGATAAATGCACACTGCCACAACGAGAATTAGTCCGGTCAACATCAGTGGCTTCAGCACCTTTTCCATCGGAACCGGCAGCAAAACGGCCAGTACCAGCATTAAGATCAACCCGGTAACAGCCATTTCCGGCAACCACCAGGTCAATCCCTCCAGGATGGTATGCAATTGAGCCTGCATCATCCGCGTGGCCAGTTTGCAGCCATTTCGATAAGGTTTGTAAAGTCAATTACCGACGCGGTGAACAGGTCAAGCAGCAACCCTGGAAAAATGCCAAGGATCAGTGTGAGAATGGCCAGCGGGATCAGCATGACATATTCCCGGGAGGTCAGATCGGTCAGCTCTTCTCCCGAGGTAAACCGGTAATAGAACGGTCCGAAGTACATTCGCTGTAAGGTCCACAGATAATAGGCGGCCGAAAGTATCAGGCCGGTGACGGCGGCCACCGCCAGTCCGCGGGAGAGAAGTCCGTTGACCCCGGAAGACATGAATGCCCCGAGGATGGTCAGTACCTCAGCGATAAATCCGGACATCCCGGGAAGTCCCAGGGAAGCAAAGAAAAACAATACGGTCAGTGATGCATACCTGGGCATGGCTGAGGTCAGGCCTGAATAATTCGCAATCATCCGGTCATGCGTACGGTCATAAATGACACCGGCTATCAGAAAGAGTGCCGAGGAGATAATGCCGTGACTGACCAACTGAAAAATGGCACCGGAAATCCCTTCGGAAGTATTGGAGGCAAGGCCCAGTAACACAAACCCCATATGTGAAACCGAACTGTAGGCTACCAGCCGTTTCAGGTCTTTGCTTGCCAGCGCATTCAAAGCCCCGTATATAATACTGATCACTCCCAGCAAGCCAACCAGCCAGGCGTAGGATATCGCCCCGTCAGGAAACATTAGATAGGCAGTACGCATGAGGCCGTAGGCCCCGATCTTCAACAACACGCCCGCCAGAACCACCGAGATGGGTGTAGGAGCTTCCACGTGTGCGTCTGGCAACCAGGTATGAAGGGGTACCACCGGGATCTTAATGGCAAATCCGAAAAACAGAAGCAGAAATCCCCACATTCGGAGGGGAACGGACAAAAATGTATAATCTCCGGCCAGCAGTGAGCCGGGTATCAGGTTTGCCGGATCGGTCATATATACCATATTAAATGTGCGCACTATCCGGCCGTCGGCAGATTGTACAGGATCGCGGAAAGAAGCGTAGAGTGCGATCATGACCACCAGGAGAAGCAGCGAGCCCAGCAGCGTATATAAAAAGAATTTAACGGAGGCATATTCACGCCTGGGCCCTCCCCATATTCCGATCAGGAAAAACATCGGAAGCAGCATAAATTCAAAAAACAAGTAAAACAGAAGAAAGTCCAGGGCGAGAAAGCATCCCATGATTGAACCGTTCAGGAGCAGCAATAATCCGAAATACCCCTTTAGCTTTTCCCGGATCCCAAAGGAGGAGATGGTACTGATCAGCATGACCACGGCATTCAGTGCCACCAGGGAAATACTCAGTCCGTCTACCCCCAGAAAGTAAGTGGCCGACAACATACCGAGGCTGCCAAGGTCAAGCCGGAACCAGTTGGCGAGCTCCACGTACTGAAAGGCATCGGTACGATTGAGCCCTGTAACAGACGGATCGTACCCGGCCAGGAGAACTACTACAAGGACACACTGGACCAGGGAAACACCAAGGCTCAGGTGGCGATAATACGCTTTCATCCTGTCGGGCAGCAGCACCAGGATCAGGGCCGCAACGATCGGAAGGAAAATAATCAGTGAAAGCAAATGGTCCTGAATCATAATTCAATATATCAGCCAAAATAATATAATCATAACTAGAATTGCTGCAGCAATGTACCGCTGTACATTACCTCCCTGCACACTTCGGAATACGTCCCCGGCCCTTTTACTGAGCCACGCACCGAGATGAACCATACCATCCACTATATTCCTGTCAAACCATGCCACCGCTTTGGCAAATATCACCCCGGCAACGGCCGACTTATTGATAAATCCATCCAGGATTTTGCGATCGGTGAATGTTGTCAGAGAAGCAAGCCGCTGTACGGGAACTACCACACCCCTCTGATAGAGGGAATCCAGCCACCAGTTGTGGTATGACAGGTTGAAGAATACCCCCCGGGCTTGTCCGATTACCTTTAAGCCCTTCCGGTATCTGGCAAAGGCAATACCCAGTCCCACCAGAATCATTGCCGAGGACAATGAAAATACGAGGACATGATTGGCTCCAGACAGTTCTACCAGCAGCGGCTGTAACCCGACCGGAAATCCGGGAACCATAATTCCCGGGGTACTCAGCCGGGTAAAGAACCAGCTGCTTTCGTAACTGAAGGGGTTGAACGACCAGATGAGTCCCACAGACATCAGGGCAAGTATCCCGACCGGCAGCCACATGCTCACCGGTACCAGGTATTTCTTACGTTCACTGGTAAACCGCGGACTGCCAAGAAAGACAAGGTACACCTGGCGACCCATGTAATAGGCCGTAAGTGCCACCGTGACCATACCCAGGAAAGGCACGATATGATACCATGACAATACCTCTCCTCCCACGGCATCTGCCCAGGCAAAACTTCCGCTCAGGATTGCCTCCTTGGACAGGGCCCCGCTGAAGAACGGGATGCCGGATAAAGCCAGTGCAAGGAGGACAAAACTCCAGAAGATCACCGGCATGTAGGATTTAAGTCCACCCATGTTCCTCATATCCTGCGCATCTGTTGTCGTCCCGGAAGGCAGGAGCTCATGCATGGCGTGAATAACCGCCCCGGCTGCAAGAAATAAGCCGGCTTTGAAAAAGGCATGGGTAAAAAGGTGAAATAATGCCGCGTCGTAGGCGCCCACTCCCATACCCATCACCATATAGCCAAGCTGTGAAATGGTGGAGAAGGCCAGTACTTTCTTGATGTCATTTTGGGTCATGGCCGCAACGGCCCCCATGAATGCCGTGACAGCACCGGTTATCGCGATAAGGGTCATCGCTTCTGCAGACAGGAGTGGAAAAATTCTTGCCAGTAAAAAAACACCGGCGGCGACCATGGTAGCTGCGTGAATAAGCGCCGAGACCGGGGTCGGACCGGCCATTGCATCGGGCAACCACGCCTGCAAAGGGAATTGTGCGCTTTTGCCGGCAGCGCCTAGAAACAGGCAGATGCCGAGGGCAGGCAGCAGTAAGCCGGAAAATGTCCCGCCCGGCGTTATCCAGTCGGCATTCTGAAGTACACTGCTTTGCATTTCAATATACAATCCGGGTAATTCAAGTGTACCAAAGGCGGCCCAGGCGAGGGCAATCCCCAGCAGGAATCCGGCGTCACCTATCCGGTTGACTACAAAGGCCTTTCCGGCCGCACGCGGGGGTATTTCTCCGCCATACCAGTGATTGATCAGCAGGTAGCTCGACAAGCCCACCAGTTCCCAGAAGGCAAAAAGGACCAGCAGGTTGCTGCTCAGAACTATTCCGAGCATACTGAAAACGAATAAGCCAAGATGTGCGAAGTACTTCTTTTCATCCTTGTCTCCCTGCATATAGGAAATGCTGAATATGCCCACCAGGGTTGCAATCAGCGAAACCACAACCAGCATGATCAGCGTTTCATTGTTCAAAAGGACACCGGCCTGAAACGGCTTGTCACCGGCTGAAAACCAATCGAATCGTGCATACATTGCGGGTTGATCGAGCAGTGTAAGGAAAAGGTGCAGGGAAAGGCATGTCACCAGGACCATGATCAGACTGAACACCTGACCTGAACGGTTATTGTACCGTTTAGGAAGAAGCAGGATAAGTCCGAATGCCAGCAGCGGCAATATCAACAGCAGCAAGGCTTCCAGCATAAAGGGTGATATGAACGAACCGGCAGTCATCCCTTTATCTCGTTCATTTTATCCAGATCAACCGATTTAAAGAACCGGTAGGCCCGCAGTACCAGGGCCAGTCCTACCGCAGCTTCAGCCGCGGCCAGTACAATGACGAAAAGAGCGAAAAACTGTCCATTGTGCCATTCAGGATAAAGCCTTGAAAAGGCTATAAAATTGAGATTAGCTGCATTGAGCAATAATTCTATTCCCATCAGAACCATGACTGCATTTTTCTTTGTAAGGATTACAGCCAGGCCTGAAGAGAACAAAATGGCAGCGGTCAGCAAAATAAGTTGGATTTCACTCATCCCCGACCCCCTTTCTGAAATTCTCACCGGCTATGGTAAGGGCTCCTACGAGTACAAGCAGTAACAGTACCGCCACCAGTTCCATGGGCATGAGGTAGGTCGTCATCAGGTAAATTCCGGTCTGGCGTATGGCAGGTCCTGCCTCACCGGCAGCCGGAAAATTCCTGCTCCAGTTCCAGGCCATGGTGCCGGTGGCCGAAACAGCCACAACAAAAAGGACCACTGCCCAAAACCGGTTATAATGAACGGTCACCAGGGGTTGCCCTTTCAGCCTGTGGGTTAGCATTATGGAAAAAAGGAGCAGAATGATTACTCCGCCGACGTAAATCATCAGTTGGGTGACACCTACAAATTCAGCTTCCAGCAGCACATACAGGCATGCCACCGAAAGCAGGCAGATGGCCAGCGAATAAGCCCCGTACAGAATGCTCCGAGTAATGACCAACAGCAGGGAAGCCATGACCGCCAACAGGGAAAACATCCATATCAGCACTTCACTCATCTTTCTTTTTTGGTCTAATCGCAGGTTTGGGAACCGGGCGCTTTGGACGCATCACCGGTTTGGCAGAGGCTCCCGTCTTTTTGGGTTCGGGCGAGCCCGGTTTTTCAACCGGCATTCCGGCCGCCTTTCTTTTTTCACTGATTTCAGCTTCGCTCATCGAGGCAAAGGCATAAATATGATCAATCACATCGTATTCACTGAAATCATATGCCTTGGTCATGGTAAGGCATTCGGTCGGACAAACCGTGGTACACAGACCACAAAAACAGCACTTGCCCATATCGATGTCAAATTTTGCGGCATGAATTCGTTTGGGCGTCCCGTCTGACGTATACCCATATACCTCCGAATCCCTGATCGCATCAATTTCTATACAATCCACCGGGCAGATCTTTGCGCACTTATCACAAACAATGCAGTCATCAATCTCATTATGCAGGCGATAACGGCCATTATCCGGGACCGGCAGGCTTTCGTGCGGATATTGCACGGTCATCAGGCCTTCGGCCCTGGCAAAGTAATTATCGGAATGAATTCCACCGGAGGCCTGTTTTTGAGTGGCCTTACGCGCATGCCGGAAAGTAATTCGTAATCCTTTCCATATGCTGGAGAATGAATTTCTGATGGATTTCCAGTAATATTTGCTCATAAATCCGGTAGCGCTTTATGAGTCGAAGATAAAAAATAGTTACTGCGAAATAGCCTTTTTTACGGTAAAATTGAAGACACTTCCCTGATCTTTCTCACTTTCCACCCAAATGCGTCCGCCCATCCTTTCGACGAACTCCTGACAAAGCTTAAGGCCAAGCCCGGTACCCCTTTCATTCGCTGTTCCACGGGTACTGTAAAGTGATTTGGAGTCAAATAGATTATCTGCCTGGGCCTGCGTCATACCTATACCATTATCAGCAATGGATACCGTTACAAATCCATCGGGGCCGTTTTTAACTGAGATTTCTATCACGCCACCCTTCCCGGTAAATTTGATACTGTTGGACAGTAAGTTCCGGAGAACAAGGTCGATCATGTTATGGTCGGCAAGGATCGTGGTATTCTGATCCACTTTATTGAACAAATGGACATGTTTGTCATTTATCTCCCTGAAAAACTCAATATTTTCCCGGGTTAGCTCAAAAAGATCCAGCTCTTCCTCCTTCACACTGAACTGGTCCATCTGAACCAATGCCCAATCCAGCAGGTTATCGAGCAACTTGCTGGTTGTCTGCAACCGGCCGTTCAGTGCCCTGGTCACCTCCTTCAACTCGTCCTGGGTGACATGGCCGTCATGCAGCATATTGAGCATTCCGACAAGCCCGTTGATCGGGGACCTGAGGTCGTGGGAAATAATGGAAAAGAATTTATCCTTCATTACCAGTAAACCTTCCATTTCCCGGCTTTTTTCCTCGATCTCACGTTGGTGGGCAAGCAAGAGACCATTGATTTTTTTCCGTCGTACACTGCTGCGGTAAAGATTAAACAAAATAACCGCAGCCAGGGCCAGGATCACCACCAGGACGTTACTTTTGAATTCTTCATTCGACATCTGCTCCCTCATCAGCTGGATTTCCACATCCTTCTGTTCTGTTTCATGAAGCAGCTGAAGCTGCGCGAATTGCTCATTTTTTCGTGCAGAAAACAGGCTGTCTTCCAGTGACTTCAGTTGCTTGTGTAAACGAAGTGCCTCCGGAAAATTGCCTCTTTCTTCGTACAAGTGGGAAAGCAATTCGTAGGAATCACGGGCTATCTCCCCGTAGCTCCCCGCAAGCGCTATGGTCAGGGCCTTCTCCAAAAAAGCCTCTGCCTCCACATCTTCTTCCAGGTCTATTTTGACCCGCCCCAATCCGAGGTAATTCTGGCCGATCCCCTTGCTGTTTCCCAGGTGGCTGTATATGTCCAGCGATTTCTGATAATACTCCGCGGACTCCACCATGCTGTCCACCGCACAGTAGGTTGCCCCCAGCATGTGGAATATTTCGGGTTTAAGGGTCGAAAAATTGAGTGAATCGCAAATGGCCAGGGATTCTTTCAGTGATTGCAGGGAATGGTCATAATCGCCCTCCATCCGGTATATTTCACCGAGGTCCATGAGCGAATAGGCAATGCCTTCCACGTCATCGATCCGGCGGCTCAGCTCCATACTTTCGGTAATATAAAACTTTGCCTGTTCGAGCTGACCCATTTCCTTGAGTACGGTACCCACATTGTAACTGGCCACCGCAATCAGGAAATCAAAATCCACCTCAATGGCCAGCTTTCGTGCCCGCTGGTAATAATCATAGGCATCATTATAGAGGCCCATTTCCATGTAATCGTCACCAATATTGTTTAACCCCAGTGCTACCTCTTCCTGGTTGCCAGCTGCCTCGTGCAGCGCAAGGTATTTCTTGTCATAGCGAAGGGCATCCTGAAAGCGCCCCTGAAGGGACCCAAGCTGCGAGAGCAACAGGCAGGTTTCTGCCACTGCCAGGCTGTCCCCGTTGAGCCTGGCAGTCTGAAGACCTTCGATGAGATATCCGTGTGATTTCTGCGGATCGGTATATAAATGGTAATTGCTTAACTCGTGTAGGGTTTTGATCCGGTTTTCATACTTTAATTCTCCTCCCAGCACATTCTCCAGGCTATCCGGATTAACGACAGCGCCGTCTGCTCTTTGAGGGGTCAAAAAGCTGATCAGCAAAAAAATCTGTATCAGACTGATCTTAAATTGCATTTTTTCAGATCATTAATAGCCGGTAAAGGCAGCAAATGAATAATAAACCAAGACTTATCGGTGTTAGATACTTCCATCCCAGCGATTGTAACTGATCTATTCGCAACCTGGGAAGTGTCCATCGCACCCACATTTGAATTAATACCGTAAAAATGACTTTGGTAATCAGCCAGAATGCTCCCCAGGCCACAGAATCCACGCCTGATGTCCATTCGGCCAGCCGAATATCCCCAATATTGGGTAATGGTGTATTCCACCCGCCAAAAAACAGGATAGCTCCAAGAAAACTTACCAGGAGCATCATCCCGTATTCGGCCAGCATGATCATTGACCAGCGAAATCCTGAGTATTCGGTCTGAAAGCCGGTGACAAGCTCCGATTCCGCTTCAGGAAGGTCAAAAGGGGCACGATTCGATTCGGCCAGGGAAGCCACAAAAAAAACGAGCCAGACCGGGAAGAGGACCGGGACCATGAAAATATTCCAGGTCAGGATACCCCCGGCTTCTCCGGCCGGAATACCCAGCGCACGGATACCAAACAGGTACTGTCCCTGTCCGGACGATTGCATCAGGGTCAATTCCTGCAGGTCGAGGGTCTGGCTGACCACCACCACGCAAATCACACTAAGTGTGAGGGGAACCTCATAGGCGATGAGCTGGGCGGCGGAACGGAGGGCACCAAGGACCGAGTACTTGTTGTTGGAACTCCATCCGGCCATGATAATACCCACCACATCAAGGGACACGATAGCCAGCAGGTAAAACACCCCGGTCTGAAGAGCCGCACCCCCCCATTCTCCCGATACAGGGATAACAGCAAACCCGGCGAAAACAAATACGAAAATGATCACCGGGGCCAGCCTGAATAACAGGGCGTTGGCTCGCGAAGGGACAATATCTTCCTTCTGGAGGAGTTTCATCAGGTCGGCCACCGTCTGGAGAATACCAAATTTACCGGTCTCCATCGGCCCGTAGCGATCCTGGATAAACGCAGAAACCTTTCGCTCGGCGTAGACAGCGAGGACCGTATAAACGAGTAGCAATGGCAAAAAAAAGACTACGGTCGACATTAGTACTTAAGGTTCATCAGGGTCAGTTCCTTTATCGTCCAAATAAATAAAAAAAGAGGTAGAGACCTATTCCCACAGCGCATATTTTATCAGCTCCACGCGTTGTTCAAAAAAGATCTTTGTGGAAGCTTCAAAAGAGGCTGTATAATCAGATACCAGAAAGGTATCTTCCCCGCCCGGGCCGGTTGCCAGCAACTTGTGTTCCCTGAGAAGGCTTTGAAGAAATTCCGCCGTTATATCCGAGGAGTCCAGAACATCGACGTCCTGGCCATAAAACGCCTGGACCTGATTCCGGATCAGCGGGTAGTGGGTACAGCCCAGAATGACCGCCCTGATCCCCGACAAATCCGGATCACTGAGATACGCCTCAATAATTTCATCACTGATCCGGTTTTCAACAAAACCCTCCTCGATCATTGGGACAAGTAATGGCGTAGCCATGGCGCGGAGTTCTATGGCATGATTCAATTCGCTGATCTTCTGCTGGTACACCCCGCTCTCGATGGTGCGACGGGTTCCGATAAGGCCTACAAGGCCGGATTGGTAATGGGTACGAATGAAGTTAATCATTGGATCGATCACATTAACTACCAGGGCCCGGCTGCCGACGTATTCCTTCAGTAATTCGTAGGCTGCCGAACTCGCGGAGTTACAGGCAATCACGATGGCCTTGCATCCTTTTTGCAAAAGCACATCCGCAATTTTAACGCTGTATGCCTGGACGGCAGCTTCTGATTTATCTCCGTAGGGAAGATGGGCCGTATCCCCAAAATATATGAGTCGTTCATGAGGAAGGCGTTGTTTGATGGCATGGGCAACGGTAAGTCCGCCGATACCACTGTCAAAAATGCCGATAGGCTGGGTCGGTTTCATAGAAGACGAATATACATGATTTCCCTAATCAATGACGGGGGCGGTGCTCCCTTGGCCAAAAAGGAGAATATTTTTGTAATATTGCAAAAACTATCATACAAACAACGCAAACGATTATGGCATATAACCTTTTGAAAGGAAAACGAGGAATTATTTTCGGAGCACTTGATGAAAACTCCATCGCCTGGAAAACTGCTCTCAAGGCACGGGAGGAAGGGGCGTCTTTTGTCCTGACCAATGCACCAATCGCCATGCGCATGGGTGCAATCCAGGAGCTGGCTGAAAAAACCGGCTCAGAAGTGATCCCGGCCGATGCCACCTCCCTGGAAGATCTAACCAACCTGTTTGAGAAATCCATGGAGGTACTGGGCGGCAAGCTGGATTTTGTGCTTCATTCGATCGGGATGAGCCCCAACGTACGGAAAGGCCGTGATTACGGAGACCTGAACTACGACTGGTTCCTTAAAACGCTTGATGTATCCGGCATTTCTTTTCACAAGGTTCTCCAGACCGCCGAAAAAACAGAAGCGATGAATGAGTGGGGGTCCATCCTTGCCCTGAGTTACATTGCAGCCCAGCGTACTTTCCCGGACTACGGAGACATGGCCCAGGCCAAGGCAGTGCTTGAGTCCATTGCCCGCAGCTATGGCTACCGCTTTGCAAAAATGAACAAGGTACGGGTCAATACGATCTCCCAGTCTCCCACGATGACCACCGCCGGGACCGGGGTATCCGGATTTGACGTATTCTTCGATTATGCCGATAAAATGTCCCCGCTGGGCAACGCAAGCGCGGAAGACTGTGCCAGCTATATCGTGACCATGTTTTCCGATCTCACCCGTATGGTGACCATGCAAAACCTGATGCACGACGGCGGCTTTTCTTCAAGCGGGATCACTGAGGAGATCATCGGTGAGCTGTCAAAATAAAAAATGATTGGCTTCCCCCACGCCAAGGTAAACCTGGGCCTTCAGGTCCTTTCAAAAAGAACGGATGGCTATCACGAGATAGCCACCTGCTTTTACCCGGTGCCGGTTACCGACGCCCTAGAAATCATTCCGTCGAATTCGTTCCGGTTTACCTCGAGCGGCCTTGATATCCCGGGTGATCCGGCTGGAAACCTGTGTTGCCGGGCCTACGAACTGCTGCGGGAAGCATTTGATATTCCATCCGTCCATATTCACCTGCACAAGGTGATCCCGATGGGAGCCGGCCTCGGAGGCGGCTCTTCAGACGGAGCCTTCACGCTTCGCCTGTTGTCTTCCCTGTTTTCGCTGGATACCGAAGGTCTTCCCTTGCTGGCCGCACAATTGGGCAGCGATTGCCCTTTCTTTCTCCAGGATCAGCCAATGCTGGCTTCAGGTACGGGAACCACCCTCACCCCTTCCGGCTTGTCCCTGAAGGGAAACCATGTGCTTATAATTTATCCGGCTATCCATGTCTCCACGGCCGCGGCCTATGCGGGGGTGACTCCCTCCCGGCCCGCGAACACCTTGAATGAAATCCTTTCAGACCGTTTGCAATGGAAGTCTCACCTGGTAAATGACTTTGAAAAACCTGTGACTGAGAAGCACCCTGAAATCGGCCAGGTAATTAATCGCCTGTATGATAACGGATCCTGGTATGCTGCGATGAGCGGTTCAGGTTCCGCGGTTTTCGGATTATTTGAGACCACTCCTCCTGAAATCCCCTGGCCGGCCGAATATTCAGTATTCCGGTCAGAACTCCCCTGAATCAGCGCAGATTATCCACATTGAGCGGGCGTCGCCTGTAATACCGGTTGAGCACGGGATAAATCAGGACGGAAAGCAGGATAATTCCGGTCCCGATATAAAAATTAGCCGGCATCACCTCTTTTTCCGCAAACAACAATAACGCGAGGACGATTCCGTAGACTGGTTCCAGGTTTACGGTCAGGTTAACCACAAACGCGGACAGCCGTTTCATCAGGGTGACTGACTCGGAAAATGCAAAAACGGTACAAACCAGGGACAGGATCAGCAGGTAGGCCCAGTCCATCGGCGCGGGCATGAGCTGCAGGCCATTCTCCGTCATTAAAGAAGAATATACCGGGAAAAACATGACAGTTCCCGCACAGGCGCCGGCCATCTCATAAAGGGTGATGGTGTAGGCATTGTGATGCTTAATAAAGCGGCCGTTGAAGACGGTGAACAATGCGCCCAGAAATGCCGAGGCCACGGCCATTATGATTCCCCATTTATAGGAAGCATCAAAATCAAACTGGAAAATGACATAAAGGCCCAGGAATCCGAGTAAGCCAAGCAACACCTCAAAAAGCCTTACCGGACGCCGGTTGATCACGGGTTCAAGGAAGCTGGTCCATAGCGAGCAGGTGGCCATGCCCGCCAGGCAGACTGAAACATTGGCGACCCTGGCGGCGGCAAAAAAGAGTATCCAGTGTGCCGATATCAGAAGGCCGGTACCCAGGATAGGCAGAAACACCCTCCACGGGAGTTTCAGTGCATGGTTCCGCCATCTGAGCAGCACAAACAGCGCCAGGGAGGCAAACAGGGTGCGGTAAAAGACAATCTCCACCGCGGGGATTGTAATCAACGCCCCGAGGATTGCGGTAAAGCCCCAGATCCATACCACAAAATGCAGGCGGATATAATCTTTGGTCGCAGACATCAGCGCCGGCCGTATTTATACATCAGCAGGGAAATGGAGCCAAAGATGATATTGGGCCACCAAACCGCCAGAGCCGGGTGGGTATCCCCGGCTTCGGCAATACTTTTCCCGATGATAAAAAACAGGATGAACAGGAACGATAAAAGAAAGCCGAGTGCAATCTGGAAACCGGCCCCGCCACGGGTTTTCCTGGAGGAAACGATCACCCCCATAAACGTGAGTATGAGTACCGCAAACGGGGAGGAAAACCTGGTGTACTTCTCCACTTCATACATGATTACATTGCTGGCACCCCGCATCTTCAGCTTGTCGATATGGTCGTTAAGTTCACGGAGCGTCATTCCATCATAGGAGCGGTATTCCGTCTCAAAGTCTTCCGGGAGAATATTCAGCAAGGTATCCTTTTCGCGCCCCTGCCTGATTTTCTCATGGATACTGTCGAGGGTGTGGGATTTCCAGGTAGTGAGACGCCAGGTACTGTCTTCTTCCGCCCAGCTGATTCGGTTTGCCGATATTTTCTGCCGCAATTCCGTTCCTTCCATCTGTTCCAGGGTAAAATTATATCCCACATTTGACTGGTTGTTATAGGTACGAAGGTAGAGGTAGGTGTCGGGCGCGATCTGCATGTGGATATTGGTATGGTCCACATTATCACGTTTCCCCAGGAATTCCATCTCAAACTGAATCCGGGGTTTATTGGAATTGGGGATGACCCAGCCATTGAGTATGAAACTGGAAATGGCAATCAGCGAGGCACCGATAAGATAGGGTACCATCATGCGGCGGAAAGAAACTCCGCTGCTCAGGATAGCAATGATCTCGGAGCGCCCGGCCAGCTGTGCGGTCACGAAAACGGTGGCAATGAAGGTGGTGAGCGGTGTAATAAAATTGGCCATCCACGGGATCCAGTTTGAGTAATACCGGAGGATTTGTGCGGTGGTGGCCTGTGACTCACTGAAATCATCGGTCTTCTCAGTAATGTCGATCACCAGGATCACCAGAACGATGATCAGGACGGTGAATACAAATGCCGAGAGGAACTTCTTAAGAATGTACTTATCGATCAGTTTCATCAGAGACGTCGTGAGACTCGTTCCACCATTTTGTTTTTCCAGCCGGCAAAAGTGCCGGCCAGTATCTGTTTACGGGATTCTCCCACCAGCCAAAGGTAGAAACTCAGATTATGAATACTAGCAATTTGCGCGCCTAAAATTTCCTTGCTGTGGATAAGATGCCGCAGGTATGCGCGTGAATAAAAAGTGGATACATACCCTCCCAGGGCGGGGTCAATGGGTTCATGTACCGATTTCCACTTTTCATTCCGGATATTGATAATGCCCTCGGTGGTAAACAGCATGCCATTGCGGGCGTTTCGTGTGGGCATGACACAGTCAAACATATCCACGCCCAGGGCTATACATTCAAGAATATTGGCCGGGGTCCCTACGCCCATAAGGTAACGGGGCTTGTCTTTCGGGAGAATGTCACAAACCATGGAGGTCATCTCGTACATCATTTCTGCGGGTTCTCCTACGGACAGCCCCCCGATGGCATTGCCTTCCCGGCCGTACGAGGCGATGGTCTCGGCCGACTCCTTGCGAAGGTCCTTGTATACGCTTCCCTGCACAATGGGAAAGAGCGTTTGCGGATATCCGTACCGGTCTTCCGTGGAGTCAAAGCGATCGCAGCATCGCGCCAGCCAGCGATGGGTCATGTGCATGGATTCCTTCGCATAGTCATAGTCACAGGGATAGGGAGTGCACTCATCGAATGCCATAATGATATCCGCCCCGATCCGTCGCTGGATATCCATGACATACTCCGGGGTGAAGTGATGCCTGGAACCATCGATATGCGACTGGAAGGTTACCCCCTCCTCCTTTATTTTACGGGAATCCGACAGCGAGTACACCTGGTACCCGCCACTGTCAGTGAGAATGGGCCGGGTCCATCCGTTAAACTGATGAATACCGCCGGCAGATTCGAGTACCTCCAATCCCGGACGCAGGTACAGGTGATAGGTGTTTCCGAGAATGATCCGGGCATTGATATCCTGTTCCAGCTCCCGCTGATGTACCGCCTTCACTGAGCCGGCAGTACCAACAGGCATAAAGATGGGTGTTTCGATTTCGCCGTGGCCGGTCCGGATACGGCCGGCCCTTGCCCCGGAGGACGGATCGTTTGCTTCAACGTGAAATTTCATGCTCCGCAAAAATAAAGGAATCGGACGGTAATCCGCGTGGCCTTGGGTAATTACTCGGTTCAAACCCCTCGTGATTCCAAATTACTTTTATATTTGCCGGAGAATTTTTTACTCCATGCTACTCAATATCCTGCTGTTTATTTTTTGCAGCTGCATGCTCATACAGTGCATTCACCTGGGAGTTATGTGGTACCGGCTGACTCATTATACCAGTCCGCCGAAACCCGACACAACCCACCCGGTTACCGTGGTGGTCTGTGCGCATGACGAGGAAAAGAACCTGGGCGAACTTCTCCCTCTCCTGTTTGATCAGGATCATCCGTCGTTTGAGGTCATCATTGTGGATGACCGGAGTAATGACGGAACCCACGATCTGTTGCTGGAAGCCTCGGCTACCTACAAAAAACTACGATATATTACCGTGGAGCATTTACCTGACCATATGCACGGTAAAAAATACGGCCTCACGCTTGGAATTAAAGCAGCCAGGTATGAGCGCATCCTGCTGACCGATGCAGACTGCCGTCCGGTATCACGTTCCTGGATCCGTGATATGACTGCCGGATTTGACGCAGCCCATACTTTTGTGCTGGGACATTCGATGTACTTCAGTGAGCCGGGCTACCTGAACAGGTTTATCCGGTACGAGACCTGGTGGACGGCCATTCATTTTTTTTCGGCAGCCCTCGGGGGTCGACCCTACATGGGAACCGGCCGCAACCTGGCATATACCCGGGAGGAATTCCTGAAAAACAAAGGATTTAAGGGCTACGGGCACCTGGTAGGTGGTGATGACGACCTCTTTGTAAACCGGCATGCCCGCGGCGGGAATACACGCGTGGTGCTTTCGGAAGAGAGCTATACCATGTCTGTCCCCAAACGTACCTGGCGAAGCTTTCTCATCCAGAAAGTCAGGCACTTGTCCGTTGGAAAGTATTATCGTCCGGCAACCCGATTCACCTTGGGGGTTTTGTCATTATCACATATCTTTGGATTACTGTTGGTACCCGTATTGCTGATGGTTCCCGGCGGGCTCTTTTGGGCGCTCGGCGGATACCTGATGCGAACGATGTTGCTGCATATTACGTTGCATAAAACAGGTCGAAAGCTCAAAGCAGATATTCCATTAGGTTGGGTCACCTTACTGGACTGGACCTATGTGGTCTATTATCTGCTTACAGGCTTATCGGCAACATTTACGAAACGGATCAGATGGAATTAAAAAAACAGTTTTCCGATAAAGCCCTCGAAGATTTCAGACTGATCGATCTGGCGGTCGCTGATTCTGACGAACAAGCCTATGCTGTACTGATGGAACGTTATAAGCGTCCGGTATACCACATGATCCTGAAAATGGTTCGGAATATCGATGATGCCGAAGACCTGACCATTGAGGCATTTGCCAAGGCATTCAAAAACCTGCACCGGTTCAAGAAAGATTATACCTTCTCCACCTGGCTGTTTCGTATTGCCACCAACAACGCCATTGATTTTATCCGGAAGAAGCGGCTGGAAACCATGAGCCTGGACACCTCCTTCCAGGACGACAACGGCGATTCCATTCATATTGATGTGGAGGATCACAACCTGAACCCACAGGAAGAGGCAATAAAAAGCCAGAAAATCGAGCTGATCCAGCTTTTTGTAACCAAGCTTCCCCCTAAATACCAGCGGCTGGTGAGACTGCGCTATTTCAAGGAATATTCCTACGAGGAAATTGCAGACGAACTGAATGCCCCGCTCGGCACCATTAAGGCCCAGCTACACCGGGCCCGTGAGCTGATGTACGACCTGGTGAAGAACAAGAAAGACCATATGTAACACCGGTCACTTTTTCAGTGATCGCATATAATGCACAAGGATCCATCTGTCCGTACAGGTCACTTTTTCAGTGATCGCATATAATGCACGAGAATCCACCTGTCCTCATCGGACGGGATTTTCTTTTTAAATTCCGGCATATCATCCCTGCCCTCGCTGGTCTTGTAAAACAGCGTACCGTCGGTCTGCTGCTGAAATTCTGCTGTGGTAAAGTCGCCAGGGAACGTTTCAAGTTCCTCGGATTTCGGACCGTCCCCTTCCCCCTCCTTACCATGACATGATTTACAATGTTTATCGTAAAGCATCTTCCCTATCATCATGGTCTCATCGTCCATTGAAACGGGGTTCTTCATTTTACGGGCGGCTTCCGGGACCGACCACTCATCTCCCTGGGGAGGAGCCATCGCCACGAAGGTCCCTGCCAGGCTGATGATCAATAATGTTGCAAGCATTGTTTTCATAGTATATTCGGATTAGTTATTCTTTTCAGTAGTGGTATGCCCCCCGCCAGCCAGCTTCCGTATACGCACCAGTTGCACGACCAGGTAGATGATAATCCCCCAGACCACGCCAAGTAACAGATTGGCAATTACAACCAGCACCCAGGGAGCACCTGACCGGGATGCCCAAAGCGTTCGCTGCTCAATCACCTCACCGGCAGCCTTTACTCCCCATGGTTCGGACACCGAGCGGGTAATAGTGCCGTAATCGTCGTGATCAGCGACCTGTGCCACAATAGTTACACGGCCGTCGGTTCCGGCATGAATGTCATCGGGAAATTCCAGGGTGAGCTCTCCGTCCTCACCGGTAAAATTATAATCCCCTCCCACGGGCATCAGTGAAAACATCCGTTTCACAAAAAACTGCACTTGTGTTTGAGGGACCGGTCGCCAACCGGAATCTGAGGCTGCCATATACCGTAATCTGATGTTGCGGACAGAGTCACCGCTTTCTTCGGTTTCCATTGTCAGACGGGACCGTGTAACCTGCAGGTCGGCCGAGGCATCGCTCAATCCGTTGTTTTCCCTGACCTCAGCCCTGAAATCCATGAAATCCGGCAGGTCATCCGGAAGCCTGAAGCTGACCTCCCCGCGCTCATTGGTTATCCCGGTCCCCAGCTCCTGGTCGCCTGACCAGGCCAGTACGGTAACGTCTTCAACCGGTTCAAACCGGCGATCGACACGTGACGTGACTCGGGCCTGTAATGTGGAGGCGGTGTCACTGTCGTGGTAGGAAAGCCGGAGCCTGACTTGCCGGTCCTGCCCGTATAATGACGGTATACTGGTCATGAACAGCAGCACGAAGATCAGTAAAGGGTCAGTTCGTCTCATTTTCTTCGTGGTTAATGATTTCATCAATAGGGATAATTGGTAAAAATCGCACCATCAGCGTGATCAGTAGCAGGAACAGGCTCAGTGAGCCTGCTGTGATGGCCCATTCTTCCCAGGTGGGAGAATACGACATCCAGCTTTCCGGAACCCCCTGGACCGGCATAAACGGATGGAGCAGGGTCGGGGTAACGATCAGGTACCGTTTAAACCAGGCCCCGGTAACAACCAGTATGCCAATAACGAACATAACCTTCGGGCGTCTTCCGGCAGGAAACAGCATAATGGCCGCCGGGATAATCATACCCAGGAACAGCACCGAATAAAAGAGGACTGAATATGAACCCGAAAACAGGCTGGCCAGGTGAACTTCCTCCGCAGCCCTCATCTTGTAGGCAGGCACGAGGTATTCATTAATATTAAAATAAAGGTAGACCAGCAGGAGAAGCACAAGCAGTTTGCCCATCCGGTCAAAATGTTTCGCTGTAATATATTCTCCAAGATTATAACGGCGCCGCAGCACATACATCATTACCACAACCGCACCGGCTCCCACCACGAATGCACCGGAAACGAAGTAGGGTCCGAAGTTGGTACTGTCCCACCCCGGCCTGTAGGTGGTGGCAAATAGCCATGCGGTGACGGTATGTATCCCAAGGGCCAGGGGGATGATCATTACCGCGAGAATCCGGATTGATTTTCGGAGAATCTCCCGCTGACGGATTTCGCCGGTCCATTTCAGGGATAGCCGCCTGTACCACTTGCGGTTCTTTTCCGGAATGGTCTGATCACGGCTTAATTGATAAAGATCAGGGATCAGCGGAAAATACAATAAGAGAACGCTGACCGCCAGGTAGGTAGTGATGACCAGTACATCCCAGACGATGGGCGACTGCAACCGGCCATACAGGAAAATATGGAGAATCCGGTCCGGCCTGCCCATGTCAACAATAATGATCAGCGATGCCATGATGATGGCAGCCACGGCAATCATCTCTGCGATACGGGACAAGGCAAAACTCCACGAGGCCCGGGAAAGGCGGAGAACGGCAGTAACGAGCGAGCCCACCAGGCTGATCGCGACAAAAAACACAAAGTTTGATATATATATCCCCCAGAAGGCATAATCCCTCATTGCGGTTACGGCCAGGCCTTCACGAAGCTGCCGGAGATAGGCATATCCACCCAGCAGCGCTATTAAGATGAGTCCGCCTGCCCATACCTTGCCAGGAATGGAAAAGCTGCGCGGACGCAACTTGCCGGCTTCAGCGAAATCATGGTATTGAAGGGGAATATCCTGTATTGTCTTATCCATTGTCTTCTTCATTTACTTCCAGGCCTTCCTCAAAAGGGAACATGCGATTTACGGGCGGGAGGTAATACACCCGGGGCTGCGTACCAAGGTCCTCCATGAGCCGGTATCCGGCCCGGTCTTTCAGCAGTGTCGAAAGCCGTACCGTTTCACTGCCGTTGGTCACCGCGTCTTCATTCTGGTCACCAAAATAGAATACACCATTCGGACAGGCAGAAACACAGTGAGGCAACTGCCCTTTACGCAGTAAATCAGGACAGAAGTCGCATTTACCCACCGTTCCATGGGCGGGCGGTACGCTGGTTTCCGGCGAATAGTCCCTTTCCTGTACTTCCGGCGGAATATCAGGTTCCTGCCAGTTGAAAACCCGGGTGGAATAAGGGCAGGCGGCCATGCAAAACCGGCATCCGATACAACGCTGGTTGTCGATCAGCACAATGCCATCCTCCCGCTTGTAGGTGGCATCCACCGGACACACCTTCACACACGGGGGCTCATCGCAATGCATGCATACGGTAGGTTGCCAGTAAGGTGCACCCGCCTCGGAATCCTGCCTCGCGTACACCTTAACCCAGCTATTCTCACCGGTAACAAAATGCATTTTGGAACATGCATCCTGGCACTTCTTCAGGTTTTTGCACCTTGACAAATCAATGACCATTACGAACCTTCTTCCCGGTATTCCCTTTCTTGGATTGGGGTCCTGGCCCGTCTGCCGGAGAAAATCAGGGACCGGTTTCAGGTATGCCCTATCCACTTCCACAATTTCTCCATTAACCGATAACAGTTTTACCAATTCGCCGGAAGGTTCCACATCCGTTTGCCGGAAAAGGTCCGATGCACCGGTGACGGACATCGGCGCCACGGCCGAAACCATGGCACCTGCTTTCACAAATTCTCTTCTCGAAAGGCTGTGGAATCTTTCTTTCATGGCTTATTCGGTTTTATCCAGTGTATGATCTGCTTGCCAGTGGCTTTTTCAGCCCTGAACCTGGGTTTGTAATTATCTGTCAGGGACACCAGCTTCCCGTCCCGGGTCAGAAACACAGGGGGTGAATCGTCATCGCCGGCCGGCGGTTCCGGCGATGACCCGGTCAGCAGGCGCACCGCTTTTTCCCAGCCGGAGGAGAGAAACTTTCTTCGCTGAGCATTAGGCTTGTTTAAAAATTCCATAACCGTGTAATATTGAATCCGATGACAAATTCCCCGTCCTGATAATCATATGAGTTAAAGAAATTATTGTACTGGGGAAGTAATGCCCGGTAATTCCCGGCAAAAATCTGAAACGCGTGCGAGCTGGTAGACACCTCAATACCGAAGCTTATATTAGGATTGGGATTGCCTGCGGTATGTTTAGTGATTGGCTGATCATAATTCACCAGCACGGATGACTGACCGGTAATCCGGTATCGGGCACCAAAGGCCGCTGCAAAATGATCATTGCTGCGCGTTTCACTTACGATATTCATATGGGACAGGCTCGGGGCAGCCTGAACCGATAATTTTGGTGTGAACCGCCTGGAAATAATCACCTGGTGAAAGTAGGAGTACCGGTCTGATGTATTAATAAAAAATTCAGCATCCCTGGTATCGATCACTGCGTTTCCAAAATAGGTGACACTGACAGGTATTTTATCGGACCTGGTCTGCTTTATCACTGCATACTTCAGGTTGAAATCAACAGGCTTCTGGTCTTTGGCAAAACCAAATCCCACCATCAGGTCGGGCATGAGCACATAGCTCAGGCCAAGCCGGATATTGGAGGGTGCATAAAGTCCGAATAAATCTTCAAAGCCATTTTCCACAGATCCGAACCTGTGCTGAATATCAAACTGAAACGTCTTATGAGCTGGTACAACGGTGGTCTGGTTATCGATCAGCCACGTGCTCTCAAAGGGCTGCCTGACCGGTCTGTGGTCAGGTACATCTTCCTGCTGACCTTCATCCTGTGCTAAGGCCGCTACGGATATCAGCAGCAATAATGAACAAAGTATGGTAAATATATTTTTCATCATTCAGGGGAATTAAGTCAGTTATCTTTTGCTCCTTCGGTAATCCAGCCAAGGATGATTTTCTGATCAATTTCAGACAACGAGCCCGAAGGAGGCATGTTTCCTGAGACAATCTCCTGGTATAGCTTACTGGATGCCGGGTCAATGGTGTTCAGGTAATTACCTGAAATCAACGCCCCGTAGGACTGCTCGCTTACAAGACTCGGCGCATGGGCAGGCACGGCATCGTGGCACCCCGAAGTGGTACAATTCCTGTCAAATATCGGCTGAACGTCATTTTTAAAACTGACATTTTCCGGCAGGGTGGTCACCGGCGATATCTCATCGTAGTAACAGCCATGCAGTACAATAAGGGTCATAATGAACAAGGCCGTCAGAAGTATCTGATTACGTTTCATGGCACACGGTTTAAGGTTTTTTATTCTTGAACAGAAGATTCAGCTTAACCGTGACATGATCATCAATATTGGATGAGCTGATACCATAATCAGACAATGGATTGAATTCAAATTGCCCGGACAGGCCGGCCATATCATACGATCCCTGGTCTGATTGAGTATAGTAGTATAGTTTAAGGGTGACCGGGTGTGTCGAACCGTTAAAGGTGAAATCAGCATCCGCAATAAACCCGTTATCTGTGGAACTGTACTTGCCCGTGCCACTCCTGGAAGTAATTACCGCAACGTTTTCTGATTCATTAGTTTTTCCGGCCTCGGTGCCAAATGTTCCTAAAAGGCAGCCACCGTCGCGGCCGGGTTCCCCGGTATTTACCGAATTCAGGCGGACATAACCCGAAAATTCCAGTGCTGCCGGATCACTTTCGTCAAAATGAAGGTTCTCCACCACAAAATAATTGAATCGTCCCGTGAGGTCGGAGCCCAGCACTTTATACGGAGATTCCCACATCACATTGGAATGGGCCTTGTCGAAATACCATTCTCCGGCCGGAACATTCCCCGAATTAAAATCAGAACTTGCCCCGTTTACCTCGAGAGGAGTACAATCTGAACAGATGAGGGTTTCATCTCCATGCTCAATAGGGTCGGGCCCGGTTACAGGAATGACGTCCTCATCATCGTGGGTGCATTGCATTAAACCTGTCATACCTATAACAAGAACAATACATACGAAGTATTTAAAAGGATTCATGACAAATGAATTTTGGTTGTTGTTTAAGTTACTGTTTAGTTCCTTCCATTGAACTGATATTTCGCATGGTCGGTAATGATAGTTATTGACGAAAAAACTCCCATTTGTTATTGTTTATTACGCGGAATTTTAGGGGTTGGTGGCTGCAGGTTAATTCGGGTTCTGCGCAGGATATTGATAATGAAAGAGGTACGGACAACGCGTTGCGTATTACCTCCAGATATGTAACTTTGCGGGCATGTCCATCCTTTCCTTCTTCATATGGGAGGCAATGCCCGAGTTGTTTACCTTCCCTGATTTCATCCCACTCCTGGGCGGCCGCCCGGTCCGTTATTACGGGCTGTTGTTTGCCCTGGGATTTCTGATTTCCCAGCAAATCCTGTTTTACATTTACCGTAAAGAAGGTAAGCCGGAGAAAGATGTGGAAACCCTTACCATCGTCATGGTTATTGCCACGGTCCTGGGGGCCCGGCTCGGACATGTCTTTTTTTATGAACCCGAAAAGTACCTGGCAAATCCCATCGATATCCTGAAAATCCATGAAGGCGGGCTGGCAAGCCACGGGGCTGCATTCGGGATCCTGTTTGCCCTTTGGATCTACTCCAGGTACCGGATAAAGATCGGCTGGACAAGCTTCAGCGCCAAGAGGATCAAACGACCCGGACAGAACTATTTTCAGGTAGTGGACCGGATTGTTATTGTGGTGGCGTTAACCGGGTGCCTGATACGTTTCGGGAATTTTATGAATTCCGAAATTTACGGTAAACCCACCCACTCTGATTACGGGACGGTATTTGCCAAAAATGTCGTTGAATATTTCGAAGACCCGTCCATGATCATTGAAGAGGTGGACCTGAGAAAAGACCCGACCAGGCAGCCTACCGCGGAAGGTTATCAACCCATTGAAATAGAGCTGACCTTTAAAGTCAGTCCGGTCAATACCAAAGAATATGTCGAATCCGAGTTCCGGGACTATTTTCAGCAACGGCTTACCCGGCAAACTTACTTCAATGAGCATATCTATGTGCCTGAAGGGGAACCGATGCCCTATACGGTAACCCAGAAGGGAATGCAGATGGTCGCTGTCGCCGATGTGTACGGCATTACCCGGCATCCTACGCAACTGTATGAATCGGCCACCTCCCTGATGATCTTTGTGCTGCTGTTCCTTATATGGCGCAGGCTGCAGAATGATACGCCTCCCGGCCTGTTACTCGGTATCTTCCTGGTACTCCTGTTCGGATTACGCTTCGTACATGAGTTATTTAAGGAAAACCAGGTAGCCTTTGAGGAGGAAATGCAGTATAATATGGGGCAGATTCTGAGTATTCCCCTGATCCTTGCGGGAATTATTATACTGATCAGGGCGTTAATGCTCTCAAAAAAGACGGAATCAAGCTGACTGCCCCGGCCTTTCCCGGCCTGACGGCATTATGTTGTATATTTGATGTCCATTTGACCTGACAGAGATGCTATCAATCATTCTCGTTGTACTCGGACTCCAGTTTCAGACGCCGGATTCCATTCCGGCCGGAAACGGGAGAGCAGATGACCCTGTGCAGCAGGCAGATTCCGTCCGTGAGTACATTCAGATCGGCCGCATCGTCGTCATTGGTAACAAGCGCACAAAGAAGGACATTATCCTTCGGGAAATGAAGGTCGCCACTGGCGATGTGTTTGAGGTCAATGAGCTGAATGCCATTCTCCAGGAAGACCAGAAGAGGATCCTGAATACACGCCTCTTTCATACGGTGAAAGTAACCCTGCTACCAGCAGCTATGGGCGTAGCAGAGGTACTGGTGGAGGTCACCGAACGATGGTACTTCTTTCCTATCCCGATCTTTGAGCTGGTTGACCGGAATTTTAATGACTGGTGGACCAATCGGAATCGTGATTTCAGTCGTACCAATTACGGGGTAAAGCTATACCAGAAAAACACCACCGGGGTGAATGATGCCTTGCGTATAACCCTTCAGTTCGGGTTCACAAAAGAATTCGGAATTCAGTATAACCTGCCGTATATCGACAAAACGAAGCGTCACGGGATTACATTGCTTGCCGATTACTCGGAGAATACGAATGTGGCCTGGAGAACGGTCGACCATATCCCTGAGTTTTATGAAAGTGACGCAAAGCTGCGGATCAAGCGCCGTGTGGGTGCGGGATACCAGTTCAGGAATTCCTTTTATGTGACCCATAATGCATTCCTGATCTATAATAACAATACGATCGATGATTCCCTGGCCATTCTCAACCCCAATTATTACAGCGAAGGTGAATTGCAGCAGAAATTCTTTACCCTGAGCTATTCATTCAGGATTGACCGGCGCGACTACACCGGTTACGCCCTGCAGGGTCACTGGCTTGAAGCCACGGTAATCAAAGCCGGTCTCGGGATTTACGATGATGTGGACAAAACGGAAATCAACCTGGAGATGGCAAGGTACGCCGCGCTCGGGAAGAATTACTACCTGGCCAATTATACCAGTGCCCTCTTCAGTACCCCCAACCGCCAGCCCTACGCCAATTACAGCGCACTGGGTTACAAATCAAGCATGATCAGGGGTTATGAACTTTACCTGGTGGAGGGGCAGCATTATTTCGTCAACAGGACGACCCTCAAGAAACAACTGCTGAATACAAAATTTTATATCAGGCCCATGCCCCTGGAACAATTCCGCCATCTCCCGCTGGCTATATACCTGAAAACGTATTTTGATATGGGGTATGTGCAAAACCTGGAGCGGTACGAGGAATCAGGGGTTAACACCCGCCTGGCCAACCGGTACCTGTTCGGAACCGGCCTCGGACTGGATATTGTCACCGCCTATGACCTGGTATTCCGCCTGGAATATTCATTCAACCGCGAAGGGGAAAGCGGTTTCTTCCTTCATTTTCGTAAAGAATTCTGACGGAATGATCCTGTCCGCCTGCCTGTCTATCTTCCCGGATGGCAGAATTTTTCACGAGGCTGTGCATCGGAATGCTGGCCGTTTCCTGGCATCCGGCATACACGCAACTGTTATACCCGGATGCTTACTCCATGGGGATGGGTCAGTCAGCCACGGCCGGTCAGGGTGTGGAGGGGGTGTTCTTTAATCCGGCCGGGCTTGCCGGGGAAGCCCAAAGGGAATTACTTCTCACCTTCGTGCGACCTTATGCCCGGCTCAATCTGCATGGCCTGGCCATGGCGTGGTCGAAACGGGCCGGTGCCTGGGTCGGGGCTGGCGGGATAGAATTGTTTGGCGACGAGCTGTATCAGCAATCAAGGGTGTCCCTGGCCCTGGCCAGGAATTTCGGGACTTTTCAGCTGGGATTATGCCCTGAATGGAAACTGGAAAGCCTGGAGGGCAGTTATTCGAATTTCTCCCTACTGGCCGGGTCGCAATGGAAGCTGTCGGACCTGTTACGAATCGGTTTTGCCTTCAGACAGCCGATACGTGACGCAGCACGGACGGTTACATACCCTGAATTCAGGACCGGGGTGCAATGGCAGGCCGGAGAAAAAATAGTTGTGACGGGTGAATATGTATACCAGGACCCGGCCCAACGTTTTTCTACAGGGATTTCCTACCAGCCATCACCGGGAATTCAGCTCCGGGGAGGCATCCGCTACGGTCCGCCCCGTATATTCATGGGAGTCCGGTATGGATTTTCCGAAAAGACCGTTGATTATGCGGCAGGCCTTGACCCCTTGCTGGGTTCCGCACACGCTCTCTCCATTCGCTGGACGAAACCACAGCAGCCATGAGGATATTTCTCTCATGCCTGCTGGTGAGTCTTTCGCTATCTGTAGCCGGACAGGAAGAAGTGTTGATTACGGAAACTGATGATGCTGGCGCCGTAGAGGACATGGCGACCCTGGATCTGAACGCCACCGATGCCGTGACCCTGCAACGCCTGACAGCACTGTCCGAAGATAAAATACAGGCTATTATAACGTATCGTAATGAATACGGACCACTGGTCTCCCCGGCTGAACTTCAGGTCATCAGGGCGCTTAGTCCCCAAGACATCAAAGCCCTGCTCATGATTTTCTATGTGACACCCAATACGCCTGACCTCCATTCACCTGCCTCGCCGGGTCATCTGCTGCTCAGGGTAAAATATGCCCCACAAACCTCAGTCGTTAATGAATCACCCTCCTACCGGATGCTGCGTTTCCGGTATCAGCAACGGGCAGTCAGCCTGGCGGCGGTGCTGGAGAATGATCCAGGGGAAAAAGTGGACTGGAATCCTTCAGAAAAGCAATATGGCCCGGATCACTTCTCCGGATTTATCTCCTGGCAGCTCAAAGGCGGACAAGTACTCACGGCCGGCAATTATAGCGTACATTTTGCCCAGGGATTACTTTCGGGGGGCGGGTTCCAACTGGGTAAAGGAAGGAATACAGTTACCTCGCTGCCTTCCATACGCAGCGGGGTCACTGGCCAGCGAACCCTGCGTGAAGGAGGAAATCTCAGCGGACTGGCCTATACAAATCAAAAACCCGGGTTACGATATGGGGTGTTTGGCGGACAGTCGTTCTATGATGCGAAGATCTATCAGGGTCCTTCTGACTACTTTCAGTCTTTTCAGCTGTCCGGATATCATCGTACGGAGACCGAACGGGAAAACCGCAAGTCCGTTCGCCGACTTTCAGGCGGAGGATTTATTATGGCAGAGCTGTCTCCGATCCTGGAAAGCGGGCTTATGCTCCAATTTAATCGTCTTAGTGTACCCATGCGCTCCAGGGAGGAATGGTATGACCATTATTCGTGGGAGGGGCAGGATTTATTTTCCGGCAGTGTCTTTATGCGCCTTTCCTGGCGGCAATGGCATGGATGGCTTGAAATGGCGGTCAATCATACCGGCAAAAGGGTCGTGCAGGCCGGGCTTTTGGTGGCCATGGACAGAAGATGGTCTGCCGGTATGCTGATCAGGGATTATGTTCCCGGCTATTTTTCTTTTGATGCGCGTGCATTTGGTGAGCGGACAAGTATGCCAGAAAATGAACGGGGTATCTACCTGGGAGTAACCTATACCCCGCGTAAACGCTGGGTCATCTCAGCTTTTGCTGATTTTTATCGTTTTCCATGGATAAGTTTTGATATAACGACATCCGGTGCCGGAGCGGAATATTTTCTTTCCTCATCCATTCAAATGAGACGAGGAACCACAATAATTACTGAATTCAGGACCGAAAGCAAGATGAAAAACCTGCCTGCCGATCAATTTCAGACCAGGACACCTGCCGTATCGCTGACACGCCTTGCCGGAATATATGTTCAGCAGAAGCTCTCCGCGGGGCTTGAATGGCGCGTTCGGTTCCGCTGGAAACAATTCAGGCATGGTGACCGGGTGGCGAACGGAGCTGCTGCCTATAATGAACTTATTTTTAACCACAGGCCCTGGGCGGTGAGCTACCGGATTACCCGGTTCCACACAGAGGATTATTCATCCCGCATCTATTTCTATGAACGTGATTTTACCTTTTCCCTGCCCGCCTTCCAGGGAAATGGATGGAGCCAGTATTTACTCATCCGGTTTCATCTTAACAAAATCACTGACCTGTGGATCAGATATTCTGTGATACAGAAGGCGAAGGGAAATAATGTTACGGAAACTGAGATGGAAATTAAAAAATTGGTAAGTTGTCAGGTGAGAATTAAACTTTAAGGAATGCATGCAGTAGATCTGGTGGATTCGCAGGTATTACTTGCGATTATTGTGGGCCTGATTTTATTCGTGGTGATATTCACGTTAATCTTCAGAAAAAAACGATGACCGGCTATGAGTTGACCGCGAACATCCTACCTTTGTTTACTCGATAGAAAAAATTATTGTTTATGAACGTACGTGGAAGAATTCTGGAAATCGGAGATACCCAAAAAATATCAGACCGGTTTCAGAAACGTGAATTTGTTATTGAATATTCAGAAAATCCTCAATATCCCGAGTATGTACAATTTGAAGCCATCCAGGACAAGTGCAGTCTGCTCGACGGATATAAAGTAGGCGATGAAATTGAAGTTTACTTCAACCTCAAGGGCAGGAAATGGACCAATCCACAGGGCCAGGTCAAATATTTCAATTCGCTCCAGGCCTGGAAAATTGAGAACGCAGGATCAGGACCGGCCGCACCTCCGATGGACAGCGGGGATCTTGACAAAATGGAGGAACCGGGATGGATTTCTGAAGACGAACAGGATCTGCCGTTTTAACGATGAAATACCTGCTGTTGCTCCCCTTCTTCCTGCTGTACGGTAAACCGGACAATGAAAAGACCAGGACGATACATTACGAGGGAAAGGATTACCTGACCACCTTCGAGGTACCGGAGAAATTCAAAGGAATCTATAAAGGGAGTGGTGAAGGCTACCTGGAACTGCGCGAAGATGGCACCGGAACGTACCATTATGACATTTTCTTTGCTCCTCCGGAATGCAGAAAAGCCCCGATCCCGCTGGAATGGGGCTTCCTGCTGGACGATGACAGCAGAATCGTTTTCTTTAACCGCAAATACGGAAAGTCTTACCCGATTTTATTTAAAAGTACCGGGGACACATCTTTTCAGGGGTGTCGCCAGGAGGTAATGCTGGACTTTATCCTTGAATATGATGATGGTCCCCTTATAATTTCCTCCAGCGACGACTGGGTCAAGGAGTAATCAGGACGGTTTTCCTTTTTTCAAAGTCAGTATGGTTATTTCGGGGGGAATTCCGATTCTCCCAGGATATCCGATATACCCAAACCCCCGGTTAACATAGAGATACTGTCCGTCCTCTTCATACAATCCCGCCCACTGCTTATAGGCATATTGGGCCGGGCTCCATTTGAAATCACCCAGCTCTATTCCGAACTGAAATCCGTGGGTATGACCGGCCAGCATCAGGTCAATATCCTTATAATCCGGCCTGACCTGTGCATCCCAGTGGCTGGGATCATGGGAAAGCAGAATTTTCACATCTGCCTCGGTATTTTCGTGGGCACGGGCCAGATCCCCGTATTTTGCAAACCGTCCTGCCCCCCAGTTTTCATTCCCCAGTATTGCGATCCTTTCTCCGTCAACGGATACATAACGATGTTCATTCATCAACAAGTCATAGCCCATGTGTGCATGCGCCTGTTTTAGTCTCTCAAAGTTTTGGGCTTTTGCCTCGGCGCTCGGCCAGCTTTGATAATCCCCATAGTCATGATTGCCGGTTACCGAAAATACTCCCAGCGGCGCCTTGACGTTGTCAAACACATCGATGTAATCCTTTACTTCCCTGGATTCGTTATTTACAAGATCACCTGTGAAAAAGACCAGTTCAGGCTTTTCTTTCATCAACATTTCCACTCCGCCCTTTACTGCTGTCTTATTAAAAAAACTGCCGGAATGTATGTCACTTAATTGTCCGACACGGATGCCGTCAAACGCTGAAGGCAGGTCGGGCAAATAGATCGTCTTGCGTCGAATCCGGTAATCATGGGCTCCTGAGATAATACCATAACTCATTGTAAGGAATGGGATAGTTCCTGCCACCATGGCCGATTTCAGGAGAAAATCGGAACGCGTGATCGGCTGTCCGGCAGCGGAATCCGCAGCGTCCCTGGTAAACAAGCCTGCCACCCACTTTCCTAACCGTACCAGGTCGTCCACGACAAGGATCAACCCACCGAAAACTTTCGAAAAGTACACGATAAATATGATGGAAAAAGTAATACTCCGGGTGCTTCCTTTCCAGAGGTCCGGATCACCAAAATTATACAGGAGGATGACCAGGAAAATTGAAACGGACAAGCCCCAGTAAGCCCAGCGTATGAATTGCTGCCAGGAGCCGGACAGGTTCCTGATGAGCTGACCCAGTCCCTGGTAGACATACAGGTCTACCAGGAAAAGGACAAGGATAGTCATTGAAATAACGATAAGTCGGTTCATATCAGCTGATTCCAATTTTGCGGTTTATCCGGGCAAAAAACTGATACATAACCGGAACAATGATCAGGGTAAGAAAGGTGGCAAAGGTAAGTCCGAATATTATGGTCCAGGACATAGGGCTCCAGAATATCTTGTTATCACCACCCATATAGAAATCCACCTCGTAATTCGCAAAAAACTTGATGAAATCGAAATTCAAACCGATTGCAAGGGGCACGAGTCCGAGAATGGTGGTAATAGCGGTCAGCAACACCGGACGAAGACGGGTTTTACCGGCTTCCGCGATGGCCGCGTTAATCTCATCAAAACTGAGCCTTTCCTTTCCTTTATCCCGTTGCTTCCGGTTCCTGATCAATTCTATAAAATCAACCAGTACAATGGCATTGTTAACCACCACACCGGCCAGGGAAATGATCCCGATCATGGTCATGATCACGACAAAGTCCATATTGAAAATGAACAAGCCCAGGAATACCCCTGCGGTGGACAGTACCACTGACGACATGATGATCAATGGTGTGGTCATCTTGTTGAACTGTGCCACAATGATCATGAATATAATGAATACCGCGAGCAGTAAAGCTTCCTGAAGGAAAGCCATTTCCTCCATCTGTTTCTCCTGCTCTCCGCCAAACTTATACCCGTAACCGGCGGGCATGTTATACGTTGCCAGTAATTCCTTGATCTGTTCATTGACGGCGGTGGCATTTGCGTCTGCCAGCACGTTACTTGACAAGGTCACCATGCGCTCCAGGTCTTTACGTTTTACCGCACCGTACGTCGTACTGACCTCAATATCGGCCACCGATGAGATCGGAATCTGCATCATTCTCCCGTTCACCTGATTTCTGAATGTGATCGACTTATTTTGTAGGGCCTCGAGATCGTATCGGAATTCATCCTGGAGACGAAGCTGGATTTCATAGTCATCCTCTCCCTGTTTGAATTTAGAGATCTCCTTCCCGAACAGGGAGGTGCGGATCTCATTGGCTATGGTGTAAGATGAAAGCCCGAACCGTCTTGCCTTTTCACGGTCAATATTTATCAGTAATTCAGGTTTACCGGTTGTCATGTCGGACTGAAGGTTTTCTATCCCATAGATACCTGCATTATTGATGGTTTCCTTGACGTCCTCCGCCAGGCTGACCAGGGTAGTAAGGTCATCTCCGGTAATCTCAATGTTGATCGGTTTACCGGTGGGCGGACCCGCCATATCTTTATCCACGGCCACCGAAACCCCCGGGTACCCCTGGACAGCATCCCTTATTTCACTGAATACTTCCCGCGTATCCACTCCGTTCCGTTCCTTAAATTCGACGAAATTAATCGTAATCCGTGCTTCATTCGGTGCATCACTTTGTCCGATTGCAGACGGATCATTCGGATCAGCGGTATCTGTACCCACTTTGGTGATCATTGATTCGACGGCGGTCCCGTATGGTTCAATCACCCCGGCAAGCTCTTCCTCAATCTTTTTGGTGAACTCATTGGTCTTTTCAATATCTGTTCCCACCGGAAACTCCACAAACACGTTCACATACTTGGGAAGGTTGTCAGGAAAAAACCAGACTTTAGGCGGAAAGGCTGCATTCAATGTGATCGCCACTACCAGGATCACCACCGTTCCCCAGAAAAAGAACCAGGGACGAATCCCACTTAGCGCATAGTTCAGCGTACGGGAGTACAAATCTTCCAGCCAGGGCAGAAAAGATTTCTGAAATAAATGAGAAAGCGGCGTGAGCACAAATACATTGAGCCAGAGCAGCAATCCGAACAATGCGATCACATTTCCGGCTGCCAGCATCAAATTATCGAAAACCAGGCCCAAGGCAATGAAAACCGCACCGATCAGCACGATGATCCCGCCGTTACGGAATGACTTCCTTTTATCTACCTGGGACGGATCGTCAAGTTTCATAAACGCTGAAATCAGGACCGGGTTGATCACCAGGGCTACGAAGAGTGAAGAGGCCAGGGTAATTATCACCCCGATGGGCAGGTAGCTCATAAACTCTCCGATCAGACCAGGCCATAGTGCAAGCGGCAGAAAGGCAGCAAGTGTGGTGGCGGTCGAGGTAATAATGGGCCAGGCAACCTCGCCGACACCCAGTTTAGTCGCTTCCCAGGCGTTATGGCCATCCTCCATCAGGCGATATACATTCTCCACGATCACAATCCCGTTATCCACCAACATACCCAGGGCCAGGATCAGTGAGAAGAGGATCATCATGTTCACTGTAATTCCAAAAAAGCTCAGTACAAGGAAACTCATGAGCATGGATACCGGAATCGCGATTCCGACGAACATAGCGTTGCGTGTTCCCAGGAAAAACAGCAGGACCATTACCACCAGGATAACCCCTGATATAATATTATTCTCCAGGCTGTTTACAAGATCCCTTGTCATCTGGCTCTGGTCATTCGTAATGGCCACATTTACATCCGGGGGAAACCTTTGAAGTACTTCATCCAGCACCTCATCGATCTTTTCAGTGGTGATGAGCAGGTTCTCCCCGCCGCGCTTGATGACATCCACCGAAACGACCGGGTTACCGAACAAACGGGCGTAGGTCTCATTCTCCTGGTAGTCAAATTCCACCTCGGCCACATCACGTAAATAGACGATGTTGTTGTTTTCGTGTTTAATGATGATGTCCAGCATTTCTTCCGGATCATCAAATTCGCCAACCACCCGAATGGTGCGGCGAATATCCCCTTCTTTGATACTCCCGCCGGAAAAAGTAATATTCTCACCTGTCACCGCATTCTCTATATCGGTAAAGTTCACCTCGCGGGCTTCCATCAGGTATGGGTTTGCCATGATCTTCACTTCCTTCTCCCCTATGCCCCGTATCTCCACCGCGGAAATCTCACTGATCCGCTCCAGTTCATCCTGGAGCTCCTCGGCCATATCCTCCAGTTTGTCCATGGTATAGTTTCCGGACAGGTTGATATTGAGAATCGGACGCTCGGTAAAATCCAGTTCGAATACATTCGGGTCCTGATCCAGGTCTGTAGGCAATTCCTGCATGGCCCTGTCCACCGCATCCTTCACTTTCTGTAAGGCCTCCTGGGTGTCCATCCCGGTACCGAATTCCACCACGATGGTTGAGTAATCCTGGACGGAGGTAGACCGTATGTTGTCCACCTCGGAAATATCATCTATCTCCCTCTCCAGCGGACGGGTTATCAGGTTTTCAATATCAATCGGAGAGTTTCCGGGATAAGGTGTTCCCACATAGACCGTTGGCTGGGATACTTCAGGATAGCTGTCCTTCGGCAGGCTTATGTAGGCATTGATTCCCGCCACCACCAGGAGAAACAGCAGAAAGAATACAGTGGTACGGTTCTTCAGTGCCACCGAAGTGAGCTTGAAGCTCTTGTCGTTGGGCTTCTTTTTCTTCTTAATTTCTTCGGCCATGATTAGTCGAGTTTAGCAGTTTCAGTTGACCGGTCAGTTGGTTTGACCACGGTTCCTTCGCTTACATCCCTGTATCCTTCCACAATAAGTGTGGCGGTGGAATCGAGACCATTCAAAATCTCGGTTGCCCCATCCTGCGTACGGCCGGGCGTGACATACCGTTTTTGAGCTATGGTCTGACTATTCTCATCTTTGGCCACATACAGGTATTTCCCCCTGGCATCTGAAAGAATAACTTCGGTAGGTACGACCAGGGTTGAAGGATTTTCATAATCCACCAGGTCCAGGATTACGACCTGGTTGGGCTTGGGCGTAAAATCAACTTCAGGCAAACGAACTTCAATATTAAACGTGCGGTTTTCCATATTGATCACCTCACTTATGGCGGTAATCTCACTGGTGAGTGTCTTGTCAATGACCGGAAAGCGGACATTCACCTTGTCGCCAACCTGGAGGGCTGCAATAAAGCGCTCGGAAACGGCAGCGTCAATGTACATGTTGTCCTGGTTAACGATCCGGACGATCGGCTTGCCTGGCTGGGCCATTTCCCCTACACGGGCGGGCACCTCGTCAACCGTTCCGGAAAACGGAGCCTTGACCACTGACTGGGCCAGTTGCGAATAGGCGGTGTTGAGCCGGCTTTGCAGACTTTCCACCCGGTTCTTGGCTTCGAGATACTGGATCTCGGTTCCTATCTTCTTATCCCAGAGATTGGCCTGACGCTCATACACGGCTTCAGCCAGTTCCAGCGAGGTCTTCAGTTCGCGGATATTATTTTGCAATACCTCATTATCAAGCGTGGCAAGCACCTGACCACGGCTTACCTTGTCCCCCTCTTTTACCCGCACAGAGGTAATCCTGCCGGCGGATTCAGCCGACAACAATACATTGGAACGGGAAGAAACCGATCCCCGCACTTCTATCCTGTGCTCAAAGGAACGTGGAGTAAGTGTTTCCAGGTTAACCAAAACCGCGTTACGCTCCACGGCCGATACTGCAGTTGTATCCAGTGAGGCAATTTCCTTTTCAAGGGCAGCTATCCTGGTATTTAATTCTTTAGCCTGTGACTTAAGTTCGGCCAGTTCATTTTTCTTTGAATCCAGTCCGCCCTGCTGGCAGGAGGCCAGGAAAACCATGAGCATTAGACTAAATATTGATAATTGTTTCATGAGTTTGCGTGAATTATATGTTGTTACTTGTTGAGTACCCCGTAGGCTTTTTCCAGTTCGACTTTTGCAATGAGCGCATCAAACAAGGCGTTGTAGTAATTGGTCTGTGCTTCTTTGTAGTCCGCATCCGCGGTGGTTACTTCAATGCTTGATCCCACGCCCTCTTCGTATTTTATTTTGGATACGTCGTACACTTCCCGGGCCAGGGTCATATTCTCCTGCTGGGCATTCATGTTGTCCACCGCCCGCTGATAATTGGCAGCCGACTGTCTGATCTGGTAATCAATGTTATTTTTAAGCTGTTCGGTGGTATTCTCCAACTGAAGCGCCTGCAGCTTGCGTTGCTGGATCTGGTTAGACTTTCTGAATCCATCAAATAGTGGCATGTTCAGGCGCAGTCCGACCGTACTGAATTCAAACCAGGAATCCCTGAAATCAAAAATATCGCTGGAGTTATTCGTACCGGCTACCGCACCAAGTGATCCATACAGATCAATTGCCGGTAATCGCCGCATGCGGATATTTTTCATGTCCAGAAGATTCAGTTCCTTGTTGGTCTGAAGCTGGGAGAATTCAATTCGGTTTGCATAATCGAATTCATCAAATACCTCTGAGGGGATCGGCTGAAAAACCAGGTCGTCGATACGATCGGCCAGTCCGATCGTTGCCCGCGGGGACATGCCCATCTGGAATTTCAGCAGCGCTTTGCTGATCTCCACGGTGGTTACAATATTTTTACGCTGTACCTGGATGTTATTGAACTGCACCTTGATCCGGCTGACGTCAATTTTTTCTGCAAAGCCATTCTCATAAAGAATCTGCGTCTCCCTCAACAGGGTATCAAGCCGATGGAAATTTTTCTCAATCAGTTCCTGCCGCTCGATATTCACGAGGGCATTGTAATAGGCCTTACTCACATTTTCTATGACATCGATACGCGTCTTGACCTGATCCTTGCGGGACAAGTCCTGGAAGGTTTTTGCGGCCTGTAAACCCACAAAATAAGATCCGTCAAATACCATCTGGGTAAGATCCAATGACGCTGCGCCCGAATAATCGGTACCGAACCGGGCGGGTACCGGGGGAGAATTAGGCACCTCGGTATCGGGCGGTATAAGCCCCTGGTTGATCAGGGTACTGTACACCGCCGGGGTGATAAAGTCCGGAATGAAGGTAGTCCGAATCTGCGGGTTGTACGCCAGGTCAATGTTTCCATTGAGCTGTGGTAACCCGTCGGCTAGCACCTCCTTTACATTTTTTGCCGCCTTTTCCCGCTCCAGCTGCGCATTAAGCAGGTCCTGGTTGTGCTCCATGGCATAGGCAATAGCCTCTTCAAGGGTAAAGACCGAATCCTGAGGGACGGACTGAGCCGCTACGTGGGTGAGAGTCCCGGTCAGCGAAATAAATACAATGAATAGTTTGATTGACCTGTACATTAGTTTGTCGATTGTTGTTCCCTGGTATATTTATCAAATAACTCCTTGCCTTCCGGCGTGACAATTCCATGTATGAAATGATCGAGCATTTGCATCTGTGTCTCTCTGAAGTCAAACTTATCCGGTGGAAATCGTGTCGGATCAAAGGCCAGCTGCACTTCCTCAAGTCGTAGCAACGATAAAACCTCCACGTCAATCTCTGCCCTGTAATATCCCTGTTCGACCCCTCTTTTCAGATTACTTTCAATGCGATGCCGGATATATTCATCCTTAAACCGGTTAAAATGCTCCCAGGCCGAAGGATAGAATTTCTGAATATCATACAGCAGGCTCGGGTTCACCTCCTTGAAATGCCTGCGCATACAGTGCGACATCCTTGTCAGTTCATCCACCGGATCTTTGGCAACCTTACACGCCTCATCATACTCCTCTTTCGTTTCGCTGGTATGCATCTGGGTGGCCAGGGCCACGATCTCATCCTTATCGCGGAAGTACTGGTATATTGTCTTCTTGGATACCGACAGACTTCGCGCAAGGTCATCCATGGAGACACTCCTTATTCCGTACCGGTGGAATAAATCACTGGCCCCTTTTAAAATCTTGTCTTTTATTTCCATTCGCTTTGTTGAGTACTTAGGAAACTATTGAAATCCTTAAAGTTTCCATGGTTTCTTTCGTGTTAACGGAGCGGAAACGAAATGGTTCCCTTTTTATGGAAAAATATTTTAAATCCGTTAGGCGGCTTGGATAAAGGCGCTAGTTTAGCGGTATGGAGCTGACACTGATGCTGGAAGGCAAAAAGATAATTCTTCATTACGAGTGGTACGGGGAGGGAGACAAAACACTTCTTGCTTTTCATGGCTTCGGACAGTCGGGAGTAGTCATGCAGCCGATCGCCGCGGCGCTGGACGGCCGGTATCGCACCTGCCTGATCGATATATTTTATCACGGCAAGAGCTACTGGCATGAGGGACTGGGGCCGGTAACCAAAAAGCACTGGAAGATGATCATCCGTCAGTTTCTGGAACACGAGGAGATCACCCGTTTCAGTATTGCCGCATTCAGTATGGGAGGAAAATTCCAGTTGGCGACAGTGGAATGTATGCCGGATCGCGTTGAACATCTGTTCCTGATCGCCCCGGACGGTATTAAGACCAGTAAGTGGTACAGCCTGGCTTCCTATCCCCTGTTATTCCGGAATTATTTCAGGTCGATGATCGTCCGCCCCTGGCGTTTCTTTTCCCTCATGAGGTTCTTTCGCTCGGTCGGCATTCTGGACAAAGGCCTGGCTAAATTTGCCGAAACCCAGATGGATACCCGCAAAAAAAGGCGCAGGGTATATTATACCTGGGTCATGTTTCGCTGGCTCCGTTTTGACAAGAGAAAAGTTGCGGGCAGGATTAACCGAAAACGCATTACCACTGATATCTTTATCGGGCGATACGACAGGATCATTACCGCCGAAGGCATGAAAAAACTGACCAATCACCTTAATTCCTATGAGTTACATGTGCTTGATTCAGGCCATAATCAGCTAATTCAGGCCACGGCCAGACATCTCAGTGCAAAAAAATAATCATTTCCTTATTTTAGTGGGTAAATTATAACTCAAGACAGAACTTTTTGGAAGCACGCATACGCAATAAACTTATTCAACTGGCCCGCACCGATGGCGGCCCCATCTCCTACCGGCGACTTAATCAGACGGCCGAACTGTGGCTTAATTTTGATATCAAACATGAAAAGCAGCTGCTCGGAGAATTACTCGACGAGATCTCTGAAGAGGAGCATGCGGCCGGACGCCCATTGCTGAGCGCACTGGTTAAAAACGGCAAGACCGGGCAGGATGACCGGTTTTATAAAATGTGCGAGCGACTGGGTATGGGAGAATGGCGTACACTGAAGAAAGACAAGTCATTCAAGAAAAAGCATATCGCCGCCTGTCGTGAATTCTGGAATGACGAAAAGAATTACAAAAAGTACTTTTAAGTCAATCAAAATCCTGTCCGGACAATAGTGAGCAAGCTGATTTTAGCTATTTTTGCAGCGAATTCAGTAACGCACGAACCTCACTATTCATGATTCAATTCTTTCTGGGTCTTCATGACATTGTTTACGCAGTAGGCACCAACGCAAAATTCTCCCACGCTGATCAGGAAAAGCTCGTCTGGCTGTTTGGCCAGGCAGAGCCCATAGAAAACGAGATTCTGCACGGTCATTTCACCGGCCCGAGGAAAACCATGATCACTCCCTGGAGTACCAATGCGGTTGAAATCACGCAGAATATGGGTATCTCCGGGATATTCCGCATTGAAGAATTTCAACGGCACGAATCCGGCGATGCGCCGTTTGACCGCATGCTTCAGGCCCGGTACACCCAGCTGGACCAGGACCTGTTCACCATCCATCACGAGCCGGAAGCGGTCAGGGAAATTACCGATATCAGGGCCTATAACCAACAGGAAGGCCTTGCTTTAAGCGAGGAGGAGATCAGCTACCTGGAATCGGTAAGCAAGGACCTCGGACGTCCGCTGACCGACAGCGAGGTGTTTGGGTTCAGCCAGGTTAATTCGGAGCATTGCCGGCACAAGATCTTTAACGGGACCTTTGTGATTGATGGCCGGGAAATGGACCGTTCCCTGTTCAGCATGATTAAGGAAACCTCCAGGCGCCATCCAAACCGGATAGTCTCTGCCTATAAAGACAATGTGGCTTTTGTGGAAGGACCTGCTGTCGATCAGTTTGCCCCTGCCCGCCAGGACATGGCGGACTACTTCCGGACCATCCCGATAAAAACAGTACTTAGCCTGAAGGCTGAAACGCACAACTTCCCTACGACGGTCGAGCCCTTTAACGGAGCGGCTACCGGTACAGGCGGTGAAATCAGGGACCGGCTTGCCGGAGGAAAAGGAAGCCTTCCCCTGGCCGGAACCGCGGTGTACATGACTTCCTACCCGCGAAGTGGTGAGGACCGGCCGTGGGAGCATGGCGTACCGGCACGGGACTGGCTTTACCAGACACCGCTTGATATTCTCATAAAAGCCTCGGACGGGGCGAGTGACTTCGGTAATAAATTCGGTCAGCCCCTGATCTGCGGAAGCCTGCTTACGTTTGAACACGAAGAAGCCGGAAAAACCTTCGGGTATGACAAGGTGATTATGCTTGCCGGAGGTATCGGCTTTGCCAAAGAGAAAGACAGTCTCAAGGACACCCCGGAAGAAGGGGACAAAATAATAATCCTCGGTGGTGAAAATTACCGGATCGGTATGGGAGGAGGTGCCGTATCCTCGGTTGCCACCGGGGAGTTTGACAACACCATCGAGCTCAATGCGGTGCAACGTTCCAATCCGGAAATGCAGAAACGCGCCATGAATGCCATACGGGCCTTACAGGAACGTGAAATAAACCCGATCGTATCCATCCATGATCATGGGGCCGGCGGTCACCTTAACTGTCTTTCCGAACTTGTGGAAGAGAAAGGTGGAAAGATCGACGTAGCCAGGCTTCCCGTGGGGGATCCCACACTTTCCGACCGGGAAATTATCGGAAACGAGTCACAGGAGCGCATGGGACTGGTGTTACACGAAAAGGACGTAGACGACCTGAAGCGTATCTCCGAGCGTGAGCGTGCACCAATGTATGTGGTGGGAGATGTAACCGGTGATATGCGTTTTGTGTTTGAGAATAAAAAGAGCGGAAAGAACCCGATGGACTGGTCGTTACACCATATGTTCGGTTCTTCGCCGAAGACCGTCCTCGAAGATCGTCGTACACCTCATGAGCTGTCGGTAAAAACCCACACTACCGGCGAGTTGATCGAATACCTGAAGCAGGTACTGCAGCTGGAAGCCGTGGCGTGCAAAGACTGGCTGACCAACAAGGTGGACCGTTCTGTTACCGGTAAAGTGGCAACCCAGCAAACCTGCGGGCCTTTGCAGCTGCCACTGAATAACGTGGCGGTCATGGCCCTGGATTATGCCGGGGTGGCTGGAGTCGCCACTTCGATCGGACATGCACCGGTAGCCGGACTTGGCGATGCGGCACGCGGCTCGAGGCTCTCCCTGGCCGAAGCGCTGACCAACCTGGTATGGACTCCTCTTACCCACGGACTTGAGGGCGTTTCACTCAGTGCAAACTGGATGTGGCCAGCCAAAACCGAGGGAGAAAATGCGCGTTTATATGATGCGGTGGAGGCTTTGAGCGAGTTTGCGATCGCCCTTGGGATTAATATCCCTACCGGCAAGGACTCTTTGTCAATGACCCAGAAATATCCCGACGGCACCGTAGTGTATGCACCGGGCACTGTGATCATTTCCAGCGTAGGCGAAGTAAAGGATATTCGGAAGACCATAACCCCGGTGGCCCACACCGGGGAAGATTCCTCCCTGATCTACGTTGATTTTTCCGGGGGAGAATTTACCCTGGACGGAAGTTCATTTGCCCAGGCCCTGAATTATGTCGGTGTCAATCCCGCAGACATTCCGGATGCTGATTATTTTGCCCGTGCCTTCAACAGCATACAGCGTTTGTTGCATGACGGCTTACTGCTGGCAGGCCATGACATTTCTGCCGGTGGAATGATCACCACCCTGCTGGAAATGTGCTTTCCTTCCACTGCCTGCGGCATGGACATCGATCTGTCCGAGGTCCCTGAATCCGATTTAATCCGTCTGCTGTTCAGCGAAAAACCCGGTGTGATCATTCAGGTACGTGAAGAAGAGGAAGTACTGCAACGGCTGGAGAATGCTTCAGTTAAAGCCTACCGGATCGGCCGAACTCATTCCACTCACGAAATAGATCTTCGGCACCGTGATCATCGTATTACCCTGGACGTGAATACACTCCGCGACACATGGTTCAGGAGTTCCTATTTAATGGATCGTAAACAACGGCCGTCTGAACTTGCCAGGGCACGTTTTGACAATTACAAGGTACAGCCTCTGAACTATCATTTTCCTGAAGGATTTGACGGGACATTGAAATCTCTGGGCCTTCGCGGCCGCAAGGCTTCCTCCTCCGGAACAAGGGCTGCCATTATCCGGGAAAAGGGAGTGAACGGTGACCGCGAAATGGCCTGGTCACTCTACCTCGCCGGCTTCGATGTAAAAGATATTCACATGACTGACCTGATCAGTGGGCGCGAGGACCTCTCCGACGTCAACATGATCGTGTTTGTCGGCGGATTCTCCAATTCAGATGTTCTTGGATCTGCCAAAGGCTGGGCAGGTGCCTTCCGGTATAACGAAAAAGCCAATGAGGCCCTGAAGAAATTCTACGCCAGGGAAGATACCCTGAGCCTCGGGGTTTGTAACGGTTGCCAGCTTATGATGGAACTTGGACTTATAAGTCGTGAAATGGATGACCATCCAACCATGAAACACAACGCCTCACATAAATTTGAATCGTCATTTATTTCCCTGGAAGTGCCCGACAGTCCGTCGGTAATGTTCAACTCCCTTGCAGGTTCACGCCTGGGAGTATGGCTTGCTCACGGAGAAGGACGATTTGATTTTCAGGGGAAGGCCGATCAGTTTCCGGTAGTCGCCCGATATGCCTATGATGCCTATCCCGGCAATCCCAACGGGTCGGAGAACAGCGTAGCTGCAGTATGTTCGTCGGACGGTCGTCATACCGCCATCATGCCTCACCTCGAACGTTCAATCTATCCCTGGAACTGGCCTTATTACCCGGAGACCCAGGCGACTGATGACGTGTCACCATGGATCATCCCGTTCATTAATGCAAGAAAATGGGTTGAAAAACACCATTAGGCCTGTCAGGCGACAACTCTATATTTTTATGCAGCAATAATTGGTAGAAGAAATATTTTTGGGGTAAATTCATAGGAACCTAAAAAGCAGCTTCTTATGAAAAACCTATACCCGAAAGGATCTCTTCCCATCTTGTTCTTAGCCATTTTGATGTCAGGATGTTTTTCATACAGGGAGTTACCCGTGGAATATGATTACAGTTACCGGGGAAGGTTCGACAAATACAACTCATATGATTTCGTAGCCCAGAAGGACCACCTGACATCCACGTCGGGTCCGGTGTATTCCTTAATACATGGTGCCATTGAGTCACACATGAATTTCCTGGGCTATAAGAGGCGCGAGAAGAAACCCGATCTCCTCCTCACCTATTCGATCTTTTTTGACAGTCTGAGTTTCCGAGGCTACCAGCAGCCCAATATTGAAGAATGGATGCAGCGTCAGGAGCGTGACCTTGAGTATGACCAGTTGAAATTCAATATTCCGAAAGGCACATTACTCATACAGGTATTCGACCGTAAGCAGAATGCATCCATTTGGCAGGGATACGCCACTGATCAATATGGACAGGTGAACTTCACCGATGAGCGGGAAGTCCGAAACGCCGTCCGCTCCATTCTCAACAAGTATCAGTTCTTTGCCGACGGATTCCTCGAGGAAAAAGAAAAACTAATGACACAGGAGCCGTAATAAATTTTCACTCCTTGCTTTTCCTTTTTTAAAAATAATTATACCTTTGCCATCCGAAATTCAAGGGGATTTCACTGCCCGATGGTGTAACTGGCAACACGTCTGATTTTGGTTCAGAAGAGTCTAGGTTCGAGCCCTAGTCGGGCAACACGGCCTCCGGTCAAAGGCCGGGGAAAGAGAAAAGGGTGGACTTCGGTCCACCTTCATTATTTTAATGATCAGAGAATTTCATGTCCAAGGTAAAAATCTTTTCAGGAGAAGCTTCACTATACCTCGCCGAGGAAATCGCGAATGCGTATGGTAAACCCCTTGGAAAGAGTACCTTGCAGCGGTTCAGCGACGGGGAGATATCTCCATTCTTCCAGGAGTCTATCCGGGGCTCGGATGTTTTCCTGATCCAGTCGACCTTTCAGCCTGCAGAGAACTTCATGGAGCTGCTGCTCATGATTGATGCAGCCAAGCGGGCAAGTGCGAAATATGTCACGGTAGTAGTACCTTATTTCGGATACGCCCGGCAGGACCGAAAAGATAAGCCAAGGGTTGCAATTGCCGCAAAACTAATGGCCAACCTGCTATCTGCCGCAGGAGCCGACCGGATCATGACCTGTGACCTTCATGCTGATCAGATCCAGGGTTTCTTTGACATCCCGGTAGACCACCTGGACGGAACTTCTATTTTCATCCCCTATCTGCGCAGTCTTGAGCTGGAGAATATCACCTTTGCCTCACCGGATGTAGGGGGAGTAAAGAGAACACGTGCTTTCGCGAAGTTTTTCAACGCCGAGCTTGTGGTCTGCGACAAACACAGGCAGCGCGCCAACGAAGTAGCCTCCATGCGGCTCATAGGAGACGTACAGGATAAAGACGTGGTAATGGTGGATGACCTGGTGGATACCGGCGGCACCATGTGCAAGGCCGCAGATCTGCTTATGGAAAAAGGAGCAAAATCGGTAAGGGCAGTGGTAACCCACCCTGTTTTATCAGGAAATGCCTATCATAATATTGAAAAATCTGCGCTGGAGGAATTGGTCGTGACGGATACCATCCCCCTGAAGCGCAAATCGGAAAAAATCAAAGTACTCACAGTGGCTGACCTCTTTGCCAAGGCAATCCGGGCAATCCATGAACATGGTTCGATCAGTTCACTGTTTATTCAATCCTAGTAATTATTTAACTAAATTATATTTATATGAAAACTATCGAGATTATAGGGTATAAAAGAGCAAATCTCGGCAAAACAGAAGCGAAAAGGCTCAGAGAAGAAGGTAACGTACCAGGGGTACTTTACGGAGGGGACGAGCAGATTCATTTCTATGCGCCGATGATTCTGTTCCGGGACCTGGTTTACACCGACCGTGCCCATTTCGTACATCTGAACATTGAAGGTGAGGAGTTTGAGGCTATCCTTCAGGATATCCAGTTTCACCCGGTTAGTGAAGTAATTTTGCATGCAGACTTTCTGCAGCTTTTCGAAGGCAAACCGGTTAAAATGAATATACCGGTTCACTTTGAAGGAACTTCACCCGGCGTGACCAAAGGGGGTACGCTGATCAAGAAGCGCCGTTACCTTTCAATTAAATCATTGCCGAAAAACATGCCGGAATACGTCACTGTAGACCTTTCCGTACTGGATTTCGGACGTTCCATTAAAGTGGAAGAAATCGCAGAAGAAAACTTTGACATTCTCGATCCGAAGATTGCCTCCGTTGCCGTTGTGGAAGTTCCCAGAGCGCTTCGCGGAAAATCGGACGAAGAAGAGGAAGAACTCGAAGAAGGCGAAGAACTGGAGGAAGGAGCAGAAGCTGCTGCCGAAGGAGAAGGTGCCGAAGGAGCAGGAGAAACTACCGAAAGCTAGTCATCTGTCCCTTGTTATTGCCATCAAACCCTGCGGTGTATTCACTGCAGGGTTTTTTTTGACTTGTCATGAATATGTAAATTCACACCATGAAGTACCTGATTGCCGGCCTCGGAAATATTGGCTCGGAATACGAACTTACACGCCATAACATAGGATTCCTTACACTGGACCGGCTTGCGGAAAACGAAGGCCTGGTTTTTACCCATTCACGCCATGCCAATATATCGGAATGGAAACATAAAGGACGGCAAATTCACCTGATCAAACCCACCACGTATATGAACCTGAGCGGCAAGGCAGTGAGCTACTGGCTGCAGGAACTTAAAATTCCGAAAGAACGCCTCCTGGTAGTAACTGACGACCTTGCGCTTCCGTTTGGCAAGTTAAGAATGCGGACTAAGGGTTCGGCGGCTGGTCACAACGGGCTGAAGAATATTGAACAGCTAACCGGCGGACAGGACTATGCACGTCTCAAAATGGGCATCGGGGATGACTTTCATCCCGGGCAGCAGGTGGATTACGTACTGAGTAATTTCACCAAACAGCAATTTGAAGAATTGCCTGCCGTAATGGACAGAGCCATCGATATGATTTCGGGCTTCTGTACCATCGGCAGTAGCCGAACCATGAATCAATACAATGACTGATATGCCACGAAAGATCAATGCTTCTATTCAGATAATTCCCAAATCATCTGATCATGACTCCTATGAACTTGTAGATAAGGCTATATTGGCTATACGGGAAAGCGGTATAAAACATTTTGTCACTCCGCTCGAGACGATCGTGGAAGGCACCTGTGAAGAGGTGACGGACGTTTTTAAAAAAGCGACTGAAGCAGTATCCCCCCACTCGGAAGAGGTGCTGGTTTTTATTAAAATGCACCTCAGCGCCCATCGCGATATTTCCTTCGAGGAAAAAACCGCCAGGTGGGATCACTAGCTTATCACCGATCCGTTTTCAATCGATCCGGGAGGCTGGATAAAATAGAGTTTCCCGTCCGGGTCCTCTGCCATTAAAACCATACCCTGTGATTCTGTACCCATCATTTTTCGGGGCGCCAGGTTAGCCAGTACCGTCACTTGTTTGCCCACAATCTCATCGGGAGAAAAATGCTCAGCGATCCCGCTCAGGATGGTACGTGTATCCACTCCGGTATCAATGGTCAGTTTCAGCAGTTTTTTTGATTTGGGTACTTTCTCCGCCGTCCGGATGGTCCCGACACGCATGTCCAGCTTGGCAAAATCATCATATACGATCTCCTCCTTCAGTGGCTGGACCGAGGTCTTCTCATTTTCTTTCTCGTTCATGGTTCTTGTTGCTTCCAGTTTGGCAATTTGTGCCTCAATGGCATCATCTTCAATTTTAGCAAATAACAGCTCCGGCTCATTCACCTTGTGACCGGAATCCAGTAAGCTGATGCTTCCCGCATCCGACCACGAATAATCCGGCATGGCGAGCATTTTCTTCAGCTTGTCCATTGAATACGGAAGGAACGGTTCACCCAGGATACACAGGTTTGCGGCAAGCTGCAGACTGAGGTTCATGATGGTACGCACCCGATCGGGATCGTCCTTAATCTGTTTCCACGGTTCGGTTTCCGCCAGGTATTTATTACCTGCCCTTGCCAGATCCATATATGCGTTCAGGGCCTCCCGGAATTTAAAATTATCCAGCGCCTCACTGATCTTTTCAGGAGCCTGTCCGAGCACCTCACACAATTCATGATCTATATCGAACATTTCTGCTCGTTCCGGGATCAAATGATCGTAGTACTTCCGGGTGAGTACCAGTGACCGGTTTATGAAATTACCCAGAATGGCCACAAGTTCGTTATTATTCCGTGCCTGAAAATCCTTCCAGGTAAAATCATTGTCCTTGGATTCCGGCATATTCGCAGCCAGTGTGTACCGCAAAACATCCTGCTGCCCGGGAAAATCTTCCAGGTATTCATGCAACCACACGGCCCAGTTCTTGGAAGTGCTGATCTTGTTCCCTTCCAGGTTCAGGAACTCATTGGCCGGCACATTGTCGGGCAGGATAAACTCACCCGTTGCCTTGAGGATCGATGGAAATATGATACAATGAAAAACGATATTATCCTTCCCGATAAAATGCACCAGCCGCGTGTCCTTGTCTTTCCAGTAGGGTTCCCAGTCAGTGCCATTTTCCTCAGCCCACTCCTTGGTGGCTGAAATATATCCGATCGGGGCATCAAACCACACATACAGCACTTTCCCGTCGGCACCGTTTACCGGAACCTTTACGCCCCAGTCAAGATCACGGGTCATTGCACGGGGCTGCAGTCCGTTGTCCAGCCATGACTTACACTGACCGTATACATTAGATTTCCATTCCTTATGCCCGTCAAGGATCCATTCCCGCAGCCATTCTTCATACTCATTCATCGGAAGGTACCAATGACGGGTGGTTTTCTTCACCGGTTTAGCCCCGCTTAATGCCGAACGGGGATCGATCAGTTCGGACGGACTCAGTGAAGTGCCGCACCGTTCACACTGATCACCATAGGCATTGTCAAACCCGCAATTGGGGCAGGTTCCTATAATGTACCGGTCGGCCAGGAACTGACCCGCTTCTTCATCGAAATACTGTTCGGTAGTCGATTCGGTGAAAGCACCTTTGTCATACAGGTCCCTGAATATTTTGGAGGAGGTTTCATGATGAATTTCTGCCGAAGTCCGGGAATACACATCGAAGGCAATCCCGAATTCCCGGAAAGAGTCCCTGATCAGCGCATGGTATTTATCCACTATCTCCTGCGGGCTCACCCCTTCCTTACGGGCGCGCAGGGTGATGGCCACCCCGTGTTCATCCGACCCGCAAACAAACAAAACATCCTCCTTCTTACTGCGCATGTAGCGAACATAGATATCAGAGGGAACGTAGACGCCGGCCAGATGGCCGATGTGCACCGGACCGTTGGTATAGGGCAGGGCTGCAGTAATGGTGTGTCGTTTAAACTGGGTCATAGTTAAGCTGATTCTCCGGCAAAGATAACAAATCAGATGAGCGGGGTGCATCTAATTCCACATTTTCCACTGATTGACCGGTGCATGGGATTTACGTATCTTTCGGAAAAAAACATGACCCCGATAAAAGCAGTCCTGATCCTTTTTTGTTTCGTTACCACCACCATCCAGGCACAAACACCGGAAGAACGGCTCCGGGAAATGGATATCGAGCTTCCCACCCCTTCCGCTCCTGTGGCCAATTACGTTAAGTACGTTCAGACAGGCAACCTGCTGTTTCTTTCCGGTCATGGTCCCTGCGATCGTGAATTTCTGGGCAAGGTGGGGCAGGATCTGACGATTGAGCAGGGCTACGCCTCTGCGCGGAATACAGGCATCTGCCTGCTGGCCACCCTTAAAGGGGCCGTGGGCGACCTGAGCAAGGTTAAACGAATTGTCAGGGTATTCGGTATGGTCAATGCCACCACTGATTTCACCGATCACAGCAAGGTGATCAACGGGTGTTCAGACCTGCTCACCGAGGTGTTCGGTGAATCGGGCAAACACGTGCGTGCCGCGGTTGGGATGAGTTCCCTTCCAGGAAATATACCGGTGGAAATTGAGATGATTGTAGAACTTCACCCGGAATGATCAATCGGAGGATGGCGGGGCCAAAACCTGAGGCGGCTGAACCTGCGGTCCGCTGACCGAATCCTCCCCGGAATAATCCATCGCATCATAGCGTATCAGGAACGAAGGGCGGATTACGCCGCTTATCTCGGAAGGATCGGACGAATTCCGAATCGCCACCCTGGTGGAGTCAATCTCTTTTTCTTCGAACAGGAAATCCCGGATGAGCATTCTGTGCTGATTTTTTAAGAACTCAATGCGCGCCCTGAGAGCTTCCTCCCCCATGATGTTCCGGCTCATCTGCGCCACTGAAGAGGTCCCCAATCCACCGGTTTCGGAATCCAGGTAAACCACAAAGAGGGAATCCCGGTTATCCACCGCTTCATTGTCGGGATAAGCCGGACTGAGCGAGTCAGGAAGCTGGCTCCTGAAAACTGATTTCGCATGGTCCAGGGCGATCTGATCCATTTCTTCCTTCTCATTCATCAGGTAAACCAACTCTGCGTTCAGATCCTGTTTATTCTCCAGCACCCTGACCAGCAGGTTCAGGGATTTACGCTGAGGAGCCTGCAGCGAATCCTGATCAGGATCAAAGCGGATAGCCTTCAGGTCCTCTTCATCTGCATCCAGGGTACGGGCCAGAAGCTTGTACGGAGACGCCACCGCCTTGCTGAGTAAGTTCATGATCACCTTAATAATGACCGGTCCCAGCTTATACTCAGGGTCATCCAGGTTTCCTTCAATGGGAAAGGAGAAATCAACATTCCCCTGCACATCCTTAAGCAATCCGAAAGCAAACCGGAGTGGAACATTATATTCGGTATCAATGTCAAGTTTTTTTCCAACTTCAGGCTGCATGATCAGAATTCTGTTGTCGCTGGCAAGAAACCTGTTACTCACGCGGGTATTGCTTGTTACATTCAGTGTACCTTCCCAGAGCGGGTGAGCCGTAAAATGCTTGGAATACGGATCAAACGCGGAAAGGTAGAAATCCTGCACATCAAAATTGAGGTTAAAATTGGTAAGCTCGCGGCGCTCAAATTGCAGGTCTCCGAGGAAGAGGCCTTTCTGATTCAATCTGCTTTCAAATGAAATTTGCAACAGGCTGTCGGTCGCGGATATACTATTGGTTTGGGCGTTAAATTCATCCACCACAATCAGCGCGTCCTCCAGGCGTGAAAAGTCCTGGAAAACAAGGCCCCCGCTCCGAATGACCGCCGAGTCCAACTCGAAGGAATACAGCACACTTTCATCTATAAAATAGGCGAGGTAATCTGATACATACTGGAAAGGGTTTTCAAAAACGAGTTCCTGTTCAGCCAGATTGAGTGTATCAAGTGAAGCTTCGGACTCGCCAATATAGAGCTGCGAAAAATTATCCGCACTTTCGAAAAACTTGAAAAGAATCTGTGGGGACACCAGGGCTGCGTGACCGATATCATACCGGTTAATACCCGTATGAACGGAGTCCATATACAATCCGGCACGCTTAAATGTCATGAGGCTGTCGGCCCGCGTGTCCACCAGGTAAAAATCATCCAGGTGTAAATTTCCGGAAGAAGCGACATACCCTGAATCACTGTAATTCACATCCAGAAGCAAATCTGCCCCTAGCCTGGCATCAAAGTCCTGGATATTGAGGTAAGCAGTCAGGTAGTTCCGGTACGGACGAAGGGTCCAGTCTGTCAGCTGCACGTCACTTCTTCCCATCTGATTTTCCCAATTGATATCTCCGGAAAGCATAAGGGTGCCCCCTTCCCGTTGGGAGAGATCAGCATCATAGGAAAGGCCGGGATACTCATAACTGATCAGGGGAACCGTCACATTCAGATGATCAATCTGCAGCTCGGAGTTCAGTCCGAGGTCACGGTAGACCAGTACCGCCTGCGAAACAGCAAAACGCCGGATGGTGTATTTGAGCGGGTCATCGGGCGCTTCCGGTTCGGAAACAACCGAATCCTGTGAAAAACGTGTGATCAGGTCATCGAAATTAAAGCTCATTCCCTCCTGTTCTATGACGAGGCTGGGAGATTCCACCTGTACATAGTCCAGCTCGACGACCTGCTGCCACAGCGACCACATTTCAAGGTTTGTTTCAAAACGGGCCAGGCTGAAAAAAATACGCTCCCCGTCCTCTTCAAATATCTTCAGGTCGGTTACTGCCATGTATCCGGTGAACAGGTTGAGGTCAATGTCGTCAATTTCCATTTCCCGCCCGGTCCACGCTACATCATTCTTTTCCAGGTAATATTCTATGAACAGCGGCAGTGACCAGAAAATCAGGACGGACAGAATAAGGAACCCGGCAAGCAGGTAGTAAAGGAGTTTACGGCGGACGGTCTTCACAATTAATTAGCAGTCAAGCTATTAATATACACCAGGCCCCGAATATTTGTTTATTCCGCGGATTAATTTTAAGTGAATAATGAAGCGGGATCAATCCTTTTGCTTGCGGCTGCCTGAAGAATTGCCGGACGAAAACAAAATATTATAGGCCTTCCATTTCGGATTACTTTCAAACAGCGCTTTGACGACCCCCAGGATGGGAATAAAAAGGACCATACCTGAGAAGCCCCAGATCATGCCCCCGAGAATGACTGCAGAAAAAACGATCATGGCATTCATTTCCATTTGATCGCCGACCAGCTTTGGCCGCAGGAAATTCTCCTGCACTAGATTGGCTCCATACAGTGCCAGGCCGACAAAAACCACTGTGTACATATCCTCTTTGGTCACCCAGACAAAAAACAGCACCACGACAAAGGCCGCCAGGTTGCCGATATAGGGGATGAGGTTCAGAATAGCAATGAAGATACTGAAGAAGAAGGCATACCTGACCCCGAACAACAGGAGAATGATCAGTGCCATAACCGTAGTGATGCCGGTCAGGATCAGCGTTCCAACCAGGTAGTTTTGAATGGACGAGCGGCTGTTGGAAAAGAACTGGTTGATCTGGCCGACTTCATTGCCTTTGTATCGCTCCCGGATGAATTCGGGGATTAATCCGCGATACAGCAGGAGAAAGAAAAGAAACATGGGGATGAGGGTGATGGTGACCAGGTTCTTCCCGATCGAACTGATTTCCCTGGCTACAAAGTTTACCACCCGGCCGACCATGTCTGTGGAGATGGAGGCAGGTGCACCGGCGGTTCCCAGGGTTATGCCAAAGGTATCGAGCAGGTAGGCCTGAATCTGCTCAAACCCGATCACCACATTTTCAAGCAGCATTCCTTCGCGCTGGAGAATCCGAACCGCCTGGTAAACAAGGTAAAAAAGAAGGATTCCACTCAATACCGTAAACAGAAGGGTGATGAACAGGGAAGACCATGTCCTCCCCATCCTTTTATTCTCCAGACGGTCGCATAAGGGATAGAGAATAAATGCAAAAAGAAGCGCCCAGGTTAGGGGTATGAGAATTTGCCGGGCGTAAATCATCAGCAGAATAAAAAGGGCAAAAAGGATAAACCATGCGGTGGTACGATATAATCCGGTATTATTCATCTGATTTTTGTCTCAGGAAATATAGCCAATTTCCGACTTTAAACCGGCATTAACTGATTCCTTTGTATACCGGGCAATTATTTGTAAATTCATTACCGAAACCATTTGTTCATGAAGAGGAAAAATTCTGCAATTCACAAGTATAATCAGCGTGTCAGTCACGCCGTTGCATCGGGCATGGAGGTTCCCTTTCCCGCATGAGCGATTCTTCCGGTAAAATTCGCTGGGGCATTCTCAGTACAGCTAAAATTGCGCGCAAGCAGGTCATCCCGGCCATTCAGAAAAGTCATTTTGGGGAGGTAGCCGCGATTGCCAGCCGAAATTCGGAGAAGGTCAAGCAGGTGGCTGAGGAGTTGTCCATCCCGGTGGCCTTTGATTCGTACGACGAGTTATTATCCTCTCCCGACATTGATGCAATATATAATCCATTGCCCAATGACATGCACATTCCCTGGACACTCAAGGCCATCAAGGCAGGCAAACATGTGCTGTGCGAAAAACCGGTGGGTCTGAATGCACGGGAAGCAGAACACCTTCTGCAGCATGTGAAGAAGCACCCTGAGGTGAAGGTGATGGAAGCCTTCATGTACCGGTTTCACCCGCAATGGCAGCTGGTCAGGAGCCTTATTGACGCCGGACGGATCGGCAACCTTGTGGCTGTTAATTCCACCTTTACCTATTACAAGGATGATCCGGATAATATCAGGAACGATCCTGAAAAAGGCGGCGGGGGTTTGATGGATATCGGCTGTTATTGCGTATCATTTGCCCGATGGCTCACGGGACGCGAGCCTCAGCGGGTATCTGCATTTATGAGCCATCACCCGCAATACAAGGTGGATGTACTTACCACGGGAATTCTTGATTTTGGGAATGGGCTTCAGTCGATGTTCCAGTGCGGCACGCAAACCCACCCCACCCAGCATGTGGAAATCCTGGGTACGAGCGGGCGAATCGTCCTGGATCAGCCGGTGAACGTACCCCCTGACCACACCTGCATGCTGCGGGTGGAATCCAACGACCTGCAGGAGGAAATCGCCGTGGACATGGCCAATCATTATACGCTGCAGGCCGATTATTTCGCCCGGTCGATACTGGACCAAACCGATGTGCCCACCCCTCTGACTGACGCGGTAGCCAATATGCGTGTCATTGATGCATTGGTGCGAAGCGCAGAGAACGGCTCCTGTGAGCATATTCATTTCAAATAATTTCAGCCGATTGTCATATAAACGCTGCGGTTTTCCGACTAACCTTTGAATGACCGCAAAAATGCTTCGCCGGCACCTGAACGATTACCACCATGAGGCCTACCTGTGGGCCAGGCAGTGTTGTGATTTTGACGAGGAGCTGGCCAAGGATGTCATCCAGGGGGTGTACCTGAAAATCCTGGAGGGAAAAGCCGTCTGGAATCAACGGTCGGCTTTTAAAACCTGGATATTCTCGGTGATCCGTTTTACCGCGATTGACCATAAGCGTGACCGGCGCACCCACCTGCCGTTATCCGAATTTATGGAAGAGCCGGAAAGTAGGGAAAGCCAGGATGGTCCGGACTACCGGAAGGTGATCGGCCTGTTGCCGAAGCGTCAGGCAGAAGTACTTCTTCTTGCATTTTACCATGACATGACGCTTGAACAGGTGGCAACCGTCACGGCCCTCGGAATTGGTACGGTACGAACGCATTATGACCGGGGAAAGAAAGCCCTGAGAAAATTACTCACTGAAAAACCACACGATCATGCAACAAGACCTTAATAGGTTCTTCCGGGAAATGAAGGAGCAGGATAATCGCACCGGGGTTCCTTCTTTTGAGGAGTGTGTCAGGAAACCACCGGCACGGACATGGGCCTATGCCGCTGCCGCAGTGATTACACTGACAGCGGTTATGCTCATTTTCATAAACAATTCACCCTGGAATGAGGCTCCGACAATACGCCTTGACACCGGAAATTCGCCAACAGTAACCAATACCCTGGCCTCCCCGGGCACCGAGGAGTTCCTGGATTGGGAAGCGCCCACTGATTATCTGTCCAATGATTTTAATCCATGAAACTATGAGAATTTTAGTATTGATCCTTTTATTTACCAGTAGTTCTGCCTTTTCGCAGGATGTATTCAGGCAGTACCTGTATTCTCCCGACCTTATCTTTAAGTACCGGGAAAAAATTGATCTGACCGACGACCAGGCGGACAAGATCAAGGAAATTTACAACAACAGCACCCTGACCTATAACAATTTCAAATGGGACCTGGATGCGAAAATGATCAGCCTTGAAGAAACACTCCGCGCCGCAAAAGTGGATATTGAAAAGGCCGAAAACCAGCTGCGGGCAATCACACAGCTTGAGAATGAAATTAAGCGCATGCGGTTGCAAACCATGTTACGGATCAAAAACACCCTGACCTCCACACAGCAAACCACCCTCGACGGGTATAAGGATGAAATGGATACAGGGTATGAGATAATGACCTCCGTCAACCAGGATCCGAGGGTGGTTGTCAGAGTCAACGGCGATAAGAAAAACAACGAACCCCTGTACCTGATCAAGGAGGGCAATCAAACTCGTGAAGTAAAATCCCTGAGTGCCTATGACCCCAATCAGATAAAAAGCCTGGAAGTATTAAAGGGCGATGCGGCCATCGATATCTACGGTGAACGGGGACGAAATGGTGTCATTATCGTAACCCTCAAGTAGAAAGTCCCGGGACTCTGCCAGGAAAGCCGGAACTTGTGTCCGGCTTTTTTGTTTGAATAGCATTGGGTATTTTTCTGTCTCATTTACACCTATGCCTAAGCCCTTTCATTTGTTCCTGCTTGTATTCCTCACCGCCGCGATTTCAGGTCTTGCCCAGGAACGCCCGAAAATCGGTCTGGTACTGAGTGGCGGTGGCGCCAAAGGGATGGCGCATATTGGCGTGCTGAAGGAACTGGAACGGCATGGCATTCGGCCTGATTATATAACAGGCACCAGTATGGGCAGTATTGTCGGCGGACTTTATGCCATAGGATATTCAGCCGATGAAATTGAAGAGATCGCCCTTGGAATGGACTGGGATGCCTTGTTAAGCAACCAGGTATCGCTTGACCAGATCACCTATCTTGAAAAGGAATATTATCAGCGTTACCTGATTGAGCTAGGCATCAATAAAACCTCCCTTGAATTACCCAAAGGCCTGATTGAAGGCCAGAAATTATCTGAACTGCTCACAGCGCTTACGCGTCATGTTCATCATATCCAGGATTTCGATGACTTCCCGGTCCCGTTTGCGTGTGTCGGAACTGATTTGGTGACCGGAGAGCCGGTAGTGATGCGAAGCGGTTCGCTGGCTACCGCGCTACGCGCCAGCATGGCCATCCCTTCGGTATTTACCCCGGTTGACCGGGACGGGCATTATATGGTCGATGGCGGACTGGTTCGAAATTTCCCGGTACAGGAATGCATTGACATGGGCGCCGATATAATTATCGGCGTGTTTGTGAGTGATGACCTGCTGCCCAAGGAGCAGCTGGCCTCTGCGGTGGATGTACTCACCCAGTCAGCTTTTGTAATGAGTGTCTTCGACTCCAGGGAGCAAAAGAAAAAATGTGATCTTCTGATCGAACCCGACCTCGTGCCCTATACCACCTTCAGCTTTGAAGCAGGTCCGCAAATTATCCAGCGGGGAGAGCAGGCAGGTGAAGCTCATCGCCCGGGACTTATGGCACTGGCAGATTCGCTGAACTTCACGCCCGGGGTCAGCATTGAACGGCCTGCCCTTAGGGATACCTTCCGAATTTCAGAAGTGAACGTTATTCACAACGAAAATATCCCGGAACGGTTCATCCAGGGAAACCTGACCCTCGACAAAGACAGCCGGATATCGCTCAAGGGAATAGAAAACAGGATTGAAGCACTTTACGGAACCCGATATTTTGACAAAGTCACCTATACGCTCAACCCTATGGATGATGACAGCTATGAGCTGCTGATTGACACCGACGAGGCAGTGCCAAGGCAGATCAGGGCCGGGCTGCATTATGATTCGGAGAATGGTGCAGGGCTCAACCTGAACCTCACGCTAAGGGACCTGTTTCCTGCCAGTCGCACCCTGGTGGAGGTTGATATTGCCGAGGCGTTCCGGGTGGATGCCAATTTCCTGAAATATATCTGGTCGAGGCAATACCTGGCTTTGAAAACAGGAATAAACTACAGAAACAGTGATGTACCAATCGGAGATGGAAGAATTCAGGCGGGTGTATTCAAGAATAATTACCTGAATCCGTATTTCAGCCTGTTGTCAACCAAACACAGGAACAGCCTGACCGGTATTAAACTGCAATACGAACGATCCAATCTTCGTCCTAAAGTTGCCAGTGACGAACTCAGGAGCATTGAGCGGCTCAACTGGTCAAGCTGGAGCTTTCAGGCAGGGTACGCGTATAATTCGTTGAACAAACAATTCTTCCCCACCGAAGGAGCCGTATATGACCTCAGCGCAAAGTACTCGTTCGATATTGCCAATGAGCTGACACTGTCAGACAGTACAGGGACATTCAAATCCACGGTTACACCTGAAAATTTTCTCACCATACATGCACGTCAGCATAACCTGTTACCGGTATCCCCCAAGCTTACGTTAGGACTCAGGAATATCCTCGTCATGAATTTCATTGAACGTGAAGGAATTTTTGAGGAACTCACCCCGTTTTTTAACGACCAGGTTTTCACCGGCGGGTTCAGGCCCCTGCTCAGGAACAGTATCTCCTTCTGGGGTGTTGACCAGCTCTCCTACCTCACTGATCACCTCTTTTACTCTGAATTGTCGGTCCAGTATGAATTTCTCCCGGATTTCTACCTTGAAGGAGTCAGTCAGTACATGAATTCCCTGTACCCCGTGAAGTGGTTCTATTCCTCCATTGATGAAGATGAATCCAATTTTTTCAATGATACCCACAGCCTCTGGGGTTACGGATTCAAAGCCTCCTACATGTCATTGATCGGACCGGTCACTGCGGGTATTGCCAGCCATAATAAAACGGCCAGCTGGAATCCATTTTTCAGTATAGGATTTTATTTCTAGAGCTCTTCCGGCAACCTGACAATTGGCCGGATACGTATGTCCCTGTAAAATATCTCCGCAGACTCCGATTGAATCTGAATGCGCCCTTCCCGCAATGGCATTTCCTTCCCCTCTTTCATTTGACGTGAATTCTCCAGTTTCATCGTGACGATGCCATTCACTACGTGCATGCTGCTCCCTTCAAACACGTACAGGTCCAGTGTATTCCATTCACCAGATGGATTCTCCGCATCGGGGTTTTTCTTGCAGTATATCCCAAGCACCGTATTCGCGGGAGGCCTCCCGAACGAATGAAGTGTCCCCGTTTCCATATATCTGTAAATACTGTCATTTACCAGTTCAGACGGTATATCCACCATGGCTCCGGCTACGGCCCAGTAATCACCTACATCCCCTTCCTGGATCTGAAACTCCTGCGACCTGAGCCAAAATCCGCTCCCGGCCCCGTGTTCCCCGACACCATGATACAGCAGTCCATTGTCCCTTTTTGTCTGCGCCCGCGGGGGCCATCTCTCCTTCCCCCATCTGAAAGTCAGCTGCAGGTGGTAGTTGCGGAATGACTCCTTGGTGGACATACCTCCCCACACCTCACCAGAGATACGCAGCAATTTCTCTCCATCCTTCTCCACAATGGAAAATACACCATCCGGATCGTGATTAAGACCAACCGGGTCGCCGTCAAATTTCCCTTTCTCCGGATCCCAGCGAGGCCCGAGATAGGTATCCCACTGGTCCAGGCCGGACCCGTCAAACAAATGCTGCCACCCATTTTGCGGGGATTCTCCGACAACTCCCGGTAGTACAAATCCCGCAAAGGCAGTCAGCATGATCACGATTATCAGGATGCCCCTATTCATCAGACTGATTCATTTTAATCCAACGATCAATTTTATCTTCCAGCAACACCAGGGGCAGGCTGCCTGTATTCAAAACCTGGTTGTGAAATTCCCTGATATCAAACTCCCCTCCCAACGCCTGCCTGGCCCGCTCGCGGAGTTCCAGGATCTTTAACTGCCCGATTTTATAGGATAATGCCTGTCCGGGTACCGCCATGTAACGTTCAATCTCCGCCGTTATGGAAGCTTCTGACTCGGCCTCGTGGTCCAGTGAATATTGAATGGCCTGTTCCCGGCTCCATCCTTTTGCATGCATACCCACGTCCACCACCAGGCGTATTGCACGGTGCATCTCGGCACTCAGCATCCCAAAGTACTGATACGGATCTTCATATAGCCCCAGCTGGCCTCCAAGGGACTCAGCATAGAGGGCCCACCCTTCCACATATACACCAAGTCCTTCGGTGTGCATAAACTGCGGAAGGTTATCGTTCTCCTGCTGCAGACTGATCTGGTAATGATGTCCGGGTATCGCTTCATGCAGAAATAAACTTTCATCAGAAAAATCATTGTACGCCCTGACCTCGGGAATGGGAACGTAAAAAACACCCGGCCTTTCTCCATCAAGTGACCCGGCCTGGTATTCTGCCGAAGCCGATGACTCCCGAAACGATTCGGTCCGCCGGATTTCAAATCCGGTTTCAGGCTTCATGTCGAACAGGCTATCGATATAAGGCTCCATCCGGGCGTGAATGGCTTCAAAATGAGCGATCACATCAGCGGGTTCTTCATAGGACATCAGATCAGGGTTGGTCCGGACATGGTTGAAAAAGGCTTTCAGGTCCCCCCGGAAACCCAGGTCCTCCTTTACTTTTTCCATCTCGGCCGATATTCTCGCCACTTCCCGCTGGCCTAATTCAAAAATTTCATCTGCGGTCATCCTGGTGGTCGTATGAAAGCGTATCAGGTAATCATAGGTTTCGCGTCCATGCGGACGGGAGCCGATTCCTGCCACTTCTGAACCCGCCGGCAGGTATTCATTCTTTAAAAAATCCTGCAGTTCGGTAAACCGCGGGATCAACCGGTCCTCAATAAATGAGCGGTACTTCGCACGGATATCATCCTTGTCCACTTCAGAAAATCCGTCGGGAATATGGGTCACCGGAAGGTAAAACACGTGCTCCCCGACGGGTGTGCTGATAAAGCCCTCAAGCTGGCCTATCATCCGGCGGGTCAGGATTTCGGGATACACAATTCCCCGATCCATCCCTTCCCTCATCTTATCCATGGCAGTGACAAGGAAGGCATCATAATCTTCCAGGCGTGACAGCCAGGCGCGGTAATCAGAGGGGTCTCCGAAGGGATGCACGCTCCCCCCGCCAGCTATTTGCGCCACATAGAGATGAAAAGACAAAATCTGATTGATTGGAAGGATGTCCATGGTGGGCATACCGAAAAGTGGTGAAGTCACGATGTTAATTTCATTGGTCAGCCCTTCTTTCTTAATGTCAATTTCCCAACGCAGGACACGCACATACAACTTCTTGGTATCCGCCAGCCCTGCTGTATCAACCTTGTCCAGGGCGTTCCCGAACCTGGTATAAAAATCAAGCAAACGGGCCTGGTATTCGTCCGACACATAATTTGTCAGGGTATCATTGAATTCCCTTTCTCCTGCCGCCGTGGCTTCCAGCGGATTGAAGGCAAGCCGTTCCCGGTAATAGGCATCAAACAGACTGTCAGGATCCGGTGAATCTGTCCGGGTTATCTCTGCGGGCGGGGTCGAACAGGCGGCGAGGAGGATGGCAAAAAGAGGTAGTATTTTATTCATGTGTTGCAGATAGTAAAGGGTCAAGATACAAAAGATTCCCTAAAGCCCCTCCCCGCAAATTCGTTTACCATAAGCGGTTCTGATGCCTTCTGAGGATTTTAGTATCTTGGCTCAATAAACCGTTTTTTCCATGATAAAATACGCCCTTTGTCTTACCATGGCCGTCGCAGCCGGGTGCAAGCAGCCCAAACCTGAACAGTCTGTCATGACACCCCCTGTGATCGCACCTTTTGAAGGTCGTGATTCCCTGGCCACCAACGACTGGTGGAACCGTGGACCCAATGAGATCATCGACCTGAAGCCTGAACGAAAAGATGTCATCGCTTTCGGAATTTATACGGTTTCGGAGAATATGCTAAAGCTAACGGCGCAGTTGTTTCCCCTGTATCCTGATGAGACACGGGAGGTACGCCTGGAATTGAAAGAAAATGGAGAATGGAGGGAAGCGGGAAGACAGCAGGTGAATGACCTGGGCTGGTCTGCCACGTTCCGGGTGGAGGAGTGGGACTCGTCGGCCGATGTTCCCTACCGGCTGCTCCATGCCGACAGTGCCGTGTTTGAAGGCTTTATCCGTCATGACCCGGTAGAGAAGGAAGAGATTGTAATCGCTGCACTTTCCTGCAACAGCAACAAAGACCGCGGAGACAGGGAAGAATACGTGCGAAATATTACTTACCAGGACCCTGACCTGGTATTCTTTGCCGGTGACCAGTCGTATGACCACAGGGAACATACTGCGGCCTGGCTTAAATTCGGCATGCAGTTCCGGGAAGTATTCCGTAACCGTCCTTGTATCACGATTCCTGACGATCACGACATCGGCCAGGGGAATATCTGGGGAGAAGGCGGGAAAAAAGCCTCGAGTTCTGCCGGCAGCGACGGTGGATACTATCATCCCGTGGATTATGTGAAAATGGTCGAGCGGTGCCAGACCAGCCATTTGCCGGACCCCTATGACCCCACGCCGGTAAAACAGGGTATTGGTGTATATTATACCAACCTGACACTGGGGGAAATTGACTTTGCCATCATTGAAGACCGAAAATTTAAAAGCGGACCGGAAGGAAAAATCCCGCCGGCCGGGCCCAGGCCGGATCACATTAATGATCCTGATTATGATCCGGCAAGTATTGACCTGGACGGACTGGTCCTCCTCGGGCAGCGTCAGCTTGATTTCCTGGAAGACTGGGGACGGATGCATCCCGAACATATGAAGGCCGTGCTGTCCCAGACCGGTTTCTGCGGCGGTGCCCATCTGCATGGAAGCCAGGAAAACAGGCTCCACGCCGATTTGGACTCCAATGGATGGCCACAAAGCGGCAGGGACGCGGCCGTTCGGCTTATTGCCGAAGCAAACGCCGTACATATTGCAGGAGACCAGCATCTTGCTACCATCATACGTCATGGAGTGGAGGAATTTGACGACGGACCGTGGGCCTTCGTGGTCCCCGCCATCGTCAATAATTACTACAGCCGCTGGTGGTGGCCGGAAGGCGAACAAGCCGGAAAAAACAGCAATGACCTGCTGCCCTGGACCGGACAATACCTTGACGGCTTCGACAACAAGATCACCATGCACGCGTATGCCAATCCCGACGGACCGTCCAACGGAGCCGGATACGGACTCATCCGGTTCAACAAGAAGGAAAGGAGCGTCACGTTTGAATGCTGGCCCCGGTATACCGACGTCAGCAGTGATTCTGCCAGTCAATTCACCGGGTGGCCAAAGACGGTTTCCCTGGCTGAATAATTGTCCACATTTGAACACCACGGTGTATGAATGGACAGTTGATCAGGCTGGGCATGCAGCATAAACCCTATTAATCACCCATTTCGCTCATTTTAAGGGAATGGCATCCGGATTGTAATTACAGGCAAAAACGCACCAACCTGTTATCTATGTTTAAAAATTACCTGCTCCTCGCCTTTCGGTCAGTACTGCGAAACCGCACCGTTTCATTTATAAACATCTTCGGACTTGCGGTAAGTATGTCGGTTTGCCTTCTCCTGATCCTTATTGTGGCAGACCAGTACAGCTACGATAACTTTCATTCCAAAAAAGACAACGTGTACCGGGTGATCACCGACCGCACCCAGCTTAAGGAATATGTCTGGTCAACCGCAACCTCCCCGTTTCCGATGGCTTCCTACCTTGAAGCGCATCCGGGGATTGAAAATATTACCGTGATCGAACGTCATTTTGACGGACTCGCCGAATGGAATAACCAGGCGATTCCCTTTCACGGGTATTACACGGACAATGACTTCCTGGAAATATTCGATTTCCCGCTGGCGGAAGGCAATCCATCCCAGGCCCTGACACTGCCTAATTCCATCGTGATTACAGAAAAGCTGGCCGATAAATTATTCGGTGAGGCATCCCCGTTAAATGAAGTAATTGAAGTGGAGGATGTGGGAGAATTTATCGTTACAGGTGTTTTTGAAAAATTTCCCGGGAAGACACACTTTGATTTTGAAGCCCTGGCCTCCGTACATTTTATTACGCAACAGCAACCTGCTGATTCACTCGATAGAGCCGCGCGCAGGGATGACTGGCAGAATATTTATGACAGCTATGTCTATTTCAGCCTGGCGGAAGACCAGGAGCCTTCCTCCCTCTTCCCCATGCTTGAAGATGCTTCCACGACGTATTATGATAAAGAAAGCGACTTTACCTATGATTTCAAGGTTCAGGCACTGACCGGCATTACCCCGGGGCCCCTGCTCAGTAATACTACCGGCTTTGGTCTGCCCAATTTTATGATTTACATAATGCTTGGTATTGCACTGGTCATCCTTTTGTCAGCCTGTTTTAATTATGCCAACCTGACAACAGCCCGCGCCATCAACCGCTCGCGAGAAATTGGTGTGCGCAAGGTTGTGGGTGCCGGACAGTTCCAGATATTCCTTCAGATTATCATTGAGGCGGTTGTTATCGCAGTCATAGCTTTTATTTTCGCAGATCTCTCTGTACAGTTTCTGCTGGACTGGCTGAATGAATTCCTGCTGACCATGGGTGCCCCGATCGGTTTCGACCAGACCCGGTTCCTCTATGGCTGGTTTCTCCTGTTTGTAGTACTCGCCGGGGTGCTGGCAGGCCTTTTTCCGGCCATCTTTTTCTCCCGTACCAATCCGGTGCAGGCGCTCAAGCGCACACTCCGGCTGGATATGTTCGGCCGTAAACTGGGTATCAAAAAGCTCGACATCCGGAAAGTGCTTGTAGTCATCCAGTTTGCCTTTACCATATTTTTTGTAATCACCATTATTACCATTTATCAGCAAACGAAGTTTGTACTCAATAAAGACCATGGGTTCCGGACCGAGAACCTGATCAATATTCGGTTACAGGGAATGGACTTTGAGGATTTTGATGCGATGGCATCCACAATGAGCAGCTTACAGGGGATCGCTGCGGTCACACATCTGCCTGCGCTGGGTACCAACAATACAATGAATACTTTCCCGGAAGGAGAAGAGGAACCATTGACAATGAGTTATTTCGGCGTGGATGAAGGATACATTCCGGTCATGGGACTTGAACTGCTGGCGGGCCGGAACTTTCCGGAGGAAATGCCTGAAGACGAACGCTACATAATCATTAACGAGGAAGCCGTACAGCGCATAGGCTGGGAAACGCCCTACGATGCCATTGGACAACTGATACGTACCGAGGACACTGAACTGGAAATCCTGGGGGTGGTAAAAGACTTCCATTACGAGCGGCTGGATGAACAGATCGGACCTATGGCCCTACGCTACAAACCACAATGGGCCAATCACGCCGTGGTGCAGGTTTCCGGTAATAATCCGGCCGGGACAATCAAGGCAATTGAATCCAGCTGGAAGGAACAATCCATCCGGCCTTTTGAATACAGCTGGTTTAAAGAAGATATGAGAATAAGTTACGGTCACTTTGAGGCCCTGCTCATGATCCTCGGCTATGTCACCATAATTTCCGTTTCCATTGCCTGCCTGGGTCTGCTGGGTATGGTGATCTATCACATTCAGAACAAAACCAAGGAACTCGGCATCCGGAAAACATTGGGCGCCAACGCTGGATCTCTTCTTGTAACGCTTGGCAAAGGCTTCTTTCTGCTGATCCTGATTGCCTACCTGATCGCCGGTCCGCTGGCGTACTTTGTCAACATGGCCTGGCTTGAAACCAATGCCTACCGGATTGACTTCGGACTGCCCACGGTACTGCTGGGCCTGATCGTCGTGCTGGGCATTGTGGCGGCAACAATCGGTGCCCAGTTGTACAAGGCGATGCACATTAATCCTGTGGATTCGCTGCGAAGCGAATAATTACTGCTGGTCGGCGGGCAATCTGTGGTCTATTGATTGGGAAGTGCTATATCCCAATCGTCGGTACGAAACGGAGAGGCAGGTAATCCGGCCGAGTTGAACAGGTTATGCAATGCGGTGTCGAAGAATGCGAAACGAACGGCAACCGGATCCTTTACCTCCTTTGAGCGGACTTCAATCGTTGACCCTTTAATCTTTGCCCTGGCCGGGTGGAATTTCTGATCCGAACCGGCCACGTAAAAACCGGTAAGTTCTCCGCCACCACGGGCAACGAGTCCGTCGCCGACATGGTCAAAATGAAGCGTGACCCGGTCTTTATTTACTTCCATATCACGGTATAAGGGTCCGCTGTATTCCAGGTCTTTCACGCCGTACGATTTAGCCAGTGCCCACAGGGCAAGGCGCCGTCCGACTTCCTTTTTATTACGCGGATGAATATCTGTCAGGTTTCCTATATCGTTGGTCACCACCATACCTGTATTGGATACATTCCGGAGCGTGCTCAACTGTGCATCCCTTACCACCGCCGCCGCCAGGCTGTCTTGCCGGCTGTAACGAAAGGGGGCGAGCTGAACAAAATAAAACGGAAAGGAACTCCCCCATTTTTCACGCCACGTCTCAATCATTAAAGGAAAGGTAATGTAATAGGAGAATGCATTCTGCCGGTTGCTTTCTCCCTGGTACCAGAGTGTTCCGGCGATAGGATAGTTTTTAAGCGGATGAATCATTGCATTGTATAATTCTCCCACCGTTTTTTGCGGACAGCAAGGCGGTTCGGACATTTTCCCCACCTGCTCCCGAAGCTCCGGTGAGCCCTCAATCAGGTCCTTCGGCATCCAGACTTCCACCGATGAGCCGCCCCAGTAAGATCCGATCAATCCCACAGGAACGTCCATGTGCTCCTGCAGGTTTCGTGCGAAAAAATACCCTACCGCACTAAACCGCTGCATGGTTTCCGGGGTGGAGACCTCCCATTGTCCGTATGTATCCTGCTGCGGATGTTCGGCACGGTGACGGGGCACCTGGAAGAAACGCAGGTTGGGGTGGTCCGCACCCGTAATGGCTTCCTCTCCTCCTTCGATCCCTGCACGAGCCGGCCATTCCATATTGGATTGTCCCGACAGCAACCATACCTCCCCGATCAGCACATTCTCCAGCACAATTTTTTCATGACCACTCACGGTAATGGTAAATGGTCCGCCCGCCTCCGGTGTGGGAATCATAACGGACCAGTTTCCCTGGAATGCGCGGGTTTTAAGCGGCTGGTCCATCCACGACACCTCAATGACCAGCTCTTCAGAGGCGCCGGTACTCCAACCCCACAGCATCACTTCGGACTTCTGCTGAAGAACCATATTATCGGAAAAGATGGACGGCATCCAGATGGTGGCACGAACTGATGAGAAACAAACAGACAGGATCAGGATAAGAAGGAATCGTTTCATTCGGAGAATTTTAGATTGAGCGAGGTATCAATATACAAAATAAGTCGTTTTACGGGCTTCTTTTGACTGACTTGTTGCACAGGTGGGTACTCATCTCGTATATTGATTACCTCAACCTGATCCTATGACAAAGCTTATCCTCCTCCCCCTGCTGATTATCAGCTTCACTCTGAACGCACAATGGAAGAACCGTTATCCAAAAGTAGACGGTTACGGACATCATGTTTATCTTGAGGCATTCGAACTCCCCGTAATGAATGCGGGCCCGACCGATGCTGCTCCTTCTCCCGACGGTACGCATGTGGCCTTTGCTGCCTATGGATATCTCTGGACCCTCGACCTTGCCACAGGCACCGCCGTTCAGCTTACCAACCAGCCCGGTGTGGATGCCCGGCCTGCCTGGTCGCCGGATGGCAGGCTGCTGGTATTTATACGTGACAACAGCCTTGATACCCGTATCATGCTGCTCAACCTGGCGGATGGTGAGGAAACCGAACTGGCCAATTCCGAGAAGATGGAGCTTGACCCCATCTTTTCCCTTGACGGTGATAAGGTGTACTACTCTTCCGCTGCCAACGGCTCATTTGATCTCTGGGAAGTGGATCTCGCCACGCGTGAATCCCGGCCCCTTACCGAACGGAGGTCGCTTGAAAGACTCCCGGTGCCTGTTCCGGGGAGTAATTCACTCCTCTATCTTAAAAAACAGGGATTCTCCTACGACCACATTGAAAAGAAAGACCTGGTATCGGGAAAGATCGACACCCTGGTGGCAGATAATTTTGTTTCCCAGGCTGCCTTTACCCTTTCGCCTGATGGCCGAACCCTGGCCTATACCTGGCCCCATATCGACAGGTATGAGATCCGCCTGATTGACCTTGCCCGTCCTGCCGTACCGCTGATCCTTACCAAAACGAGGGGGCTTCCGCTTTGGCCGAAATTCAGCGCAGACGGAGAATGGATTTATTATACTCAATTCAATGGTGATGAACAGGCTGAGATGTTCCGGGTGCATGTCACCGGGGCTTCCAGGGAACAGATTTCAGTCAGAAACTGGAACTGGTCGGCCCCGGTGCGGACTGTCCGGGTGAAGACGCAGGCCGACGGACAAACACTGCCGGCCAGGATTTATGCCGAAGACAGTAAAGGCCATCCATTGCTGCCCGGGAGCGGAACAGTTCACTCAGAAGGTCAGCACGGAAAGGTATTCTTCCATTCACCTGGTGAGATCGAACTAACCGTTCCGGAAGGTCCGATCAAGATCACGGCGGTGCATGGATTTGAGACATTACCAGCAACAAGTACGGTGACCGTTTCCGCTCAGACCGAAAATATCGAATTGCAACTTGAGAGGCTATGGAACCCTAATGCTGAAGGGTGGTATGCCGGGGACAACCATTTCCACCTTAATTACGGCGGCCCCTTCCGGCTCAGCCCTGAAGATATTCTCCCGGAAATGAGGGCCGAAGGGATGGATGTGGCCTTTCCGCTGGTGGCCAATATTCATAACCGGTACCTCGAAGAGGACCTTTTTGGCTGGACGTACGAGGAGGGCCCCTATGTAAAATTCGGGCAGGAAGTCCGGTCCCATTTCCTGGGCCACCTCAATTTGATCGGTACCGACTCCCTTTTCTGGCCCTGGGTATGGGGCCCCTCCTATGATGTATATGGCCGGGATGACCGCACCAATGCCTCCGCAGTGCAGTTTGCCCGGCAGCAGGGAGGCCTGGCCGGTTATGTGCATCCGGTAGGGGTTCGCGAGCCGTTCACAGATACGGGGGCAAGCCGGGTACCGGTGGAATTGGTGGCTGATTGTGTTCTAGGAGAATGTGACATGATTGAAGTGGGCTGTTTGTGGACGGACGAAATCGGCACGGCCGCTGTTTGGCACGAATTGCTGAACTTCGGTGTACC
>CAZLZD010000021.1:0-71484 GCA_964563925.1 uncultured Roseivirgaceae bacterium | reverse complement strand
ACACCCGGAATCCACCATGTGATGGCCCGGACGGTTAAAGATATTTTCTGCCGTTTCAAGACAATGGAAGGCTACCAGGTGAAGCGCAAAGGCGGGTGGGATACGCACGGACTTCCGGTTGAGCTCCAGGTGGAAAAGGAGCTTGGCATCACCAAGGAAGACATCGGCACCAAAATTACCGTCGAAGATTACAATGCGCGTTGCAGGGAAACGGTGATGAAGTTTAAGGACGAATGGGATGACCTGACCGTTAAAATGGGGTTCTGGGTTGATCTGGGTAATCCGTACGTGACGTTTGATCGTGACTACATGGAAACCCTGTGGTACCTGCTGCGCCAGCTTTATGATAAAGGCCTGCTGTATAAGGGTTATACCATTCAGCCGTATTCACCGGCGGCCGGAACGGGGTTAAGTTCCCATGAGCTGAACCAGCCCGGTACGTACCGAAATGTAAAGGACACCACGGTTACCGCCCAGTTCAAGGCCGCGGATGCCGACGAATATTTCCTGGCATGGACCACTACCCCCTGGACACTGGCCGGAAATACCGCGCTTGCTATCGGGGAGAATATTACCTATGTCCGGGTTAAAACCTATAATGCCTATACCCATGAGCCGGTCACGGTTATTTTAGCTAAAGACCGTGTGCAGGCTTATTTTGACAAGGAGGGAGAATCAATCGCCCTGGATGCCTACGTGCCTGGCGACAAGCATATACCCTGGCAGGTTCAGGACAGCTTCAAGGGGAGCGAACTGGCCGGGAGGTCCTATGAGCAGCTGCTTCCCTACGTTACACCCGATGGCCCAGCCTTTAAGGTGATCCCCGGTGATTTTGTAAGTACAGAGGACGGAACCGGAATTGTGCATATCTCTCCGACCTTTGGGGCTGATGACCAGCGTGTTGCCAAACAAAATGGCATTGGTGCCATTATGGTGACCGATGAGGAGGGTAATGCAGTTCCCATTGTGGATAAGCAGGGGCGATATGTTAAGGAGATCACCGATTTCGCCGGCCGGTTTGTGAAGAATGAGTATTATCCGGAAGGCCAGGCACCGGAAAAGACCCTGGACATTGATATCGCAATCAAACTCAAGGAAGAGAATAAGGCATTCCGGGTTGAGAAGTACGAGCATACTTATCCGCATTGCTGGCGGACAGACAAGCCGGTGCTCTATTACCCCCTCGACAGCTGGTTTATCCGCACCACGGCGATGAAGGAGAAGCTGGTGGAACTGAACAAAACCATCAACTGGAAGCCGGCATCGACAGGTACCGGCCGGTTTGGGAACTGGCTGGAGAACCTGGTGGACTGGAACCTGTCACGCAGCCGTTTCTGGGGAACCCCGCTTCCAATCTGGGTGTCGGAAGACCGGACGGAAGAAAAATGCATTGGCTCTCTGGACGAGCTTCGCCAGGAAGTAGACAAATCAGTGGAGGCAGGATTTATGGATGCACCTCTCTCCGATGATATTGATCTTCACAGGCCTTATGTAGACAATATTGTGCTGACGAGTGCTACCGGGCAGAAAATGTTCCGGGAGCCCGACCTCATTGATGTCTGGTTCGATTCAGGCGCCATGCCCTATGCGCAACTTCATTTTCCCTTTGAGAATAAGGAGGAATTTGCCCGTTCATTCCCCGCAGATTTTATTGCTGAAGGGGTTGACCAGACAAGAGGATGGTTTTTTACGCTCCATGCCCTGGCGGTGATGCTCTTTGACAGCGTTGCGTTCAAAAATGTAATCGCCAACGGTCTTGTGCTGGACAAGAATGGAAATAAAATGTCCAAACGGCTGGGCAATGCCATCAATCCTTTCGAGACATTGAAAACTTATGGTCCTGATGCCACCCGATGGTACATGATCAGCAATGCTAACCCCTGGGATAACCTCAAGTTTAATCTTGAAGGAGTGGCAGAGGTACAGCGCCGCTTTTTCGGGACTTTACAGAATACTTACAGTTTCTTCGCCTTGTACGCCAACCTTGATCAGTTTGCTTACAGTGAGGAGGAGATACCCCTGGATAAACGGACGGAAAGTGATCGCTGGATCATATCCCGACTGAATACACTGATTTCCCAGGTGAGTGATGCCTACCAGGACTACGAACCAACCCGTGCGGCCAGGCTGATCCAGGATTTTACCATTGATGACCTGAGCAACTGGTATGTACGCCTTAACAGGAAACGATTCTGGCGCGGAGAATATAACCAGGACAAGCAGGCGGCTTATCAGACCCTTTATTCGTGTCTTGAAGTCCTTTCCAGGTTGATGGCGCCGGTTGCCCCGTTCTATGCCGAACAATTGTTCCGGGATCTCAATGAAGTAACCGGAAAAGCAGGCGAGCAGTCGGTTCACCTTACGAGGTTTCCGGTGGCTGAGGCTGCCCAAACCGACAGGGACCTCGAGGAACGCATGCGTTTGGCGCAGGTGATCTCCTCTCTGGTTCATTCTCTGCGAAAGAAGCATAAAATCAAAGTGCGTCAGCCCTTGTCCCGTATTTTACTCCCAGAAGTGAACAAGAATTTCCGACGCCAGGTAGAGGCTGTATCCGAACTCATCAATGCAGAGGTAAACATCAAGGAAATTGAATTTGTGACCGATGAGTCAGGTATCCTGGTCAAGAATGTTAAACCCAATTTCAGAAAGCTCGGGCAGGAATATGGAGCGGAAATGAAGGACCTGGTTGGGGTGATTAACAAGCTGAAGCCCGAGGATATAGCCGAACTCGAAAATTCCGACGGCCTGAATGTGCGTCTGAATGACCGGCAGATTACCCTTACCCTGGAGGACGTGGAGATTTCTTACCAGGATATTCCGGGCTGGTCAGTGGCTACATCCGGTGGTGTGACCGTCGCCCTTGACATCACCATTACCGAAGACCTGAGAAAAGAAGGGATCGCGAGAGATGTGGTAAACCGGGTGCAGAATTTGCGTAAGGATATGGGCCTGGATGTACAGGATAAGATAAGTATCCTTGTGGAGGAAACGCATGGACTGATTGATGAGGCACTTCGTGTAAACACGGAATATATTTGCCAGGAAACACAGGCCTATACATTGAAATTCTCAGAGAGCCTGACCGACCCGGTGCTGTTGGATATAGATGATTTTCAGTTAAAGGTAAAAATAGAGGCATAATGAAGTTGATGAAATACTTCCTGCTTGCCCTGGCAGTAATCGCTGTCGATCAGGCAGTCAAACTTACTGTACACTTTAATATGGACCTCAATTCCGAGTTCAATGTCCTCGGTGATTGGTTCAGGATACATTACCTGTTGAATCCGGGTATGGCATTTGGGCTGAAGTCTGACCATGAGTACGGGAAACTGTTGCTTACGGTCTTCAGGCTGGTGGCAATGGCCGGTATCAGCTATTACATGTACTACTTGTATACCAGGAAGTTTCACCCCGGGCTACTTTGGTGTATGGCATTGATACTGGGCGGAGCAGCCGGAAATGTGATTGACAGTACGTTTTATGGCGTATTCCTTGATAATGCCCCTCCGGGATCACCCACTCCCTGGTTCCATGGACAGGTGATCGATATGTTGTTCTTTCCGCTGATTGAAGGATATTATCCTGATTGGTTTCCTTATCTCGGGGGCAACAGGTTCCTGTTCTTCAGCCCTGTTTTCAATATTGCAGATTCCTCGATTTTTATCGGTGTGGTAAGTATATTGATCTTCCAGAAAAAGTTTTTCAGGCACGAAGTGGCCCAGCAAGGAACCTCCGACAGTCCTGATTCTCAGGTGACTCCTGAAGAACAGATTATCAGTTAAGCGTAAGGCTTCGTTCGCCGGTATTTACTTTATCGCTGATATTGTTGATTCATGGTCTTCAGGCACGTCTCGTGGTGAAATGGCCCGATGATTGTTTAGTATGCCATATATTTGCCGCATTCTTACAGCGGAGGTATATACATAAATGTGTAAAACAGGGTTAAAAACCTCTAAAACAGCGATTTTTAATGAAAAGAATTATTCCATTTTTGTTTGTGTTAGCAGCCTTCGGGACTGCTTGTGAAGGTCCGGAAGGACCTGTTGGACCCCAGGGACAACCAGGTGTACCTGGTGAGGACGGAGTGAATATTGAAAGCTTCGTATTTGAATATGAGAATGTAGATTTTGTGTCGCCCGAATACAGTGTACTGCTGGAATATCCGAACTTCACTGCACTCGAATCTGACGTGACCATGGCTTACCTGCTCTGGGATGTGGTCGAAGTTGATGGTGAAGAAACAGATGTATGGCGTGCCCTGCCTCAGACTATCCTTACTGATGACGGGATGATCCAGTATTCGTACGATTTTACGAAATACGACACCAAGTTATTTCTGAGCACCACCTTTGACGAAGGATTACTTCAGCCTATCGATACCGATGACTGGATTGTCAGGCTTGTCGTTATCCCGGGTAAATTTTTCGACCCGAACGGGAAGATGGAAAATGTGGATCTGAATGACTACCACGCGGTAATTGAAGCCCTGGGCGCAGAAATTAAGCCGGTGGACAACTTTAACGGAACCAAGCGCAGATAAAAAACGATCTGCTGGATATAAATCAGGAAAGGCCGTTGATCAGTGGATCAATGGCCTTTTTTGATGCAACAAGCCGGTCAGATAAACTACCGCCAATAATGGTGTAGGGTAACGCGTATTTTTCAAGCTCCTGCTTAAATAATTTAAAAAAGTAATCACCCCGCCCGGGATTCTCCCGCAAGGGATCAGGCTCGTAGGGGACATCCGGACGGGTAAGAAGGTGGTGCGTGTAACGGCCGGGATTAATTTCCTCCGAGAGCCATTCAGGCACCAATCCGAATTTGTGTGAAAACCATATTTTCAGTACCAGCACGTCGGTGTCACAGATCACCATCGGCCCTTTGGCCTCCTCCTCCTTTCGGAGTTGTTCGCGAGCGATTTTCTCAACATCCTCCAAGGTATAGGGTTTATCCAGCGCAGTAAGATAGGCCCTGGCATATTCTCCCACCAGCACTGCACCGTAGTGCCGGGCCAGCGCTTCAGCAAGTGTTGTTTTTCCGCTGCTTTCCGGACCGGTGACGGCGATCCGTATCATGTGTACTGGATTTTCATCAGCTTTTTCCACTCGAGGTATCCGGCCACAGCCAGGCCGATATAAATAAAATACAGCAGGGCATAGAAATACATCTCCTTGTAAAAGTAAATACCGGTGGCCAGGATGTCCACTGCCAGCCAGTAGAACCAGTTGTCAATTTTTTTCCTGGCAGTAAGCCACATACCGGTGATACTCAGAATACTTGTTGCACTGTCCCAGTAAGGCAGTGAGGCATCTGTATAGCGGGTCATGAGATAACCGGTAACAAAGATTCCGGCGATGGAGGCGGTCAGCAGCACTGCGGACCTTCGGGTCGAACTGATCGTAATCGGAAGTTCGTCTGAAGACCCTTTAGCGCCCCGTGACCAGGCAACCCATCCGTAGACATTCAGGATCAGAAAAAACACGTGCAATGCGAGGTCTGCGTACAGCCTGGCCTGGTAAAATACGATGAAAGATACAAGCACATAGGCAATACCCGATGGCCAGGTCCAGATATTCTCCCGAACCAGGAAGATCACAGCGAGCAAACCGAAGACGAGGCCCAGTATCTCCCAGATAACCAGGTTCTGGGCCGTTTCAAGGATTTGCTCAAAAAGTTCTTGTGAACCCATTAGGAATTATATTTATTGCGTTAGTAATAAATTTTTTCATACGAATGAACAGGATATTTTTGCCCGTCATCACCGTTTTTTGTGTGTGTGTCTTGTCTTCCTGCGAAATTACCGGGGCTACCGGAAAGGAGGCGAAAGATACAAAAACTGCTGCAGCCGAGGATAACATTGTCAGGAAGTATTACCCGAATGGGAATATCAAGGCTGAAATTGCCGTGAAGGACAGGAAGCGCCACGGTTTGTCCAAAACATATTATGAAAGCGGGGTGGTTCGCCAGTCGATCGAGTACGCGGACAATAAGAAAAACGGTGAGGCAAGGACCAATTATGAATCCGGCGATCCCTATCAGATCACCAGGTATGTGGATGACAAGAAGCAGGGGATCAGGGAGCTGTACCGTCAGAACGGTATGCTCATGTCGGAAATTCCCTACCATGATGACCGTCCTTGTGCCGGAGTGAAGGAATATTTGCTTGACGGGTCACCAAAGAAGAAATATCCGACAATCAGAATCAGGGAGGAAGATCATATTGCCCTGGACAATACCTTCAGGTTATATGTAACGCTGTCGGAAGAATCCAGGAATGTAAAGTTTTACATGGGCCAGCTTACGGAAGGCGGGTGTATCGGATCTGATACCTACTGGATGAAGGAACGGGAGCCGGGATTACTTGTCGTAAACTACGAAATACCTCCCGGCATGTTTATGATGGAGGAGCTCAATTTCATCGTGACCTTTGAAACGTTGCAGGGGAATACCTACTTTACCCAGAAAAAATACAACCTGGCGATTGAGAACAGGGGTATTTAGCGGATCATTTGCTTTCGGACCATCAGTTCGCGGTGATTGGGAGCAAATTCAAGCCCTTCATTGATCAGCTCGAGGGCCTTTCTTTTATTTCCTCTCCGGTAGTAATACGTGGCCGCAATGGCATAGGCCCGCCCGATGTTACCGGTATCCACCTGCAGTCCGGGTTCCATATGTTCGACGAAGAGCGCTTTGTACTTCTCCCCCCCGGCGGCATTTTCTAGGTCATACTGGAACATAAAATTATAGAGATAACTGTTGGTCAGCATACTTTTAAAATGGTTATTCTCCCGCAAAGCCGGCATACGGCGAGCGAAACCCTCCAGGCTGTCTGACGCCAGGGTCTGGTCTGGCATGGCTATCAGAATTTGGCGCACGCTTTCCACCACGGCCTGGTGGACATCCACATTATCAGGTTTTTGGTGATGGCACTTTTCAAAGTAAGGAAGTGCCTTGCGGTAGGAACCGGCATTATACAGTAATCGCCCCCGCTCATAATCATGATGGTAATTGATCTCCTCAAGTAAGGCTGCATCATCAAGCTCACGGTTGATTTTTTCACACCACGCGGCCAGTCCGTCCGGATCATTATGCTCAACCAGGTAATTATTGGCAATCCTGGCAAACTCCCCAAAAAGCATCTCCGTGGTTACGATGGTGCTGTCGAGCCTGGAAAGCTGTACCAGGTAATCTACAGAAGACAGGTCGTCATACGGTAGCTGGTAGAGCATTTCCACACATAATCCGATGAGCAAAGGTTCGTATTGAGGGCTGGGATACAGGGAGTAAGCCTTCGAGAGCTCTGACAAGGCGGTGGCATGATCGTTTCCCTCCATAGCAAAGACGGCTTCGTTTGCATACTGAAGGCCGGCCAGCTGCTGGAGGGAGATATTTTCGTCAAGGAAATAGTGCTTGTCAAAGAGTGATTCCACAGATTCCTGCCTTCGCTCTTCGGCGCTGATCAGCTTTGCCTGGGTGAGATTGTCGATGTAATCGGCTTTGAAGCTGCCGGAGAATTCTACGTATCCGCCTACCGGGTCGGTGGTCTCCACCAAAATATTATCCCCCTGGGGATAGGCCAGGAGATAGACATGCGTAGGCTTTTGCTTGATCTGGTAGGGAATGTCCAGTCCGTCAAAAATCAGCGCGTAGAGTGCTGTCGCCGAGACACAATTGTATTCACCGGTGGTAAAAATATGGCTGAATTTGTTAACCAGGTTGTATTTCACCAGGAAGGTATCGTGGGTTTCCTTGTAGAGCGTTTTTATTTTTTTTGCCGGTTTGGCCCGCGCAAACTTATCATCTTCCCGGTACCGGGTGATGAGTGCCTCCAGACGCGCTTTCATTTTGTCAAGTTTATCCGCGGTCATTGCCGGATCTGTCGCGGCAAATAGCCCGAAAAGATCGGGGTTATCCTGTTCGAGCTTTTGCCATTGAATGGATTCGAATGCAGTGAGTTCCTGTGCGCTCAGCGGCCCGCTTAACCCGCATAGCATTAGAGACAAAAGTATCAGTAGTCTATTCATCGTCATTTAGTACTTCCAGGGAGACCCTGGTCACCCCCTGGTCAATAAAATTAAGTGTTTCCGCCGCTGACCGGGACAGGTCAATGATCCGTTTTTTCACATGCGGCCCCCGGTCATTGATGCGCACAATTACAGTCCGTTCATTCGTGAGGTTAGTCACCTTTACCCGGGTGCCGAAAGGCAGGCTTCGGTGTGCTGCGGTAAGTGCATCAGCCCGGTACAATTCCCCGCTGGCAGTTGGAAGGCCTTCAAACTTATCTGCATAATAGGATGCCTCTCCCTTCATGGGGCCGTGCTGCATGAAAACAGTGAGCCATGAAATCACTGAAAAAATAAGCATTGATCTTCTTATCATAGGCAAAAAATTAAATGCAAAATATAAAATCTGCGGATAACACCTAAAATTAATTCCCTGTTTTTCATTTTAAATATGCCCTGATGTCTTTAGCTTTGCACGGCAAATAACATAAACCCTTATTTGCCATGTCCTTAGATACTTCCAAATTCATTTTCGAGGCCCTGACGTATGACGACGTGCTGTTGCAGCCCGGATATTCGCAGGTATTGCCCAGGGATACAGATACCAGTTCCTACCTCACCCGCAACATAAAGCTGAATATCCCACTGGTATCCGCGGCGATGGATACTGTCACTGAGGCAGAGCTGGCCATTGCGATGGCACTCGAAGGGGGCATCGGCTTTATTCATAAGAACATGTCCATGGAGGCTCAGGCGCGGCAGGTGCGGAAGGTGAAGCGCTCCCAGAGCGGAATGATCCTGGATCCAATCACCTTGCATGTCAATTCGAACGTGCGGGATGCTGAGTCAATTATGCGGGAATACAAGATCGGGGGAATCCCGGTGATTGATGAAGACAAGAAACTGATCGGGATAATCACAAACAGGGATCTTCGCTTTCATAAGGACATGAGCACGCCGATCCGGGAGATAATGACGCAGGAAGGCCTGATCACGGCCGAGGAGAATATCGGGTTGGAGAAGGCCGAGGACATATTGCAGAAACACAAGATAGAAAAGCTTCCGATCGTCAACAAGGACGGCATTCTCACCGGGCTTATTACCTATAAGGATATTCTCAAGAAGCGGAATAAACCTCATGCCTGCAAGGATGAATATGGACGCCTGCGGGTGGGTGCGGCCGTCGGGGTCACCGCCGACCTGCTCGAGCGGATTGACGGCTTGATCAAGGCAGGGGTGGATGTGATAAGTATTGATACGGCACATGGCCACTCAAAGGGGGTCATTGATGCGTGCAGGAAGGTTAAGACGGAGTATCCCGACCTGGAACTGGTTGTGGGAAATGTGGCGACCGGGGAAGGAGCCAAAGCGCTGGCCGAGGCGGGCGCTGATGCCATCAAGGTAGGCGTTGGGCCGGGCAGTATCTGTACCACCCGGATCATTGCGGGAGTAGGAGTACCCCAGCTTACCGCGGTATTCGAGGCATTCAAAGCCGTGGAGAAAATGAATGTTCCGGTTATTGCCGATGGCGGCATCCGGTTTTCAGGGGACGTGGTTAAAGCACTGGCCGGTGGTGCCAGCAGCGTGATGATCGGATCGCTCCTGGCCGGGACCGAGGAGGCGCCGGGCGAAGTGATCATATACGAAGGCCGTAAATTCAAATCCTATCGCGGTATGGGTTCAGTGGAGGCCATGGAAGAAGGGTCTAAGGACCGGTACTTCCAGGATGCGGAAGACGATATCAAGAAACTCGTACCGGAAGGTATCGTCGGACGTGTTGCCTATAAAGGACTCGTTTCCGAGGTGCTGTATCAGCTTACCGGCGGGCTCCGCGCGGGTATGGGATACTGCGGGGCAGGGAATGTGGAAGAACTCAATAAGGCGACGTTTGTTAAAATCACCGCTGCCGGGGTACAGGAAAGCCACCCCCATGATGTGTACATTACCCGGGAGGCTCCGAACTACAGCAGGTAATTTCTGATTTCACCTGAGTTAAATTCCTGTAATCACCCTGAATGACCTTCAGTGGCGATAATTCTGGTCGCTAATTAGATCATTTTCGTATCTTCATGCCGAGTTTACGAAGATGCGGATCAGTGCCAATACCATTACCAGGATAACTACTATCCTTGCCATTATGTGCTGGGCGGGATTGGTGTATACCAATGAATCCCTGCTATTCGCCTCGATCAATAATCTCAAGCCAGACTTCCAGCAGGAACTTCCCCGTATTTTCCTGAGCCTTTTTCTTCTACTCCTCTTTATTTTCTATAAATACAAGATCGAGAAATCGGATTCGATCAATTTTGTAGACCTACTCTGGAGGGTCTTTGTGACCGGGCTCATCATTACCATGGTGTCCCTGGCTTTCCGTTTATTTCTCTCGGTTATCGGATCGGGGAGTTCGCTGGCTACCAATGAACTCTTTGTCAATTTTCTGTATCTGAGCAACCTCGGGTTGGTCAGTGCCTACCTGGTATCCACATTCATCGTCTGGAAACGCCTGATCATATACCAGAAATCCAAGTTCCTGCTCAGGGTATGGAAAGTATTTGAATATGCGCTGCTCCTCGCATTGCTTTACGAGGTGTTCCCCTTCCCGGCCCTGGAACCATTCGATAAATTTTATACCGGCGGACTGGTCCTTCTGGGGATATTCCTTTCTGCCAATATGAAGTGGGTGGCATACCTCAATTTCAAGCAGAAGTGGAAGAGCATTCTGCTGATTTTGCTGGCAATGTTCTACCTGGGATACTATGCGTTCACGCTGATCAGTTTTTCGGCAGAACTCTCCGGGGAGTCGGGAGTCTTTATTGACTTCCGGGGCCATGTTTTTCTGCTGTCGATGCTGGCATTTATCTTCATTTATGCCTTGTTCTCCCTGCTGGTCATTCTCTTTAACCTGCCTACCTCCTCGGTTTTCGAGCAGAAGCTGGAGGAAGTGGTCAACTTTCAGCGCCTGAGCCAGTCTATTCAAACTGAACAAAGTGAGGACCGGGTCTATGATATTCTGCTGGAAAGTGCCATATCCACGGTGTTTGCCGATGCCGCCTGGATTGAAATCAATGAAAACGGTGGACGGGAATACCATACGTACAATATTTCCCAGTCTGAAATTGAATCCCTGAAAGATTTCATCAGGAACCAGAAAATCAAGGGACTGTTTGACGGGGGCTCTGACAAGTCGCGCAATATTGAACTGATCAAAGGCTCACGCTTCCGGTCCATTATGAGCTCACCCATTGAGGTAAAGCAGGAAAAGATGGGACGGCTGATCCTTCTTAAGGATGTGACCGACGGGTTCAATAAGGAGATGCAAAAGATCATCGACACCTTTACAAACCAGGCGGGCATTTCCATTGAAAACTTCAGGCTGCTTTCCGAGGCCCTGGAAAATGAAAGGTATAAGGAGGAGCTAAAGATTGCCAAGAAGGTACAGCGAAGCCTGCTGCCCGATCAGCTGGAATCGAATGGTGACTATGAGATCGTCGCATTCTCCGAGGCTGCTGATGAGGTTGGAGGAGACTATTATGATACCTACCGGATCAACGAGCATCGTATTGCCCTGGTGATCAGCGATGTGTCCGGGAAAGGAACTTCCGCCGCCTTTCACATGTCCCAGGTAAAGGGGGTATTTCATAGTTTGTCCCAGCTTGACCTTGGGGCAGGAGAATTCATCAGAAAAGCCAACGATGCACTTTCGCGGTGTCTCGATAAAACCTCTTTTGTCACTACCTCCTATTTCATAATCGACAGCCTTGAAAAACGGATTGAATTTACGCGTGCCGGGCATTGTCCGACCCTGTATTACGATCATTCACGTGATGAAACCGCTTATTTGAAAAACAAAGGGCTGGGGCTTGGCATTATTCGCAATGAAAGTTTCATGGATTACACAGACGTTAATACGATCACCTATGGACAGGGAGATATCATGGTCCTGTACACCGACGGGATTACCGAGGCAAAAAACCGTCATGGGGAGGAATTTGGTTACGATCGACTTCGAAATGTGGTCCGGGAGAATAAGAACCGTGCTGCCAATGACATTCAGCGTGCTATCATAGAAAGGCTGTTTGAATTTATCGGGAACGATGCAATTAATGACGACTACACAACGGTGATCATCCGCTTTAAAGAACAATTATAAAGTGAACAAACGATAACAGATTACGTAAACAAGATATGGTAAGTATTAAGCGAACATTTGAGGAAGGTAAAGAGGTGTTGAGGGTTAAAGGAGAAGTGGATGCCAGTTCGTCGATCGAACTTGATAATGCGATGAAAGAGTCGCTGAATTCAGGGAATTCCAAGATCATGATCGATTGTGCTGAGCTGGAATATATCTCTTCGGCCGGATTGGGTGTGTTTATGTCCTACCTGGAAGAGATCAAGCAAAAAGGTATTTCGCTGGTCATATTTGGCTTGCAGCCGAAGGTGGCACATGTTTTTGAAATACTGGGGCTGCATCAGCTCCTGGAGATCCGGGAATCCCGTAAGGAGGCGGAAGCATACCTGGCATGATCTACCGATTCAAAACACATTGTGCCAAAGATAACCTTAAAGACATCCGCCACTTTGTGGAGGAAAGTCTCAAGGACCATAACCTTCCTGAACTGGATATCAGCACGATAGTGCTTGCCGTGGATGAGGTTTGTGCCAACCTCATTATTCATTCCCATGATTGCGACGCCACCCAGGAACTCAGGCTCCGAATCAATATTCGGGGGAACACGATAGAATTTGATATTATCGATAAATCAGAGATCTTTAATATCAACGATTACAAAGCACCGGATCTTGAAGAGATCATCCGGTCAGGCCGTAAAGGCGGGGTCGGGCTTATCCTTGTCAAACGTATCATGGACAAGATTGAAATTATCCAGGGAGACCGCCACTATATCTGCAGGCTGACCAAACGGATCCCTTCCCTGACGGATAGCTGAGAAGTTACCTGTCTTTCCTGATTTTTTGGCCGAAATACAGTAAACTTGCATGATTTCGGTTCTTATACGACAATGAAAAATTCATTTTTAATTCTTCTGCTCATCCTGGTGGCCTGTACGGTCGAAAAACCGGTTAAAACCTCCGATGCCGATTCTCCGGCGCCACTTCTTTTCCGGATCGGCAATGACAGTACCTTCACCGACGAGTTTATCTACGTCTATAACAAAAACAACCAGAGCAACGAAGCAGCATTTACACGGGAGGATGTTTCGGAATATCTCAGGTTGTATGAGAATTTTAAGCTGAAGGTTCATGAAGCACGCATGCGCGGAATGGATACCATGCCGTCATACCTGAATGAAATGAAAGCCTACGAGGCGCAGCTCAAGAAGCCGTACCTGACCGAAACAGAAGTGACTGAGCGATTGATCCGGGAAGCGTATGACCGCTTTTCTGAAGAGTTGAGGGCCAGCCACATCCTGATCCAGGCAGATGCAGATGCATCCCCGGCCGATACGCTGGAGGCGTACCGGAAAATTGAGGACATCCGGCGTCAGGCCCTGAACGGCGTCCCTTTTTCCCAGCTTGCCTCCAACTATTCGGGTGACCCTTCTGCCGCGCAGAATGGCGGAGACCTGCAGTATTTTACTTCACTGCAAATGGTCTATCCGTTTGAGAGTGCTGCCTATGCAACACCGGTTGACAGCATCTCCCCGATAGTCAGGTCACAATTCGGCTATCATATTATTAAGGTAACAGACCGCAGGCCTGCCAACCATAAAGTGTCAGTTTCCCATATCATGATACGGCATAATCCCGCAGACTCGGCGGCGTCCCGGAACCGGATTTTCGAAATATATGACCTTGCCCGGGGTGGGGTTGACTGGGACCAGCTGGTAAATGAGTATTCCGAAGATCTGAATTCAAAACGTGTGGGAGGGCGCCTGCAGACCTTTGGAATCAGGCAGATGCCATTTGAATTCCAGGAGGCTGCCTTTGCCCTGGAGCCCGGGGCCATTTCGGATCCGGTACGTACTCCGTATGGATGGCATATTATCAGGATGGAACAGCGTTTACCGCTTCCCCCCATGGATCAGATGGAATCAGCCATCCGGGAACGTGTCGAGAATGACGAGCGTGCAGACAAAGGCCGGCAGGCATTGCTCGACCGGCTGGGCCGGGAATGGAATGCCACTGAAATCGCATCCTTTGATGCCCCGATCGATTTGAATGATTCACTTGCCCTTTTCCGCATCGGGGACAGCGTGTACACCACACCGGGTTATCGCCGGTTTGTAAATGAGCGGGGCCTTCAGGAAGGCGATAAAAAGAATGAATTGCTGCAAGAATATTTTGATTCCAGTCTGATCTCCTATGAAGAGGCGCACCTGGAAGAAAAATACGAGGATTACCGGATGCTGCTCAGAGAATATCGCGAGGGTATACTCCTGTTCCAACTGATGGATGAGGAAATCTGGTCCCGGGCGGCGGCAGACTCTGCAGGCCTTAATGAATATTACCTTGCGCACCGCGAGGAGTACCGGACGGAAGATCAGCTGCAGGTCACGCGGTTTACCGTCCTGAATGAAGCTGCCAGAGATACACTGTATTCCCTGATAACAAGCAACAGCGAAGGTATTCTTGATGATCGTCTCAGGCAATACGAACGGGAAGGAATCGTTAAAAGTGAGGCAGCAACCGTTTCGGCGGATTCGTTTGACAAAGGGGTGGGGCCAGGCAGATACCTGCGCTCAGAACAGGGGCTTGTCCGGATTGAGAATACGATTTCCGGAAGCGTCCCTTTATTCCGGGAAATCAGGGGTAAAGTCATTGCAGACTATCAGAATTATCTGGAAAAGAAGTGGATCGAACAACTGCGTGCCAAGTATAACGTAATACTGAATGAAGATGGGCTTGAATATGTATACAAACAACTGGTCAGGTAAGCTGGTCCTGATCCTGCTGGTGGCTTTAACAGCCGGTTGTGATCTGATCAGGATGAAAGGCGAAGGAGAAAAGGAAGAAGGAATATCACCGGTAGTGCGTGTTCATGATCAATATCTGTATCCGGATGACCTTGAGGGGATTTCTCCGGAAGGGCTGAGCAAGGAAGATTCCATCGCCAGGGTGGAAGGATATATCAACAGCTGGATACGGAAGCAGCTTCTGATCCATGAGGCCGCGGAAAATATCCAGTTTAATGAAGCCGACCTGGAGCGAAAAATACTGGATTACAGATACTCGCTGATGGGATATGAATACCAGTCCTACTATGTGAATGAAAACCTGGATATGGAAGTCAGCCCCGAAGAGATCGAAACCTATTATGAGGAGAACCGGGACAATTTCCTGCTGAAGCAGAATATTATTCGATGTAAGTATGTGAAATTGTCCAAAAATGCCCCGAAACCTGAGCGTGTTTCACGCTGGATACGGTCCAATAAACCTCAGGATCAGGAAGATCTTAACTCGTATTGTCTTAGTTTTGCAAGTGCCTATCATCTGAATGACTCGATCTGGATTGAGTTTGATGAGGTGATTAAGAATTCGCCGTTGGCTGAAATTCCAAACAAGGTGCAGTTTCTCCGGAATAACCGGTATAGTGAAACTTCTGATAATGAGTTTTTGTATTATCTGAAAATAGAGGAATATAAAATTTCAGATAATATTTCACCTCTGGAGTTTGTCAGTGATGATATCAGAAATATCATTCTCAACAAACGCAAGGTTCAGCTTGCCGAACGCCTGGAAGACGAAGTATATGAAAAAGCAGAAAGACAAAATGACTTTGAGATCTTTAATTAATACCTGTGTGATCGCCGCCTGTATGGTGACCGGTCAGGTTTTCGCCCAGTCTGAGGGTGACCAGCTTGTGGTGGATGAAATCATTGCCAAGGTTGACAACTACATTGTGCTGAAATCGGAACTCGAGAAAACCTACCTGAATGCATTAAGCCAGGGAGCACCCGCGACGCCTGACCTGAAATGTCGTATCCTTGCCCAGCTGATCAGCGGGAAGCTGATGGTGGCCAAGGCGGAGATTGATTCAGTGGTCGTAAGTGACCTGGAAGTGGAAAACAACCTCGACCGGCGGATGCAGATGATCCTTTCCCAGTACGGTGGCACAGAGGAGCAGTTTGAGGAGTTTTATGGCAAAACCATCGAAGACCTGCAGGATGAGATCCGGGATCAGATTAAGGAACAGCTCGTTATTCAGAGAATGCAGGAAAACATCACTGCCGACCTGACCGTCACCCCGGCTGAAGTCAGGAAATTCTTTGCCCGTATTCCCAGAGACAGCCTTCCTTATTTCTCTACAGAAGTGGAGGTATCCCAGATTGTTAAGATACCGGAAGCGAATGCTGAAGAGAAACAGCGCCTGAAGGTGAAGCTTGCAGAGCTCCGTTCCCGGGCCCTTTCCGGTGAGTCTTTCGAAGAACTGGCGAAAACCTACAGCGAAGGACCCAGTGCAAGCCGGGGCGGCAATTTAAGCTGGGCTTCGCGCGGTATGATGGCCCCCGAATTTGAAGCGGCTGCCCTGAGCCTGAAGCCGGGGGAGATCTCCGAGCCTTTTGAAACCGAATTCGGAATGCATATCGTCCAGCTGGTCGACAAAAGGGGCAATGAATATAATTCCAGGCATATTCTTCTCATTCCGCAGCCTACCGAAGAGGATTATGCCCGGGTGGAAAATGAGCTGGACAGTATTCGTACTAAGATCCTGGATGACACCCTTTCCTTTGAACGGATGGCCAAGGACCTTTCTGAGGATAAACTGACTGCCGGTGGCGGGGGAATGATCACAGATCAGCAGGGAAACACCCGAGTTTCGGTTGATCAGATGGATCCGGTAGTGTACTTCACCCTGACCGACAGCCTGTCGGTAGGAGAGATCAGCGGACCCATGCGATTCCGGATGGATGACGGCAAGGAGGCCCTGAGAATTCTTTATTATAAATCGAAGATACAGCCTCACCAGGCCAACCTGAAAGATGACTGGCAGAAAATACAGCGTGCGGCACTTGAAGAAAAGAAAGCACGGATTCTGAACGAATGGTTTAACAAGGCGCGGGGTGATGTGTTTATTAATATTGATGACGAATACGATCAATGTGGAATAATCAACTGATCCTTATTCCTCACCTTAATTCGTATATTTACTTTGCATGAAAGAATTTAATACTGAAGTAGAGGCTGCAGATGCCCTTCACGAGGCATTTACCAAACTCAAGGATGAAATTTCCAAAATTGTCATTGGCCAGGATGAGGTGATCCGGTTACTGCTCACCTCCATTTTCTGCCAGGGACACTGTCTCCTGGTCGGGGTGCCCGGGCTCGCCAAGACATTGCTGATTCAAACCATGGCTTCTGCACTTCACCTCGATTTCAGCCGGATTCAGTTTACACCCGATCTAATGCCTTCGGATATTCTTGGATCTGAAACGCTGGATAAGGAGCGGAATTTTAAGTTTATCAAAGGTCCTGTGTTTGCCAATATTATCCTGGCAGATGAGATTAACCGTACCCCTCCCAAAACACAGGCTGCCCTGCTGGAATCCATGCAGGAGTATGCGGTGACCATTTCAGGGAAGAAATACCCGCTTTCCAGGCCGTTTTTTGTGCTGGCCACCCAGAACCCCATCGAACAGGAAGGAACGTATCCGCTTCCGGAAGCGCAGCTTGACCGTTTCATGTTCAATGTGCTTCTTGACTACCCGGCTTATGACAAGGAAGTGGAGATCGTCAAGAATACCACGACCGAGCTTACTACGGAAGTTAACCAGGTGCTGACGGCCGAAGAGATTCTTTATTTCCAGCGGCTCGTACGTAAAGTACCCATACCTGATAACGTGGTGGAATATGCCGTAAAGCTGGTCCATAAGACCCGTCCGCATACCCAGGGGGCATCTCAACTCGCCAATGATTTCCTGGAATGGGGAGCAGGTCCGCGTGCCTCTCAATTCCTGGTGACAGGAGCAAAATGCAACGCCTTGCTCAACGGAAAATATTCTCCCGACATTGAGGATGTCGTGGCAGTTTCCAAACCGGCACTGCGCCACCGAATCGTAAGAAACTTCAAGGCAGAGGCCGAAGGAGTAACCATCGACAGCATCATCGAAAAACTTATTGAAGAGTCCCGCTGAATTAATTCAGCGGTTCGTCAGTAATCGTCAGGGAGCGACCCGTCTGGATGACCGTGTATTGCCGTAACGGAACGTAGGCAGGACCACCCTGGGGCTGCCCGCTTTCAAATCCGAAATAAGAATTGCAGGTGTAATCGACCATGGAGATGTTGCCTGGTGTAACCTCGATAATGGCGGTGGCACTGTAAGGATCGTACGAACAGGTGCGTTCATAGGCGTTGTAATCCGAAGCACTGTTTTTATACAGGATAATGCCATTACTGCCGCCTCCGGCCTGGATATACACATAGCCCTGCACATCAAGGGGCTGGTATTCCGGTAAGTCGAGATTAATAAAGATATCATCAAAGGTGGCCGGTGGAATTTCCGCCGGAACCGGGTCATTGTCGCAGCCGGCAAAGGCCAGCGCCAGAAGAAAGAGAAAACTACTCCTTGTCATATTCATAAAACCCGCGCCCTGTTTTTCTCCCGTGATGTCCGGCATCCACCATTTGCTGCTGTATGCGGCTGGGCCGGAATTTCGCATCATAGTGGAAGGAATGAAACATACTTTCCGTTACTGAATAGTTGGTATCCACGCCGATCAGGTCCATTAACTCAAAAGGACCCATCCTGAAACCGGAAGCCCTGAGAATCCGGTCTATCGCCGGCGCATCCGCTGCCTGTTCTTCAAGGATCTTAAGTGACTCCACATAAAAATGCCTCGCTACCCTGTTAACGATAAAACCAGGACTGTCTTTTGCTTGAGCCGGTACTTTATTCATTTTTACGGCCAGTTCAGAGGTAATTTGTACAACATCTTCCCGGGTAGCCGCTCCCCTGACCACTTCCACGAGTTTCATGATATGTGCAGGATTGAAAAAATGCATGCCCACGATATTTCCGGGACGTTGCATGCCCGTAGCAATGCGCGTTACCGGTAATGACGATGTATTGGTAGCCAGGATGGTATGCGCCGCATTGATGGCCTCCAGCCTTGTAAAGAGGTCCCGTTTAACCTCCAGGTTCTCAATGATAGCTTCGATTATAAAATCGGCCTGCACTTCGTCCAGGTCAGAGACCAGGCGTATATGGGCCAGGGTATCTTTCTTTTCTTCTTCAGTGACCTTGCCTTTGTCGATCCCTTTGTCCAGGTTACCGGTAATTCCTTTCAGGGCATTCTCCAGGGCCTCCTGGTTTACGTCAAAAAGGAGGGTATCAAAACCGGCCATTGCAGCCATCTGGGCTATGCCCTGTCCCATGGTGCCCGCACCCACCACCGCTATGGTGCGCAAGGATTGCATCAGTGTAAGGTGCTGAATTGTTTGAGAAAGCGAACATCATTCTCCGTGTAGAGACGGAGATCATTAACCTGGAATTTCAGCTGGGTAATACGTTCGATGCCCATTCCAAATGCGAAGCCGGTAAATTCGGTACTGTCAATGCCGCAGTTTTCCAGGACATTGGGATCAACCATGCCGGAACCTGCAATCTCCACCCACCCGGTGTATTTACATAACTGGCAACCGTCACCATTACAGATCTGACACGAGATGTCAATTTCTGCACTCGGCTCGGTAAACGGGAAAAATGAAGGCCTGAATCTTACTTTTGTGTCCTGAGAAAACATCTCCTTCGCGAAATGATACAGAGTCTGCTTCAGATCCACAAAGCTCACGTTCCTGTTGACATAGAGCCCTTCCACCTGATGAAACACACAGTGAGCCCGTGCCGAGACAGCTTCGTTCCGGTATACCCTTCCCGGCATGATACTCCGCAAAGGCGGTTTCTTATTTTCCATTAACCGAATCTGGACTCCCGAAGTATGGGTGCGCAGGACGATATCCGGATTCTTTTCGATAAAAAACGTATCCTGCATTTCCCGTGCCGGATGATTTTCCGGGAAATTAAGCGCGGTAAAGTTGTGCCAGTCATCCTCAATTTCCGGTCCGTCTGCCACATTAAATCCTATCCGCTCAAAAATCTCGATGATCTTGTTTCGCACATAGGTCAGGGGATGTATGCTTCCGCGCTCAAATCCCGCGGAAGGCAGGGTCATATCCACGGGGGCATCCTTTCCTCCGCCTGAAGTTGACTCAAGTCCTTTGATCAGCTCCTTGAATTTGGCCTGTGCCTGTTCCTTAAGTTGATTGAGGAGGTGTCCTACCTCTCTTTTTTGCTCATTGGGGACATCCTTAAGCAATCCAAAGAGTTCGCCTACGACGCTCTTTTTACTGATAAACCGCAGGCGGTATTGTTCCAGTTCGTCGCTGGTTTCAGCCTGGTAGGCCTCAATCTCTGCTGATATTTGGTTTACTTTTTCCTGAATCATGTGATGATCATTCCAGCGCCAACCGTTTCATTGGTGGCTTCATCGATTAGGATGAGGCTTCCTGTATTCCTGTTTCGGTTATACCGGTCAAACAACAAAGGTTTGGTCGTCCTGATCCGCACCCTGGCAATGTCATTCATCTGGATATCCTTGTCCTTCTCCAGGCGGTGGAGGGTGTTGATATCCACCTTGTACTGGATATCCTTCACGACACAACGCACGTCGTTCGTGGTATGCTTAACCATGTATTTGCCATTGAGCTGAAGGGGCCTGTCACTCATCCAGCAAATCATCATTTCCACATCCTGGTCCACATGCGGACGGTTATTGGTTCGGACGATCATATCGCCCCGGCTAATATCTATTTCGTCTTCCAGGGTGATGGTTACTGACTGCGGGGCGAATGCCTCGGTGAGCGTACCATCCATCGTTTCAATGGTCTTGATCTTTGAGGTAAAACCGGAAGGCAGGGCCATTACCTCGTCTCCGGGCTTGAAGATACCTCCGGCAATTCTGCCTGCATACCCCCTGAAGTCATGATATTCATCCGATTGCGGACGGATCACACACTGGACCGGGAAGCGGCAATCGATGTGGTTATGGTCACTGCCGATATGGATCGTTTCGAGCATGTAAAGGAGTGTACCCCCTTTGTACCATGGTGTGTTTTCCGATGTATTAACTACGTTATCCCCTTTCAGGGCACTGATCGGAATAAACCTGATGTCTTTTACATCCAGTTTCGATGAAAAATTCTCGATGGCATCCTTGATTTCCTCAAATTTACCCTCATCGTAATCGATCAGGTCCATTTTATTGATACAGAAGACAATGTGAGGAATCCCCAGCAGGGAAGCAATGAATGTATGACGATAGGTTTGCTCGACCACCCCCTTACGTGCGTCGACCAGGATAAGGGCCAGGTTGGCCGTTGAAGCGCCTGTCACCATATTCCGGGTATACTGAATATGCCCCGGGGTATCGGCAATTATAAATTTGCGTTTAGGGGTGGCAAAATAGCGGTAGGCCACGTCAATAGTGATTCCCTGCTCCCTTTCAGCCCTTAGTCCGTCGGTAAGCAGTGCCAGGTTGACATTTTCATCCCCTTTTTTCCGGCTTGATTCCTCTATGGCTTCGTACTGGTCCTCGAAAATAGACTTGGAATCATACAGGAGGCGTCCGATCAGGGTACTTTTACCGTCATCAACGCTCCCTGCGGTGGTAAACCGCAGCAATTCCATATCCAGATATCCTTTTGAGTCCACGCTTTCTTGTGTATTGACAGTCATTCCTCTGTTCGTAATTATATTAGAAATAGCCTTGTTTTTTCCGGTCTTCCATGGCTGCTTCTGACCTTTTATCGTCGGAACGGGTTCCGCGTTCGGTGACGCGTGATGCGGCCACCTCATCAATAATTTCCTCCAGGCTGGCAGCGCTGGATTCCACCGCCCCGGTACATGTCATGTCCCCAATGGTACGGAATCGTATTTTTTTCCGCTCCACCGGCTCCTGTTCACGGCGCTGCATGAATTCTCCGGTTGACATCAATACACCATCCCGGCGAAATACATCGCGGTCATGTGCAAAGTACAGGCTGGGAAGTTCAATTTTTTCCATGAGAATATATTGCCATACATCCATTTCAGTCCAGTTACTGATAGGGAAGATGCGGAAATTCTCACCGTAGTGTTTTTTGCCATTGAAAATATTCCACAGCTCGGGCCGCTGGTTTTTGGGGTCCCACTGACCGAATTCATCGCGGTGCGAGAAGAATCGCTCTTTGGCACGGGCCTTTTCTTCGTCACGGCGGGCGCCCCCGATGCAGGCGTCAAATTTGTGCTCTTCGATCGTATCGAGAAGGGTCACGGTCTGAAGGGCATTCCGACTGGCGGCATATCCTTTTTCCTCAGCAACTTTTCCCTCGTCGATGGAACGCTGTACAGACCCCACAATGAGGTCGGCATGAATTTCCCGGATAAATTTATCACGGAATTCTATCGTCTCCGGGAAGTTGTGACCGGTATCAATATGTACCAGTGGAAACGGGATTTTGGAAGGGAAGAAAGCTTTTCTGGCCAGGTGTGCGACCGTTATCGAATCCTTTCCGCCCGAAAACAGAAGGGCAGGATTCTCAAACTGGGCCGCGACTTCACGCAGGACATAAATGGCTTCTGCTTCCAGTTCCTTTATATGGGTAAGGTTATATGCACTCATGTAATCAGGTATACTTGATTTGAGGTAATACAAATTTTTTCAGCTGCTCAAGCGCCTCCTCAAGCGATGTTTCAGCGGTGTTAATTCGAAGGTTCGGGGACTGCGGCGGATCAAACGGAGAATCAATGCCGGTGAAATCACGGATCTCGCCCTTACGGGCTTTGGCATACAAGCCTTTTACATCACGTTGTTCGCAGACTTCCAGCGGGCATTCCACAAAGACCTCGCGATACGCTGAACCAATGATATCTTTGGCCATAGCCCGGATTTCCCGGGTCGGACTGATCAGCGAGCAAATGGTAACCACTCCGTTGGAAGCCAGCAAAGCGGATGCTTCCGCTGCCCGGCGGATATTCTCCTTTCTGTCTTCCTGGGAAAATCCCAGGTTGTTATTTAATCCGGATCGTAAATTATCCCCGTCGAGTAATGCAGTCAGAAAGCCTTCCTCATGAAGGGCTTTTTCGAGACCTCGTGCCAGGGTGCTTTTTCCGGATCCTGACAGACCTACCATCCAAAGTACAACGGCCCGTTGTTTCAACAGGGCCTCTTTTTCCCCGGTTTGCAGGATCGTATCGAAAATCGGATGTATATTTTCTGCCATGTTTTCCTTCTGAAACGACAAAGCTACAATTATTTAATAAAGTTTTAAACATTATCATATTTTCCTAGCTTTACTTCTTACCCCTGAAAAATGACTATAAATCAAGACACTATCCTCGAAATTACCCGTCATGCTGGTCATGCCATCATGAAAATATACTCCAACCTGGCCCTTGCTTCCGACGTCGATTACAAGGACGACAAGTCGCCGCTGACCCTGGCCGACAAGGCATCCCATGAGGTCATTATGGAGTCGCTCAGGAAGCATTATCCCGACATCCCCATCCTGTCGGAGGAAGGGGCAGGCATTCCCTATGAAAAGCGACGTTCCTATGAGTATTACTGGCTGGTAGACCCGCTGGATGGCACCAAGGAGTTTATTAACAGGAACGGTGAGTTTACGGTAAACATCGCTCTTATCCACAAGCGTGTTCCTGTAGCCGGGTTTATTTATGCGCCGGTACTCGATACCTATTATGTGGGTACTGCGGAAGAGGCCTACAAATTGAAAGGGACCGAAAAAATCACACTGAAGGTTAACAATAAATCGGATGACCGGATCGCAGTGCGGAGCAAGTCACATGCTTCTCCTGAGGAGGAGGAGGTATTGCAGCGCTACGATGTGCAGGACAGCATATCGGTGGGCAGCTCCCTGAAATTCTGTATGGTTGCTGAAGGCAAAGCCGATGTTTATTACCGGTTTGGTCCGACTATGGAATGGGACACTGCAGCCGGTCAGGCAATTGTGGAAGCTGCCGGCGGCCGGGTTCTGAAGGAAACGGGGCCCGATCCTTTCCTGTATAACAAGGAAAACTTACTGAATAGCAGCTTTTTGTGTCTTGGATTTTAAGGAAAGGGCCCTGCGGGCGCTTCGTAATCCTGCAATTTTGAGAATAATCAGGTAAACAGCTACCAGGACGCTGATGATCGGAAACATAATGCTGTCTCCAAGATTCTGACCCAGAACCACCACAAAAATGAATGACAGGTTGACCATTCCAAGGATAAGGACGGCTGTCGAATGCGGCATTCCCAGTTTGATCAATTCATGGTGCAGGTGATTTTTATCTGCCTCAAAGGGTGACCTGCCCTGGCTCACCCGGATGATAAAAACGCGTAATGTATCCAGAAGAGGAATAATCATGACGGCTAAGCATGTACTCACTGTGGCGGTGAACTTATACGTGTGGCCTTCAGGCAGGGCGAAGTTTTTGTTAATGAAGATGATAGACATACAGGTGATCAGAAAGCCAAGTATAAGTGCCCCGGTATCACCCATAAATATCCGGCTGGGTTGCCAGTTAAAAAGAAGGAAAGCAATCACCCCGCCAATACAGGCAAAGGCCACGTAACTCAGAACAACCTGGTCCAGCATGTAAAACCAAATACCAAATGCAGACAGGATAATCAGGCTGATTGTACCCGCCAGGCCGTCCAGGCCATCAATTAAATTAAAGCTGTTTGTAACTACCACGATGGTGAACAGGGAAAGGACCCAGGTAATAATGCCTGGAAATAATGTTTCGCTGCCAAACCCGTACAGTGAATTCAATTCTACCCCGCCCCAGTAAATCATGATGCAGGCAGGAATGATCTGACCTGCAAGTTTAACGGAGGCCGGAAGCGGGACGAGGTCATCCCTCAGGCCCGTGATAAAGATCAGCGACAGCGCCATGAAAAGGTAGCGCACCTCAACAAAGGACTCTGCCGGAAGCCAGATCATCATGGCAAAGATCCCACCCATGAAGATGGGGATTCCCCCCATGGAGGGTTTATGCACAACATGTAGTTTGCGTTTGTCCGGGACATCCAGGATCCGCTTTTTTTGCAGCACGTGAATGATGACCGGAAACAGAAAGAACGCGAAACTAAATGAAGTAAGGGAGTATTTAATCAGTGTGCTAATGGCGTATTAATTTACTGGGAGTAAGTTATTTAATAACGTTTCAAATACCAATCAACCGTTTTAAAAATTCCTGATTCAAATGTCTCTTCTGGATTCCATCCTAATTCATCTTTAATTTTTGATGAATCAATGGCATAGCGCCGGTCATGCCCTGCCCTGTCCTTGACAAAAGTGATCTGGCTGGCATAGCTTTTACCGTCTGACCGGGGTTTTTTCTGGTCAAGGATTTCACATATAGTTCTGACTATCTGGTTGTTGGTCCGTTCATTACTTCCCCCCACGTTATAGGTTTCTCCTTCCCTTCCTTCATGAAAGACCAGGTCAATTCCCCGGCAATGATCCATTACATACAACCAGTCCCGTACATTCTCCCCGTCCCCGTAAATAGGTATAGGCTTACCCTGCACCGCATTTCGAATGATCACCGGGATCAGTTTCTCGTCGTGCTGTCGGGGCCCGTAATTATTGGAGCAGTTGGTGGTCACCACATTGAGTCCGTAGGTGTGAAAATAGCTTCTGACCAGCATATCGCTGGAGGCCTTGGAAGCGGAGTAAGGGCTGTTGGGCGCATAGGGTGTCTGTTCGGTGAAAAGGCCGGTCGGGCCCAGGCTACCGTACACCTCATCGGTGGAAATATGCAGGAAGCGCGCATGTTCATAGGCCTGCTCGCGGGAGAATGGCTCCTTAAGCCAGAAAGTCCGGGCGACATCGAGCAGGGTAAAGGTTCCGTTGATATTGGTTTTAATAAATGCCTCAGGCCCTGAAATGGAATTGTCTACATGGGATTCAGCCGCAAAATGGATCACCCCCTGGATTTGATGGCGTGAAAACAGGGAAGTGACAAGTTCCCGGTCGTTAATATCTCCCCGGACAAATTCGTACCGAGGTGAATCCGCAACTTCGCCCAGGTTGGCAGGGTCTCCCGCATAGGTAAGCTTGTCCAGGTTGATAATCCGGTAGTCTGGGTATTTCTCATGCAGATAGAGAATGAAATTCGAGCCAATAAATCCTGCGCCGCCGGTGATCAGAAGGTGTTTCATTCCTGGAATTCGTTGGATGCTATTTTGATAAGATACTTCCCGTATTGATTTTTTTTCAATGGTTCGGCCAGCTCGAGGAGTTGCTCCCGGCTGATATATCCGCTGCGGTAGGCAATTTCTTCGAGGCAGGCTATCTTCAGTCCCTGACGTTCCTCGATGGCGTGGACAAAGTTGCTGGCTTGCAGCAACGACTGGTGGGTACCGGTATCAAGCCAGGCCATCCCCCGGCCCAGCAACTCGACCTTTAATGCACCTTCCTGAAGATAGAGGTTATTCAAGTCGGTGATCTCCAGTTCCCCGCGGTTGGACGGCCTGATCTCTTTGGCCTTCTCCACGACTGTGTTGTCATAAAAATACAGGCCGGTAACCGCGTAGTTCGACTTGGGCCTGGCGGGCTTCTCCTCAATGGAAAGGACCTTTCCTTCTTTATTGAACTCCACGACACCGTAACGTTCCGGATCATTGACATAGTATCCAAAGACCAATGCTCCCTTTTCGAGGCTGGCTGCCTCCCGGACTATCCGGGATAATCCGTAACCATAGTAGATGTTGTCGCCCAGGATAAGACAGGCGGGTTCTTTACCCAGAAATGATTCACCAATGATGAATGCCTGGGCGAGTCCCTCTGGTTTGGGCTGAACGGCATAGCTGAGCGAAAGTCCGATTTGCGAGCCGTCTCCGAGCAGATTTTCAAAGTGAGGAAGATCGTCAGGGGTGGAAATGATCAATATTTCCCTGATGCCCGCCATCATCAGCACTGACAACGGATAATAAACCATTGGCTTGTCGTATATCGGAAGAATCTGTTTTGAAACAGATTTCGTCAATGGAAATAAACGCGTGCCGGAACCGCCGGCAAGGATAATCCCCTTCATGCCTTAATTTGTTTTTGCCAGTTCCAGGAGTCTCTCAGTGCTTCCGACAGGCTGAATTCAGCTTTCCAGTTCAGCGCTTCCCGGGATTTTGATACGTCGGCATAGGTCTTCACCACATCTCCCGGCCGCCTCGGGCCGATTTCATAATTCAGTTTGACCCCATTGACCTCCTGAAAGGTATCAATTACTTCCTGCACCGAATTGCCTCTGCCTGTACCCACATTAAACGTATTGTAGTAATTCCCTTCCCGTACCTCGTTCAGGTGCCTGATAGCCGCCACATGGGCACGGGCCAGGTCAACCACGTGAATGTAATCACGAATACAGGTTCCGTCCGGTGTATCATAGTCGTTGCCGAATACCGTGAGCTTTTCACGCATTCCGGCAGCAGTCTGGGTGATGAAAGGAACCAGGTTGTTGGGGACACCCCGGGGTAATTCACCGATCCGTGAAGAAGGGTGGGCTCCGATTGGGTTGAAATAACGTAGAGAAACTGCTTTCATTGATACCCCTGTACGGAGGTAATCCGATATTATATCTTCACAGATTTGCTTGGTCCGGCCATAAGGCGATTCGGCAGGCTTCAGAGGAGTTTCCTCTGTCACCGGCAACACATCAGGCTGTCCGTAAACAGTACAGGAAGACGAGAAAACGAGTCCGCTCACCCCGGTCTTGTCCATGATCCGGAGCAGGTGGATGGTGGACATCAGGTTATTCTCATAATATTTCAATGGCAGCCTGGCTGATTCTCCAACCGCCTTGAATGCGGCGAAATGAATGACCCCGGCAATGTCAGACTGCCCTGAGAATACCTTCTCCAGCAGACCGGCATCCGTACAGTCTCCTTCATGGACAGTGATCGTTTTGCCGGTCAGTTCATTGATCCTGTCGACGATGTAGGGCTCCGAGTTGGAAAAGTTATCAATGATAACCGGTTCGAAGCCCGCTTTCACAAGCTCCACACAGGTATGGGATCCGATATATCCGGCGCCTCCCGTAACAATGATTTTCTCTGCCATAAGTTATCTGTTTATAGTCTGCGTGTCACCTTGTTTTTGTCGAAGAATGCCTTAATGTCGTAAACTACGGTATTCTCGTGGGAAATGCGATCCAGATCCATATTTTCGAACTCCTTATGCCCCACGGCAAGAACGATCGCATTGTAGGGCCCTTCAGGGAGGGAGGTGTGCATGGATATGCCGTATTCATGGCGTACTTCGTCCTGGTCTGCCATAGGATCATATACATCGAGGCTCGCCCCGAAACTTTCCAGCTCCCTGATCACATCGATTACCTTGCTGTTCCTGATATCGGGACAATTTTCCTTAAAGGTAATCCCGAGAATAAGGATTTTGCTGTTTTTGATCGGGTTATCCTGATTGGCCATGAGCTTTATCACTTCATTTGCCACGTACATACCCATATTATCATTGATCCTGCGTCCTGCGAGGATCACCTCCGGGTGATACCCGATACTTTCTGCCTTGTACGTAAGGTAATAGGGGTCCACGCCAATACAGTGCCCGCCCACAAGTCCCGGCCGGAAGGGTAGAAAGTTCCATTTGGTTCCCGCCGCCTCCAGCACTTCATGGGTATCAATGCCCATTTTACCGAAAATGACGGCAAGTTCATTTACAAAGGCAATATTCAGATCACGCTGTGAGTTTTCAATGACCTTCGCCGCCTCGGCAATCCGGATACTGCCGGCTTTGTGCGTTCCGGCTGTGATGATGGAACGATACAGGGCATCCACTTTTTCGGCCACCCCGGGGGTGCTGCCGCTGGTGACTTTCCGGATTGTTTCCAGCCTGTGCACTTTATCTCCCGGGTTGATTCGTTCGGGGGAATAACCGCAGAAAAAATCCTTATTGTAGGTTAACCCGCTCACTTTTTCCAGTTCGGGTACACAAACCTCTTCCGTACACCCCGGGAATACGGTGGATTCATAGATGACCAGGTCGTCCTTTTTCAGGACCTTACCTATGGCCCTGCTGGCAGAGATAAGGGGGGTAAGGTCAGGATTCTTGTAATTGTCAATGGGAGTGGGAACGGTCACGATAAAGATCGTGACGTCTTTCAGGTCCTCAATCTGGTGGGAGAATGCAAGCTGACTGGCATCGGCCAGGTCTTCCGGACTTACCTCAAGCGTATGATCACGCCCTGCCTTTAACTCACCGATGCGATGTTCATTGATATCAAATCCTATCACCTCCCGCTTCTTGCCAAAGGCAACGGCCAGCGGTAATCCCACATAACCAAGACCGATAATTCCTATTTTATCCATTCGTCTTATTTCTTATAATAATCCCTGTACCAGTCAATGAATTTGCCTACTCCTTCACGTATTGAGGTAGCCGGTTTAAAATCGACCACATCCATCAGGTCCTGTACGTCGGCATAGGTGGCAGGTACATCGCCCGGCTGAAGCGGCATGTAATTTTTTACGGCCTCTTGTCCGAGTGCCTCTTCTATCGCTTCTATGAATTCCATCAGCTGCACGGGGCTGTTATTGCCGATATTAAAGATCCTGTACGGGGCGAAACTCGTACCCGGGTCAGGTGAATCGCCCGACCATTCGGGATTACCGGAAGGGATAGCCGGGATCAGTCGCTCAATCCCAGTAACGATGTCATCGATATAGGTGAAGTCGCGCTTCATTTTCCCGTGGTTATACACATCAATCGGCTTGTTTTCCAGGATCGCCTTTGTGAACAGGAACAATGCCATGTCCGGACGCCCAAACGGTCCGTATACCGTAAAAAACCGGAGCCCGGTGGTAGGCAGGTCATACAGGTTGGAGTAGGTATGCGCCATCAGTTCATTCGACTTCTTGGTAGCTGCATACAGGGACAAGGGGTGATCCACATTGTCGTGCACCGAAAAGGGCATGGCGGTATTTGCCCCGTATACGCTGCTCGAACTGGCATATACCAGGTGTTTGATGGCATGATGGCGGCAGGCTTCCAGGATATTCAGAAACCCATGAATATTACTGTCTATGTACGCATACGGATTGGTCAGGGAATACCTAACCCCTGCCTGAGCGGCCAGGTTTACCACGTAATCAAAACCAGATTCTCCAAAGAGTGAATCAATGCCGGCTTTGTCTTCCAGTGCCATTTTGTGAAAGGTAAAGGAAGGATGGTCTTTAAGGACCGCAAGACGGTCATGTTTAAGCCGGACATCGTAGTAGTCATTGATGCTGTCAATTCCTGTAACCTCGTAACCTGCGGCACAAAGCCTTTTTGATAAATGAAATCCGATGAAGCCTGCGGCACCGGTAACGAGTACCCGTTTTTCAGCCATGCAATTCGCGTTTTTTATGACCACACAAAGGTAATAATATTACCAAAGGAACATAAATCCTCAATTATAATTAATATTGTAACGAATGGGCGGTCTATCTTTCCGGCATATCCTTCAAATAATCCGCAAGGAAGTCACGGTGGAGTGGCGTCAGCGTGCTGCCGTGAACGGGCTTTTGCTGTACCTGATCAGCACCATATTTATCTGCTACCTCAGTTTTAATGTACGTGTTAATCAGCTGAATCCCCTCACCTGGAACGCGCTCTACTGGATCATTCTGCTTTTTGCCTCGGCCAATGCGGTAGCCAAGAGCTTCATCCAGGAGCGCGAAGGCAGGCAGTTGTACTACTACTCGTTGTTCAGTCCGCAGGAGCTGATCCTGGCGCGAATGGGTTACAACGCCCTGCTGCTGATCGTGCTGGCCCTGATCGGTTTCGGGATTTACACCCTGGTTCTGGGCAATCCGGTTGCTGACACCTGGTTATTTATGCTCACCATCCTGCTGGCAAGCATCGGTTTTTCCGCCACGTTTACGATGATCTCGGCCATAGCAGCCAGGGCCGGGAACAACCAGACCCTGATGGCGGTCCTGGGTTTTCCCATTATTCTGCCGGTATTGCTAATGGTAATCCGGATTGCGAAAAATGCCATGGACGGTCTGTCCCTGGATGCCAGCCTGGAGGAACTGCTGGTCCTCTGCGCTATTAATGTGCTGGTCGGCGCAGTTTCTTTTCTGTTATTCCCGTATCTTTGGCGCGCATAAGCAGCGATGGGATTATGAAACGATCATGGTGGAAAATACTGACGGTCATACTGCTGGTTTACGTGGTTACGGCCGGGTTGCTGATGGAAGCTCCCAGGCTCAATATCCTCAACGAGACCATTCGGGTATTGCATTTTCATGTACCTATGTGGTTCGGGATGATCATTCTGTTTACCGTTTCGGTGGCATATTCCATTATGTACCTGAGGAACGGACGGGAAAAGCATGATGATATGGCCGTGGAGTTTGCCAATGTAGGTATTGTCATGGGGTTACTCGGACTGGCTTCAGGGATGGTATGGGCCCAGTTTACCTGGGGTGCCTGGTGGAGCGGTGATCCCAAGCAGAATGCGTCGGCCATCGCCCTGATGATCTACCTCGCCTACTTTGTGCTGCGCGGCTCTTTTGAGAATCCGGAGCAGCGCGGTCGGATCAGTGCGGTATACAATATATTTGCCTTCGCGGCCCTGATTCCCCTGCTGTTTATTCTCCCGCGCCTGACCGATTCCCTGCATCCTGGGAACGGCGGAAATCCGGGATTCAACGCATATGACCTTGACAGCCGCCTTCGTACGGTATTTTACCCGGCAGTGATTGGGTGGACGCTCCTTGGTGTTTGGGTTACTTCGCTGCGGTACCGCATTCGCAGGCTTTCACATAAGATGACGACCAAATGAAACAAGTGATTCTGATACTATTCGGACTGATGGCCGGTTCATTTCCCGCCCTCTCCCAGGAAAAGCAGGAGATTAGTGCATCTGATTATGCCAATTCCTCGGTGGAAATGGCCGATGCCTTTCGGGCCGACGGGAAGATCTACGTAGTGGTGGCGGTGATCCTGGTGCTGCTTGCCGGATTGTTCCTGTACCTCTACCTCCTGGACAGGAAGATTACCAGGATGGAAAAACAATGGGATAATCCTGCTGAATAGAACCATTTTGCGTGTAAATTTGTAACCATTACGAGTCGGATATTGAGCAAGAAAGGTTCATGAAAAAATCACATATCATAGCGATCGGGGTTATTGCAGTGGCAGTAGCCATTATTATCTCCACGACCGGAGATGCGGGCGCCTATTTATCATTTAATGAAGCGAAGGAAATGGCTACCGTCGGCAATGACGCCGCCGTGCATGTAGTGGGCGAGTTGAAGAAAAGTAATGACGGTGAGGTAACCGGGATCACCCCTTCCATGGATAAGTTATCCTTTACCTTTGTGATGGTGGATGAGAATGGTACAGAACAAACTGTTTATTACAACGAGCCTATGCCTGCTGATTTTCTTCGGTCTGAGCAGGTCGTGGTAATCGGCAAGTATGCCGAGGACATGTTTGTGGCAGATAAGATTTTAATGAAGTGCCCTTCCAAGTACCAGGAAGAGACGGTCGAAGCGGCCCTGTAAAGGAGAATGGGAGAAGAAATGATCAATACTACTGCAGGCAATGTCGGGCACATGTTCGTCATTATCTCATTCGTCGCTGCACTTGTTGCAGCTTTTTCTTTTTATACATCAGCCGTGCAGGCCGACCTGACCAGGAAGCAGGGATGGCTTGTGAATGGCCGAATTGCTTTTTATGTGCATGCAGGAGCCGTGTTCGGAATCGTCGGAACACTTTTTTACATTATTTATAACCACCTGTTTGAGTATCATTATGCCTGGAGCCATTCATCCACCAGGCTCCCGGTGTATTACATGATCTCCTCATTCTGGGAAGGACAGGAAGGAAGCTTCCTGTTATGGATGTTCTGGCATGCGATCCTGGGGATCATCCTGATTGCCACCAACCGGTTCTGGGAGGCTTCTGTTATGGCCATTTTCTCCACAGTCCAGCTTTTCCTCACCTCGATGGTCCTGGGCGTGGTTATAGGAGCTACCTGGAAAATAGGCAGTTCACCGTTTATCCTGCTGCGTGATGCCATTGAGGCGCCGATATTCCAGCAGCAGCCTGATTTTATTCCGGAAGACGGCACCGGGCTTAACCCGCTACTACAAAATTACTGGATGGTGATCCACCCACCCACCCTGTTTCTGGGTTTCGCCCTTACCGTGGTGCCGTTTGCCTATGCACTGGCTGGTCTTTGGCAGCGTAAATACCGCGAATGGGTGCGTCCGGCCCTGCCCTGGGCCCTGGTTGGGGCGGCAGTTCTTGGCCTGGGGATCCTGATGGGAGGATACTGGGCTTACGAGACGCTCAATTTCGGCGGCTACTGGAACTGGGACCCGGTAGAAAATGCAGTCTATGTTCCGTGGCTATTCCTGATTGCCTCGATCCATACGATGGTCGCGTTTAAAAAAAGCAATACGGCATTGAAGGCCTCGGTGATCCTGGTGGTGCTGATGTATCTGCTGATCCTTTATTCCACCTTCCTGACCAGGAGCGGGATCCTTGGGGAAGCCTCCGTCCATTCGTTTACCGACCTGGGATTGTCCGGGCAGCTTCTTGCGTATCTCCTGTTTTTCGTAGTGATTTCCCTTATCCTTATGGTGGTGCGCTGGAACAAGCTCCCGTCCACCGAAAAGGAAGCATCCACCTATTCGCGTGAGTTCTGGCTTTTTATCGGGGCCCTTCTGCTGTGCCTTATGGGCTTCCAGGTGATATTCTCCACATCATTCCCGGTTATCAACAAGATCGTGGAGCTGTTTGGAGGAGTTTCAAACCTTGCGCCCCTTGATCCGGAAGAATATTCCAGTGCCCAGCTATGGTTCGCTGCAGGGGTGGCGATCCTGTCCGGCATCGGCCAGTTTTTCTGGTGGAAAAAGATGAAAAAGGGGCAGTTATGGCAGGAACTCATGGTGCCGGTCATTATCACCCTGATTGTAACAACGCTTATAATTGCCATCGGTGGGATTGATAAAATCACCTATATCCTGCTGCTGCTGGCTTCAGTTTTCACTGTAGTGGCAAATGGCAAAATTCTCTGGTCGGTGTGGAAAAGCAGTCCGAAACTTTCAGGCGGGGCGATTACACATATCGGGGTCGGACTGGTGCTTATCGGGATCCTCTTTTCATCAGGTTATTCCAAAGTGGTTTCGCTTAACAATTCAGGGTTGCTGATTTCCAGGGAGATGAGCGATGAGTTTAACCGGGAGAATCTGCTGTTGTTTTTGAACGAGACCCGTACCATGAACAACTATGAGATAGAGTATAAAGGTGAACAGCTGGAGCCCGAGGAGGGGAAAGGCTATATTCCGGTAGCAAAAGTGGACCGCATCAACGATTTCAGCGTGGTGGCCTCTGAGGATATTTATTTTGAGGACGAGCTTATCCATAAAGCAGGGAAGGTCATTCGGGTACACCCCGAGAATATTTACTACGAGGTGGAATTGCGGGATGGCCGGGGAAAGGTGTATACCTTGTATCCTCGTATCCAGGATAATCCGCAAATGGGACTGGCACCTTCGCCGGCTATTAAAAGGGATCTCGGAAAGGATTTGTATGCCCATGTGGTCCTGCGAATGGATAAAGAAGAAGTCGAATGGAGTGAGCCCGAGGAATTCAAGGTAGGTGTGGGAGAAATTTTCTATGTCAATGACTACGTGAGCCGGATACTTGAGATCAAGCCCATAGATAAAGTCAAAGGTATCACGATGGGCCCTGATGAAGTGGCAGTCAAGGCACTCATTGAGGTCCAGGGGGAAAAGGATACCTACCTGGCCGAACCGGTTTTTGTGCTCAATATGAAGCAGATGACCTTTAATCACTATGCGCGCCTGCTTTACGATGAGGTACCCGGACTGGGGATACGTTTTGGCCTCAGGGAGATTGACCCTGAAAATGAACGGTTCACGATTACAGCCAATACACGCCAGAAAGACTGGATAATCCTGAAGGCCATGGAGAAACCCCTGATCAATGTATTGTGGATGGGCACCCTGGTGCTGATGGCAGGATTCATCATAGCCACGGTACGGCGCTACGATGAATTTAAAAAGATGCGGAAGAAAGGGATGGAATAAGTCCTTGAAGCTAAAAAAAATTCGTCGTAGTTTCAGGCTATGGAAGTTTCATTGCCCGTGACCATTATCGGAGCCGGAAATGTCGCCTGGCATCTGGGTCCGGCCCTGGAAAATGCAGGATATCCGGTTAAAGAAATATATTCACGGGACAAGGGTGATGCATCCCAGCTGATCAGGCGGCTCTATGCAGCCAACTCCGCCGACAGCCTTGATTTTTCTGAAAGTCCCTCCAAAGTTTTCATTCTGGCAGTTTCTGATAATGCAATAGAAAGGATTGCGCAGGAAATTGTACTTCCCGACGAAGCCATTCTGGTCCATACTTCCGGGGCGATATCAATGGATGTCCTTGCCTTTGCCGCCACAGACCATTATGGTGTTTTTTATCCCTTGCAAACCTTTACAAGGGCCAGGACAATAGACATTGAGTCGGTGCCCTTCTGTATTGAGGCCAGCACCGATCCTGCCCGGGATACGCTAATGACCATGGCCGGCAGCCTGTCGGGAAGGGTGGTGGAGATGAATACGGAAAACCGTAAAGTCCTTCATCTCTCTGCAGTTTTTGCCAACAACTTCACGAACCATATGATGAAAATATCCTCCGATATTCTGGAGGCCCATCATTTCCCCCCTGATTTACTGTACCCGTTGCTGTCCGAAACGGTAAATAAGCTCATGAACATCGGACCGGAAAAAGCCCAGACCGGTCCGGCGAGGCGCCGTGATTACCGTACCTTAGACCGGCATCTTGAACTTTTGAAGGAGAATGAAGAATTGCAGGAGCTCTACAGGAAAATATCAAGGCATATCGCGGATACCTATAACGAGGAGTAATGTCATCCCACCATGTCATACGTGACGGCCAGGAACCCCCCGTCTACCTGGCGGATGCAAAGGCACCACTGCACCCGCTGCTTCCGGATTTACTGGAATGGTCGCCGGTAACAATCTGTGCAGACCGGTCCGTACCCGAGCTGATACAGCAAGGTTTCAAGGCAGATTATATACTATGCCTGGATTCTTCGCCGGCTCATTGGAAGTACGTATTTGATGCTAATTATCCGGTAAAGGCCCTGGCGGTCCCGGATGAAAGGGATATCTCAGAAGTTCTACGATCAGTAATACAGGAGTCAGGCGCGGATTTCCTGCATGTGGTTTGTGGTACGGAGCCGGACCTCAGCATTTTCGAGCCACTTGATCAGCTTGCCCTGTTCTCCCCCCGTTACAAATGGACGTGGCACAGGTCAGGGCGATGGCGGAAGTGGATGGGTGAAACACATGAGATAATCATTGACGGAAATGAAGCAGTTATAGAGGGTGCATTTTCCAGGACTTCTTCCGGGCTCAGGGCAACCCGGGACGGAATTATTGAGGTAAGCGGACTAAAAGATACCTGGATAGGCGAGAAGCTTATTTTTTGACGGCACGGGCCATGCGGGGCTTCCCGTGCAGGTCTTTAAAAATTTCCACATCGGTAAAACCAGCCTTATCCAGAATGTTACTCACATTCTCCCCTTGCTCCTCATGAATTTCAAAGTAAATCCTTCCGGAGGATTTGAGGACCGGAAGGGCCACCTCGGCAATACGCGTGTAAAAGAGCGTTGGGTCTTCATCCCCCACAAACAGAGCCTTACCGGGTTCATAGAGCAAGACGTTTTTTTCCATAAATTTCTTATCACGCTCAGGGATATAGGGGGGATTACTGACCACAATGTCAAGCTGCTCGACGGGAATCGGCTCCTTCAGAATATCCATCAGCAGAAATTCGATTTTTACCTGGTGCAGATCTGCGTTTCTGCGGGCTAGTTTAATCGCCCTGGGATCAATGTCCATGGCAAAGCATTTTGCCTCTTTGCGTTCAGATGCGATGGTAACAGGAATGCAGCCGCTTCCCGTACCGATATCAATTAATCTGAACCGCTTTCCCTTGTAATCATCCAGTATTAGTTCGACAAGTTCTTCCGTTTCACCCCTGGGAATCAGTACATTTTGGTTTACAAGGAATTTTCTCCCGTAGAAGTGTGCTTCTCCGAGGATATACTGGATAGGCTCATATTCATTTAAACGGTCAATGTATAGCCTGATTTTTTTACGCATATCCCCGTTAATCTTCAGCGACCGGTCCATTATCACATCCGTCTGATCAATACCAAACAAGTGCTCCATGATCAGCATTGCGATTGATTCCACCTCTCCCGGACTGGAGATTACGTCCAGGTTGTCCTTTATAAAATGGAGCAACTTCTTAGATGATTCCGGAATGTCGTTCATGAGTCCTTTTTAATCATGCCCTGTTTTTCTATCATTGCAGAGCAAGGCTAAATGTAATGAATAAAGATGAACTGTATATGCAGCGGGCACTGGATCTTGCCATACGGGGAGCCGGCGCTGTAAGTCCCAATCCGCTGGTAGGGGCCGTAATCGTCGCGGGAGAACAGGTCATCGGGGAGGGTTGGCACCAGGAATACGGCGGACCGCACGCAGAAGTCAACGCCATTCGTTCGGTTAAAGATGATGCATTGCTGGCCGGATCCACCGTGTACGTGACACTTGAGCCCTGTTCCCATTTCGGCAAGACGCCGCCTTGCGCCGACCTGCTGGTTGAGAAAAAGGTTGGTCGTGTTGTGATCGGCGTGCAGGATCCTAACCCGAAGGTGGCAGGGGCAGGAATTGAGCGGCTTAAAAATGCCTCCATAGAAGTTAAGACCGGGATACTCGGTGAATCCTGTATCGAGATTAACCGTCGATTTTTCTGCGCTACTCTTACACACAGGCCCTACCTGATCCTGAAGTGGGCACAGACCCGTGACGGATTTACGGCGCGAGCCGATTTCTCGTCAAAATGGATCAGCGGGGAATCTGCCCGTGCCCTGGTTCACAAATGGCGTTCCGAGGAAGATGCCATCCTGGTAGGTCCGGATACCGCCCTGCATGACAACCCGTCTCTTACGGTGAGGGACTGGCCGGGACGCAATCCGTTGCGGGTGGTCCTCGACCGGTCGGGCCGGCTACCGGTAGATTTGCGGGTATTCAGTGATGGGCATCCCACTCTTTACTATTCCAGGCTGCCTGATGCGGGGGTGAGGAACTGTACCCACATTCAAATCAGCGGAGAAGTTTTTATTCGCGAAGTTTTAGCAGATTTGTATCGCCGGGGTGTGCAATCTGTGTTCGTGGAAGGCGGTTCGGGCATCCACAAAATGCTGATTACGGAGAACCTTTGGGATGAAACCCGGGTTTTTGAAAGTGAAGTGCTGTTCGGGGAAGGGGTGAAGGCCCCGTGCATACCCCCGGGCAGAACACGCCGGATGCACTACGACCAGGACGAATTAATTATCACGAGAAATACACTACCATGGCAGAAACACTACAGTTGACGAATACTCAGGATAAGAAAACCAGGTATGAGGAGCTTATCCCGCAGATCAGAGGGCTAATCGCCGGGGAGAGGGACCTTATTGCCAACCTGGCCAATATTGCGGCGGCTCTTCGTGAGGCGATGGGATTTTTCTGGGTGGGGTTCTATCTTGTGAAGGAGAATGAGCTGGTTCTGGGACCCTTCCAGGGTCCGGTTGCCTGTACCCGCATTGCCTCAGGAAAAGGTGTTTGCGGCACGGTATGGGCGGAAGACCGCACCATTGTGGTGGAAGATGTTGACCAGTTTCCCGGGCATATTGCCTGCAGCTCAGCTTCTCGTTCAGAAATCGTTGTCCCGGTACACAAGAACAATGAAGTATGTATGGTTCTTGATGTGGACAGTGATCAGCTTGCCCATTTTGATGAGATTGACCGGAAGTACCTGGAAGAACTGATGCGTGACCTGGAGGATACCTTTTAAGCCAGATCGGCCAGTACGGTCATTCCGCCACGTGTTTTTTCACCAACCTTTACCTTGACACTGGCATCAAGTGGCAGGAATACATCCACGCGGGAGCCGAACTTAATAAAACCAAATTCCTGGCCCTGTTCGAGGCGTGACCCCTCCTTGACATACCATTTGATACGCCGTGCCACGGCACCGGCGATCTGCCTTACCAGTACCGGAATATTTCCTTCGGTCTTGATCACCATGGTGGTGCGTTCGTTTTCCGTACTGGATTTCGGATGCCATGCAACCAGGTATTTGCCCGCATGATACTTGAAATATTCCACCACGCCTTTTACAGGCATACGGTTTACATGGACATTCACCGGAGACATGAATATGGATATCTGTATTCTTTCATCGCCCAGGTATTCTTCTTCACGGGTTTTTTCAATTACCACCACCTTGCCGTCAGCCGGAGCGATGACATGCTTCTCATTGTAAACAGTCTTACGGATCGGATTGCGGAAAAACTGCAATACCATTAAAAATACCACGATACTGAGGATCACGGAGATCTTGAACTCCAGGCCGTTACCATCAAAGCCATAGTAAATCCCGGTATTGATGATCGTCAGTACCACCAGGAGAATAAATAATAGGGTTCTGCCTTCTTTATGAATCGTCAAAATCTAGATGTTTTTATTCCTGATTAAAATCCACCCCGGTATTTATAGGTTTTGGCAACTTTGTCAATAGCTACCACATAAGCCGCAATACGCATGGAAATGTCGTATTCCTGGGATGTCTTGTACACGTTGTCAAATGCGTCTTTCATAATCCTGTCCGAACGGCGGTTAACACGCTCACCGGTCCATTTATATCCAAGACGGTTCTGGACCCACTCGAAGTAGGAAACCGTTACCCCGCCGGCATTGGCAAGGATATCAGGTGCAACCATTATCCCTTTTTCGGCAATTATTGTGTCGGCCTTGGCCGATGTAGGTCCGTTTGCACCTTCCACAATCAGTCTGGCTTTGATGGAATCCACATTTTGGGAGGTAATTACATCTTCTGTAGCAGCAGGGACCAGTACATCCACATCCAGGGAAAGCAGCTCGTCCCCTGAAATTTTTTCCGCGCCGGCAAATCCTTCCAGCGAGCCCTTGTTTTCATTCCTGTAATCAATAGCCGCCTGGATATTCAGGCCATTGGCATTGAAATAGGCGCCGGACAGATCACTGATGGCCACCACTTTGACCCCGCGTTCTTCCAGGAGGAGTGCGGCATAGCTACCGACATTACCAAAACCCTGCACGGCGCAAGTCGCTTTATACGGATTGATTTTAAGTTTCTCCATGGCAGCCAGGGCACTTACCATAACCCCGCGGCCGGTGGCTTCGGTACGACCCAGAGATCCGCCCAGTACGAGCGGTTTGCCGGTAACCACCGAGTTGATTGTCATACCCTGTGTTCTTGAAAATTCATCCATCAGCCAGGCCATTTCCCGCGGTCCTGTGCCCATGTCCGGGGCCGGTATATCGCGGTCAGGTCCGAAGATTTCGATCATGGATAATGTATAGGCACGCATCAGACGTTCAATCTCGCCGGAAGACATTTCACGCGGATTACATTTGATACCCCCTTTGGCTCCTCCATAGGGTATGTCAACCACTGCACACTTCCAGGTCATCCAGGCCGCCAGTGCCTTTACTTCATCCAGGTTTACCCCGGGGTCAAAGCGTATACCTCCTTTTGAGGGTCCGAGTATGTTGGAATGAATCACACGGAAACCTTCAAATACTTTGATTGAGCCGTCATCCATCGTAACCGGCAGGGAAACGATTACCTGTTTAGCGGGATTTTTCAGGACGTTGTAAACTTCATCATCGATCCCCAGTATCTGGGAAGCAATGTGAAAACGTGACATCATGGCCTCAAAGGGATTCTGTTCATCTTTAATCGGGGCCGGTTCGATATACGCCATAAGGGGTAAATTTAGGGATTTAAATCGTTTGCAAATTTATAGAATATATGCATATATACTCTGACGCAGGTTAAAAGATTTTAAGGAATGTCACGATAAACGGGGCCGAAAGCAGGAGTCCGTCAAACCGATCGAGAAAGCCGCCATGACCCGGTATGAGCCGTCCTGAATCCTTGATCTCAATACTGCGCTTAAACAAGGATTCAACCAGGTCGCCATAGGTTCCTCCTATGGAAATGATCACGCCCATGGCGATCCATTCTCCGGTAGTAAAAACCTGGCTGAAGTTGGATAAAACATACGCCATAACTAGGGAAAGAACAAAACCGCCCAGACTGCCCTCCCAGGATTTTTTCGGAGATACGCGTTCGAAGAGTTTACGTTTGCCATACCGCACACCGGCAAAATAGGCTCCGGTATCGTTGGACCACAGCAGGAGTAATGCACCCAGCAATATTTCAAACGTATATTCTCCCGGATGAAATATAATGACATTCAGAAGTGAGAACGGAACCGCGACATAAATGATCCCGAGGAAGGTAAAAGCAATTCCGCGGAATGGTTTCGTAACCCGTTTCCGATAAAGATAGATCAGGTAAACCCCGGCCAGGATGGGGAATACCAGAAAATAAAAGTCGGGGCCGATCCGCCCGCTTTCCACCAGGAAAGTGAGCGTAAAGAAGGCCATTCCGCTGAATGTACCGAACGTTTTAAGCGGGATCATACCATCCAGGCCTACAAGCTTGTAGAATTCAAGCTGCGTAATAAGGCAGATGAACAGGAATATGGTGAAATAAAACCATGGCCCGGCAATCAGTGCAACCACGATTATGAGCACACCGATCAGTGCGGCGATGATACGCTGGGTCAGGTTGTTGTATTTACTGAAAAGTGATGTCATTTTTGATTATTTGCAATGCCCTCATGACATCTCCTGGTCTGACGTGAATTTCGTAATATCCTATATTGTAGGAAGAATCCTTCTTATTAACAATTACAGCATTCATGGATTCAGATAAAACGGATTTAACAATTTCTGCCTGATAAGCCTGTTCGGTGGAATATACTTTTTGCCATTCTTCCGGCGGATTTTTCTGTGTATTCCAGTGACGATATAAAAAGAACAATAAGCCTGCAGTAATAATAGTCATAATTACCCCCGCAGCCAAAGGAAGCGCATCTGGTTCGTCGAGATCAGGTGCCTGGTAGACAATCACAAGGGTAATGGCATTGTTGGCAAAGTGCGCCAGCATCGGTACTTTCAGATCACCGGACCACCAGTACAGGTAGCCAAAAAGTGCACCCAGGAACATGCGTGGAAGAAACCCGAAAAACTGAAAATGGATGGCTGAAAATAGAATGGCTCCTGCCCAGACGGCCACATGCCCGTTTACCCCCGCATCCTGGATTTTACGCTGGAACACCCCCCGAAATACCAGTTCTTCACCAATACCCGGTATGATGGCAATGACAACGAAGGCCAGCACAAACATGCCGGGCGTATCGAAAGTGGTAAGGTATTCTGTAAGACCTGCCGCGATATCTTCCCGCGAGCGCATCCATTCTTCAATAGCTTTCCAGGCTTCCGGAAATTCCATACCGGCATTCCATTCGATTATATAGGAATTGAATCCCATGAACGAAATCACGGCGAGAACAGTTAAGACATAACTAAAGAGGCTGCGGTCTGTCGAAATATATTTTTGCAACGGATGTTCCTTGCGGATTTTGAGATAGAGCCATGGGGTAAGGATGAGGCCGATAAAGGCGCTTACGCCCTGGATGATGTAGAGAGGAATGCGGAATTCCGGATATAATCCCGGGTTTTCCAGGCGTTCGGCAAGTCCAAGCAGGTCGCCCTCATAGAAAGGAATGGCGATGAGTATGCCAATTATCGGACCGATGAACAGAAATGAGAGCAGGCAAAGTCCCAGGCCGACCAAAGCGGTCTGCATGGCCTGCCTTCCCGTCGTTCCAATCGGTTGGGTATCTGATATATTCATATTTTGACGTAAATTTACGGTTTCTTTCGAAACGGCACGATAAATTTCGAATTAGGCTACCATGAGAATAGCAAATATTGAACTGAATGATTTTCCACTCCTGCTTGCTCCGATGGAGGATGTGAGTGATCCCCCTTTCCGTGCCTTGTGCAAGAAGCACGGGGCGGACATGATGTATACCGAGTTCATTTCTTCGGAGGGCCTGATCAGAAATGCCGAAAAGAGTGTCGAAAAGCTGGACATATATGATTACGAACGGCCGATTGGAATCCAGATATTCGGGGACAAGATAAAAAGCATGCGCGAGGCTGCGGCGATTGCCGAAGAAGCCGGTCCTGAGCTCATTGATATCAATTATGGGTGTCCCGTTAAGAAAGTTGCCTGCAAGGGAGCCGGCGCTGGTATTCTCCAGGACCTGCCCAAGATGCAGAAAATGACTGCTGAGATTGTCAGGCAGGTGGGCCTCCCGGTCACGGTGAAAACACGCCTTGGCTGGGACGAGAATTCCATTAAGATCGTGGAGGTTGCCCAAAGGCTCCAGGATGTGGGAGTACAGGCGCTGACCATCCATGGACGTACGCGTAAGCAGATGTACAAGGGCGAGGCCGACTGGACGATGATCGGAGAGGTAAAGAACCACCCGGATATTCATATTCCGATCTTTGGAAACGGGGATATTGATTCTCCGCAAAAGGCCCTGGAATACCGAAACCGGTATGGTGTTGACGGCATTATGATCGGCAGGGCGGCTATTGGCTATCCCTGGATATTCAACGAGATAAAGCATTTCTTCAGGACAGGTGAGATGCCTGAGGCACCAAGCCTCTCGTCCAGGGTCTCAGCTGCGCGTGAGCACCTGGATTTTTCCGTGGACTGGAAAGGCGAACGAAAGGGGATCTATGAGATGCGCCGGCATTACACCAATTACTTCCGCGGCATTCCTCACTTCAAACCCTTCCGTACCCGGCTGGTCACCGCCGAAACCAAGGAGGAGATTGTCGGTATCCTGGAAGAGGTCGAAAATACCTTTATCCCTGAGCTGAGTGCCTGAGCACATGTAGACCAATGAGCGATTCTCCCAAACTGCTCGCCTGGCTCCTTTTGGGCGTCCTTGCCCTGATCTGGGGAAGTTCGTTTATACTGATAAAGATTGGCCTTACCGCCTTTTCAGCCGGTGAGGTTGGTGCATTGCGAATAGCCTTTGCCTCACTGTTCCTGTTGCCTTTCAGCCTGCCCCGGGTCAGACAAATCAGGCGGAAGCAATGGTTCTGGCTGGGCGTAGTCGGTATGTTTGGCAGCCTGATTCCCTCCTTTCTTTTTGCCATCGCACAAACAAGGATACCAAGCTCGGTGGCCGGAATTCTGAATGCCCTTACTCCGCTCTTTACGCTGATCATCGGGATGGTGTTTTTTACCCAGAGAAGTCATATCCGGACGGTCACCGGAATAATTATCGGGTTTGCAGGATGCCTGGTGCTGATCATGTCAGGTACTGAACATGGACCGGGAGCCATTAACTGGTATGCGCTTTTCGTCGTGTGTGCCACGGTCTTTTACGGGGCCAATCTTAACATTATAAAATTCCGCATCCACGAACTTACCAGCAGGACGATCACCAGCATATCGCTTCTTATCGCAGGTCCTGCTGCCATTACCTATCTCCTGCTCTTTACCCCTTTTACCACCCATGTCTCGCAGCCGGAAGCCCTGAATCCGCTCATGGCAGTGGCGGCACTTGGAATTGTGGGAACAGCCTTCGCATTAATCCTGTTTAACCAGTTAGTGAAGATCACTTCCCCAGTCTTTACAAGTTCGGTTACCTACCTGATTCCCATGGTGGCAGTATTCTGGGGATTGCTGGACGGCGAGCGCCTTTTGCCTGGTCATTTCCTGGGGCTCGGACTGATTATCTGCGGGGTATACCTGTCAACCTACCGGCAACGCCGGATGGCAAAAAAAATGGCCGGTGATCCACCGGCCGGTTAATTACTTACGCTTTTTCGTGCTCCCTCCGGCTCCGGCCGGGGCAAGGCTTCCTTCCACTTCCCTGGAAATCACCGTCCCCCCTATGATGTTGTTTTCTTCATCAAGTACGGGCCCGATTAAATAGCGGAACGATTTTTTGACACCGGAGAATTCCGCTTCCTCGATGATTTCGAAACGATCTCCGCTGAGTGCCCGGTCATAATGTTCTTTCCAGCCATTGGTGGCAGGAAGGCGGGTTCCGGGCGTGTTACTTATTCCGTCACGGTTAAAATGTTCCTCAATGTGTTTATTGGCCACAACAATACGATACTCCTTGTCGAAGGTGAAAATGGCATCCGGGGTATTGTCGACCATTGAACGCAGGACGTCGCTCTTGTATACGGCTTCACGCTCCAATTGCTTGGATTCTGTGATATTTTTGGTAATCCCGATGGTTCCCATGACCTCACCGTTATCGTCGAAGAGCGGCATCTTGGTAGTTTCTGCCCAGGTTTCCGTTCCGTCTTTGTGAATTTCACGCTCGATGTTGCCTACTATGGCTTGACGGCTGCGGATAATTTCCTGTTCATTATCATAAGCCACCTGGGCGTGAGATTTGTCAAAGAAGTCGAAATCTGACTTCCCGATGAGCTCGTCTTCTGTCGTGGCATCGAAGGCCCCCAGCATGGATTTGGATACCTTAAGGAATTTACTGGAAAGGTCCTTGTAATACAGGTGGTCCGGGATGAAATCAAGCAGTGCCTGGAAAAGGGTTTTTTCGTGTGCCAGTTCCCGCTGTGCCCTGATTTTATCGGAGATATCCCTGGAGAATACCGAACAGCCAATGATCAGATTGTTGTCAGAACGGATGGGGTTGAGAAAGTATTCGCGCCACATTTGTTCGCCCTGAACAGAGCTTTCAAGGACGAAGTTGAGGTGTTCCCCATTCTCCATGACCTTATCATAATAGCCTTTCCATTCATCCGCTACATCACCCAGCATTTCGAGGGCGTTGGACCCTTCTCCCATGCCCTCGAACTGGGTACCCTTATATCTTCGTTTTACCACGTCATTCATTACCAGTATGCGGTAATTACGGTCAATGGTAATGATGCTGTCATCGGTATTGTTGATCAATGCCTTTAGGTTGGCTTCCTTCTCGCTGAGTTCCTTCTGGGTGCGGGCCATTTCTTCCTGAGTGGCCTGCATTTCCTCCATATTCTGCCTCATTTCCTCTTCCTGCGCATGCAGTTCTTCCGTCATCTGGCGTGATCCTTCGAGAAGTTCCTTGGTTTGCTGGTTCGTCTTCGCAGAAAGAATGGTCGACGCAATACTTTCCCCAACCTTCTCCAGGAATTCGATGTCTGTATCATTGAATTCCTTGAAGGAGGCCATTTCAATGAGTCCGACTACCTCTTCATTGGATTTCAGCGGAACGATTACCAGGCTGGAAGGGCTGGCAATGCCCAGTCCCGAAGTGATGTTAAGGTATCCTTCGGGAATCTCGGTCATAACCAGCGTTTCCTTCTCCAATGCAATTTGTCCGATCAGCCCTTCGCCTACGGCAATGGTTTTATTCAGGAATTTCTTCCGGTCATACGCCCGGCAGGCTTTCAGGGTGATCACTTTGGAACCATCATTTTCTTCTTCCAGAATAAACAGTCCGCCCTGATTGGCTTTCATGTAGTTTACGAGTTTCTCAATAACCTTGTCGCTCAGCTCATCCAGGTCTTCGACATGGTTTCGCAGGATTTCGGAGACCGAGGCAAGTCCTACGTTCACAAATTTTTCTTTCTTCTCGCGTTCGGCTGCTTCACGGAGGCTTGATTGCATTTCGAGCAGTGAATTGCCCAGCTTATCGGGGTGATCATTGGGGTAGCCTGCTGTCAGGTTGCCCTGAGAGATCTGGTTGGCAAACTGGATATTTACGTCCATTAAGCTCACCTGCTCATTCATTTGAATATAACTGATAGCCGCTTCACGAGTCTGGTCACGCTGTATTTTAGCCCACAGCAGACACAAGGCAGCATACAGCGCCATGATCCCCAGGTGCAGGGCCGAGCCCAGTCCCAGTGATTCAATTTCCTCCAGGTTTATTCCCATGCTCATGACGTCCTCTTTCAAAAAGAACAGGAAAATGAATGAAAAGAAGGCATAGGCGATGGTGGGTGCCAGTACCCAGCGGCTTTCATAGAATAACAGCACGGTGAGGCTCACGAAGTAAAAGAACATCATGATATAGCTTCCGTGCATCTGCAACAGGAATTGCAGCGGAAAATTCCAGAAAACCAGGGAAGTGACCAGGTGAAACAGGGTGTTGTTCCTGACCAGGTATTTTACACCGTAATAGGCGCCAAGCGAGACGCTGCCCATAATGGCCGCCAGCCACCAGCTGTTGTAAATGGGTGCGAGCACAAAGCCCAGTGCGAAATATCCCAGGACAAAATAATTGGCCAGTTTGTTGGCCGATTCGTAAACCTTTTCGTGAAAAGGAAGGATTTCTTCCTCTCGGATTGTACGGTTAGTTGACATCAAAAAATAAATTTAGCCCGATGTATTCTAAAAAAGTGATGTCAATATAGTACGGGCACGGCAGTGAAACAACTGCGCTCTTTGCGTTTTAGGCTATTAAAATACGGATGTTATATTCTGATCAAAAATGCAGGAAAAATCAGGCGTTTTCTGCCTCGACTGTTTGTATTTCCGGAAGCATACGTTTCAACAGGTTCTCAATTCCCGCTTTGAGGGTAACGGTGGATGACGGACAACCCGAGCACGAACCCTGCAACAACACTTTCACTTTTCCGTCCTGGTAGCTGTGGAATGCAATGGCGCCGCCGTCCATTTCAACCGCAGGCCGGATATATTCATCCAGGATGCCCTTGATCTTTTTGACCAGCTCTGAATCATTCTCATCGAATATTTCCTGAACGGGCTCCTCATTCAGCAACGGGCGACCGCTTTCCAGAAACGCCTTGATCTTCTCCTTAAGGGGTGTTTGGATCTCTTCCCAGAGGGTATCAGGATCCTTGGTCACGGTGACAAAATTTCCCATGAAGAAAACACGCCTGACATAAGGCAAGTCAAACAGCTCCGTAGCCAGTGCTGATTTCTTTGCTGACTCCCTGTCAGGAAAGTCATAGCTGACCCCCTCGGGCAACAACATGAAATTAGCCACAAACTTGAGGGATTGTGGATTGGGATTGGATTCCATGTAGAGGTTAACTACACGGTCATTGGTACGCTTCGTTGTTTCCATGATGCAAATTTACCTAAACAAACAAACATCACGGCAATTCGTTCCCCTTTATTCCGGACTAACCACCTCTCCCTCTGACTTTGCAATAATCGTGGAGACGGTGGCATCGCCGGTTACATTCACAACCGTCCGTACCATATCCAGGATTCGGTCTACCGGAAAGATGATGGCAATCCAGGCCGGATTAAGTCCGACCGACTGTAGCACGATAATCAACATAACCAGTCCGGCACTCGGTACTGCGGCCGAACCGATGGAAGCCAGGGTAGCGGTGAGTACAATGGTGAGTTGCTGGCCAAGGGTAAGGTCGACCAGGTGCAATTGCGCCAGAAAGATTACTGCAACAGCCTGGTACAGGCTGGTGCCATCCATGTTTACGGTGGCTCCGATGGGCAGTACAAAACTGGTTACATTTTTCGGCACCCCCAGGTTTTCTTCCACGCATTCCATGGTTACGGGCAGGGTTGCTGCGCTCGAACTGGTGGAAAATGCCAGGAATTGCGCAGGGCTGATGCTTTTAAAGAATTTCTTGTAGCTGAGATTTTTTACAAACCCGGTAATGATCAGCGGATAAAATATAAAAATCATGAATAATAACCCGATCACCACGGTGACTGAATAGGATCCCAGGCTTTTAAAGATTTCAAATACCTGTGCCGGTGTGTCTGCCATCTTGGCGATTACCCCGGCGAGTAGTGCAAACACGAAGAAGGGAGCGGCTTTCATCACCAGGTCAACCATTTTCAGGAAAACCTCATTGATCCCGTTAACAAAATGGATGACCGGGTCGGCATGTTTTGAAGGAACCATGATGAGGGTGATGCCGAAGAAGATCGCGAAAAAGATCACCTGAAGCATCAGGCCATTATCAGATATCGAGAGAACAATGTTCTCAGGAACCATATCTACCAGGAACTGAAGGGGAGGAGTTTCTCTGGATTGTTCGGCCGTCTGGAGTTGCTTACTGATCATCTGCTCCCGCTCCTGTTGCATGCGTTCCAGTGCTTCCGGACTCGTGACTTCGGACACAACATCCTTGTATTCAGGATCAGTCAGGTAACTGATGCCGTCTTTAACGCCCACACCCGTTGTTTCTGTAACCCATTGCTCGTATTCAATCCGGTTTTTGACGCGTTGCTGGTCATCAATAAAGGCACCGGGCTTGATGAAATTGACAAGGAGCAACCCGATTGACACCGCGGTGATGGTGGTAATCAGGTACAGTAACAGCGTTTTGAAGCCCATTCTTCCCAGTTTGCTTACATCACTGAGTCCCGAAACGCCCCCGATGATGGAGAAAAGTACCAGCGGTACGGCGATGAACTTTAACAGCCTGATAAAGATCTGGCCAAACGGGTCTATCCAGTTAATCGTAAATTGATTCCAACCGAGGCTGCTGGAAATAAATGCCCAGATAATTCCAAGCACCAGGCCGATAATGATCTTTACGTGCAGGGGTAATTTCTTCATACTAGTTGTTCTTTGCTCCCATACGGGCTGTTCGGCTTAGTTGCCAGAAATCTGCCATGACCAGGGCTGCCATAGCTTCCACAATCGGAACGGCTCTCGGAACGACACAAGGGTCATGTCTTCCTTTTCCTGATACCACCACCTTTTCACCGGCCTCATTCACTGACTCCTGGTCTTTCATGATTGTCGCAACGGGTTTAAAAGCCACATTGAAATAGATATCTTCCCCGTTGCTGATTCCGCCCTGGATTCCCCCGGAGAAATTGGTTTTGGTGCGTACCCGGTCACCTTCTTTTATGAATTCATCATTATGGGCCGAGCCACGCATTCGGGTGCCTTCAAAACCACTGCCGTATTCAAACCCTTTCACTGCATTGATGCTCAGCATGGCAGATCCCAGCGCAGCATGCAGTTTATTGAATACCGGTTCGCCCAGCCCGGGGGGCACGTTGCGGATTACCCCGGTAATGCGACCTCCAACCGTGTCCCGGTCTTTCCGTACGGAGTCAATGAGTTCAATCATTTTCTCAGCCGTTTCCGGGTCGGGGCAACGGACGATATTATCTTCCGTAGCCGAAAGGTCCATTTCGGAATAAGGAGGAGCTTCAATATCTCCTACCATGGAGACATAGGCATGTACGCTAATACCCAGCTCGCTCAACATCGCCTTGGCCAGGGCACCTGCGGCAACCCTTGCTGCGGTTTCCCTTGCCGAGCTTCTGCCCCCGCCGCGGTAGTCACGCCTGCCATATTTTTCCTGGTAGGTGAAATCAGCGTGGGAGGGGCGGAATTTATCGGCAATATGAGAATAATCCTTGCTGCGGGCATTTTGGTTGCGGATAAACATGGCTACGGGCATGCCTGTTGTTTTTCCTTCGAATACCCCCGATAATATTTCGGCAATATCATCTTCCCTGCGCTGTGTGGTGATCTTTGACTGACCGGGTTTCCGCCTGGCAAGTTCGCCGGCGATCTCCTGCTCATCGACAGGAATACCTGCGGGGCAGCCGTCGATCACCACGCCGATTCCTGCTCCATGTGATTCGCCAAAGGTTGTTATCCTGAAAATGGTTCCAAAAGAATTACTCAAGGTGTGATCAGTTTTTAAATACGATCCATGCGGAAGCCCCTAACATAAGCAAAATAGCGAGGTTGGCAAAGATCTTCATCCATTCCACTTCTTTGACCGAAGATAAGCTGTTTTTTTCAAATTCAATCTGATCGTAGAATGAGCCGAGGTCGCTGGCAAGTATATTCTCATTTTTGCGGCTTTCTCCCTCGACGGTTACACGGGCTCTTGAGCGAAGCGTATCGTAGGCAGCCGTTTCAGGATTGAAGTAAATCCATTCAAAATAATCACCGAGTTCGTACTGTCCCGGCTCATTGGGGATGCCATAATAGCTGAATGACTTGGAGCCTGTCACGCGGCTGTTTCGCCGGTTAATATTCTGTTGCACGTTGGGATCGTAGAATTCGAAGTCGTCGGTCGGATTGATTCGCGGCGCATTGATCGCCGAAATGTTTCCTTCACCGAAAATATTAAATTCGTAGGTAAAGCTCTGACCCGTCTCAAGTGTATTGCTGCTGACACTTTCATTCAGACGGTATTCTCCGACCGCTACCTGGTCTCTTAACGGATGCGGCGGCAAGGGCCTCACCCGGATTGTTTTGGGCTTTGTAAAAAAGTTTTTAAAGTCTTCCTGTCGATTCTGTCCGAAAAACGAAGGGTTCCTGGCAACCCGGTACTTGATCATCCTCAAAGGCACCGACTCGAAAACCACATCCTCGGCATTCAGGGGGAAAAACACACCCTGATAAATCTTGTACTGGGTATACCCTTTACCCTGGATGGTGACGCGTTCACCGTATATATTTTCAATGTTGAAATTCTCTTCCCAGCAATTCTCCGGACGCAATTTTTTCATGATCTCCCCGAGTTGCTTACCCAGCTCATAGAATTCAAGGGGCGCCCGGTTGTTATCTGCCACATAAAAAGACAGCGTGGTGGTAAACCCTTCTCCGGTGTACACTTCGTCTTTATCTGTGGTTAGTGCCAGGAACGCATCCTCCTTGATATCGACAAATTCAGCAGGCTCATCTTCCCCGAAGAAATTGTCGAGCTGGTCCCGGTCAAACATATTGCGGAATGGATCCCTTCGTTGCTGCTGCTGTACGGGCGGACCAACCTTTACCGTGATGCCCGGGGAAGAGATTTCCTTGCCGTTTATCGTCATGCTGAAGGCAGGCACGGAGAATGTTCCTTCGGATTGCGGCGTGTAGGACATGGTTACACTTTGCGAGGAAGAGACCTGTCCGTTGATGATCTGGGTATTGGAGGCCGATGAAGTACCTGCCTTCCGAAATCCTTCGACCTCAGGAAAATCACTGTAGCTGTTGAGCTTGTCATTCTCCACCGTGACCGTTATGGTCCAGATCTGGTTGATCCCGATCTCGGCGGGACCGAGTTTTACAGAAGCTTCCTGTGCGAGTGCCTGGCTGAAACTGCAAACCAGGAATAAGAGCAGCGTGATGGTCCGGGCGTATGTCATGATTCCAGGAAATCACCAAGAATTGAACTTCCTTCCTTACCCCTGTTTTTGCCATATGGTGCCAGCGCCTGAACCAGTTTTCTGATCGGCATGGATTGTAACCAGACCTTGCCTGTACCGGAAAGTGTTGCAAGGAAAATACCTTCTCCTCCGAAAATCATTGAACGCAATCCGCCGGCTCGGCTGACGTCAAAATTCAGGGATGACTCGAAGGCCACCACACAACCGGTGTCGATCCTTAGCATTTCATTATTGAGCTCCTTTTCAATAATTGTTCCCCCGGCATGAACAAAAGCCCGTCCGTCTCCCCTCAGTCGCTGGAGAATGAATCCTTCACCACCCACCAGGCCGCTTCCGATCCTTTTATTGAATGTGATGCTGAGTTCAGTGCCAAGTGCCGCACACAGAAATCCGTCTTTCTGCACGATCAGCTCGTTATTGAGCGAGGTTGCCAGGTCGATGGGTATGATTGTTCCCGGGTAGGGGGCTGAAAATGCGAGACGTGCCTTTTTGTGCCCCTGATTGGTAAAATGGGTCATAAACAAGGATTCGCCGGTCAGGACGCGGGTACCGGCCGACAGGATTTTTCCGAAAAGGCCCTGATCGGGCTGGGATCCATCACCCAGTTTCGTGTCAAATGCGATTCCGTCTTCCATGTACAGCATGGCCCCGGCTTCGGCAATAACGGTTTCACCCGGGTCAAGCTCTACCTCCACTACCTGAATATCATCACCCAGAATCCTGTAATCAATCTCGTGTGATCTCATTCTTCTTCGTCTTTGAATTTTCCTTTTTTATTGATCTTGTCGTAATCTTTCCGTTCCAGGAGTTTCTTGTCTTCCACATTCTTATTCAGAAACTCATTGATCTTGTCAATGTCGAAGGTGGATTTTATCTCTCCGAAAGAATCAATGGAAATATCAAACCCTTCCAGTTCCTTATTGACCCTTGGGTTCTTTTTCTTTTGTTCCCGGTTGTCTTTTTTCTTGCGTGCCATAGGCATTTGATTTATCATTCATGAAGTCACCGGCAATGTCGTAATAGCTGTCTTAATCCGGCCTGCCACCCGGTCGCTACCCAGGATTTCGAGGACTTCCATGAGATCCGGGCCTGATCCGGAGCCTGTAACAGCCAGTCGTAATGCGGGCATCACCTGTCCTAATTTAACGCCTTTTTCCTCAATTATGTTGTTTAAAATCGATTTTGCCTCCTCAGCTCCATAGCTCTCTGTTCCGACGATCTTATCGGCATATGCATCCAGTACCGCCACAGCCTCAGGGGTCCATTTTTTGGAAGAGAGCTTTTCGTCGTAACTCTCCGGCGTGTTGAAAAAGAACCGGCCATCCTGGTATATGTCATGGGGAAAGGTAACACGCTCCTTCATGGCATGACAAACCCGGGCAAGGTCAATCCCGTCCGGTGATTCACCTGCGGCCTCCAGGTCATTTTTCAGATAACCGGCAAGTTCCTCGTCACTCTTTTGCCTCAGGTACTGCTGATTGAACCATTTGGCTTTTTCGATGTCGAATTTTGTACCGGATTTTCCTATACGTTCCACACTGAAGGCACTTATCAGTTGGTCCAGGGTAAACAGTTCCTCTTCCGTTCCGGGGTTCCAGCCCAGGAAGGCAAGGAAATTGATCATGGCTTCGGGCAAATATCCTTCTTCCCGAAACCCGTTAAATTTTTCAGGTTGTCCTTCCTTGCCCGGGAATTGCCCCTCGATGGGAAACACGGGAAACCCGTGCTTGTCGCCATCCCTTTTGCTGAGTTTTCCATTTCCATCTGGCTTAAGGAGCAAAGGAAGGTGGGCAAACTGAGGCATGGAATCCTCCCAGCCAAGAAATTTATAGAGCAGGACATGAAGTGGTGCGCTGGGCAGCCATTCCTCCCCACGGATCACATGGGAAATTTTCATCAGGTGATCATCGACCACATTGGCCAGGTGATACGTAGGCATGCCATCAGATTTCATCAATACCTTGTCGTCAATGGCTGAGGAATGCACCATGACCCACCCCCTGACCATGTCATTGAGGCGTACCTCCTCCTTCCGCGGAACTTTCAGACGGATCACATAGGGTTCTCCGGCATCAATCCGTTGCTTTACCTCTTCCGGGGGAAGGGTCAGAGAATTTTTCATCTGCATGCGCGTGATGGAATTGTACTGGAGTGATGCAACCCGGCTTTCACGCAGTCGTTCGCGCATTGCGTCAAGCTCTTCAGGGGTGTCAAAGGCATAGTAGGCATTCCCGTCCCGCAGCAGCTGTTCAGCATACCGGGCATAGATATCCTTCCGTTCCGATTGCCGGTAGGGCGCGTAGGGACCGCCTTTGGACGGGCTTTCATCCGCGGTGATCCCCAGCCAGTCCAGCGCTTCGCTGATATATTCTTCCGCACCTTCCACGTACCGGTTCTGGTCAGTATCTTCGACACGGATGATCATCGTTCCCTGATGTTTTTTCGCAAACAGGTAATTATACAGTGCAGTACGTACACCCCCGATATGCAGGGGGCCGGTCGGACTCGGGGCGAATCTCACTCGAACATCATTCTCCATTACAAAAAAGCTCTTAACACACGAAAATTTCGGGAGGCAAAACTACGAAAAATAAGCTGGATCATTAATATCCTGCTCATCGATGTTCAGTGCCTCGAGCAGGGCTTCATGCGTCAGCCTGACCTGCCGGTTGAAATTGAGAAGGGTCACCAGGTAATTGGCGAGTCCGAGTGCAAACGCCGTAATGCTGTACAGCTCGGGCAGGCCGGTGAAGATAAATATCAATCCGATTAAAAAGGCAATGCCAATCGAAAAGGAAAGGAACATCAGGGAACTCCGGAAGAGGGAGTATTTGATAAAGATGATCGAGCCTTTGGAGGTGGATTCAATCCTGCCGTTGACCAGCGGGATGAAATTATTCGGGTGACGGATCTTGCGTGAAAGCACAAAAGTGCGGTTGTGTATTCGTCCCTGGAACATGGCATCTTCCTCCGGCCTGTTACTGCGCAGCGAAGGGCTGACGGTAAGGCCGTCGAGCCGGCGGTTGATTTCGGAAGGCTGCAGCGGTGAGATAACGGTTTCCGTTTGGCGCGGAATTATTTTCATTATCGAACGGCGATACAGGATATTTCCACATTTACATCTTTAGGCAGGCGGCTGACCTCGACCGTTTCCCTGGCCGGGGGGTCTGACAGGAAAAATTTTCCGTAGGCTTCATTGATTTCGGCAAACTGTCCCATATCCCTGACGAAAATGCTGCATTTCACTACATTTCCCAGTGTGAATTCTGCTGCCTCCAGCACCTGTTGCAAATTTTTCATTACCTGGTTGGTCTCAGAAGTGATATTACCTGTGACCAGTTCATTACTGACCGGGTCAATAGCAATCTGGCCGGAGAGATACAGGGTATTGTGTATTAAGACCGCCTGATTATAGGGGCCGATGGGTGCGGGGGCATGGGTAGTATTAATGATGGATTTCATTTTCAGGGACTTTTATTCCTATTTTTGTTTTAAATCTACAATTATATGCGTGTATTAGTTTTCGGCAGCGAAGTAAATTTTGAGGAAGCGGCTAAAAAAATCGGGGATAAGGCAAGTGTTTCCCGCCATTCGGATGTCCATACCTTTCAGGATTCGCCCGGCGGGTTTGATCTTATTCTTGACTATACCTTCGATGATCAGCCTGAAGTTATAGAGCAGTACCGTTCGCTTGAGGGCCCGCTGATCCTGCTTAATAACGTCAAATCGACCCTGGCTGAGCTGTGGTTTGTTTCCGGAGGCTGGAAGGCAAGAATTGCCGGTTTCAACGGTCTTCCGGGTTTTGTTGACCGCGATTTGTGGGAAATTACTTCATTAAAGGAGAATGATAACTTTCCGGAGCTGGAGGAACTGAATATAAAATGGGAACAGGTGGAGGACCGGGTGGGAATGGTAGCCCCCAGGGTAATCTGCATGATCATAAACGAAGCCTATTACACGGTGCAGGAAGGAACGGCAGACCGGGAAAGTATCAATACGGCAATGAAACTCGGAACCGGGTATCCGCACGGTCCGTTCGAGTGGGCAGCAAAGATTGGAATTATCCATATCTACGAGTTGCTTTCAGCCCTTTATGAAGATACAGGGGAGGAACGTTACAAAGTTTGCCCGTTGCTTAAAAAGGAATACCTGCTGTCACAATAAGCCGGAGTTATCCGGCTATTCCACCGTGACCGATTTGGCAAGGTTCCTGGGCTGATCCACGTTGCAGCCGCGCATTACGGCAATATGGTAAGAAAGTAACTGCAGCGGGATTACCGAGACCAGCGGCATCATGGCTTCATCTGTCCGGGGAACCTCAATTACAAACTCAGCCATTTGCGGGATAAGTGCATCCCCCTCGGTCACAATGGCGATTACTTTTCCTTTTCTCGCTTTGACCTCCTGGATATTGGAAACCACCTTGTCGTAGGAGCTGTCCCTGGTGGCGATAAAAACCACGGGCATTTCTTCATCGATCAGTGCAATCGGGCCATGCTTCATTTCTGCTGCGGGATATCCCTCAGCGTGGATATAGGAGATTTCCTTGAGTTTAAGGGCACCTTCCAGGGCTACGGGAAAATTGAACCCACGGCCGAGATAGAGGAAATTCCGGGCATCCTTAAACAGGTTGGCAATTTCCTGGATTTGAGGATCAAGCTCAAGGGCTTTTTCCACTTTCGCCGGGATATTCTCCAGTTCGACCAATAATTCATGATAACGGCGTTCGGTAATCGTGCCCCTGGCATGTGCCACACGCAAAGCGATCATGTTCAGAACCGTCAGCTGGGCCGTAAAGGCCTTTGTACTGGCCACCCCGATTTCTGGTCCTGCGTGCGTATAGGCACCTTCATGCGAAGCACGGGCAATACTGGAACCCACTACATTACACACCCCGAAAATAATAGCTCCCTTGGATTTGGCCAATTCAATGGCTGCCAGGGTATCGGCCGTTTCGCCAGACTGGGAAATCGCCATCACCACGTCACCCTCCTTGATCACGGGATTGCGGTACCTGAATTCCGAGGCGTATTCCACCTCCACCGGTATGCGGCAAAATTCTTCGATAAAGTATTCGGCCACGAGACCGGCGTGCCAGGAAGTACCGCAGGCCACGATAATTATACGTTCGGCATTGGTCAGCTTATTGGCGTATTCACGAATACCGCCCAGAACGAGTCGGCCTTTGTTGGCGTCCAGCCTTCCCCGCATACAATCACCGATTGACCGCGGCTGCTCATAGATCTCTTTGAGCATGAAATGTTCATAACCCCCTTTTTCGATGGCCTCCAGCTCCATATCCAGGGTATGGATATAGGGGGTCATCGGGATATCCTGGTTATTCTTGATCTTAAGTTCGTTATTCTCGATCACCGCAATTTCCAGGTCATTGAGATAGACCACCTCATTGGTGTATTCCACGATCGGAGTGGCATCCGAAGCAAGAAAGAATTCATCCCGGCCGACTCCAATAACCAGCGGGCTGCCCTTGCGGGCCGCGATAATCTGGTGTTCATTGCTGCCGTCCATGATCACAATGGCATAGGCACCCACCACTTTGGAAAGTGCCAGGCGGACTGCCTCCTCGAGCGAACAGTCATTATGGGTTTGAATATCCTCGATGAAATGAATCAGAACCTCTGAGTCTGTTTCGCTGGCAAAAGAATGCCCTTTGTTTATCAGTTCCTGTTTAAGGGAAGAATAATTCTCAATTATCCCGTTATGGATGATTGCCAGGTTTTTGGACTGGGAAAAGTGGGGGTGGGCGTTGGCATCATTAGGTTCGCCGTGGGTGGCCCATCGCGTGTGTCCGATCCCTATCCGGCTGTCGAGTTCCTGCCCTTCAAGATGTTCTTTAAGGTCCGAAACCTTTCCCTTTTTCTTGTAGACGTTCAGTCCGTCATTGATCAGGGCTATTCCGGCGCTGTCATATCCGCGATATTCGAGGCGTTCCAGGCCCTTAATTACTACCTCGTGAGCCTTTCGGGGCCCGATATAACCTACAATTCCACACATAACTGTTTAATTGGCGTTGGGTAATGTATAATATAACCTGATGTAGATATTTGATTTTTCCAGCACCAGACGGTCAAAGGAGCCGTTGTCCTGTTTAAGGGCACCATTGAACGGGTCTTCGGTAACCGGAGAAAATATGATCTGGTCATATTTATTGGTCTTATCTACAAGGGTTTGAAGATACACAGGGATCTCCACTTTGTAAAGATCGTCCTCGTCATTATACCCGATCACGTTTGGAACACGGATATCACTGAATACTTCCTGGGTATTCGAAATATTACCCGTCTCGAGGGAATCCAGGGAAGTAACTGAAATGTTCAGGGATTCAGGTACCGGCAGGCGAATGTTATCCCCCGGGTATTTCCTCGGTGATTTGAGGACCAGCTGGGCACCCTGAATGATAGGATTTTGCAGCGTGTCGGCAAAGTTTGTGAAAGGTGACATATCCAGCATCATGAACAGCTGGGTGCCGGCCTGGAGGTAAGCTGCATCCGTTTCCGGCGTATAAGGAGTGTAGAAACTGGTGAGCCCGTCCAGATCACCCCCACTCCAGTTTACTTCGGCATTTGGCGTGATATTATTGTAGGATATCTGGGTATTATAGGTAAATCTTATGGTCTTCTGGACCGGATTGCCTTCCTCCGTCTGGGTATAGTAGAGGACAAGGGCCGAAAACGAGCTGGTGGGATTATAACCGATCACGGCAGAATTCCCGGGAACACCGTTCAGCCTGAATCCTTTCAGAAAGGCCGAAAAGTTCCGGTTATCACTAAAGTTGGAATTGGAGGTGGTGTCCTTCATTTCAGTAAAGAAGTTCTGCGCAAAGGCATCATCAATCCTGAAGTTCGTTTTGTAAATATACCTGCCCTGATTGTCATAACGCGAGCGCTGGTCCGACGAGTCGGGCAGGTTCGTGTCGGAGAACAGGAGATCCAGGGAATCAGTGTAAATCCGGAAGGATTCTTCCCCGAGCTTCATGCCTACCGGCTGGTTGTCCTCGTTGGTGTAGGTGGTCTCAAACGTACGGATTGTATCCTGTAGCTGGTAGAGTTCAATAGTCTGCGTGTTGGCCAGGTTTACCCCGTACACATTTCCGATCCGCATTTCAAGTACCAGGGAATCCAGGGTGGCATCCGGCCCGAGCAGTCGTCCCGGGTTTGCCGAGGGTAGCAACAGTTCCGAAAAGTTCTGGGCGGAAATCTCACCAAGGACCGGGTCAAGATAACTTCCCGCCATTACCACACCGCTTCCCCGGGCGTTAATGTCGTTTACCCAAACCTGGGACACCGCATTGTTTAATGGAATTTCCGCAAAAAAAATCCCCAGGTTATTTTCAGGGGGGAGTCCAATTGTATTAAGATCATCGTTTCCGCACGAAAAAAATAGTAGGGCTGATACGAGTACCAGCCCTAAGTTCCTAGCCCGCAAGTTCATTATATAGATTGTAGTATGAATCTGTAAAGTTGTCGTCTTTTTCAATTACTTCGAATTTTTTCTCCTCAGTCATCTCCTCAAACATCCCGTTCAGGGTGCTGTTATCTTCCGCTTTGATGATGGCATCGGAAAATTCCATGCCCAGCTTGATAAAACCTTTGTAATCAGCCGATTTAAGGTTTGCCAGCATGCTGTCTTCAATATCCATCATCTTTACCTTGTCAAGCAGGTCTTCACTGAACTTATGCTTGAAGGCATTATCGTATACGGTGAAAACCGTTTTCGTGTTTTTAAACAGCGGATCATTTTTGTATGTCGTCTTGAGATACAACGGAATAAGACTTGTCATCCAGTCGTTGCAATGCACGATATCAGGTGCCCATCCAAGTTTCTTTACAGTCTCAATCACACCTTTACAGAAGAAAATGGCGCGTTCGTCATTATCATCATAAAAGTTATTTTCCTTATCATGGAAGACAAATTTCCGGTGGAAATAATCCTCGTTATCGATAAAGTAAACCTGCAGTTTGGCATTTGGAATGGAAGCCACCTTGATTATCAATGGTTTTTCTTCCTCACCAACAGGTATATTAATGCCCGACAGTCTTACCACTTCATGTAATCTGTTCTTACGCTCATTGATCAGTCAGAATCTTGGTACAAGAATCCTGATCTCCATGCCTCTTTCCTGCATAGCCTGCGGGAGCTTTCTTACAAATTCTGCAACATCAGAAGTCTTAAGAAATGGGTTGATCTCGCTGGCTACATAAAGAATACGAAGTTTTGACATATGTAAATGGGATTTGATTTGCTAAAACAAGACACAAAAATACAAATTTTTTACCTTTAATCCATCTTTTGTATTTGGAAAAAGCTACTTTTGCGACCATTTTGTCACCAACCGTGTCTGTACTGATGGAGGTTTTCAGAGATATCAATTCTTTGGGAAAATACCTTTTTGCACATAAATGCGCGGGCCGTACCATCGGCCTGGTGCCTACCATGGGAGCGCTTCATCAGGGACACATGTCGTTACTGGATCACGCCCTGGAGGAAAACGACATTGTGGTGAGTACCATATATGTCAATCCCACTCAATTCAATAATGCCGAAGACCTGGAGAATTATCCAAGGCAGGAGGAAAAAGACCTGAACATGCTTGCTTCTGCCGGATCTCATGCCGTATTTGTGCCAGCCGATGAAGACATGTATCCTGACAAGCCGGTAGTGGCTTTTCAGTTTGGGGAGATGGACAGCATGATGGAGGGGGAGTTCAGGCCAGGGCATTTTAACGGGGTGGCACTGGTGGTCTCCAAATTACTGAATGCGGTAAAACCCGACCGGGCATATTTTGGCCAGAAGGATCTGCAGCAATTCCTGATCATTCGCAAACTGGTGGCAGACCTTGGGTTTCCGGTAGACCTGCGATGTGTGCCCATATATCGTGAGCAGAGCGGACTCGCCATGTCATCACGTAATCAGCGGCTTTCTGAAGCCGGTTTTGACACGGCCTCCAGTATTTACCGGATGCTGCAGGATTCGGCCCGTCGGCTTTCCGGCGGCGACAATTGGGAATCGGTGCGTGAAGACGGCCTGAACTATTTGACCGGTAACGGGTTAAAGCCGGAATACTTTGAAGCCGTTGATGCGGAATCTTTGGAGCGGATGTCGAACCATTTTGATGGGAAAAAGGTTGCGCTATGTGTGGCGGCCTATGTCGATAATGTAAGATTAATAGATAACCTGATCCTCGGAGGGTCATAATGGTATGTTCATAGAAGTATTAAAGTCTAAAATCCATCGTGTTAAAGTCACTCAGGCAGAGCTTCACTACGTAGGAAGCATTACGATTGATGAGACACTGATGGAGGCATCAAACATAATAGCAGGGGAGAAGGTGCAGATCGTCAATATAAATAACGGTGAGCGGCTTGAAACCTATGTGATCAAGGGGGAAAGGGATTCCGGTCAGGTATGTCTGAACGGTCCGGCCGCCCGTCGGGTACAGGTCGGTGACGTAATCATCATAATATCCTATGCTTCCATGGAATTTGAAGAGGCCAAATCATTCCAGCCAACCATAATATTTCCCGATAACCAAAATCGGCTTACCGATTGATTCTGTATGCGCAAGAGAGGAACGCAAATCCTTAAATATGCCCTGATGATTGCCGTCACAGGGTTCCTCCTGTGGCTTTCCTTCATCAATATTGAAGTGGAAGAGGGGCAGTCCAAATGGGGATTTCTGGTAGAGGTTTGGAAGTCGGCCGACAAGCCTTTTTTGTTTGCTTCCGCCGTGGCAGCTATCCTGTCACACCTGATTCGGGCCGAACGCTGGAAGCTCCTTTTGCACCCGGTCGGGGAGAAGGCCTCCACCCTGCACGGATTCCTGTCTGTCATGGTGGGTTACTTTATCAACCTGGTAATCCCCCGCGGTGGTGAGGTTTCCAGGTGCTACAACCTGTACCGGCTCAACGGGGCTCCGGTGGAGGTTTCACTGGGGACCGTCGTTGCCGAAAGGGTTATTGACCTGTTTTTCCTGATCACCCTGATCGCGGTCTCCTTTCTGATTGAACTGGATAACCTTTTGTACTTTTTTCAGTCTGACCAGATCAAGGAACTGAGTGGCAGGGGGGGGAGCACCAACAGCCGGTTTTACTGGATGCTGGGGATCGGGGCTATCGTTTTTATTGCCGCATTATATTTCCTTGCCAGGTATTTTTATCGTTCCCGCAAGTTTCTCGCTCTCCGGGTGATGAGCAAAACGCGAAAGGCGCTCCGCGGACTGAAAAGCGGATTACTGAGTGTTTTCCGTTTGGAGAAACGCGGTCTTTTCATTTTCTACAGTGTGTTGATCTGGGTGCTTTATTATTTTATGATGTACCTCGTAATGCTGGCTTTCCCGGAAACCGCCAGGCTTGGATTTTTTGCTGCACTTACCATTTTCGTGATCGGCGGGATCGCCATGGCCCTGCCTTTACCGGGAGGTGCAGGCAGCTTTCATATCCTGGTGCCACTGGGACTGGTAATGCTCTATTCGCTTCCGCAGGAACAGGCAGTTGCCTTTACCTTTATTTTTCACGGATGGCAAACGCTGGTTATTATTATAGTTGGTGCCATATCCTTAATTTTAAGTCAGACAGTAAAAGACCAATTAAACCGTGAAAGCAACAAGAAGGAAAATCCTGAATCTGCAGGAACTGGGGCGAAAGATTACGCGCTGGAAGAATAACGACAAACAGGTCGTTTTTACCAATGGCTGTTTTGACATTATCCATGTGGGCCATCTTGATTACCTCGAGCAAGCCAGAAACCTTGGAGACCGCCTGATTGTCGGACTCAACAGTGATGACTCGGTCCGTCGCCTGAAAGGAAGTAGCCGGCCCGTGAATGATAATTACACACGCAGCCGCGCCCTGGCCGCGCTGGCGTTTGTCGATGCCGTGGTATTTTTTGATGAAGACACCCCTTATAACCTGATCCAGCTCGTTAAACCTGACATTTTAGTAAAGGGGGGTGACTATTTGGCAGAAAATATAGTTGGTGCGGATATTGTGATGGAAAGCGGTGGAGAGGTGGAAACAATTCCTTTTACCGAGGGATTCTCAACCACTTCCTTTATTGAACGTATAAAATCATTATAATAAGCATATACTATGATCTGGATAATCATCATTGGTTTCGGGATACTGAGCTTCGCGGTCAGCTCCAGGCTGAAAAGTAAGTTCAGGAAATATTCAAAGATCCCGCTCAATCGAAACTTGTCGGGGGCCGAGGTGGCCCGGCTGATGCTGGCTGATAATAATATTCACGATGTGGAGGTTATATCGGTAGGCGGACAGCTGACCGACCATTATAACCCGGCAAACAAAACCGTCAACCTCAGTGAGGCTGTTTACCATGGAAGAAACGCAGCCGCCGCTGCCATTGCGGCCCATGAATGCGGCCATGCGGTGCAGCACGCCAATGCGTACAGCATGCTGCAGTTCCGTTCAGCCATGGTGCCCATACAGAATGCCAGCGCCAAGGTGATAAACATTGTCTTTATGGTTATGTTATTCGGAGGAGTGCTGATCGGCAACCTGATACCCTGGCAGACCGCTTTACTGGTTGTAATTGCCTGTTACGGGGTGTTCACCCTCTTCGCGTTCGTCACGCTGCCTGTCGAATTTGATGCCAGTAAACGCGCTTTGGCCTGGGTAAAACAACGTGATATTGTGACGCATGAAGAGCATGGAATGGCCAGGGATGCACTGAAATGGGCTGCTATGACGTACGTGGTTGCGGCGGTCGGATCATTGGTTACTCTCCTCTATTATGTCAGCCTTTTTCTGGGTGGCAGGGATTAAGCACCTTTGATCAGAAAATTGTATTTTTGAAGGGCTTCGAATTTTCGAGGTCCTTTTATTTTACTCACAACATAAAAAATATAGATACACGATGAATTTTGAGCTGTCAGAAGAGCAACTGGCCGTTAGAGACGCGGCTCGTGATTTTGCGAAGATGGAGTTATTGCCCGGGGTAATTGAGCGTGATGAAAAACAGCAATTTCCGGCAGAGCAGATCAAGAAGATGGGAGAACTTGGTTTCATGGGAATGATGGTCGACCCGAAATATAATGGCGGGGGCATGGATTCGGTTTCCTATGTCCTGGCCATGGAGGAGATCTCAAAGATAGATGCAAGTTGCTCTGTGGCCATGTCTGTCAATAATTCACTTGTATGCTGGGGACTTGAAAAGTTTGGGAATGAAGCCCAGAAAGAAAAGTATCTGACCAGGCTTGCAACCGGCGAGATCATCGGTGCGTTCTGCCTGTCGGAGCCGGAGGCCGGATCTGACGCTACCAGCCAGCGGACTACCGCGGAGGACAAGGGAGATTATTACCTGCTGAATGGTACCAAAAACTGGATCACCAATGGCAACAGCGCCAGCGTCTACCTGGTAATGGCTCAGACAAATCCGGAAGCCGGGCACAAGGGAATCAATGCCCTTATCGTTGAAAAGGATATGGAAGGCTTTGTGGTCGGGAAAAAGGAAGACAAACTGGGTATTCGCGGATCAGATACCCATTCACTTATGTTCCAGGATGTCAGGGTACCGAAGGAAAACCGGATCGGCGAGGATGGCTTTGGGTTTAATTTTGCCATGGCCACGCTGAATGGAGGGAGAATCGGGATCGCTGCACAGGCCCTGGGGATCGCTTCCGGGGCATACGAACTGGCGCTGGCATATTCCAAAGAACGAAAGGCGTTTGGAAAAGAAATATCCAAACACCAGGCAATCCAGTTCAAGCTGGCGGATATGGCCACCCAGATAGAAGCCGCTCGTCTCCTTTGCCTGAAAGCAGCCTACCTGAAAGACAGTGGCAAGGATTATGCACACGCGAGTGCCATGGCCAAGCTTTATGCTTCACAGGTTGCCATGGATACAACGGTGGAAGCAGTTCAGATACATGGAGGTTACGGCTATGTTAAAGAATATCACGTGGAACGGCTTATGCGGGATGCTAAGATTACCCAGATTTATGAAGGAACGTCAGAGATTCAACGTATTGTGATCAGCAGACATCTGCTCGGAAAGTAAATCCAATGTTAACTTATCTTTAAATAGGTCAATTAATCTTGAAATAATGCAGAGAATTTTTTGCCTTTCTATATTTATGTACAATTAGCTTAATAATACGGAGGATTAATGGAAGATTACAACTAAATTATCGAATCTCTCGGGATACGTTATTTGAAATCGAATAACATCTACGTAACGCGCCCGTTTATCATTCCTGACTTCAAGGAAACCGACAGCGCGTTAATAATTCTCAAGCGGGGGGTTCTGACCTTTGGTGCGGACCGTGAGGTATTGCAGGAGGGGCATGCGATATTTCTCCCTGCCGGTAAAGATACATACCTGAGTTTTGGGAGCAAGAACGAAAATATGCCGGAGCTTTCGCTGGAGGAATTCAGCTTCAGGCAGGCAGAGTTTTTTCGTTCCAAAAATGATGATGACGTTTCACCGATCGCAGAATTTGCCATTGTTGTCTTCGAAACCAAGGTATTTGATACCATTAATTTCTTCACCACGCTCGACATTCCTCCCTTTGAAATCGAAAACAGTCGCGTAAATCAGCTTTTATATGAGATAATGAAGGAGCAGCACAGTGATGTACCGGGTAACCAGAGGGTTATAAAATTACGTACCGAATTACTGTGTATTGAGATTGTGAGGCATATCCTGGATAATCAGTTGTTTGTTGAACAGATAGCTACTAATTCCACTTACTTCAAGGATCCGCGGTTAATCTCACTGTTGAAATACATCAAGGAAAACCTTGGTGGTGAGTTGACCAATAAAAAGCTTTCGGAAGTGGCGGATGTTTCCGAGGATTATGTGGGGCAATATTTTAAGACGTTAACCGGGATAAACCCACAGGATTACATCGAATATCAGCGTATGGAGTATGCGGTAGAGTTGCTGCGTACCACGAAAATGAGCATTCGGGATATAGGTAAAGCCTGCGGATACAAGGACACTGCCTATTTCTGTCGCCGATTTAAAATGATGTACGGTATTCCTGCCGGTAAGATGCGCAAGCGCGAGACCCTGATGAACGTCTAGCGCAGGTCTTTGACCTGGTTGCATTCATAAATTGCCTCGGAAATCGGAATGAGGACATTGGGATCCTTCTCCAGTGCATTTCCAACGACTATGAGGTCGGCTCCTGCCCGCAGAACATTGCGGGCTTTTTCTTTGCTGTCTATTCCTCCACCAACGATCAGTGGGCAACTGATATTTTTTCTTACTGTCATTATCATGCGTGGCTGAATACACTCACGTGCACCGCTTCCGCCATCAAGGTATATGAGCCTAAGTCCAAGCATTTCTCCGGCCATGGCTGTCGAAGCAGCCACGGCGAACTTGTCAGCCGGAATAGGGTTGGTATTGCTCATGTAGGCGACCGATGAATTTCTTTCGTTTCCGATCAGGAGATATCCGGTGGGCATAACCTCGATAGAGCTTCCTTTAAGAATCGGGGCGGCAACCACATGCTGACCAATGAGCAACTCAGGGTTTCGGCCGGAAATCAGGCTGAGAAACAGGATTCCATCGGCATGAAGGTCAATCTGCATGTTGTTCCCCGGAAACAGGATGACCGGTATATCGGTCTCATTCCTGATTAGCTGTATTGTTGAAGAGAGAGAGTTATGGGTAATCAGACTGCCGCCAACAAAGAAATAATCCACACAACATTCACTGGAGAGATCAAGAAGGGACTTTAGTACACCCGGGTCTCCGACACTATCCGGGTCAATGAGCACGGCGAGACTTTTTCGGCCCTGGGATGCGCGCTCCCTCAAATCATTCATTAACCTCGTCATCATGCGATATGTCAAGTTTGTTTATGTAGTTTGTGATTTGCTTTTTCAGCATACCCACCAGCAGAATAGCCAGTTCGGTCATGATTATCCCACCAACTTTCTTCCCGAAACCACTCTTTTGCGGTGCAGGAGGCTTTTGATAAACCACCTGACCCTCATAAGGAGTTTCTTCAATATCACGACTTTTTTTCCCGGAAGAAATGCCGCGGACAATGGTATACGTCAAAAGGAACGCCCCTCCGGTAATGAGGGCAGCCATTCCTATTTTTTTTCCTTTTTCCTTGTAGCGTTCTATTTCATGCGCTATTGCATGCTGGTGGTTGGCTACTTCCTGTTTTAATTCTTCCTTTCTGTTCATCAATCCTTTGTTTCAAACATGGAATCGAGCAGCTTCTTAATCATTTTCTTAATCCCCGGAGCGTCCCTGTTCAGATAGATCACAATGAAGATCAGTAAATGGAGAACGCCAACGGCCAGCACTCCAAGATAACGTGAATTCATCAGTTCATTGACCAGCAAGCCCAGTCCGAGTGCCACAAAAAGCCAGGTGAAGAAGAGGAACAGGCCAAGCAGGATCATGACCAGTAAGCGGGCAATGACATGGGCCGCCTCTTCCTTTGCTTCAATTTTAAAAAGCTCCAGGCGAGATTCTATAAACCCTATGATATGGTCAATTATGCTCATTTGTTGATGTCTTCAGTATGGAGAAGACAGAATTAATGATACGTATTAATCAGGTGCCAAGCAAGCTGATTAGTTGCTGATATCAATTAACTCCCGGTCCATAACCACCTGGTTGTTTTTATTCCTTTTTTCGGTTTTTAACAGAAGTTTATTTTTAACCGAAACGTAGAACCGGTAGGAAACCGAATCAACCTGTGCCGGAACATAAAATTCCTTTTGAAATACATAGACGGAATCAAATCCCATGTTTTCCTGCAATCTGTAGTTCTCACGGATTTCAGTGATACAGATCCTGAACTTACCACGACCTTTTTCATCGTCCCAGCAATATCCCGGTTCGTTGATCATAAAGAATGAATTATCAAGAAACAGGATATTGTTGTTTCTGTAGACATTCTGAATGTTCTTATTTCCTGATTCCGGGACGGTGGGAGCAAGAAGTTCCGGCAGCCGCGCCTCATTCAGAAATTTCACAATAACAATGGAGGTATCCGCTTCTACCCCATCCTGCCGGGTCACGTAGGTGAGTTCGCTTATTTGCGCCGTCTCCCGGTTTGCATAGATCAGCGTAAACGGCAGAAGGAAAAATACCCCCATCACATAGAGAAATCCGATAATCCGGTGATTCATGGTCCAGGTACCCATGAGCTCGCCCATTCGCAGCAGGGCCCTGGACATAAAGGGGATGGGAAGAAAAATAATAACGCCGATCACATTGATTACCAGGTGGGTGATGGCAATGCTGATGACCACCTCAGACTGAAACAGCACGGCGATAAAGGCGGTTATGGTAGTCCCGATATTGGCCCCTAATATAAAGGGCATGATTCGGTCCATACGAATTTTTCCGGTGGCAGCGAAAGGGACAACCAGCGAAGTGGTAACCGAACTGGACTGAACCGCCCCGGTAAGCAGTACGCCCCAGCCAAATGATTTGAAATAATGATCAAATATAAATACCTGTAACTTTTCTTTTTCTTCTCCCATGAGCATGCGGGAGATAACGGAACTAAGCCCTTTTATCGAACCTACCAGGAGAATGAAACTCAGCCCGATACTGATAAACGGATTGTTGATCAGGTCAATGACCAGGCTGGTGACGGGCACAATCTCAAACAGACGGAATCCGTATTCGGCTGACGAGGCGATACCCGTTTCGGGAATGATCAGGAAAGTCAGTCCCTGTGCGAGCCATGAAACCAATCCGTAATGGTATTCCAGCGGAAACAGCAGGGCGACCGTGAAAATATTGAAAAAGTCATGAATGGTCCCTGCCTCAATAGCCCTCCGAAACTCTTCTTTTTTGTTAATATAGGCGAGTGACACGATCGTGCTGGTGAGTGTGGTACCGATATTAGCTCCCATGATAATAGGTACAGCTTCGGTAAGGGACAGGGCGCCGGAAGCCACCATGGCCACGGTCATGGTCGTTATAGTAGAACTGCTTTGAATGAGGGCAGTGACCAACAGCCCGATAAACAAACCAACAAAGGGGTTTGAAGTTGCAAGGAGAATCGATTCCGCCGTTTCTTTTCCAAGGCTGCTGAACGCCTTCCCCATTAATTCAATAGAAAAGAGGAATAAAATAATCATCGCCAGGATGAGGAGAAGCTGTTTAGCCAGCGGATATTTCGATGCTTGGTCGGTCAACGCGTATTGTCGGGATTAGTCTGCGAATTTAGGTGAATTAAATAGTATTCATTTCGCCTGAAAGTAAAGCTATTATTAATTATATTCCCATGAAAAAAATATAAATATCTGATTAGGAGACATGTAAAATCCGGTACTGTTGCAAATTCCGCATTCCTTAACAAATATTTAACATAAAGAAGTTAAAAACAATCACTAAGTTTGAGCCTCGAATTTTATTAATAAAAGTTCATGGGTAAACGAGACAGCCAAACCTCGGCATTAGCACGCACGATCTACCAGCTATTCGATCTGGCCAGAGAGGAAAAAACCTTCCTGATCATTATCGGGATTATGATTATTGTAGTCGGGGCGGTGTATCCTTATCCGAATATAGCCATGTGGGTAGGATTTGGCCTGGCTGGTTATTCAGCGATTGCCAATGACAGTATTCAGACCATCGGTACCTTTATTGCTTCCAATAAAGAAAGAAAATGGTACTGGCTATGGCTGTTCATGGGACTCATATTCCTGGCCACCGTTACGTACAGCTGGTTTGAATATAACGGGGATGTAAGCTACCAGCGCCTGGCCTCCAAAGGGTTTGCCGAAGCACCCACCGAATTTAATTTTCTGCAGCTCGCCGCTCCCATTGTTCTGCTGATCCTCACCAGGGCGAGAATGCCTGTTTCAACCACATTTCTTCTTCTGAGTGCCTTTTCCTCTTCGGGAAGTGCTATTGGCAGTGTTATGTCCAAGAGTTTCCTGGGCTATATCATGGCTTTCGTGGCAGCCATCATTGTGTGGTTCACCATAATGAAACTGGCAAAGAAGATATTCAAGGGACAGCCAAATGATATTTGGGTGCCCATTCAATGGATAACCAGCGGAATGCTCTGGTCTTTCTGGATTATGCAGGATGCAGCAAACATTGCTATTTACCTGCCACGCAGCCTGAACAGCACCCAGTTTATCGTATTTGCTTCTTCCATTTTCCTGGGCATGGGTCTTCTGTTTTACCTCAAGGGGGATAAAATTCAGAGTATTGTGGATGAAAAATCAGGTGTTTCTGATATCCGGGCCGCCACTCTCGTGGATTTCGTCTATGCGCTTCTGATCTATTATCTCAAGGTTGTTTCCACTATTCCGATCAGTACAACGTGGGTGTTCATCGGGTTGCTGGGCGGACGTGAACTAGCCATCAGCCTGAGTAAAAACCGTGCGAAAATGCGTAAAAAGCATGGAAAGCGTGCGGGGAAAATGATCGTGAAAGATGCGTCAAAAGCGATTATCGGTCTGCTTGTTTCCCTCATCCTGGCTGTTCTTGCCAATGAGGAGCTCAGAACAGATGTGCTAGGATACCTTGGATTTTAATTCCTGAATGGCCATCCAGGCCATCATGCCACAACCCGTTTCCAGTGCCGACTCATCAATATCAAATGTAGGCGTATGCACGTAGCTGGTGATCCCTTTTTCTTCGTTACCCGTGCCAAGGCGGTAGAAACATGCCGGAATTACCTGTGAGTAATAGCTGAAATCTTCTGCTCCCATCCACAGGGGTAGCTCCACAATATTTTCTTCTCCGACGTATTCTGCTGCCGCACTCCTTGACCTTTGAGTAAGGGCCGGGTCGTTCATCAGGAAAGGGTACCCTTTGTCTATGTTTACGTCACAACGACCACCCATGCTTTCAACCAGTCCGGTTGCCATCCTCTCAATCAGGATATGCGCCCGGTCGCGCCATTCTTCGTTCATGGCCCGAAAGGTTCCTGCCAGCTCCACCTTATCCGGGATGATATTCGTGGCTCCTTTGGCCTCCACTTTACCAAAAGTAAGGACCGAGGGTGTCTTCGGACTCGAATTACGGCTGATAATTTGCTGCAGGGCAGTGATCAGGTGGGCAGCAATCACCACCGGGTCTACAGTGAGCTCGGGTAAAGCCCCATGTCCGCCTTTACCATGCACGGTCAGGTAGATCTCATCGGCACTGGCCATGTACATTCCCTCGCGAAATCCCAGTTTCCCGGCCGGGATAAGCGGCATCACATGCTGACCGAGAATATGGCTGGGGGACGGATTTTTCAGGATACCGTCTTTGATCATAAGGGAAGCCCCGCCGGGGTTTTTCTCCTCACCAGGCTGAAAGATCAGTTTGACGGTTCCCTCCCATTCTTCCCTTAGTGTATGAAGGATGCGTGCACACCCCAAAAGGCTGGCGGTATGT
>CAZLZD010000020.1:27658-71819 GCA_964563925.1 uncultured Roseivirgaceae bacterium | reverse complement strand
ATTCGGGTTTGAATACATGCTTTGTGACAAAAAAAGTAAAATCTCCAATTTTGTGGCAGATTTCCTGGAACCTGACAACAGGCCCAAGGTACTGGAGGTGGAAACGGACGGAGAAACGAATCAGCGTATACTCAGGGAATTCAAGCGGGGTATAAATGCCTTGTAACCGAAGTGCCCTCCCCCTTAATAAAGAAATACTGCCACTTATATCAAATCAAAGGTTTAAACGCCTGATGGCGACTAACTTTCCTTTATGAAAAAACTCATACTACCCTTTATTATCCTACTTCTGCTCGCAGGTTGTAAAGCGCAGCAGCAAAGCACCCAGGCATCATCCAAGACCGATACAGCGGAACGGAAGTCTCCGTATGAAAAAATCGTCACGAACTCCACCGTGAGCGATGAAGGCCTTTTCCTGGTTCACCGCAATGACAACAAAATCTATTATGAAATTCCTGATTCACTGCTTGAGCGTGAGATGTTGTGGATCAGCCGTATCGCGGCCTTGCCGGCCAACTATGGCGGTGGTTATGTGAATGCCGGTTCAAAAACAAATGAGCAGGTCGTTCGCTGGGTTAAGAAATACGACCGCATCCTGTTGCGCGAAGTTTCATTTAATGCCATTGCAGCCGATTCCCTTCCTATTTACGAATCAGTAACGGCCAATAATTACGAACCCATTCTCTACGGATTTAAGACCGAAGCGAGAAACCCTTCCAATACCGCGACCCTTATCGAAGTCACCGATCTGTTTACCAAGGATATAAATGCGTTCAGTCCGTTGAACAGCCGGATACGCAAAGAATACCAGGTACGTCGGCTTGACAGTGACCGCACGTTCATTGAAAGTGTAAAAAGCTTCCCCCTAAACATTGAAGTAAAGCACGACCTAACTTTTGAAGCCAATGACCCTCCGGCCGGAGAGAAGACAGGTACGCTTTCTTTTCTGATGAACCAATCCATGGTATTACTTCCCACGGAAACAATGGAAACCCGCCCTTATGATGAGCGGGTGGGATGGTTCACCGTAAGACAGATTGATTACGGTTCCGAATTACTGAAGGCAGATCAAAAAACCTATATCCGGCGCTGGGAACTTGTGCCCAGTGATCCGGAGGCTTATTTCAGGGGCGAACTCGTGGAGCCGGTCAAACCCATCGTGTATTACCTTGACCCCGCCACCCCCGAGAAGTTCCGGAAATACTTCCGGGAAGGTATTGAACTATGGCAACAGGCCTTTGAGACGGCCGGCTTTAAAAATGCCATTATTGCGAAAGATCCTCCCACTAAAGAAGAGGACCCTGATTTCAGTCCGGAAGATGTACGCTATTCCGTGGTCCGGTATGTAGCCAGCACTACGAGGAATGCCGTCGGACCAAGTGTTTCCGATCCGCGTACCGGAGAGATCATTGAAAGTGATATTATATGGTATCATAACCACCTGCGTTCGTACCGGAACCGGTACCTCCTGGAAACAGCGGCTGCCAATCCGTCGGCACGCACCCTGCTGACTCCTGAGGAGGAAATCGGTGAAATGATGAAAATGGTGATTGCCCATGAGGTAGGCCATGCACTGGGCCTTCCGCATAATATGAAGGCCAGCTCTGCCTATCCTGTTGATTCACTGCGCAGCGGAACCTTTACCCAGGAATACGGAATTGCTGCCACCATCATGGATTACGCGCGGTACAATTACATCGCCCAGCCGGGGGATGAAAACATCCGGTTCATCCGTCAGCTTGGTCCCTATGATCATTACGCCATTAACTGGGGATACCGGTATTTACCTGAAGACCTGCCGGCAGAAGAAAAGACCAAAATCCTGAACAGCTGGGTCAAGGAAAAAGAAGGTGATCCGGTGTATATGTTCGGGGGCGGTTACGGACAATATGATCCTGACTCACAAACCGAAGGTATCGGGGACGACCCGGTAAAAGCAAGTGAATACGGCCTGTCCAATCTGCGGCTTGTGGCTGGCAACCTGAGGGAATGGACCACAACCCCAGGTGTCAATTATGATGACCTGGAAGAATTGTACGGGGAAATGCTTGGTGTATGGTACCGGTACATCGGCCACGTGGTCACCAACATCGGGGGTATAAATGAAACGCTCAAAACGGCAGATCAGGCGGGCCCGGTGTACCAGACCGTCAGCCGGCAGGAACAGGAACGTTCCATGGCATTTCTCTTAAAAGAGGCATTCAATGACCCATCCTGGCTTGTACCTGAGGATATCATCAGCCGAATTGACGCCGCAGGAGCCATCAGCCGTATTCATTCGCTGCAGGCACGTCATCTCGCGAGACTGCTCAGTACTGAACGCATATACCGAATGGTGGAAGCTGAGTCATTCGGAAGTGATACCTATACGGCCAACGCCATGCTCAACGACCTGAGAAAGGGTCTCTGGAGGGAACTGGCATCAGCACGCACTATTCCGGTATACCGAAGAAATATCCAGCGTACGCATATTGAACAGCTGAAGGGTCTGTTGCATGAGGAAAACAGCCGGGGTCCTTCTGCCTCCGAAACCGATGTGCAGGCACTGGCCCGGGCCCAGCTGGAAACACTTCGTACCGATATCCGGAATGCAAGGACGCGCTTCAGTGATGATATGTCAAGATACCACCTGAACGACTGCATCGCCCGCATCGATGAGGCACTTGACACTGAGTAAACAATATGGAGTCCTTCCTGCTTAACGGAAGAATCATACCCTGGGAACAACTGGAATCAGTTGCTCCCGGGACTCCCTTTGAACAGGAGACGCTCAGCTTTCTGAAGGAGTGGAAGGCAGGTCGCCCTTCGTTTAAGATTCAAACCTCCGGTTCGACCGGATCACCAAAATCCATTGAGATTTCAAGGGACCTGATGCGCCAAAGTGCTGAGCGGACCAATCGCTACTTACATCTTGACCGTCGTGATCACGCGCTTGTTTGTATGAATACGGCCTATATCGCCGGAAAAATGATGCTGGTCAGGGCACTTGTGGCAGATATGACCCTTTCCATTATCGATCCTTCGTCAACCCCGCTGGCCGGTCTGACAGTGCGTCCCACATTTACCGCCATGGTGCCTCTCCAGTTAGAAACGGTGCTAAACACAAATGCTTCCGCCCTGGGCAGCTTTCGCGCCATACTTGTGGGCGGTGCCCCGGTATCTGCTGCACTCCGTCAACAGGCTGCACATTTGGATACCCCTGTTTTTGAGACCTATGGCATGACCGAAACACTTACTCATATTGCCCTGAAAAAAATCAGCGGACCGGTGCCCGAGCGACATTTCACCGTATTGCCGGGAATTGAAATCAAAAGAAACCCGGAAGGTTGCCTGGAGATTCGCGGTGATGTGACCCGTAATCAATGGCTCACCACCACCGACATGGTGGAACTTCGGGGAGACGAAGGATTTGTATGGCTCGGGAGAAAAGACTTTGTTATAAACAGTGGCGGAGTGAAAATCCACCCGGAACAGGTTGAAGCACAAATTGAATTTTACTTCAGGGAAAAGGGATGGACCAACCGGTTTGTGGTGGTTCCCTTTCCTGACGAACGTCTGGGTGAAATGGTCACCCTTGTGATTGAAGGTAAACTGCCGGTTCCCGATACCACAGTATTGGAAGAATTACGCTACCTCGCTGACGGCTACGCACGACCCAGGAAAATACTGCACCTGGATTTGTTACCAGAAACCGAATCAGGTAAAATTGACCGGCTGAGTACCCTGCGGCACTGGCAATAAACCATCTATTTACCCTCCTTCAACCGGATGATCTCCTTTTGTAAATCCAGTACTATCGAGGCCAGTTGCTCAGTGGATACTTCTGACTTATCCTGTGAATCAGGAAACTGGACACTTATGTACGCCCGGGCGCTCCATACTTCAAGCACATCTTCCGCGTCTATCTGATAAGGGGCATACTGACGGTTATCGGAAACCAGGAAGAGCTTCCCGTTATCCTTGATATAGTTGAATACCCTCTTGTACACAATTCCTTCTTCCCTGGTCACCAGCACATACGTATTCCCATTACGAATATCATTGAGGTCCTCCACATAGGAACCAATGATAACCGTACCGGGAAGGATCGGCAACATGGAATCACCGGTAATCTCAAAGGCGCGATAAGTTGCATTCTGAGGAAGCATCGGCACGTTGAATTTCGGAAGCTCCTGAATATATTCCGGATCTGCATAGCCGTTCATGTAGCCGGCAGCCGCCTTCTGAGGCACCAGTTCGATATTCTCCCGGCCTGTATTATCCACGGTTATCGCAAGAACCTCTTTTCCCCGTTTGTATTTGCCAACGATAAGCTCGGATTCAGGGAGTCGCTGAACATCGCGGGAAATCAGAATATCCACGGACGTTCCGAAAGCATGGGCCATATTGATCAGGTTGGTAATCCTCGGGTCTGCCCTGCCTTCTTCATACGCCCCGAGCAGTGACCGCTTAATGCCGATCTGCTCGGCAAATTGTTCCTGGGTCAGTCCCAGTTTCTTCCGTAAGAACCGGATATTGTCGCTGATTAGTGTCATGATTCTCTGAAAAAGTAAATCGGGGCCTGCCGGACCGTCCGGCGGCCAAGGTTAAATAACTGGTCCTGGAAATGAAATTCCCCCCGGTCGAGCTGCCGGACTTCCGACTCGATTCTTCCAACCACCTCGCGCAACGTACTGCCTGACTCTGCCAGCAGGTAGCCGTAATACGGAGACTCCGCCGAATCCGGTGGTGTTACATGGAACTTGATCTGGCATTTCCCTGAACTCAGTTTTTTACTGCATATCTTTAATTTATACCCGCTATCCATGCCTGCTAATTGTGTTAGTTTGCAGGTCCAATATCGTATGCGGACGTCATAAACGCAAGTCTTTTTACTAATTTATTTAGTATTTGCCAAAAAAATTACTCAATAAATAAACCCTGGGCGGCTTGAGTCGTACCGTATTTCTGCTGTAACTTCACACCTCATGGAAGACAGCTACAAACACCGCGGTAAAAGAAGATCGCTTGTGAAAGTGCTTCGGGAAAAAGGAATTGCCGACCAAAGGGTCCTGGAGGCCATCAATAAGGTACCGAGGCATTATTTCTTTGACAATGCCTTGCTGGAGCATGCCTATCAGGACAAAGCCTTCCCGATCGGGGAAGGCCAGACAATTTCCCAGCCATACACGGTGGCTTTTCAGTCTGAAAAACTGATGGTTGAGCCCGGGCAGAAGGTCCTTGAAGTAGGTACGGGATCGGGGTATCAGGCCTGTATTCTCCTGGAGCTGGGTGCCGACGTTTACACGATTGAGTATAACCGGGTGCTTTATGAGCGCACCCGCAAGTTCCTTCCTAAAATGGGATATAAGGCCCGCTTTTTTCACGGGGACGGCTCACAGGGACTTCCCAGGCACGCCCCATACGACCGCATCATTGTGACGGCCGGGGCCCCTTCGGTTCCTAAAAGCCTGATCAGCCAGCTGAAAATTGGAGGAATCCTGATCATCCCGGTGGGCAATTCATCGACCCAGCAAATGATGAGGATAACCAGGGTAGGCGAAAAAAAGCTGAAGCGTGAAACGTTCGATTATTTCAGCTTCGTGCCCCTTAAAGGAGATGAGGGGTGGAAATAAGGAAACATCCTACGTTAAGAGAAAACAATACCTTATTTTTGCGGTCCAATTTCCACCCTTACGAAATGAGTTCACCGAGTAAAACCAAAACCCCGAGCGAATCACTGGTCACCATGACCGAACTGGTGCTCCCTAACGACACCAATACCCTGAACAACCTGATGGGAGGCAGACTGATGCACTGGATGGATATAGTGTCTGCCATCGCCGCCCAGAAACATTCCAACCGTATTGTGGTGACGGCCAGTGTCGACAATGTATCATTCACCAAACCTATACAGCTTGGCAATGTCGTACAGCTGCGCGCCAAGGTCACACGTGCATTCAATTCCTCGATGGAAGTCCATATTGAAGTGGAAGCGGAAGACATTCCCAGCGGAAAGAAATTTGCCAGCAACAGTGCGTTTTTTACGTTTGTCGCGGTGGATCAGTCCGGCCGCCCGATCGATATTCCGCAGATCAAACCGGAAACCGATCAGGAACAGCGGTTATACGACGGGGCACTCAGACGGCGTCAGCTCAGGCTGGTACTGGCCCAGCGGATGAAGCCCGAGGATGCAAACGAACTGAAGTCTATCTTTGATCCCACCCATTATCTGAATACAGGAAAATGAGCGATCAACATATGCTTCATCACCTCTTCCCGGAAGGAATTTACCTGATTCCCGAGACGGAGGATCTGAAACAGCCGCGCCGTACGCCCGATGAGGGAGGGAAAGTCACTGGCCCTTCAGAGACACCAGACTCCTCGTCCACTGAGATAAAGAACCCGTCATCTGGAGAGTCACAAGACACGCAAACCGCAGAGACACAAGACACGAAAACCGCAGAGACACAAGACACGCCAACTGGAGAGTCACAAGACACGTCATCCGCAGAGTCACAGGACACCGTCCGGGAGATAAAGAACCCCGCAGAGAATCGGGAGGATACCCGGGTGCCGGAGTATGCGGGAGAGAACCGGCGCAGGGTGCTGGTCATGTATGACAGCGGGGAGGTATTACCCGCCGAACAGGAGCAGTTCCTTGCCAAGGTACTCGGGGCGGTGCACCTCGGTATGCAGGATATTGCCCTGGTACGTTACGCCGATTGCCGGGCAGACTGGACCCGCATCCCGGCCGACAGGCTGTTACTGTTCGGCTGCGAGGCGCTGGCCGATCAGGCCCCTGAGCTTTATCAGCCTTCCAGCCGTGAAAACCAGACCATATTACGCGGTGCACCGGTAGGAGTGATTATGGCAGACAAGCAGCACAAAACACAATTATGGCAGGCACTTAAGCAGATGTTCGACGTTTGAAATCCAATAAATTTTATAATAAATCCGGTTCTTATATATTTGCGCAGGTTTTTTAAACCCTGCCGGAAACGAAGACTACATTTTAACCTAAATAAACGAATATGAACTCAATTGTCTATGTAATCCCCGCCCTGGGAATTGTCGGCATCCTTGTGATGATCGCCAAATCTGTCTGGGTCACCAAACAGGATGCGGGAGACAAAAACATGGTCGAACTCGCCGGGCACATTGCCCGGGGGGCAATGGCTTTCCTGAAAGCCGAATGGAAAATCCTGGCTTATTTTGTGGTCATTGCCGGCATATTACTGGCCTGGTCGGGAACCCTTGTGGATGATTCAGATCCGCTGATCGCCGTGGCCTTTGTCATCGGCGCAGTATTTTCGGCTTTCGCAGGCTGGATCGGCATGAACATCGCCACCAAAGCCAACGTACGCACCACGCAGGCGGCACGTACCAGCCTGGCCAAAGCTCTTAAGGTCTCCTTCACCGGTGGTACGGTAATGGGACTCGGGGTTGCCGGACTAGCCGTTCTCGGCCTCGGTTCCCTGTTTATCGTATTCGTGAATCATTTTGTGCCCGCAGGTGTCGCCGTCACCGGGATCGAGATGAAACAGGCTATTGAAGTACTGGCAGGTTTCTCCCTGGGCGCTGAATCCATCGCCCTCTTCGCCCGTGTGGGCGGGGGAATCTACACCAAGGCAGCCGATGTGGGCGCCGACCTGGTGGGTAAGGTGGAAGCAGGCATCCCGGAGGATGACCCGCGTAACCCTGCAACCATCGCCGACAACGTAGGCGACAATGTGGGCGATGTGGCCGGTATGGGTGCTGACCTTTTCGGATCCTATGTAGCGACGATTCTGGCTACGATGGTACTCGGACAGGAAATCAGTTCGGATGATAATTTCGGCGGTATGGCCCCTATCCTGCTCCCGATGCTGATCGCAGGCCTTGGGTTGATCTTTTCCATCATCGGGGCATCATTTGTCCGGATCAGCAACGAAAACGGGAATGTCCAGAAAGCACTTAACCTTGGAAACTGGGGTTCCATCGTGCTTACCGCGATCGCCTCGTTCTTCCTTGTTGGCTACCTGCTTCCCGAATCCATGACGATCCGGAATTTTGAATTCACCAGCATGGATGTTTTCTGGGCTATCCTCCTCGGACTGGTTGTGGGTGCACTCATGAGTATTATCACAGAATATTACACGGCCATGGGACGTCGTCCCGTGCTTTCCATCGTGAAGCAATCCTCTACCGGGCATGCGACCAATATTATCGGCGGGCTTGCGGTAGGTATGGAATCTACGGTGATGCCAATTATCGTCCTGGCAGCCGGTATATTCGGTTCTTACGAGCTGGCCGGACTCTACGGCGTGGCAATTGCCGCAGCCGGAATGATGGCTACCACAGCCATGCAGCTTGCCATTGACGCTTTCGGTCCGATTGCCGACAACGCAGGAGGAATTGCCGAAATGAGCGGACTGCCCGAAGAGGTACGCGGACGAACCGACATCCTGGATGCAGTGGGAAATACCACTGCTGCCACCGGGAAAGGGTTTGCCATTGCGTCGGCTGCCCTGACCGCACTGGCCCTGTTCGCCGCATTCGTTGGGATTGCAGGTATTGATTCCATTGACATTTATAAGGCTGAAGTGCTAGCCGGTCTGTTTATCGGGGGCATGATCCCGTTCATATTCTCATCCCTGGCAATTGCCGCAGTAGGACGTGCTGCCATGGCGATGGTTCAGGAAGTCCGCCGTCAGTTCCGGGAAATGCCGGGTATCATGGAGGGAACCACCACACCGGAATACGACAAATGTGTGGAAATCTCCACGCAGGCATCTATCCGTGAGATGGTGCTTCCGGGTGCGATCGCCCTGGTGGTTCCGTTGATTGTTGGCTTCAGCTTTGGCCCGGAAGTACTGGGTGGAACCCTGGCCGGTATAACTGTATCGGGAGTCCTGATGGGTATGTTCCAGAACAATGCCGGAGGCGCCTGGGACAATGCCAAAAAATCATTTGAAAAAGGCGTTGAGATCAACGGTAAAATGGAATACAAAGGATCAGAACCTCACAAAGCCTCGGTAACAGGGGATACGGTGGGCGACCCGTTCAAAGACACATCCGGTCCGTCAATGAACATCCTGATCAAGCTCACCTCGATTGTGGCGCTGATTATTGCCCCGCATATTTCGGAAACCCCGCATGGTGTAAGTGATGCCGAACTGCTTGAAAAACAGAAAGTGACCATTGAGCAGGTCATGCACAGCGAGGAAGATGCATTGTAATCCGGATTAATTCTGTAAAATAAACCCCGATAGTACATCGGGGTTTTTTGTTTAAAAGAAATAAAATATCTTTAGCATTATTTCATGAGAATGCGCCAATGCTTTTTTGTCCTGTGCTGTCTATTTTTTTGGCATTCCGTTAAAGCTCAAGATGATGTCACGGGCTTGTGGAAAACAATCGATGACGAATCCGGCGAGGCCAAATCGGTCGTACGTATTTATTCGAAAGGAGACAAGGTCCACGGGGAGATCGTTAAACTGTACCCCTCCCCTGGTCAGCCCGATGATCCGGTCTGCGATCAGTGTCCGGAAGAGGATGACCGCTATGGGGAAAAAATTATCGGCATGGAGATCATCCGCGGGCTTGAAAAGGACGGGGATGAATACAGCGGCGGAACCGTGCTGAAACCGGACGAGGGTAAAATATTCAGGTGCAGAATATGGCGGGACGGCGACGACCTGAAGGTGCGTGGTTACTGGGGACTTTTTTACCGTACGCAAACATGGATACGAATAGAATAAACGAATTTACTGGCAGATTAACCGTTGATTTTGCAATTTGTCAGATGTACACAAAATATAGTATAGGAATTAGGTTACCTCGGATGAAGTTGTTGTATAAAAAACAAAACCCACGGCATGAACGATAAGGAGATATTCGAACGTATCTGCCAGGGGGATGAAAAAGCACTGGAAACCCTGTACAAGAAGTACTACCGGATGATGACCAAACTGGTCATTTCAAACAGTGGTACGGAACAGGAAGCCAAGGATATCTACCAGGACGCCCTGGTGGTTTTCTGGCAGAAAGCAGTCAGCGGCAACCTGGTGCTCACTTCAAAGATCAGTACCTATATTTACAGTATCTGTCAGAATCTTTGGAGGAAAGAACTGGATCGGAAGAAACGACTTTCGAATGAGGAGAAGGATGGCGTGGAGTATGTGGATGTGGATTCAAAAGAAAAAGCCCGCATTATTCATGAGTGTATTGACCAGCTGGGAGATACCTGCAAACAAGTCCTCATGTTCTATTATTTTGACGGCCTTTCCATGCAGGACATTGCGGACAAGCTTGGATTTGCCAATACGAATACCGCTAAAACAAAGAAGTATAAGTGCAAGAAGAAACTTGATGAACTGGTCAAATCTCTGTACTCAGAGAGCGACTTTCTTGACTGACAAACCAAATGAGTAACACTGAATTAATTAATGCCTACTTTGACAACGAACTGAGCGCTTCCGACAAGAAGATGTTCGAGGATCGTCTGGCCCGGGATACTGAACTCCAGCGTGAGTACAAATTCCAGGAAGATATCATCGAAGGGATCAGGGAAGCACGCAGGCAATCGTTGAAGGCGCGTCTCGACCAGATCCAGGTCGGTGGTGCATCTGCCGGGGGCAGCAGCTGGACAGCCGGTAAAATTGCCGGAATGATCGGGCTGGCCGCCGTGGTAGGCCTGGGTATCTATTATTTTTACCCGGAGAATGAACCGGAGGTGGCAGACACACCGGTCCTTATAGAACAGGAATCAACGGAAGAACCTGCCGTCCAGGATGAAAATACCGCTCAGCTCGATTCTGAGACTACGGAATCCGCAGACCAGCCGGTTCCCGAATCAACGAACGAGTCAGTTACGGAAGAAGAAACCCCGGTAGCAGAAACGGAAGAAACAAACACCCCGGAAATCCAGGAAGAAGATAAGAACCCTGTGGTTGCACCTTCTTTTGAAGATCCGGAAGGAGAAGACACAGTGGTTGACCTTCCGTCAGGCGAAATTACCGGTAAAGCGGTGGTTGCTACCGAGAACCTGGAAGTTGCCGTGGAGAATGACAGCAGGCGTTATGAATTCCATTATGCGCTGGAGAATGAAAAACTTACGCTCTATGGAAACTTTGAAGAAGACCTGTATGAAATTCTTGAATTCAATACGCAGGAGATGAAGGCCTGGTTCCTGAGCTTCAATGGCGAGTATTATCGCCTTGAGCCAACCAGCGGTAAAGTAGAGCGCCTTGAAAAAGTCACTGACGCCAGGTTGCTGCAGACCCTGAAAGAAGCTTCAGGAAATTAGCACTGAACCGAAGGCGTGAAAAAGCAAAAGGCTGTTCCTTAACGGAATGGCCTTTTTTTATGTAACCCGGGAATTATTCCTGTCAAAATCAGTGAACGCTCCTTTCGCAGACCCCGAAAATAATTGTACATTTGGCTGAAGATTTTTTTACCACGTGACCGAAGCTCCCAAACCCAGAAAGAAAAAGAAATTAGGCAGCTACCCCTTTGTGAGTGTAATGCTGAGTATCAGCCTGGCCCTGTTTGTCATCGGACTGTTTGCCCTGCTCGTGGTCCACACCAATAAACTCACCGAAATAATCAAGGCCAACGTGGAAATGCAGGTATACCTGAACAAGGATGTTACCGAGAATCAGCGCCTGCAGATCCAGAAAACCCTTTCCACCAAAGATTATATTTACCGGGTGGACGGAGAAGCCCAGCTGTTTTATAAATCCAGGGAGGAAGCAGCCAGCGAATTCATAGAAGATACCGGGGAAGATTTCACAAACTTCATTGGGGATAATCCCCTGCGCGCGGCGTACAGGATCAAAATTGACCCGGCCTTTCATGGCAATGAACAAATGGCGGAGATCAGAGAGGATATTGAAGCCATCACCGGCGTCTTTGAGGTCGACTACGTGCCCAACCTGGTGGCATCGATCAATGAAAACACCCGGCTGATCGGCGGTGCCCTCCTGGGAGTCGCGTTGTTACTGCTCATTGTAGTGGTACTGCTGATCAACAATACCATAAAACTCGCGTTGTTTTCCCAGCGATTCCTGATCCGCAGCATGCAACTGGTCGGGGCTCGAAGAAGCTTTATACAGTGGCCTTTTCTCCGGCGCTCTGCCCTTCACGGGTTACTGGCCGGACTCTTTGCCTCTGCCCTGCTCTACCTTATACTGCGGGTGGCCAATGACAGGATTCCCGAGCTTTCCTCCCTGCAGGATCAGAACATGATTCTTAGTATCTTTGGGGGATTACTCTTGCTGGGCGCCTTTATCGGATTCATCAGTACCTATCGCGCAATCAGCAAATACCTGAAAATGTCGCTTGACGAATTATATTGATACATGGAGAATAAAAGTAAAATGCCTTTCGGAAAGAAAAATTACCGGCTGATGCTGATCGGTCTCGCCACCCTGGTAACCGGTTTCATCGTCATGAGCCTTGACAGCACTACCTTCGGGTTTGGTGTACTCGGACTGACAATCGGACCCATCATAGTCCTGGCAGGTTTTCTCATCGAAATTGCCGCGATTCTTCACAATCCTAAAGAAGACTGATGGATGTATTCCAGGCCATTATCCTGGGGATAATCCAGGGTCTGACCGAATTTCTGCCCGTCAGCAGCAGCGGACATATCGAACTCGGTTCCTTTTTGCTGGGAACCAATCCCTCCGACAACCTGCTTTTTTCCATTATTGTGCACGGGGCCACCGCACTGAGCACGGTCATCATTTTCCGGAATGACATTCTCACCCTGCTCAAAGACCTGTTCAAATTTACCTGGAATGAGTCTACCCGGTTCATTTTCTACATCGTGATCTCCATGATCCCGGTGGGGGTTGCGGGTCTGCTCTGGGAAGACCAGATTGAGACACTGTTCGGTGGAGATGTTATTTTCGTTTCGTTTATGCTCCTGGTGACCGCCACGCTCCTGCTCATTACCTACTTCACCCCTGACCGGGATGGTAAAGTGAATGGCCCGAAAGCCTTCCTGATCGGACTGGCCCAGGCGATTGCCATTCTCCCGGGGATCTCCCGCTCCGGTGCCACCATTACCACCGCCCTGTACCTGGGAATCGAAAAATCCCGTGCCACAAGGTTCTCATTCCTGATGGTCCTGCCCCCTATCCTGGGAGCCACCTTGCTAAAAATAAAAGACTTTATGGAAGCGGACCCCGGACAAACCACCACACTGGCGGCTGCCCCGCTGATCGCCGGTTTCCTGGCTGCCTTTATCTCCGGACTGCTCGCCTGCCGGTGGATGATCACGATTGTACGCCGGGGCAAACTGATATACTTTGCGTATTATTGCTATTTTATTGCCCTTCTAACGATTGGAATTTATTATCTGGCATGATTCAGGAACACACAGACGGCAGCGTCATACTGGTGGATAAGCCACTGGAATGGACATCCTTTGATGTGGTCAAGAAATTAAGAAATGCCCTGAAGGTGAAGAAAATTGGGCATGCAGGCACTCTTGACCCACTGGCTACCGGACTGCTTATCCTGTGTACCGGAAAAATGACCAGGCAAATCGAGACGTACCAGGGTATGGAAAAAGAATACACCGGGACCTTCGTCCTTGGTAAAACCACACCGTCCTATGACCTGGAAACGGAGATTACCGAAGGCGGTTCCCTGGAGAATATCGACCAGAAGAAAATAAAAGAGGCCGCAGCCAGCCTGACCGGCGTCATTCAGCAGGTACCGCCCGTGTACTCTGCCATCAAGGTCGACGGCAAGCGTGCCTATGAAAGCGCCCGCAAAGGCAAGAACGTGGAGCTCCGCTCCCGGGAAGTGACCGTCCGTGTTTTTGAAACCGACTGGGATAAAAAAGACTCGGTGAACTTCCGGATCATCTGTTCCAAGGGCACCTACATCCGGAGCCTTGCCCGGGACCTTGGCGAGCTGCTGGGAACCGGCGCTTACCTGTCGGAGCTGCGTAGAACCCGGATCGGAACGTATCGTGTGGAGGATGCATCCACCATTGAGGAACTTACCAGGCCTGCATGAATATTTATCACGGCATCGAAGATTTTAATAAACTCCCTTATGCCGTTGTCACGAGCGGGACGTTTGACGGGGTGCATGTAGGCCACCAGCAAATACTGAAAAGACTGCGTGAAACAGCCGACAAACATAATGGAGAAACCGTCCTCATCACCTACTGGCCCCATCCCCGGCTGGTGTTGTTTCCCGATCAGACCGACCTCAAACTACTGAATACCTTTGAGGAGAAGGCAGAACTCCTGCGCCAGCACGGCGTGGACCACCTGCTGAGGATTCCTTTTACCCGTGAATTCTCTCACACCAGCTCCTCAGACTTCATACGCCGGATACTGGTGGATACCATCGGTACCCGGAAACTGGTTATCGGGTATGACCACCGGTTCGGAAAGAACCGGGAAGGCAGTTTTGAGAATCTGCGTAAAAACGCCCCGGATTACGGCTTTGAGGTGGAAGAGATCCCCAAACAGGAAGTCGATAACCTGGCCGTAAGTTCCACCAAGATCCGCAACGCCCTCAGTGAAGGAAACATGGAAACGGCAACCCATCTGCTCGGACGGCCCTATGGACTCTCCGGAAGGGTCATCCGCGGGGAAAGGATCGGGAGAATGCTTGGATTCCCGACCGCAAATCTCGAAATTGATAACCAGCATAAACTTATTCCGGCCGACGGCTCCTATGCCGTGACGGCAAGCCTCGGCGGGAATCCGCACAAAGGGATGCTTAATATCGGTCTTCGTCCCACGGTCGGGGGCAAGCGACGCACCATTGAGGTCCACCTGTTTGATTTTGACCAGGAAATATACGGGGACACCCTGCATGTTTCCTTCATCGAACGCATCCGGGATGAAATTCCCTTTGCCGATGTGGAGGCCCTTAAGGCCCAGCTCAGAAAGGACCGCGACCGGGCACGTGAGATCTTAAAAAACTACTGAGTCATGGAAGAAACCGTCAGGAAACTATGGGCACCTTCGGCTGACTTTAAAAAGAAAGCCAATCTGACCCGTTACATGGAATGGCTTCGTACCGAACGCAAGTCAGGAATTCATACTTACGATGAATTATGGGCCTGGTCAACGGATTCACCGGAAGACTTCTGGGGATCCTTGTGGGAATATTTTGACATCCAGGGGACACCTGCCGATCAGATTCTGTCGGGCGACCCGATGCCCGATACCCGGTGGTTTGAAGGAGCCTCCCTTAATTTCGCAGAGCATATCTTCCGGCAGGCCACCGATGAGCGGCCTGCGCTGGTTTCTGTGCGGGAGAATTCCACGCCGGCAGAAATGAGCTGGGATGAACTCATACATTCCACGGCGCGTGTAAAAGCATTTCTGGAAAAAAGCGGAATCAAAACCGGGGACCGGGTAGTGGCTTACCTTCCCAATATTCCCGAGGCAACCGTCAGTTTCCTGGCAGCCAATGCGCTTGGATGTGTCTGGTCGTCCTGTTCGCCCGACTTCGGCGTAAGTGCGGTCATCGACCGGTTTGAACAGGTAGAGCCCAGGGTTCTTATTTGCGTGGACGGCTACCGCTACGGAGGAAAGGCTTATGACAAAACGGATGCCATCCGGGAGATTACCGACCGCCTGCCTACCCTGGAACAGATTATATTCATACCCTACCTGGACCCTGAAGCCACCCTGGAAAATACAACGCCCTGGTCGAAGGTCATGAATCGGGACGAAACGACACTGTCCTTTACCCGTGTCCCATTCTCCCACCCTATCTGGATCCTGTATTCTTCCGGAACCACCGGCATTCCCAAGGCCATCACCCACAGCCACGGCGGGGTGCTGCTCGAACTTCTGAAATACCTGACGTTTCATAATGACGTGCATCCCGGCGACCGCTCTTTCTGGTATACCACCACCGGCTGGATGATGTGGAATTACCTGCAGGGTGCCCTGCTTTGCGGCGCTACCATCGTGCTTTACGACGGGAGTCCGGCCGAGCCCGACATCAATGCCTTATGGAGGCTTGCAGAACAATGCGCCATTACCCACCTGGGAACGAGCGCAGGCTACATTACCGCCTGCATGAAAGCCGATTCCTCCCCGGCGAAGGAATTTGACCTGAAGGCGCTGGTCTCCATTGGTTCGACCGGCTCCCCCCTGCCCCCGGAGGGGTTTGACTGGGTTTACGAAAACGTAGACCGGAACGTCTGGCTGACCTCCATCAGCGGGGGAACCGATGTATGCAGTGCCTTCGTAGGGGGAAACCCGCTCTGGCCGGTGTACCAGGGGGAAATCCAGTGCCGTGCCCTCGGCTGCCGCCTGGAAGCCTATGACGAATCAGGTCAGCCTCTGCTGGACGAAGTCGGTGAAATGGTTATTACCCAACCCATGCCCAGTATGCCGGTATTCTTCTGGAATGACCCGGATAAGCAGCGCTACCGCAGCAGTTATTTTGAAGAATTCCCGGGGGTATGGCGCCATGGCGACTGGATCAGGATTACTCCACGCCAGGGAGTCATTATTTACGGACGGTCCGATGCGACACTCAACCGCGGGGGAATACGGATCGGCACCAGTGAGATCTACCGGGCAGTAAACCAGGTGGAGGAGGTAGCCGACAGCCTGATCATATGCCTGGAAAAGGAGGAGGGAGAATTCTACATGCCGTTATTCGTTCAGATGAAAGAAGACCGTAAACTCACGGCAGCCCTGAAAAAGAAAATCAACCAGACTATCCGGCAGGCGTATACGCCCCGCCATGTACCCGATGAAATCCTGGAGGTGGACGAAATCCCGTACACCATCAGTGGCAAAAAAACGGAAGCCCCGGTAAAAAAAATACTGATGGGCCATTCTCCCGCCAAGGCCATCAAGAAAGATGCATTGAGAAATCCGTCTGCCCTTGAATATTTTGTTAAACTTGCAGCAGAATTAAAATAATAAGTAAATGAATACATCGGATATTAACTTTACCGTCGAGCTTGATGCCGACCGCGTCCCCGAACGGATCACCTGGGATGCCACCGAGAAACCGGAAGACACAGGGAATGAAACGTCGGCGATCAATATATCCATCTGGGACCCGGAGGTGAAAAACACCATGCGCATTGACCTGTGGACCAAGGAAATGCCTGTGGATGAAATGAAAAAGTTCTACATCGACTGCCTGGGGGGAATGGCCCAAAGCCTGCTTACGAGCACGGGTGATGAATTCATGTCGGGAGAAATGAATGCCCTGTGTGACAAACTGATAGAATATCTTAAGAAGGAAAACGAAAGCCAGTAGGCCATAATGGAATCGATTGCATGATTTTCAATTACCCCGTAAAATTCATGTCCATTTTTATAAAATAGTTAGAATTTTATCTAATTTAAGAAAATTTTTACAGGATGCGGGCGACCGCAGGACCTGATTGACAAACTCAAAAAACACTATGAAAACAATCATGTACAGGCAGCTTGTCTTCGCCTTTATTTTTACCCTGATCTCAGGGAGCATGCTGGCACAAACCACGATTTCGGGAACGGTGACGGACGGAGGAACCGGTGAACCACTTGCCGGGGTGAACATTGTCGTGAAGGGAAAGGTAATCGGAACGATCAGTGATGCACAAGGCAAATTCTATCTTGAAGTAAATGACAATCCTCCCATGACCCTGACCTTCTCATTCATTGGTTTTGAGACACTGGAGAGGGAAATCACAGAAAATAATACCACGCTGAATATCAGCCTGGCTGAGCAAACGATGCTCGGACAGGAAATTGTGGTTTCGGCCAGCCGGGTGGAGGAAAGTATCCTCGAGTCACCGGTTTCCATTGAAAAAATGGACCGCCTGGCGGTGCAGAATACCTCTGCCGATAATTACTACAAGGGAATCGCCAATCTCAAGGGCGTGGATGTTGCCACGAGCAGTATTAATTTCCAGATCATTAATGCACGGGGATTTGCCTCGACGGGAAATACCCGGTTTGTGCAGCTGACCGACGGAATGGATACCCAGGCCCCGGCCCTGAATTTCCCGATCGGGAACCTGAACGGACCCAGTGAGCTGGACGTGGAAAGCGTGGAACTTATCCCGGGAGCGGCCTCTGCGCTCTACGGGCCCAACGCCTTCAACGGTATTTTGCTGGTGAACAGCAAAAGCGCCTTCGAATACCAGGGGCTGAGCGCCTTTGCCAAGCTGGGCGTGAACCACATCGGGGACGAGGCCGACCAGGATCCGGCTCCGATGTACGAAGCATCCCTGCGCTATGCCAAGGCCTTTAATAATAAATTCGCATTTAAGGTCAACTTCTCCTATATGCGGGCCGATGACTGGCATGGGACAAGTTCCTACGACAGGAATGCCGAACTCAATCCGTTCGCTTCAATCGGCGGTCCGAACCCGGGAGCTGACCGGCTTCACTTTATGGGTGACGAGGCCAGTATAAACATGGCTATCTTCCCGTTAAGCAACAACTGGAGGGCTCTGGCCAACAGTACGGTATTTGAACCAGGCCTTACGGCGCTCGATTATGCCAACGCCGGAGACCTGCCCAGTCATGTGATCTCGGTAACCCCCTACGCGGAAGCAGATCTGATCGATTACGGGGCCGAAAACATCAAGACAAATGCCGGATTGTATTTCAGGCCCAATGACAACCTGGAACTCAGCTACCTGTTCAACGCCGGGTGGGGAACAAGTATTTATACGGGTGCCCAGCGATACAGCCTGTCAAATTTCTCCATCATGCAGCACAGACTGCAGCTTCGCGGAGACAACTTCTTTGTGCGTGCCTATACCACCCAGGAAAATTCAGGTGACTCCTACATTACTGAATTCCTGGCCAAGCGCATGTATGACATCTCGGCCGGTGGGGATGTATCCAGCTTCCTGGCTGCCTACAGCATAGGATATATCAGTGCCCTCTACGGAGCCGGACTGGCACCAGGGGATATAAATAACCTGACCGAGCAACAGCGACTGCAACTCCAGCTTCAGGCACATGCCGTAGGAAGGGCCGGTGCAGAAAATGCATTCACGCTGACCCCGGGAAGCGCATTGTATGAAGAAACAAAGGAAAGAGGGCTCAAGGGAGTGGTTCCTTTCGGACCAAGGTTTGATGATCAGTCTGCTCTTTACCATGTGGAAGGACAGTACGATTTTAAGAATGATATCGACTTTATGGAATTACAGGTTGGTGGTAACTACCGCATATTCAGCCTGAATTCCAATGGAACCATTTTCGATGACGAAGGCGGACTGACCATCAATGAATATGGTATGTACGCGCAGGCCTCCAAGAGACTGAACAGCGTAAAACTGTCCGGATCACTGCGCTACGACAAGAATGAGAATTTCGACGGGCAGATCAACCCGAGAATTTCAGCGGTCTGGACCGTCGGCGAAAATAATTACATCCGTGGATCATTCCAGACAGGCTTCAGGATTCCAACGACACAGGGCCAGTTTATTGATTTGAACATCATAACCGCCCGGTTATTAGGCGGACTCCCTGATATTTACGAAAAGTATCGTGTGGAGGAAAACACCTATACCAGGGCATCCGTGAATGAATACAGCCAGGCGGTATTTGATGCGGGCGCTACCCCTGCCGCCATCCTGAGCAACCTGAACCTCCTTGAAGAATTCGTGTATGACCCGGTAAAACCGGAAAAGGTAAAAACCTTTGAGGTGGGATGGAAAAGCCTTATCAGTAACAAGCTGCTGATCGATGCCGCATTCTATTACAACATTTACGATGATTTCATCACGCAGGTCCAATTCCGCAAAGCACCTTTTGACCTTTTGAACCCGCCGACAAATGATCCCGCTGTGATAGTCGCTGCCGGGGCTTCCATGCTGAACGGATCGGCGCTCACAGTAAGCAGCGATGGTACGATCACGGGTAATACCGGTCAGATCTACACCAACTTTGACCAGCAGATCAGCTCACAGGGTGCGGTACTCGGACTTACCTATAACCTGCCGAGAAGCTTTACCTTGTCAGGAAATTACAGCTGGAACGTCCTAAATGATGAAATCGATAACGGGCTCTCGGAATTCAATACGCCGGAGCACAAATTCAATATCAGTATTGCCAACCGGAAACTGACCGATAAAATGGGATTCAATGTTACGTACCGCTGGCAGGAAGCCTTTACCTGGGAATCATCCTTTGCCCAGGGTCCGGTTCCCTCCTACGGCACCCTGGATGCCCAGGTTAGCTACAAAATCAAAGACTGGAAATCAATCATCAAATTGGGAGGATCCAATATTTTCAATGAGTACTATATTCAAAGCCTGGGCGGACCGCGAATTGGCGCGATCTACTATATTTCCCTGACCTTTGATGAATTAATGAATTAGCCTGTGGCATTTCGATTAAAAGCCGTCCTTACCGGGCGGCTTTTTTTATTTACCCAGATTTTAATACATCGGGTAATTTCGAAGATTTTGGCAGGTTCATGTGTTTTTTTTAGGTTCAGATAGAATCATTTTTTACGCCTCCGTACATGAACCGGAACCTTTTCAGATGCGTGATTTTAGTGCTTATGCTCATGTCTGCTGCCGTGCATGGTCAGACCTATAAGAAATTCATGAAGCAGGGAAACCGGCATTACAAAGCCGGGTACTATGAAAAAGCAATAAATTATTACAAAAAGGCACTCAAGTTAAAAAAAGGGAATGTTAAAGCCACCTACCAGCTCGGGCTGGCGTATTTGTACAGCCCTGACGAGCTGCCTGCCCTCGAACACCTTCGAAAGGTCTATTTCCTGGATCCGAAGATTGATAAACATATTGAATACCAGCTCGGGCTCGCCTACACCTACCATATGCGTTTCGACGAAGCCAGGCAATCCTTTGAACGGTATGCCCAAAAGGGTGCGTCTCGTAAATCGGACGTCGAACGGCGGATCAGGCAATGCATAGCTGCCGATTCTCTCTCAAGAAACCCGCTGAATGTGGAGATTATCAACCTGGAACAGGTCAATTCCCGTTTCAATGATTATACCCCACTGATACTGGATAACGGGAATATGCTTGTTTTCACGTCCAACCGGCCCGGGTCTACCGGCGGACTGAAACTGTATGACGGGACGTATTATGAAGACATCTATTTCGCCAAAAAACAGGGCGACGAATGGGGACCGGTCAGTCAGCTGGGCCTGTCTGTAAACGTCAAGTATCACGATGCCGCAGGTTCCATCTCTCCTGACGGAAATTTCCTTTATATGTACTACGAATACAGCGGAGGAAATATTTACAAATCAAGGAGAACAGGTGACTATTTTGATGAGCCTGTACCCCTGAGTGAGGAGATCAATTCGGTGTTCTGGGAAACAAGTGCGACGATAACCGGCAACGGGAATACACTCTATTTTGCGAGCGAACGTCCCGGCGGGTTCGGCGGACTGGACATATACCGGAGTGAACTTGGTAAGGACGGAGAATGGCTCCCGGCTGTTAACCTGGGTGACAAGGTTAATACTGAATACAATGAAGATGCACCTTACGTCACTCCTGACGGGACAAGACTGTATTTTGGTTCCAGCGGTCATCCCGGAATGGGTGGCGAAGATATCTACTACGTGGACCTCGTTGACGGAAGGCCGGGAGAAGTGGTGAACCTTGGGTACCCCATCAACAGCGTATTCAATGACAATTATTTCATGCCCACCCCGGACCTTAAAGAGGGCTTTTTCGCATCGATGCGGCCCGGCGGACTCGGTATGGCCGACATGTACCAGGTTCGTCTGGAACATCATTCCCCCAAGCCTGTAATGGCGGCTAATACAACCGTACCCGCTGTACCTGAGCAACCAAAACAGGAAGAACCTGTGGAGAAAGTTGCTCCGATTGAAGAACCAGCCACCGTTTATTATGATGAGGAATTATTGAAAAAACAGGAAAACCACGATGTGGTAACTGTTCTGAGGGGAAAAGTGATAGATTCGGAAACAGGAGAAGCTCTGCAAGCTGAGCTCAAACTGGTGGACAACACCAGTAACAAAATCTTAGCCCGTGTACAAACTGATGATAAAACAGGTGATTTTGAACTGGTCATACCCCATGGAGGTAATTATGGGGTATCCACACGCAAGGAAGGATACCTGTTTAATTCACTGAACTTTGAGCTTCCCGAATTTCAGGAGTTCCAGGAGCTGGATACCCATATCATCATGCGCAGGGCAGAGGCCGGTTCCAAGGTGGTCCTGAAGAATATATTCTTTGATTTCGGTAAATCTGATCTGCGTACCGAATCACTGGGCGAGCTTGACCGGATTCTCGAATTACTCCAGGACAACCCAAACCTTGTGGTACAGATCAACGGTCATACGGATAATGTAGGGAACTCGCTTGCCAACAAGATTCTGTCAAAAAAGCGAGCGGAATCTGTCGTTAATTACCTCATTGGGCGCGGCATCTCAGATACGCGTTTGTCCGCCAAAGGATTCGGTGAAGAACGACCCCTGGTGAGTAATGATGACGAGGTGGATGGTCGCGAGATCAACCGTCGTACGGAAATTGAAATTATCCGTAACGAATCCGTCGGTGGATAACAAAAAATCCCTGTGACACCAGCCACAGGGATTCATTATGTTAATTAATACTTCGCTTACAGAATTCCTGCAATCGCGTGAATCACACCATTGGAAGCGGATGCCACGGAAGGCGCCGCCACTTCGGCTTCAAACTCCACGTCTGCATCGTTATTCAGGAATATGCTTGTAAATGAACCACCTGTTCCGGCGTTGGTAACCGTTATTTCCGTTCCTGCTCCGGCCGCGGTATTAATTATTGTGCCGGTAGTAAGATCATCTGCCTCGTATATGCCGATACCGACATGCTTGGCAATCGTTCCGTACCACTGCTGAGCTGTCAGGTCGTCGAGTCCAATCCCCGCTGCAGTAAATACCGCATTGCTGGGTGCGAATACAGTGAAATCGGTATCAGGCATTGCCTGATCAGCCAGTATACTTACCAGTGTAGGCACCTCACTGTTTTCCGGAAGGCTGGCATATTCTTCATCCGCTTTCCTGATTGCATCGGCAAGTACCGAGAAATCAGCAGAAAGTAAAATCGGCTGAGCCAGGGTACCCAGGGTACTTACAATAAGCTCCCCTACCGTAGGAGGGACAAGTACCACATCCACAACATGTACCACGCCGTTCGTAGCCAATATGTCAGCAGTAACTACTTCCGAATCACTGGTAGCACCAGTGCTCAGGGCAGGTCCGCCTACCACTTCAATATCCTCACCCTGAAGGGTGGTAATCATAGCTCCTTCCGTCAGTCCTGAAGACAGAACCACCGAAGTTGCCACGTGATAGGTAAGTACTTCATTCACCACGTCCTCGCGGATGGAAGAAAAGTCCGTAATTCCCAAAGTGCCCAGCAACGTATTCAACGCTGTATTAGACGGGGCAAAAAGTGTAATATTATTGGTCGTAGCCAACGTATTTCCCAATCCGGCAGCATCAAGTTCTGCTTCCAGTGAGGACAACTCGGTACGATCCTGTACAATTTCCCAGATATTCTGGGTGGCAACCGGATCTCCTCCGTCATCATCTCCACATCCCGCCATCACAAACATCGCCGCCACGGACAACACCGTCATCAACCGAATGGTTATCGTTGATAATTTCATCTTTCTCATAAGGTTTAAATTTAAAAGTAGGTTAAGTTATTTGTCTATAAATATACGCTGCATGCAGCATATTTTATGCAAAATCGTGACCTTAATCATCACGATTTTCGTCATATAAACCCTGTGTAAGTTGAATTGTTCCGGGAAGGGGTTGAAAAAAATACCCACAAGGCCGGAGGAGTTGTCTAAACCCTCTGTAAGACAGGTTTTGAGCTGCCCAACAACTTCAGCCTTCCACTGTTATCCTGCCCTTGCGGGCGAGGTCCGCCGGAGGCGGATGAGGCCTGGCTTTGGAAGCAGGCTTCACTCGGTATTTAATTGGTGTTAGGTTTAGAAAAACGTGTCCAACCCTGTGGGTAATGCAAAGGTACAAGGAATACGGTAAATCAAAAGCGCATGTCAGGTTATCCTGAATTTTAGATACTTTATATCGTGACCTTCCCGGCTGAATTTCTCTTCATACCGGGTGCGTATCTCGTGACATTCATCCCGCAGGTCGCTGTGATATACGTCCCATGTAAACGACAGGTCGGAAACGTCATTTCGCTCCTCCAATACCTCAAGGGCGTATTGAAACAGGCCGGTGTTGTCCGTCTTGAGCCTGACCCACCCTTCTGGTTGTATGATCTTTTTATATATCTCGAGAAACCTGGGGTGTACTACCCTCCGCTTTTCATCCCGTTCCTTCGGCCGGGGGTCAGGAAAAGTTATCCAGATCTCAGAGACCTCGCCCGGTTCGAAATGATCCTCAAGAAGATCGATCTGGGTTCTCAGAAAGGCCACATTAGTTAGATCTTCTTCCAGGGCGATCCCGCTTCCCTTCCAGATCCGGTCGCCCTTAATATCCACCCCGATAAAATGCCGGTCCGGAAATTTACGGGCCAGCCCGATGGTATATTCACCCCTTCCGCAGGCGAGTTCCAGGACCAACGGCGCATCCCGTTCAAAATACCGTGTATTCCATTCTCCCTTCATTGCGCCGAACAACGGCTTACCAGGTTCAATCACATTCTTTCGCAGCTTGTTTACCGCAAATTTTTCCAGCTTCCTTCGGCTCATGTCAGTTCGTTTAATTCGGCTACAACAAAATTACTTCCTCCCACAAATATAAGATCATCCGTCCCCGCCTGTTCACGTGCCGCAGCCAGGGCTTCATTTACCTCCTGGATCACGACTCCATGGAGTCCGGCCTCCTCCGCTTTTTGCTGAAGGATACCTGCATCCAGCGCACGCGGGATATTGGCCTGACAGAAATAATAGCCTGCCTCCGGTGGCAGCATTTTCAGCACCGGCATGATATCCTTGTCCGACACCATTCCCAAAATGATGTAAAGCTTTGCGTATGATTCCTTTTTCAGCTGTTTGAGAATAAAGGCGAAACCAGCTTCGTTATGTCCTACATCACAGATTACCTTGGGTTGGCGAGCTATGACCTGCCATCGGCCCATCAGCCCGGTATTGCTTTTCATATTCCGGATTCCCTTCTCCATCTGTTCGTCCGTTACGCGAAATGACCGTTGGTCCCTCAGAATTCCGGCCAGTGCCAGTACCCCGGGCAGGTTTAGTTGTTGATATTCCGGGAGACCCGCACCCTCCACGCGAATGGTGGATTCTCCTGTCCTGAATACCCAGGTATCTCCATGTATTTCGAGAGCATATTGCTCCCAGGCCTTAACCAGGGTGGCATTTTTTCCGGAAGCGGTCTGCCTGAACCGGTCAAATACCTCCGGCTGGTTTTCCCCGATTACCACAGGTATTCCTTCTTTAATAATGCCGGCCTTTTCACCGGCTATCTCTGTGAGGGAATCCCCAAGCCATTGCTGGTGATCATAGCTTATGTTGGTGATCAGTGCCGCCTCCGGCGTAATCACATTGGTACTGTCGAGGCGCCCCCCCATGCCCACTTCGATTACGGCGACATCAACCTGCTGACGGGCAAAGTAGTCAAAGGCCATTCCTACGGTGATCTCGAAAAACGAGGGCTTTAATTCTTCTATAAATGAACGGTGCTCGTTGACAAACTCAGTTACATACTCATTGTCAACCATGCGGCCGTTGATCCGGATCCGCTCGGTAAAGGACTTTAAATGGGGCGAGGTATAAAGCCCGACGCGGTAGCCGGCTTCCTGGAGAATGGAGGCCAGGTAATGCGAACTGCTCCCCTTGCCGTTGGTACCTGCAATGTGCACCGATCGGAATTTCCTTTCAGGGTGATCCAGGTAAGCACACAGTTTCAGGGTATTGCTAAGGTCTTTCTTGAGCGCCATGCCCCCCATTCGCTGGAACATGGGCAGATTGGTATACAAGTAGGACAATACCTCCTCGTAGTTCATCGGCATAGGAAATGGTAATTATTTTGAAACGATGGTAAAGGTAACAGTTCCCCGGGTATTTCCGGGCTTCACCGCACCGGTTCCTGTACGGCTGAAGGTAACTTGTTTCAACTGATCTTCATAGAACTTGGCCACGCTGGGGGAAACACTGCTTTTGAGTGTTTTGGTAAAAATCACATATCCATCTTCGTCAATCATAAACTCAAAGGTTACGGTACCGTTTTCATTTGAGCTGTCTTTCTTACGCGGCTCCTCATCCCAGGTCCATCCCACGATATTCAGTGATGCACCTCCCTGGCCTCCACCCGGTTTGCCATAAAGTGCACGGGCATCCAGTTCTCCCTGCTCATCGCCCTTATCCCCGGTCTTCTCGGTATCGTCACCCTGGCTGGCCGCCGGCGGGTCCTGGCTTTCACCGGTTCCTTTTGCGCCGCTCTTCTCGGTTTCTGTGTTGGGCTGTTCCTTAACGGGCTCGGGTGCGGGTTCCTTTTTGGGCTGCTCTTTAGGTTTCTCCACAGGCTTTTCCACTGGCTTGGCCTCTTCTTTTACTACCTGCGGACTCTCCTGCTGCGTCTTCACAGGCTCAGGAATAACTTCTGCGGCTTCTGTCACCGGTTCGTCCGGAACCGTTTCTGCCGGGGCTTCGTCTACCGGGGTTTCTTCAGAAGCCTCTTCCGGGGCAGCCTCTTCTTCCGACTCGCTTTCCACCGGGGGTGTCTCAGGCTGAATATCTCCTGATCCTGTTTCGGATACGCCAAAGTTTATTTCTATACCATATTCAGGTAATGGCGGATCCGGTGCACGCCAGGCCAGCAAAAAGGCAAAGAGAAGCAGTAACAGGGCATGTACCCCTATGGAGACCAGCATCCCCACATTTTTGTTCCTCTTTTCCTGTGTCCCTTCCATATTACTCGGGTCGGGTGGCAATACTCACTTTCGCTTCCAGCGAAGTGGCGATCCCTGCCACAAATACAAATTGCTCGGTCGGCACTGATTTATCCACATGCAGTACCACAGCCCCCTCCTTACCCGTCAGCCGGCTGCGAAGTTCGGCCTCAAGCATGGAACGAGTCACTTTCTTGTCCCCCACATAAAACTCCAGGTTATCGGTAATCGTCACCGACACCTTTTGTATTTCCACGGTTGAAGCCTTGCTTGTCGGCAGGTTGACCGGCAAACCTGACGGAGTAATAAACGAAGAGGTCAGCATGAAGAATATCAACAACAGAAAGATAATATCTGTCATGGATGACATGCTGAACATCGGTTCTACATTATGTTTTGACTTTAGCGCCATGCACGGTTTCCGTTATTATTTCAACTAAGAATTGACTACCTGGGTTCCTGAAGGAGCTCAATAAATTCAATGCTGCTGTATTCCATCTGGTGAACTACTTTCTGAACCCGGGTTACCAGGTAGTTGTATCCGAGATAGGCAAGGATACCCACAAACAGTCCGGCAGCAGTCGTCACCATCGCGGTGTATATCCCTTCGGACAGAAGCTTCGGACTGACAGAGCCCTCCTCCTGGGCGATGGCGATAAATGCCTGGATCATTCCTATCACAGTACCCAGGAAGCCCAGCATGGGGGCCGAACCGGAGATAGTCGCCAGCAGGCTGAGGTTTTTCTCCAGTTTGAATATTTCGATCTTTCCAACATTCTCAATGGAAACCTCAATATTCTTCAGCGGGCTGCCGATCCTGGCAATGCCCTTCTCGATCATTCTCGATACCGGGGACTGATTTTGCTGGCACATCACGCGTGCCCCGCTGATATCGCCCCGCTCCACCATTTCCTTGATAGTCCCCATAAACGGCTGCGGAGCTTTCGCCGCTTTATTAATGGTAAGCACCCGTTCCACAAAAATGTAGACGGCCATAATGGATAAAATTAAAATGGGTATCATCATAAAACCTCCCTGAAGAAGGAGGTCCATGATGCTGACAGTTTCGTCTGAAGATGTTACAGTTGATACAGTGTCTTGTCCTGTTGTTATTTGTGCAAAAATCATAGTTAATATTTCTTGACCCATACCCCGTCTCCGTATTCTCCTTTCAGCTCATTCGCCACCGTGTTGGCCTCATCCCAGCTTTCCAGGTCCCTGACTGCCACCCGGTGGTACATCACATTGCCATACGGTGCAATGATTTTCACGTTATTACCGCTGTCAGAGAGCTTTTGCGCATAATCCATAGCAAGGTCCCCGTCTATGGCGCTGGCAACTACCACATAGTAACGGCCAGTTCGTGCAGAAATTGTTTCAATGGTACCTGTTTCGGGTTCGGCGGCCGCAGCTGCCTCCGCTTCGGCTGCTGCCTGTCGTGCGGCTTCCTCTTCGGCGGCAATCCTTGCCTCCTCAGCCTGGCGGTCCCGCTCTGCCTGTGCATCAAGTTCGGCTTGCTCCTGTTCGGCCAGCCGTTGTTGTTCGGCTTCCTGTCCGGGCTGGTACCACACAAAATACCAGACTGCACCAAGCACAAGTATCAGGGCCACCAGAATGCCAATAATTGCACCTGCGTTGCTCGATGATTCCTTACGGGATGCATACGTCCCGGGCACATAGGCAGATTTTTCCTCCTCTTCATGATGTTCTTCCATAGAGGCCGAATAGTCGGTACCCGTTGTCTGCTCCGTTTCGGTGCTGTGATAATAGGTATCCGCAGTGGTCTCCGGGGTTTCTTCCGGTTCCGTGTAGGCTGCCCCTGTGGCTTCGGTTTCCGAAGTGTCTTCCTCCTCTTCAGGCCGGGTTTCAGAATCCTCGGCCCTGGATGCATACATGTACGGTTGTTCTGTTTCCGTGGATTCCTCCGAAACCGTCTCTTCCTCAACCGGTTCCTCACTGGCTGATTCCACCTCTTCCTGCTGCGAACTTTCCGGCTCCGGCTCAGGGTCTTTACGGGTGGGTTCCGGGGTAACCGGATCAAAATCTATATCAGGCAAACCAAAGGTGTCATCCGCTTCATGGATGTCGCCAGTGTCCTGATTCATATTCTCTTCTATTTCGTCATTCTTTTTTTTATCGTCTGCCATGATTAATCGATTAGGGTAAGGTCAGATTCAGGGATACATTTTGGATCCATCACAAAAATAGTTGAATTTTTAAGTGTGCCAAATTGGAACGCCCCAGCACACGTCTTTCTTTTAAAAAACCCTACATGCGTGTTAAAAACTGTAAGATGCACCTATCATAAACTGGAATCCGCGTACCGGATACCGGTAATATAGCTCATATTCCTTGGCAAAGATATTATTGAACTGCACAAAGGCGGAGACCTGCCTTGAGAATATGTACTCGGCCATAAAATTCATATCGACCGCAGCTTTCAGGTTAACGACCTCATCGGTGGTAAAGTCGTAGGACCTGATACCACCGGTGGCATAGGCTTCTGCATTTAACCGCACTTTGTCAAACAGGTTATAGAACGCGGTGGCCGTCAATTTATAATTCGGCCGCTGCCAGGCTTCCCCGATATCTGAAGTTCCATACCCCCAGTAGTCACCCCGTACGTGGGCACTCCATTCATCGGATCGGGTGTACCCGATCGATCCGTACATATTGACCACCGCCGTATTGCCCGGATCGTATATCACATTGAACTGTTCCTGCCGGGTCGTATCGTTCAGGAAAAAATAAAGGTTCTTGTAATTCGAAACACTAACACCTGCCTCGAAACCCAGCTCAGGGGTGAGCTTGCCCCTTAGTCCGCCAAAAAAACTGATCGTCATATTGGAATGATAGATCGGTGCATCCGGTGCCAGGAAGGGATTCTCATTACTCAGCGTCCGCAGGGTGTTCTTCTGGATATCACCCGTTACACCGGCAAATAAGTCAACCTTCTCATTAAATGTATAGGAGGCCTCACCAGCCGGGTAGAGATGGAATTTATTAAAACCCGAAAGCGTGTCGTTTTCATACACTGCATTTACGCCGGCCACAATGCGGAATCCCTCGTATTCAAATCCGACCTGGGGTTTCACCCTGAACAGGGTCCTGCTGTTATTTTCAAAACTCTGTCCCTTTCGTCCGATCAGGGAAAGATCGCTGGTTACCCGCAGTGAAATCTCATCCGATATATCTGAAGATGCCACAAGGCTGCTCTCGAGTTCTGACTCCCTCCCGTCAAATTCATCGGTCAGCAAATTAAGTCGTAAACCGGCCTTATACTGGATCTGGTCTTCAGGCGAGGTATTCTCCAACCCCCCCTTCAGGAACAGGCTCTGATACACCTGTTTTTCCACTTCTTCCACCGGAATCGGATTGCCATAGAATTTAACCTGTTGCCGGTCGAGCCCCCCCTCCGCACTAAAGGTCACCTTAGGGGTAAAGTACTTACCGAAAACGCTGAACTGAACTTCCCCTGATCCGGAGTCCTTGTCACCCACCGGTCCGCGGTTTTGATTGAACCAGTTAAGGTGCGCCCCGTACGAGTAATCCTGATCACGCTTGCTGTTAAAGTATCCTTCCAGATACGAGGTGGCATAATTGCCCAGACCTCCGCGTACATAATTCCCGTAGGTCTTCTCAAGCGCCGCATCCCTCACGCGCAAAGGCCTCATCCGAATGTCGAGCAACGGCAGGGGAAAACTGATCGTGTTGAAAAAATATTCCAGCTGATCCGCGTTTTCCGGGAAGGTGGTCGGGGGAACTTTTTCAAAATTCCTGCTGGCTTTCGGGAGCACAATTTCCCGGTCCTTCACAATCTCGATCTCCACATCCTTAAGCTCGGACTCCTTTTCAAAAGGCTCCTGTGCCCGGGCAGACAGCCCGACGAGAATTGCCACACATACGCTTAAAAAATACTTCATTTTATCCGATAGATTTTATTTATCACTGAAATATATGTTTCTGTAAATCAGTATGTTTAATTGTTAATACTTGAAGTATCACTTCCAATAATAACTTCCTCCGGCCGGGATGCCTGGCGCTTGCTGATTTCCTCCAGTTTCTTCCTTGCCCGGCTCTTTACCTCTTCGCCCGGGAAGTTTTCGATGAGCGAATTCAGGGTGCCTTTAGCCTGGAAGTAATCCTCCATGGCGACATAGTTATCGGCCAGTAAAAGGTAGGCTTCCCCTACCCAGTTTTCATACGCACTGAAGTTCTTATTCAGGTTGATCAGGGTCTCCACGGACTGCTGGTATTTCTCTTGCCGATAGAATGATTCGCCCAGCAGGTATTGTGCTTCTGCCCCATACTGGTCCCTTGCTGCATTGAGGGTCGTGAGGAATTCATCCTGTGCCGACGCCAGGTCACCGCGGGCATAGGACGCCTTGCCCAGGTACAGACTGGCTTTATTCTGGGCACTGATATTCACGTTCCCTTTTTCCAGAATAGTGTTGGCATAATGGGTAACTGAGTCATACTGGCCTTTGGCAAAATAGGCTTCCATCAGACCTGACCATGCGTTGAATTGCTCCTTCTTGTTCTGTGCGATCCGGGCCAGTTGATAATACCTTTCGATCGCCTGATCATAGCTGCCTCCCTCCGACCTTAATTCTGCCAGGCGGGCAATCACCCGGTTGTACTGGGCAAACGACGGGTCACCGGTAAGGGCTTCATAGACGGGAATTGCCTTGTCAAATTCTCCCAGGCGGTAGTGTGATTCAGCAATAAAATAGTTTGCCTCGGGCACCTTCGGGTTATTGGGATATGAGCTGATGTAGCTGCGGAACCCCTCGATAGTCTTCTGATAGGCCAGGTTATAATAGTGGTTACGCGCGGTTTCAAATTCAATGCTTTCCAGCCCTTCCTTATCGGGGTTCGCCGCCTTGTACGCGGTAAGGTACCCGGCGAATTCATCAGATCGGTTTTGGCCGCTCAGGACTTCCTGCAGTGGCAGCAGTGCTTCGGAAGCCACCGGGTGCCTGGGATATTTTCTTAACAGGGTGGCATAATCCTCAATAGCCTTATCATACTGCTGCAGGTTATACTGCGCCGCACCCCTCCGAAGGTAGGCATAGGGGACGTACTGGCTGTTGGGTTCTTTCCGTATAAGCTCATTAAAGCCCCTGACTGCCGATTCAAAATTACCCTTTTCAAAGTTAAGCTGTCCGCGCTGGTAAAGGGCGTCGTCGGCGTACCTGGAATTGGGAAACTGTTCAGACAGGTAATTGTATTCCCGGTTGGCTTCATCCACATTCCCCATTATGCCAAGCATCACCCCTGCCTGCAGATGTGCATAATCGCCGTCCACCGTATTCTCCCGTATGGCGGCCCGGTAATAGCTCAGTGCCCGTGAATATTCCTTGTTTACGTAGTAGCAATCAGCCACCCGGAGCAGGGCGTCGGTGTAGTTTTGCTTGTTTGAGGACGTTGACAGGGCTTCGGTATAGGTAAGGAACTGTTTCAGCGCCTGGTCATAGGCCTTGGTATTATAATAGGCATACCCAAGGCCGTAATGTGCCTGAAGCTTTGACGGAGAATTTCCCGCCCCTGCCAGTGCCTTCCTGTAATAAGGTATAGCCTCCTCGTAACGTCGGCCTACTGAATAGGCTTCCCCGGCCCAGGTACTGGCCAGGATGGCATATTGAAGGTCCGGAGTATATTTCAGCGATTTGTCAAACAACCGGATGGCCTCTGCATAATCCTCCTTGTTAAATTCCTCGGCTCCCTTCAGGTAGGTTGCCTTCTGATATATTCCCTGCAGGTTGCGGTTGACCTGCGGCATGCCTTCAATGTGGCGAATGGCCAGGTTATAGTTATTACTGTTCAGGTAAGCCTTGGACAGCAGGTCATTCACCTCGTCGATATGCGCACTTTGCGGGTAACTGGCCACAAAGTCGTTCATTACATTGATCGCTTCCTCGGTCCGGCCGAGATCATACGCCAGTTTCGCATATTGATAGGTACTTTCTTCAATGAGGCTACTGCCCATATCACTCTTCCGCACATTATCAAAGGCGGTGAGCGCATACAGTTTGTTCCCCTCCTTCAGGTAGAGTATACCCAGGTAATAGGACGAGTAAATCCCGATACTGTCCTTTTCAGAAGCCGAACGTTTAAATTCCTCGATGGCCGAAGCGTCATCACCAAGCTTGTACAGTGTATATCCGATCCGGTACCTTACCGGGGCTGCGGGATTCGAGACATTCTCCTGGTACCTGGCATAAAACTCACCGGCCTTGTCAAACTGTTCCCTGAACAGGTAGGAATCTGCCGTCAGAAGGTAAAAGTCTTTTTCATTGACCCGTACATTGCCGCGCAGCACCTTTTCGCTGTACGCAATGACCTGGTCATATTTACGCTGGTTGTAGTAGATGCTGGCAATCATCCCCGGAACGACATTTTCATACGCCGGATTCTGTCCTGCCCGTTCCAGGTCCGTGATGGCCTGGTCATACTTCCCCTGCTCGTATTCAATATAGCCCGCGTAATAGCTCGCAGGCGCCTGGTAAGCCGAATTACCCGATTTCAACTTGTTAAAAGACGTTAGTGCCTGGTCAAACTGGCGCCGGGTGAAATGGCTGTATCCCAGTTCAAAAAGAAGAGTAACCCGCTGTTCCGGCGACAATGCCTGGAAATTGGCACGGTTAAGGTATTCGATGGCTTTTGTATACTCCTTTTGTTTATAGTAAAAGTCGCCCAGCTCATAATAGGCAACGCTGGCTTTAGGGTGGCTCGGGTTATCATGAATGAACTTCTCCACCAGCTTCTCGCCGTCCTGGTGGAAAAGGCTCAGGGCGGAGAAGGCCCGGTAATATTCTGCCTCCGTTTTTTTCAGCTGGTTGGTGCCTTGCCCGAGATAGGCTTCAAAAGTCTCCCTGGCGGCCGCGTATTCTGCCTTATTGACCAGGTCAACTCCTTTCCGGAACAGGGCATCGGCTTCTGTATGATATAAGGTGGTTTGCGCCCCGACCAGTTTTACTGAACATAACAGGACGGCAATAACAAAAAATGATCGCATGAATGTACGGTTAGAAATGGTCTTGTGTTGTTAAACGAAAAAATGTCAAAAACGTATCTGAAATCGCAAAAAATTGTACGTCACAAAGGTAGAGAAAAATAATCTCCCTGCCTATGGTCAGGCAGCCAGCATCATGGCCACCAGTTCCTTAAGAATTTCACCGTCCTCAGCCTGGCCGGAGTCAACTCCCTTGCAGGCCAGGTCGGCTTTCCGGAGCAGATGGATATTCCTTACGACCTCCCCGGCCGAATAATAGCGAAGGGCCTCCTGGTAGTCCGGAATGGCATACGGACTGACCTTCAATACGGAGGCCAGCTTATTCTTATTTTCGTGACGGTACTGCTGGGCAATGAGCAACCGGCTGAAAAAAGCAAACAGCACGGCCACCACGGGAATAGCGGGATGCTTACGGGCATTGGCGGCAAAATACCCGATGATCCGGAAGGCTTTCATCCGGTCTTTGCAGACCAGTGCCTTCTGAAGTTCGAATACATTATACTCCTTGCTGATGCCCACATGTTTCTGCACCATCTCCATATCGATGGTCACCCCGGCTTCATAATTTATCAGGATCTTGGAGATTTCATTCGACAGCCGTTCAAGATCATTTCCGATGGAGTCATTAATAAGCTGGAGGGCATCTGGACGAATCGTACATTTTCTGGACCGTACATAGTTTTCAATCCATGAGGACACCTGATAATCCCGTATTTTGTCGCTGGTGACCAACACACTGAGTTTTCCTATAGATTTACCCAGGGCTTTCCGGCCGTCGAGCTTTTTATGTTTGTGACAGAATACCAGCACCGTAGACGGCACCGGCTGGTTCAGGTACGACAGCAATTGCTTCTCCCCTCCTTCGCGGTTAAGGTCTGATATATTCTGGGCCTCCTTAACCAGGACAAGCTGCCGTTCTGCCATCATCGGAAACCGACGTGCATGATTGAGCACATCGCTGACCGACACATCCTGACCGTAAAGTACGGTCTGATTAAATCCGCGTTCATGTTCCGGGATCAGGTTCTTTTCGAGCAGGTCGCTTATCTGATCAATAAAAAAGGTCTCCTCCCCCTGCAGAAAATAGACCGGGGCGACCTTACCGCTGCGTATATCCTTTAAAACGTCTTCGGGTTTTTGCATTATTCAACCTGTGCTTTTCTAAGTGAATAGGCCGACCAGGTTCCTACCAGTGCCCCGAACAAGTGGGACTCGAAGGATATTCTCGGATCAGCCGTCGGCAGCACTCCGTAAAAGAGCGTCCCGTAAAAAAGAATCACAATCAAAGATATGATGAGAGAGATGAAATCCCGGCGGAACAATCCAAAAAATATCAGGAAGAAGGCCAGTCCGTATACCACACCACTGGCGCCGATATGGGCATTGTTCCCACGGGCCACCAGCCAGACCAGAAAATTGGTAAGGAAATACGCACGAAGAAATACCGTATTGGCAATTTTCGGATAATAGTAAAACAGTGCGGCACCGAGAAACAGGATTGGAAAGGTATTGGAGACGATGTGCATGTAATTGGCATGGATGAGGGGTGCAAGCACAATACCTGCCAGCCCGACCAGACTCCTTGGATAGATTCCCCAGGCCGACAGGTCGGGCACGATCAGGTAGCGCTCCAGAAAGAAGGCCAGCCACATGAGGAACACCATCCGGAATGGCACAATGCTGCTGCCAATGATTGTTCGGGAGTACGTCATGGGTAATTATTCAGGAACGTGTATCATGTCCAGACCCAGCAGTTTCGATTCTTCATAACCTACTGCGAGGTATCCCAGCAGTCCGCCCGAGGCACTCGCAATTTTTTTTGCCAGGCTCCGCAGACTCCAGTAGTAATCGGTGGCAAATTCATGGGGCAGCTTTGGGAGAATGTCATTCAGTTTCTCCAGTTCGCCGATCAGGATTGGGTTACGTTGGGCCGCGTCTGCCGGAAGCTGATGAATCTTGACCTTAAGTTTATCTTCGATGCCGTCGCCCACGATCTGGTAAAATTCCAGCAGGTCGGCACGCGCGGTGACTTTTTTATCATGGGCAAGTTCGACAGCCCGGTCAAGTTCAGCCTTGTCAAAATCTCCGTCTGCCCCGGCAATCAGTACCGTTACGAGAACGGGGGCATCAAATAACAGGTCTTTTTCTGAAGGAGTAAGCGATTTGAGCACGTCCATGTAAAGGAAGGTTTTGATTGGTTGATAATGCTAAGTTACTTATTAATGGAGAGAATGGAAGAGCCACCCGGAAGAAATCCGGCCCGTGATTTATGTCCGGGTTCCCGGATAATCTTACATGAATTTGTTCCGGTGCCACTCCGACAGGAATATCTTCAGGGAATCCCATAAGTTTAACCATCATCTATTTTTTCAACTGTCTAGTGTTATGAGTGATACACTTAAAATTTTTGTCGTAGAAGATGATCCGGCTTATACCAAATTCCTGAAATATGTGCTGGACCTGAATCCGGATTTCGAGGTAACCTGTTTTACGTCGGGCAAGGAATGTCTGCAGGCTTTATATGAGAACCCTGACATTATCACCCTGGATTATTCTCTCCCCGACATGTCGGGCCAGGAGGTGCTGAGTGAAATTCAGCGGTATAATGCATCTATCCAGGTGATCGTCATCTCTGCCCAGGAGAAGATCGGCACGGCGGTGGACCTGCTCAAGTGTGGTGCCTATGATTACATCACCAAGGATGAGGATACCAAAAACCGGCTGCTCAATACCATCAACAATGCCCGCAAAAACCTGTCGCTTATCAGGCAGATCGATACCTTGCGTGAGGAGATTACCGACAAGTATGAATTCTCCAAAAGCATCGTGGGAGACAGTCCTGCGATTCAAAAAGTCTTTAAGCGGCTTGAGAAAGCCGTAAACACGGCCATTACCGTTTCCATCACCGGTGAAACCGGAACAGGTAAGGAACTCGTTGCCAAAGCCATTCACTACAATTCTCCCCGCAGTGACAAGCCTTTTGTGGCGGTCAATATTGCGGCGATCCCTGCCGAGCTGATGGAAAGTGAGCTTTTCGGACATGAAAAAGGGGCATTCACCGGGGCCGCAACCAGGCGGATCGGAAAATTTGAAGAGGCTGAGGGAGGCACACTGTTTCTGGATGAGATAGGTGAAATGGACCTGAACCTGCAGGCGAAAATCCTGCGGACCCTTCAGGAAAAAGAACTCACAAGGATCGGCGGCAATGACCTGATCAAGCTGAATTTCAGGCTGATCGTGGCTACGCACCGCAACCTTGCCGACGAAGTACAAAAAGGCACATTCCGGGAAGATCTTTACTATCGTCTCCTGGGGATGCCGGTCGAATTGCCCCCGCTTCGCGAACGCGGCAATGACATTGTCCTGCTGTCAAAATACTTCCTCACCACATTCAGTGAGGAAAACAACCTGCCTGCATTGCGGCTAGACCCCGGAGCGATGGAAAAGCTCCTGAAATACAATTTTCCAGGCAATGTACGTGAACTCCGTTCCATCATCGAACTCGCAGCGGTGATGGCTGAAGGCGACACCATCGAAGCCAGTGATATCTCCTTTAATAATGCCAGCAAGGAGCAAAACTTCCTTCACGAAGAAATGTCCCTGAAAGACTACACCTTCCGGATTATCCAGTTTTACCTGGAGAAATATAACAATAACGTCCTTAAGGTGGCCGCAAAACTGGATATCGGTAAGTCAACCATCTACCGCTATCTGAAAGAAATGGAAGCTGAAATTACCTAAGCTATGAAACCATCACTAAAACAGTATGTTGAGCAGGGTGCGTTCTATCAATCCGTTGTGGAAGATGGATCGGACATTATTTTTGTAGTAAACTATGAAGGAGATATTCTTTATCACAACCGCTCGGTTACCGAAATCCTGGGGCATTCCCCGGATACATTAATCGGACGCAATTTTTTCGAATTTATTCAGCCCGAGACCGAAAAAGACTTCAGGCAGGCATTCCGGCAGAGTTGCAGCAAACCCTATAATGAAAGTGTGGAATTTAAATTTCTGTGTGCCGACACAACCTATAAATTCCTTGAATTCAATTCCATAAACCTTACCCACAAAGAAGGTATTGAGGGGCTCATCCTGGATTGCCGTGACATTACCCAGCGAAAAAAGGATGCGGAAGAACTACTCCGGGCACAAAAGGCCAAGGAACAGTTCCTCGCCAATATGAGCCATGAGATTCGTACGCCTATTAACGGAATCGCCGGAATGGTCAACCTGCTGTCGGAGGCAACCTCCGAAGAGGACAAGGTGAAGTACCTTTCAGCCATCAAGAACAGCACGGAAAACCTGAAGGTGATCATCAACGATATCCTGGACATATCCGTCATCGAATCCGGCAAGCTTAAGTTTGAAAAGATCGGGTTCAATATTCGGTACCAGCTTGGTGCGGTGGTGGAGTCATTTCTTCCGGAAGCCAACGAAAAACAGCTGCCCATCCGGTACTCGATTGATCCGGAGGCAGACCAGGTGCTGCTGGGAGATCCGGTCAGGCTTAACCAGATCATGATTAACCTGATCAGCAACAGCATGAAATTTACCCACAAGGGTAGTATCACAATCCATGCAGGCCTTGACCGGCGTACCGAAGGGCTTAATTACATCCGGTTTACCGTTCGGGATACCGGGGTCGGCATTCCCGAAGATAAGCTGAATCATATCTTTGACTCATTCACCCAGGCCGACGAAAGCGTGACCCGCAGATACGGTGGTACAGGTTTAGGCCTGACCATCGTAAAACAGCTTATTGAATTACAGAACGGAACGATCAATGTTCACAGTGAAGAAAATAAAGGAACGCAATTCACCTTTATCATTCCCTATGAGGAAGGTAAGGTACAGGACCTTGTGGAACGCCAGGAACGTCGGAAAGTAAAGCTTCCTTCAGCCACCCTTGAGGAGATGAAAGTCCTGCTGGTGGAGGATAACGACATCAACCGGTTATATGCACAAAACATTCTCAAAAAGTGGAAATGTAAAGTGGACTGCGCGGAGAATGGCTACATCGCCGTGGAGAAAGCACGGGTACTGGCCTATGACCTGATACTGATGGATGTGCAGATGCCTGTCATGGACGGGTATGAGGCCACCCGAATCCTCCGGAGAAACGAAATAACCACGCCCATTGTGGCACTCACCGCGAATGCCATCAAGGGCGACAATGAGAAATGCCTGGAAGCCGGCATGAACGATTATCTGCCCAAGCCTTTCCAGCCGGAAGACCTGCTGCAGGTAATCACCAAGTTTGCCGAGCGTAAACCGCAGTCTGAACCAGCCGAACCGGTGAATAAGGTAAACGGATCGTCAGGTATAACCGACCTGAGTTATTTGCAAAATGTAAGCGGTGGAGACGAAGGATTTATGCGGGAAATGATTCATACTTTCCTGGAGAATACGCCCAATGCCTTGGCGGAAATGAAAGAAGAATCAGCAGATGCGCACTGGGTGGAAGTCGCAAGAATCGCCCACCGTATCAAACCCTCGGTAACCTTTATGGGGATCCATTCGCTCAAGCCAATTGTTAAACGGCTTGAACTCTTCGGCGAGGAATCCGACCCGCTGAAGTCCATTCCGAAGCTCATCTGTGAGGCGGAGGAAATTTGCGAACTCGCATACCGCGAGCTGGTGGAATTTACAAGGCTCGAAGAACACGTGTAAGGATTTAAACGTACTATAGGTGGATAGTCCCGGGGTAGTCGAAAACCGATCTGCTCCGGGATTTTTATTGTCGTCTTGCGGCTACATTTCCATGTTAACAGATTCCTGTGAACAGGCTTGTGTCAAAGGATGGGCGTCTGCCAAAGGGGGCGTCTTAACAATACGGTTAAACGGACGGACAGGCTCTGCATTCTCCCGATAACTGACCATCCCCAATAACCGCACTTACTCCCCTCAGGCATTGCCGATCCTGAGCGGCCTGTTCGTATCATTCAGGGCTGATGCCAGGCATGCACCTCCTGGTAAAAAAGGTTATAACGGCCGGACCATCAACATGGTGCGCATGTACTTCCGGTTCCTGCTGAGCGGGCATCCACCCGCACCCGGACCATATACCTTCGGTTCTTACCTTCGGTTCATCACCACAATCTTACGCTGGGTGACCGGCTCATCATTCAGGGTAATTATCACATAATACACCCCATTCGCCAGGTCCCAGGTATCCAGGGAAAATCTGTCATCCACAAAATCCATATTCCCCTGCAGCATCGTTACCCCCCGCTGGTCTATCAGCTGATACCCGTAGGTGCCGTAAAGATGGTCCGGCAAATAGAAATTGAGAACCCCGTTCACAGGATTCGGGTACAGGGATATATGCTGTGATTTATCTTTAAGGTCGTCCCCGACACTCGTTACCAGTGCGTTGTTGTCTTTGACAGGGGCAGCCGTGCTTACAGACTGATAAATTGAATAGTCCACCTTGTTCTGGACAAAGGCAAATAATTCCAGCTTTTCCGTTTCTTCGATTTCCACGTCGATCACATAATTCACCTCATAGGTAGCTGTTTGCCCGGCAGTCCAGATGTCAGGAATATCAAGTCCGGCCCCACCGTAAAACAGTTTTTTGAGAATGTTGCGGTATTCCGATCCTGCCTGGGATGAACGTGTTTCGGTAAGGGCAGTATGGAGCACCACCGGCTGATCAATATCAGTCAGTGCCTCGAGGGTTACCTGGAAGTTGATCACCCCCTGGGCTGAAGCCAGCGTATCGATATCAATCCGGAACAGCGGGTCCAGCAGCGATCGCTGATCAATCTTATTCTCGGAAAGGTTGTCTTCAAGCGTTGAGGGTAACACGGCACCATCCAGCACAAACCTTGGCGCGGTGGAGACGCTGTAGAAGAGGCCACGTGCCAGCGGATCCTGCGTATTCTCGGCGTGGAAAGGATCGAGACCCGATTGATTCAGGTGATACTGGATCGCATTAAACACATCCACATCCGGATTCTGCTTTAGGTTATTTAATGAGGTATTGAAACTGTTGCTGTTTTCAAACCCATTGTCGGCAAAGAATTCAACCAGCACATTTCTCTTTTTCTCCCCAATGAAAATATTGTCAATTCCGATCCCGTTGAACGTGCCTATATTCGGTTGCGAACCATCAGAGGCAAAGGCGAGACGAACCCTTATCGTACCTGCACCTTTTAATGCATCCAGGCTGTAGCGGCTGCTTACCCAATTCAGTGATGATTCACCACTCCATCCCTGGTCACCCTCATTAAAGTTGGATGTTTCATCCCCGGGACGGGCAATAATACCCTGGCTGTTGAACCAGTTAACACCCCGGTTTCTTTCTCCGACATTCTCCCATACCAGGTCACCCGTCAACGGGTCTTCATACCCAAACTGAAGCACGGCACCGTCAAAATCATCCTGGGTGGAATAAGACAGGTCAAACGCAATCATAGGGCGTTCCAGCGCATCAATATTAATACAAGGTCCGTTCAGTGCAGACTGTTCGAGGTTATAATAGCCCTGGCCATCCGGATCACCTCCGTTAGCACCCGTGTACCAGGCCGGGTTGTCACTGTTCAGGAAGGATCCTGACGGAGTACCATAGACCCAGCTGACCGGATTGCCAAACACCAGGGAGCCAGGGACCCAGTTCCCGTCATCCGTATTAAAGTCTTCAAAATATTCATTGTTCTGGGTGACGGCGATATCTATATACGGGAGAATATATACCTGCTTGGTCGTATCACCGGAACAACCGGAATTGCTTACCACACTCAGGTTTACATCATAGTATCCTGAGCTGCCAAACTGATGCTGCGGATTTTCCTGGGTGCTGGTGGCACCGTCACCGAAATTCCAGGCAAAGGAAGATATATCGCTAGTCCGGTTTTCAAAGGACGTACTCTCCGACTGACAAATATCCGTCCAGATAAAATCAGGCTCAGGAGCCTCACCCAACACAATGTTTTTGCTGATGGTGCTTGTACACCCAAAGTCAGTAGTCACTGTCATCGTAACATTCTTTGTGCCACCGTTCTGGTAAACGGTTGATGTGGCAGGTCCCGTTGAGGAAGTAGTGGGCGTCGCTTCCGAATCACCGAAATTCCAGTTCCAGGCAATGATTGAGGTGGGAAACGGACCGGCTTCAAGGGTTGAAATATCCTCGAAGTCAATCGCCTGTTCCGCACAGGCATTCAGATTCTGAAAATCCGCGATCGGTGTTCCGACTACCTTTACCTGACGGATAAGATTGGAAGTGGCATTGAATTCATTGGTGAACGTATACCGTACTTCATACAAGCCGGGTGCAACGTTGGTGTTGAACAGCCAGGTGTTGGCGCTTGGATTGCTGATGAGTCCGGCCGTCGGGCTCGTGAATTCTGTCACCGGATACCCTTCTGCCACGGGCGGAAAGCCGATCAGGGCTACCTCGCCGTTGCCATTACATATCTGTAACTGATCATCCGTGTTAGTCACCGCTCCCTGGATGGTGAAATCCACCGAGGTCACCTCATTGACCAGCACCGACTTGGTAATGCTGTTGGTACATCCGTTTGGATCTGTATAGGTATAGGTGACATAATTGGTTGTGGCGACTGTAGCCGACCCCGGATCAAATACCACCTTATCCTGGTTATCCTCAATGTACGTGGTACCAAGTCCTGAACCCGGGGCAATAGTAAATAATCCGCCGATACGATTTCCTACCAATACTATTGGAGGGGCTCCTTCGTCAGTGACGGCAGGCAGGTTAAAGAAATTGACCACAGGAAGCGGGTTGATGGTTACATTCACCACATCAGCCACTTCAATACAAGGCCCTGCTCCATCCGGGTCAAACGCGGTCAGCGTCAGGGTTACCGTTGTGCCGATTTCCGAGGGATCCCAGGTGTATACCGCAGTCGGTGAGGCGGGGTCATCAAACGATCCCATCCCGCCACTCCACTGGACTGTAGCAGCTGAACCGGAAAGCACACCGGCCATGGCTACGGATCCGGCATCCTCGCAAACCGCAATATCAGGGCCGGCATTTACTTTGGGTGACTCAGAGATATTTATGGTAAGGGGTGCGGAAACCGCCGAACAAGGTCCGGATCCATCCGGATCATTGGTCGTCAATGCAAATTCCAGCGGTCCGAATTCCCCTGCTGCCGGGAAATAGGTGGCGATCACCTGGCTTCCCTGAAGGCTGCTTACGGTAAGGGTTCCTGAACCGCCTGACACAAGTGACCAGCTGCCGGAGGTGGCTCCACCACCGATCGTTCCTGATACCTGGATGCTTTCAGGCTCACAATAAACCGCACCGTCATTGTCTACCGATAATACCTGTGCAGGTTGATTGTAGCGAATTGTTACGCGGTCTGTTCCCCAGCATACGTTGTTCTGTTCATTCCATTCATACACGTAGGTACCATAGGCATCAACTGAAACGTCACTTACCGGAGATGCCGGGTCTGAGAATTCACTGGTGCCCGGACCACTGATCTGGGTCCATGTACCCGTTGTGCCTGTCAGGCTGAATACGGCATCCATTGTGTGGAACATAGCACATTCTTCCGAATCTGTACCTGCATCCGCAACAGGCTGCGCAAAGAAATTAACCACAACCGCGGCCGCATCGCTGCAAACCCCGTTGGTCTCCGTCCAGGTAAACTCATAGCTGCCATACTCAGTCACCGTTACGGTGGCATTCGGACTTGCCGCATTGTTAAACATTGATGTTCCCGGTCCGGCCGTCTGTGTCCAAACACCCGCTCCGGTGCTGGGAACTGCCGACAACAGGAAGTTCAGATCACATTCGTCTCCGCCTGTTCCCGCGTTGGCTAAAGGCTCCTTATAGTAGGTTACCTGTACCTGGTCGGCACCCGTACAGGTTCCGTTGGTCTCCGTCCAGGTCAGTACATACGTGCCATAGGATGGAGCCGTGGCCTGCGCCGTCGGCGAAGCCGGGTCGTCAAAACTGATGCCGGCCGGACCGCTCCATACGCCGCTGCCCGTGGACAGCGTCGCGTTAAGGTCTATGATCAGTCCGCATACCTCATCATCGGTGCCTGCATTGGCCGTAACCGGTGCATAGTAATCCACGGTTATCGTGGCGGCATCGCTGCAGCTTCCATTTGTTTCCGTCCAGGTGAACTGGTAGGTGCCGTAGGTGGATACCGTGGCCATCGAGGTCGGACTTGATGCATTGTTAAAGGTCACCGTGCCCGGGCCTGATGCCAGCGTCCATACGCCGGTACCCGTACTCGGGATCGCCTCCAGGGCCTGGCTAAGTCCGCAGGTCTGCAGGTCCGTACCCGCATTGGCCGCCGGCGAAGCTGAGAAAGTTACCTGTACCTGGTCGGCACCCGTACAGGTTCCGTTGGTCTCCGTCCAGGTCA
>CAZLZD010000020.1:25934-27558 GCA_964563925.1 uncultured Roseivirgaceae bacterium | reverse complement strand
GTCTATGATCAGTCCGCATACCTCATCATCGGTGCCTGCATTGGCCGTAACCGGTTGGTCAACAGTGACCGTTACGCTGCCGCTGGCCTGGCATCCATTATTATCTGTAACGATAAGATCATAGGTAGTTGTGGCAGCAGGCGTCACAGATGGATTTGACTGCGAACTGAATGGCGTTCCTCCCACAGACCATTGATAGGTATAGGATCCGCTACCTCCTGTGGCTACGGTAGCTCCACCAAGGGTGGCAGACGTTCCTTCACATATCGTATATGGACCGCCCAAATCGAGTGAGATGGCAGGGTTTACTGTAAATATGACTTCTTCAAACCCGCTTTCACAGGATTGTGTTCCAGTTGTGGTCGTGACAAAGATGGAATAGGTTCCGGCTGTGGTATTGTCCACTTCAGAAGAAGTAGGAGTAAAAGTTGAGCCTGTACCAAGGACCGTGGTAAGGTCATCGGCATACCAGGTAATTATTCCGGCTGTCGCAGTGGATACAGCAGGTATCGCATCCCCCTCGCAAATGGGGGCTGGATCATTCACTACAGGGGAGGAAGGAATGGGTTCAACAGTAACCGTAACTGTTTCGGTGGCTGTACATCCGGTACCATCGGTGACAATCAGGGTGTAAACCGTATTGGCTGAAGGAGAGACTGTGGTAGACGGAGTGGTTGCTATTTCAGTGGATCCGCGGCGCCAGCTATACGAGTAAGTTCCGTTACCTCCGGCAACCGATAGATCCTGACCCAGGGTCGTTGAACTGCCCGCACATATGGTCAGCTCTGTTGTGACCGTCAGGCTCACCGCCGGGTTCACCACCACGTTCACCGTCGTGGCCGGGCTCTCACAGCCCGAGACCGTCTGGGTTACATATAATGTCGTTGTGCCGGCCGTGGAATTGTCCACCACCGAGCTGGAAGGAGTAAACGAAGACCCTACTCCTACCTGGTTGGTCAGGCCCGCATCACTGTACCACCGCAGGCCGGTGCCCGTGGCGGTCAGCGTCGGATTGGGCTCGCCCACACAGATCGGTGCCGGGTCACTGGCCGCAGGGGCCGCAGGGGCCGCATTCACGGTGATCACCACCTGGTCGGTCACGCTCGCACAGCCGTTCGCATCCGTAACCGTCAGGTCAAAGGCATACACCCCCGCCGGCAACGCATTGGTCGTCGGGTTGGCAATCGAGGCATCGTCAAGGTTTGCCGCATTGGTCCAGCTGTAGGTATACGGACCCGTGCCCGCACTGGCCGACGGACTGCCGCCCAGCTGGATCGAACCGTTCTCACAAATGGTGGCGTCCAGTCCGGCATTCGCTACCGGAAGCGGGTTGACCGTCACCGTTACCGTGGCCGTCTCCTCACAGCCGTCACTGTCGGTAACAGTCAGCGTATAGGTCGTGGACGTTGCCGGGGTGGCTACCGGGGTCAGGCTGGTGGCATCGTCCAGGCTGCCGGCTGGAGACCAGCTAACTGTATAGCTGCCGCTGCCCCCGCCTACCGTACCGGTCAGCGTGGTATTCTCCCCCACGCAAAGCGAAGGATCCGCCGCCGAGGCACTGACTGTCATCGCCGGGTTCACCACCACGTTCACCGTCGTGGCCGGGCTCTCACAGCCCGAGACC
>CAZLZD010000020.1:0-25834 GCA_964563925.1 uncultured Roseivirgaceae bacterium | reverse complement strand
TCTCACAAATGGTGGCGTCCAGTCCGGCATTCGCTACCGGAAGCGGGTTGACCGTAATATCCACAGCTACCGTATTGCTTTCACATGGGCCAAGCGTTTCGACCAGGTAAAAAGTTGTGGTTCCGGAAACTGTATTATCCACCTCAGCTGCTGAAGGCGTGTAATTGGCACCGGTAAATAATAAGGTGGTCTTTGAAGGTTCAGCATACCAGGAGAATGTTCCTCCGCTGCCACTGGCACTCAACGTGGGAATGGCTTCATTCAGGCATATTGACTCATCAGCTGCAACCGGGTCTACCAGCGGACTTACCACCGTGACGGTCATCGACGAGGTGGCGCTGGAACAACTGTTCTGGTCTGTGACCGTTAGGGTATACATTGTCGTTGATGCGGGCGAAGCAACAGGATTCGCCAGACTGGGATCGTTCAATCCGGTAGTAGGGCTCCAGCTGTATGTGTAAGGACCACCGCCACCGCCGGAAGCGGAAGGACTTCCTCCTATTGATACGGAACCCACATCACAGATTGCCTGATCACTTCCGGCATCTGCGGTCGGAATCTCATTGACAACCACGTCAACCTGTGCGGAGGCACTTTCGCAACCGCTTACCACCTGTGTAACATAGAGTGAATAAGTACCGGCCGTGGAATTATCAACTTCTGTGGTGGGCGTGTAGGACGGTCCGGTCGCCACCAGGCTCGATAATCCCGGGTCACTATACCAGTTAATGGTACCGCTTCCCGATGCACTCAACGTAGGCACCGCTTCGTTCAGACAGATTGCATCCCCGGTCGCAGAAGGCGGTGCCGGAATGGAGTTCACCTGGATATTGACAATATCTGTATCCTGGCACCCGTTTGCATCGGTAACAGTCAGGGTATAGTCAAACGAGCCGGACGCAGTAAATGTCCCAGTCGGATTGGCACTAGATGGGTCATCCAGGTAAGTGACTGGTGACCAGCTGTAGGAGTATCCGCCCGCTCCGCCGGAGGCAGACGGACTGCCCCCAAGCACCGTAAATTCTCCATCGCACAGTATTTCATCGGTCCCTGCATCCGCCACAGGCAAGGGGTTAACGGTAATACTGGCTGTTTGAATCAGGTATACCGAGCAAGGGACCTTTGAGGCCTCCACCTTAATGGTCGTGGAGGCAGTCAGGGGAATTGACGTTAGGACTATATTTCCCCCGGTTCCTACTACAGTGGAACTGATCGGATTATCCAGTGCATCGAATAACCGGTAATTGACATTATTCTGCGAATTAAGTACCGTAATATCCACAGTTTCTCCCTGACACAGAGTAGCGGATGTGGGGGATATACTTTTGGTGTCATCGCATTGCGCTGACGAGGTCGTTACCGAACCCAGAACCAGCAAAAGGGTCAGCAACAAGAATGCAGATATCCTGGCAGAAAAGGAATACTGAGTGTTTAAAAAATTCATTGGTATACGTATCAAAAAATAGCGCTTACGGCTTAAGTTCACCATTCGGTTTTGTTTTGATAAGGAACATCTTTGACTGGCTTTCCAGCACAACGGTCCCTGCGATCACTACACTTCCATCTTCCAGCTCTGCAATCTGACTTGCTTCCTCATCTTCCAGTCCGCCCAGAGCCACTTGCCATATCACCTCAAAGTTCTGATCTGTTCTTATTAAAAAAATGTCCTTGTTGTTGTTATTTATCTGTTCTCCCAGGAGGATGTAACCGCCAAAACGGGACTGTATAATGGATTTGCCGACAGCCGAATTGAAGGGAAGAGCCTGGCCCGACTGCAGCTTGTAATTCTGTTCCTCGTTGGCATAAGCCAGGTATATGGTGGAAGAATTAAAACCGGTGGAAGAATTCCACATGGCCACGACATCTCCGCCTGAGGTTGGGATTATATCCGAAGCTGTTTCAATAAATGTAGTTCCGTTGATCACATCCCCAACCGGGAACTGACCGTCATTCTGAAGCGGGAAGGAAATAAGATTGGTTTGCGCCGTAAGTCCGGTGCCATCCGACTTATTGGTCGTACCGATAAAGAAGTACCTCCCTCCGTCTTTTGCCTGAATGATCTTCTTGCCTAAATCCATACTTTCCCGGAAACCGGAAACCTTTCTCCAGTCGGTATCAGATAGCGGGACAAGGTCCGGGGTGAGTACCAGTGAATACACGTCCGAGATGTTGCTGGGCAGTTCCTTGTCATTGACATTGGCAGACCACCCGGTTAGTATTATCTGGTCCTGGGCATTGATCGTGATTGATTCCAGTTGGTCATTGTAGGCAATTCCCGAATCATCCACGCTGAATGTGGCGTCTGACAGAAAACCTCCGTTCGCATCGGTCTTCATTACGTAGAAATCCCGCAGGTCATCTCCGTGCAGGCGATTGGCGGCAATATAGAGGCTTCCAGACTGATCCCTGACGATGCCTACTACCTCGAGCGGGTCGGTCACACTGGTAAACCGCCGGTCCCATACCATGTTTCCGTTGAAATCCGTTTTAACGAGGTAGATCTGATCCACACCGCCCTCCAGGGTGGTCGTTCCGGCTATTAGAATTCCGTCTGCAGCCACCAGCGTACCCTTACCGGTCTGATCCCCTTCATTCCCATAATATTTAATGAAGAAATCGTCGTACGTAGGGTCGATCGTATCCTTGGTGTCGCACCCGGTGACTGTCATGAGTAACCACACAAGAAGTGGAAATACAAGGGTTCCTGCATTAATTTGTCTCTTCATGATCATTTCCTTTTGATTTTCCTCGGTTTGTAAAGCGGCTTTACAAATCCGACATTAAGAAGAAAATTATTGAGCCGTTTGAAATCATCGATATAGGCATACCGGAATATCAGCTCATTATTCCCGTAATGATTATTTTCATTTACCACATTCTTCATCCCCTGTATCAGTCTCAGGTCCACCTTAATAAAGTTGTATTTGACCGGAATCAGGATTCCTGCGCCTGCCACGAAGCTGTAGGTCAGGGATTTTCGCTGATCCATCATATTGACGGCCGGCCCATCCACCTGGAACTCCGAGAAGCCGCCTTCGAGGCCTGACTGAATGGTCTGGAAGCGATCAAACAAGACGGCCTGGCCGTTGGCACTGAGCAAATAATGCAGCCCGATACCTCCGTACACAAATGGTGTGATAAATCCTGCATTAAAGCGGTAGCGCACGAGTACGGGCACATCCACCAGGGTCTGGGTTTCGGTAAATTCCTGGAAATCGACATTAAACAGCGATTTGGAATATTCGTACCTGCGCTGCATCACGTTCATTTCAATGCCGGCACTCAGGTTTGAATTCAGAACGTATTCAAGTGAGACCCCTCCGTGCACTCCTATTTTGCCTGCATAATCCACTTTGCCCTGCTGAGGGGTGAGGGAATAAGGATGAATTACATCCACAAGTGTGGTATTTATGCCGAATTGAGTGCCCAGGACAAACCTGGGACGGGTGGTGAACTTCTCGCTCAGGTATACCACATCCACAGGATCCAGTTCCTCATTCACTTCATACAGCGGATCCTTTTTCAGGAGCTTCAGGTAGCTGTCTTCCGCGCTGATCGGGTCATCCAGAAACAAATAGGTCTGTGTCAGCAACCAATAGGCTTCCACCTTCTGCTGATCACTGAACCCTTTATCCAGGCATGGCTTGAGCATGGCGGGAATGGAATAAAAATCCCCGTTATTAAACCGGTTCTGAGCCAGGTTAAGCGTTTCAGCACAGGAAATATTCTGGCTGCTGGCCTGGAGAATGATCCCCAGCCACAGGAGTGTCGTCATTATGATGCAAAGCTTTTTCATGGCGAGCTTTTCTCTTGAAGTTTACAGGTTTCAATAAGGGGGATGCCATTTCCGACATAGGCCTCCCATTCTTCATTCGTCATATTCCTTCCCAGAAATTCACACAGTTCGTTGGCCATCATCGCCGGCCGGGTAGGCCAGGTTCGAAGGTCCCCGTCTCCGCAGGCCGCTACAATATAGTCCCCCTCCGGTGTAAAGGTGAGATCCCATACATAGGAATTATTATCATTCATACTGATAGGTATCTCATTCCATTTGTCTGTTTCCCAAAGAACCAGTCCACCGTCAAGGCTGGAAGATGCCAGTAACAGGCCATCTTTTGAGAACTCGAGGTCACTTATACGGGCCTTATGCAGGCGCAACTCACGCACGATAACCCCGTCGGCAGGATTCACGATATGAAGCAAGCCGCGTTCGTCACCAATGGTCACGAGGCGTCCGTCGGGTGAAACCTTTATGGCATGGATAGGTGTATTGGCAAATTTTATAAACAGTTCTGACTTTCCGCTTCGTAAATCGGTCCGGTAGACATTTCCGGTTACAGTTCCGCCATAGAGATATGCCCCGTCCCGGGTCACGTCGATGGTTTTAAATTCTTCCGGCAATCGGGCAACCAGCTCGCTGTTCATCGTTCGGAGGTCATTTCTGCGAATGGTGGCATCCCCGCCTGCCGAATAGAATGTCACTCCGTCGATAAGCTGGATATCATTCACGAATGAGGTATGTCCGGTGATCTGGGTCGCACTGCCTCCCATAGCATTCAGGTCTATTACCTGGATACTGGATGAATCGCTTCCTACCAGCAGGTAGCGGTCATCGGGCGTGAGTTTAAGCACCCGGTTTGGATAGCGGTTTCTGTGAATCACCACCGTTTGATCATTTTCTCCGAATCCTGCCATCACGACCTTACCTTCGGTGCCGGTTGCGAACAGTGTACTTCCGTCTGAGGTCAGTACCAGCGAACGGGCTGAGTTCCGCATCTCGCCTTCCAGGGTGTTGAATGCCGGGCCTTTAAATGCTCTCAATGCATTAAACAAGCCATTGTAGATGTAGGCATCGTATTCCTTTCCTCCGTAATTAGAGTTAAAGTCATATGCTTGCTGGGCAAGCAGACCCTGGAGAATATTATCTTCCAGGTTGATGGACTTCACGGCCATGGATTGTGCAATGGAACGATAAAGAAGCTCATTAGCACGCTGGTACTGAGCTTCTGCCCGCTGATACTGCTCCTCGGCCCTGATAAATTGAATTTCCGCGTCCCTGCGGGCATCTTCAGCAGCCAGTCGCTGGGTGTTGGCAATATTTCGTTCCCGTTCGGCTATCCGGGCCTGTTGTTCTGCAAAATCCCGTTGCCTCTGAGCCTCCTCATAGTTCTGACGGGCTTCTTCCGCATTCTGACGGGCAATATCTTCCTGGCGCCTGGCCTCCAATTCGTTGGCCACCGCTAAGGCACGTTGCTGATTCGCATCCTCTTCCGCCTTTTCCGCTGCGATCCTTTTTTCGTTGGCAAGCCTTTCCTGTTCAATGGAGTTGGTCCATTGTATGGTGGCAAAGATGAAAAAGAGAATAGCCACAACCGCCAGGAAACCAAACAGCATGGCCAGTCCGCGCGTTCTCCGCAGAACTTTCTTCTGGTAGATCTCCGCTTGTTTCTGTTCGGCTTCAAACGTTATCTTACTGGTATCCAGAAAGACCATGGCCCGTTCGAATGCCTCATTGTATCGCCTTGCCCACTCGTAGGTAGGTCGTTGTTTTTTCTGCCAGTTAAGGGCAAGCTGTAATTCCGGCGGACGCCACAACCCGGTTTGTCCCATCTGGTACATGGCAGCAGCTTCTGACAGCCGGGTATACATCTGTGCCGATTCATTCTCCTCCTCTACCCATACCTTCAGGCGATCCCAGATACGCATAAGACTTTCATGGCTTATTTCCACCATCGTGTCTGCATTCAGGGTGACCCCCGGGGGCGGCATCAGGAAGGATCGGCTTTGTTCCCTGAACTTTTCCACTACCTCGATGACCTGCTCGTCACTGCATTCGGCCTGTAGTGCCACCGAACCAATCCTGGCCGGACGGCGAATTCCCACATTATCCTTCCCTTTTTCGGTGAGGGTCTTGAACAGGATTTCTGCAATTTCCTTCTGATCGCTGTTCAGTTCTTCATAGGCCTCGTTGGCATGGAGCGAGAGCGCCTCCTCCACGGCACCAATGGCATGATAATGGCGAAGATCCATTGGCTCATTCTCCTCACGGGAGTCGATCCAATAGTCCCAGGTCCGCATCAGGGCGTGCTGTAATACCGGCAACTGATCCTGGGTTTTACCCAGGTCGAGCAGCAGCTGATCAATGAGTTTATCAGTGATTTCATGACCTGAAGACTGTACAGGCCCTTCAATGGCTTCCCGCTTCTCAGAAGGCGACATTTGCGGGATCAGGTAGTTGCTCTGGTTAATAAGACCTGTCAGCTCTTCGTAGCGTGCACTGTATCCTATCTGGTCAGAACGCATGGTAATGGCCAGGTGAATGGCACCATTATTCTTGTTTACCGCATGAATCAGCAGGGCAATAAAAGCGCTGACCTCTTCATGGTGGTCACCGGAAACATGGTAATGAAAAAGTTCTTCAAACTGATCCACGATCAGGAGCGTCTTCCTTGCGGGTTTCTCCCTGGTCTTGCCGATGATATTGGCCAGCGCATCCGGGTCACCTATAAGCTGGTCATTAATGCTGCTATGGGAAACGGTAAGATTGGATTCGGCGTGTGCACCCAGTAAAACCTCGGCCAGGTTGGCGATCGGCGAAGTACCCGGACGGGTAACAAGCACCTGCCACTCGCCTTCATCGGAACGTTGTCTCAGGGTGGGGATAACCCCGGCTCGTACAAGTGATGATTTTCCACTTCCTGAATAACCGAGGATAGCCACAAACTGGTGCCTGAGAAGTTTTGCGATAACTTCATCAACCTGAATGCTTCGACCGAAATACAGATGACTTTCCTGGATACCGAATGGCCTTAGCCCGGGAAACGGATTTCCCTGGTATTCCTGGTCATTACGGTGTCCGAACGTCTCTCTTCCCGATGCGGGGTCTGTGTTCAGCATGATTTTTCAGTTTAAAAAATGTTTTACTCAGCCTGTTTTGTTTGCAGATCCGTTTCCTTCCCCTTGTCACTAATTTCCCACTGTGAAGCAAGCTGGTTGGCCAGATCCACATTCTCCGACAACCAGGCATAAAACAAATCCTTACTTATTTTCAATATGACCGCACCTTCCGATCCGGCACGTATAATCTTTTTATTTTCGCGGGCCGGAAGTGATTCTCCGAGAAATACCCCTTCTTCCATGACCTTGATTAGTTGCCCGTCCCTGACGATCTCCATGCTTCCCGTGTACACGATATAGAAATTATCAAAGAAATCTTCCTGATCGCTCAGCTGATGGAGGGGATCCAGGGTAAGCACATGCAGCAAATCCACAATTTCAGCCAGCAGTACTCCCTCCACATCGGTAAACATGGTGGTTGTCCGAAGAAAATGAATACGCAGAAAGTGCAGTACATACTGATTGTCTTCTTCCTGATTCTCCAGCAATTGATTGAGGTATTCCTGTTCCTTTTCCGGCAGGCGCCTGACATGCTTCCGGTACAGGTCTGCATCCATGGTATAAATGGCCCACGCCGCCACTTCCCTGATCATCAGATCCGGGTTAAAAAAATGGGCGATCAGGTCGTTATGAAATTCTGAAAGTTTCTTCATTCCCATCTGGTAAATCACACAGGCCCTCGTCCACCGGTTGGTCTGGGAGAAATCACGATTGAGAAGGAATCGCAGTACCTGTTTATCATCAAGGGGCTCCCGCGGATAAAATTCCTGGAGCCTCGCCGCTTTTTCCCGGTAGGATGTTTCATCGAGAACAGGGATAATCTTCTTTTTCAGTTCTTCCGACAGAAACACATCAAGAAGTTCTATGGCATAGGTCATCCCTTCGTGGGTCCCGCTTTCGATATTCTCCTTGACAAGCTGAATGGACCGGGCGTCATAAAGCATGGACAGCAACATATAGATATGCCGGATGTCGTGATTAACTTCCTCCTCCAAGGCCGTTCGGATATGCACACCAAAATATGTATCAGAGACTTCGTAATAAGCCGCCATGTTCCAGGCGATTGCTTCAATATCACTCTCAATGGCATATTTGATCCGTGGTATCTGGGTGAGGCCCGCCTGGTATCCGCCTTCGCCAAGCGCCCGCAATACTTCGGAAACCACGATTTTATTTGGATAATCAAGGCGGCTCCACAGTAACTCCCGGACCTGATCTCCCCCGATCCTGCCCATGATCTGGACAATTTTCAATGCCTGTGAATTGAACACATGATTGGTATGATAAAAGGCATGGTCCAGGGCCTTTAATGCAGGCTCCCCGATGACGGTCAGGGCGTTAAACGACATGATACTGTAGGCCGGATCATTCAGGTTCTCAATCAGGGCATTGAGTACTTCCCAGTTATATTTCTTTTGGGCGGTCTTTATGGCCGTACTGCGGACTACCTTATCCTTGTCATACAGTAAATCGACCAGGTAGTGGGTCCGCTCATTATCGGCATAGTTGCCGATTATCTCGGCGGCATACTGCCGGTCTTCCGGCCGGTCAGACTTGGACAGGTGATATACCCGGTTACGGGAAATTTCCCCTGTCTTGAATAATTCCAGCAATTCGTCCCGGGAAATAACGTTTTTAGAGAGTTTGCGCGCCCCGGGCAGGTCAAGGATATAGCTGTCTGACACAGACGTACCGCGTACTTCATTGAGCTTGTGCTGGGCAAAGTGTTTTACTTCATATTCTTCGTGGCGCATCAGCACATTGATTGAATGGGGAATTACCTGAGGTTGTACTTTTTCCAGAAGCCTGAAAGAGAATATCGAGTAGGAAGTCAGCGAATTTCTTAGGAACCGGTTTAGCCTGACGACCAGCTGCTCGGTAAGTGACATGGTTTTCTCCGGGGAGATCTCCTCCTGCTGTTTTTCAAGCTTGACACGGATCAGGTTTCTGTATCCGGAGTACATTTTGGAAACGACGAAGAAATATCCGGCCAGGAGAAAGAGTACGGCATACGAATAATCCAGGAGGTCAAAATAGGGAAAGGTGGAAAGGATAAGAATCAGGGCACCCCCCAGGAACCTTGACAGCTCATTCACCACACCCTCCACCTTGGTTTGAATATTAAACCTGAGGTTGAGATCAAAAGGCATGAAATACAACTTAAAGGAAGGGTTTTCAAGGGAATCCCTGACCGACCAGTTAAAAATCCTGGAAAGGGCCACAAAACCAAAAAAGAAGATGAATTTATCCGCTTCCGGAGTAAACCCGTACAGTAAGCCGGCGCCGATGGCGAGTATCGAGAATACACCCACAATAACCGGAAGTATCAGAAGGGCGACTTTCAATCCGTATTCGGAAATAATCCGGTCGTTCACAAAGGATTGCATGAGTAATCCCAGGACAAGGATGGATCCCCGGCAGATAGCCAAAAAATTACGCAGTGATTCTTCCTCGGGAAATTGCTGCGAAGAGACCGTTTGGAAGGAAAACTGAATGAAAGTGAACGTCAGCATGGAAAACAGCAGGAACAGGGAAAGCTGCCGGACATACTTATTACGGGACAACCTTGAATAACTGGTCTGTTTCCGGTCTTCGCGACTGCTTTTGAGCGACCCCTTGGCCACGGTGGTTTTGTCAAGCACAAATGAAAACACGAATACCATAAACGCACTGACTGCGCTGATCAGCAGGTAGCTGCTTGTATCAGGAATGATATGGGTGAAAAACGGAATGGCAAAAAACGCCGCAATGGAGGCCAGCAGCTGGCCAATGTCGATACGGCCAATGATTCGTTTGGACTGACGGAGATCAAAAAGGCGCCCGAACGTGCCCCAGAAGCCCAGGAGAACGACCGCCGTGATCGGACCAATCATGGCAAACAAGATGAAGGTCAGGTAATCCTGAACGACCAGGCTCGCATCCTGGAATAACAGGTAAACACCCAGGGTAAACGCGAAAACCAGCAGTAAATTGGTCATGGCCAGGTAGGCAAACTTGACCCGGCTCTGGAAAAAGGCAAACAGGAAGGTGGAAATAACACCGAGCGCACCGGAAACCATGATCCCTTCCTTGAGGTAATCATCAGCCAGCCTGTTGAGAAACAGCGTTTCTGCACTGATCTCATAAGTGGCCAGGAAGATTCCCAGAAAGAATCCCTTACCAAGGAGAAGTAATACGGGACGCTCCTCGTCCTTACGAACATTCAGCGCTAAAAATAATGCCTTGAGCATTCTGTCAGAGTTAAAAAAGTGTTGGTCTGAACCAGTTTAAAGGAGGAAATTATGTATACTATAATTAGAAGTCAAATAGAAGAAATAAAAAAAGCCCACAATGATGTGAGCTTTTACCTGTTTTTGAACGAAAATGATCTTATTGGGCGGCACTTGAATCGGCCGGGGCCTGATTCTGGGAGGTTGTATACTCCTCGTTGAGCCCCGCAATTACCACATCGGTGATATCCATTCCATCGGTCGCATACAAGACGTCGCTTCCCTGGTTAAAACGAACCACCATTTGGAGGTTGTTCTTTTCGCCATATTCCTTCAGGAAGGTGGTGATTTTATCATACAAAGCCTGGCTCATTTTATTTTCCTCTGTCATAAGGTCCTGGGTCAGCTTTTGTTGATATAACTGCAGGTTTTGCTGTTTTTGCCGGAGATTCTGCTCCAGGGCCTGCGCCTGACCAAGGGTGAGATTGGACTGATTCTGCTGATAATCAGTGATCTCCTTCTGAAGTCCCTGAGCACGGTTCTGGTATTCAGCCTCCAGTTTTGCAGTTTTCGCCTCCAGGTCTTCCTGCATCTTTTTAAAGTAATCATAGTTCTGCACCACACTGTCACTGTTGATGTAAGCAACCGTGTAATCCGCCTGACCGGTGACTTCCGGGGTTTCCTGTTCCTTGTCAGGATTTCCGGTAAAATGCATAAAATAAAGTGCCCCTACTGCAATCAACAGCACGACATTCAGGATCAAGGATAAATTTTTCACTTTTTGTCTAATTTGATTTTTTACGGGAGCAAATTAAGGAAAGAAAAAACACATTCACCAGTAAAACCCTAAACATCATTCTCCCCCTTCCCCTGACTCATCGGAACTGCCGGTCTGACCAAGGGTATAGGAGTAGCCTTCCCGCTTGTGAGAATCGGGTGTGAAATGATACTTATAGGTCACCTCCGGCGGAGCATCGTTCACGCTTTCTTCAGAAAACGCCGGGGCGGGCAAGGGTATGGCATTCCGGAAATATACGGCACAAAAGATACCGGCAATCGCCCCCATCAAATGGGACTCCCAGCTGACGCGCGCATCGCCGGGGATCAGCCCAAAAAAGAACGTACCTCCGTAAAGAAAAAGAATAATGAAAGATATACTTAATGATTTACGGTCACGCCGGAGAAATCCGCTAACCAGGAGAAAGGCCAGCAACCCGTACACAACCCCGCTTGCCCCAATGTGATAATAGCCGGCCCGTGCGGCAATCCATACCCAAAAGCCGGTCATAAGGTATATCAAAAGAAGCACCGCGGGTGCCACCCGGTGATAAAAGTAAAATAAAGTCACCCCGAGGATTATTAGTGGAAAACTGTTGGACAGCAGGTGAAAAACATCACCGTGAATCAGGGGGGCCGTTACAATGCCAATGGTGCCGGACAAGGTCCTGGGCAGAATGCCATATACGCCGAAATCCACCTGCCAGGTCGTCTCAACAATCTTGACCATCCAGATCAGGGCCACAAACGACAACGTCAGGTAAATACTTTTTTTCAACTTTCGCCCTTCCCCCATCTGCTGGTCATTCACTCATTCACAAATTCTTCATCTTCCGTATGAAACGTATAACTGGTTTCATCAAGTTTTAGTGTATCCTCATTGAATTGCTTTACAAAGCGTGTGATCACTTTGTCATCGATTTTGTCCTCATTCAGCGCGGCGTCAAGTCCGATCCCGAAAGTCAGGTTAGGATCAAGGTCCACAAATTCTGATACCCTGATATCCCCTTCTGCCTCCAGTTCCATCATAACCTCAGCCATGTAAAGACCGATCTCCTCTTCCAGGTCATCCAGGGCGTGCAGGTCACCGTTCTCGTCTTCCCGGTACCGGATGCGCTTGAACTCGGGAAAATGGTTGGCGGCCCGGTGCTCGGCCAGTTCAAAGAGCTCACTGTTATGATGCAGTCTCAATGTATACAGTGCTGCGTCATAGATCACCTCACGGCCTTCGTACATCCCGATGAAATAGAAATTTTTAAATTCAGGCCCGTTGTCATCCGTACCTGACATCAGGTAATTCTTCCCTGATTTTTTCATCCTTTCCCGATAGCCCGAGATTATTTCCGGATCAAAGCCTTTGTTCTGTGACGACATATTAGCGCTCGGTTACTGAAATTAAGCCTACTGAATTTAATGTATTTCTGCCTGATATACAAGCATTTGACAATGCCGGTCAGTCCTTGGATGCGGACTCATAAATCGACATAACGATCGACACAACAATACTGAAAATCAACGCCCACCAGAATCCTCCCACATCGAAGCCTGCGATGAGTGCATCTGCAAGGAGAATGATTACCGCATTAATTACCAGTAAAAACAGTCCCAGCGTCAGAATTGTTAGGGGAATAGTGAGAACAACCAGTACGGGTTTAACGAGTGTATTCAGGATGGCAAGCACTACTGCCACCAGAAGAGCGACCCAGAACCCGGCAACCTCCACTCCCGGCAGCAAGTAGCTGGTCAGTAAAACAACCAGCGTGGTAACAAGCAACTTAACAATGAATTTCATGGGCGTGCAGCGTTATTTATAGTTAATTCTACAAATCTTTTACAGTAATCGGAAACCTTTGACAAAAAATTATGCCCGCTTCAAATAAGATCAGGTGACCTTCCGGAATCCGATTCTCATCTTTACCAGTCTAACATCATTCAATTATGAAATCCTTACTACTTACCCTGTTATTCAGTATGATCCTGCTGGCTTCCGCCACGGGCCAGGTCCCCGACAAAAACCCCCTTATTGAGGAAATGCTTTCCGAAGTATCCGTGGATTCCCTGGAATCGACCATCCGCAAGCTGGTATCGTTCGGGACCCGCCATTCGCTGAGTGAAACAAAAAGTGATACGCGGGGTATCGGTGCGGCAAGGCGCTGGGTATTACAGCGTTTCGAGACCTACGCTGCACAAAGCGATGGCCGGTTTGAAGCTTACCTTGATCCGTTTATCGTGGAGAAGGGCCGCCGGATTCCCTACGATGTGGAAATGAAAAATGTGATGGGTGTTCTGAAGGGCTCGGATCCGGACGATGACCGGGTATTTGTCATAAGCGGACACCTTGATTCACGCGCTTCCGATGTGATGGACAGTCTTTCGGATGCCCCGGGAGCAAATGATGACGCTTCGGGTGTGGCGCTGGTCATGGAACTGGCCAGGATCATGTCTGCCCGTTCCTTTCCCTCTACTATTATCTTTGTGGCTGTCTCAGGCGAAGAACAGGGCCTGCTTGGCGCCACCCATCTTGCCGGAAAGCTTCGTGCCGACTCGGCCAATGTGGTGGCGGTATTCAACAATGACATGGTGGGTAATACCCGGGCGAGTGAAGTGGACCGCGTCTCAGACGACCGGTTCCGGATCTTCAGCGAAACCATACCTAATTATGAAACAGAGGCAATGTCCAGGCTGCGAAGCTATACAGGAGCTGAGAATGACAGCCGGTCGCGTCAGCTGGCACGATATATCAAATCGACCGGCGAAACCTATGTGGACAATTTTACCGTCACGCTGAACTATCGTATTGATCGCTACCTCCGCGGCGGAGACCACCTCCCTTTTACCCGGGAAGGCTTTACCGCGGTACGATTTTGTGAAATGAATGAGAATTACCTGCATCAGCACCAGGATGTGCGGATGGAAAATGACGTGCAGTACGGCGACCTTCCTGAATATGTAGATTTCATCTACGTTCAGAAAATTGCCCGTGTGAATCTTGCCGCCCTGGCCCGTCTTGCACTTGCACCCTATTCCCCGGAAAATGTGGGCATTAAAGTAGCCCTTGGCAATGTGACTACCCTGACCTGGGAGCCTCCCGCGGCTGGAAAAGAACCGGCCGGCTATTACGTGCTGTACAGGGAAACGCATGAATCACACTGGACAGGTCGTATCTTCGTGGAAGAGCTGAATGCCGACCTCCCCTATTCCAAGGACAATTACTATTTTGCCGTACAGGCCGTAGACGCTAAGGGTAATGCCAGCCTGCCTGTTTTCCCCAGGCCGGTGCGATGACTTACTGATACCATTTTGCGTACATCGGATAATTGCGTGCGGTGCGCTGGATTACCTCACGCATTTCAGCTCCGGTTTCCTTGACTTTTCTCGCGGGCACTCCGGCATAGACAGAACCAGGTGACACCTTTGTTCCCGGTAACACCACCGCGCCGGCAGCAATAACCGAACCCGTCCCGATCACGGCGTCATCCATAATAATGGCACCCATGCCGATCAGGACTTCATCCTCCACGATACATCCGTGCACGATGGCATTGTGAGCGATCGATACCTTATTGCCGATGGTGGTGGACGCCTTTTCGTACGTGGCATGAATCACTGCCCCGTCCTGGATGTTTGTATAATCACCTATCGAAATACGGTGTACGTCACCCCGTACCACCGCATTGAACCATACCGTGCAACGCGCGCCCAATTCCACCTGTCCGACTACCACCGCCGTTTCAGCCAGGAAACAATCCTCCCCTATCACCGGCTTAAACCCCCTTAATTCGCGAATAATTGCCATAGAATAAATTTATATGTTTAAACATGTATATGTAAAACTTTTTATAATTACCTTTGTTGACTCTTATGTTAACGCAATCACAGAAAAACTTAAAAAGAAAAGGCATGAAAACATTAAAATTTTTAAGCTACACCATCCTCTTAGGCTTACTTGCATCCTGCTCCGGACAGCCGGAAGGTGCCAACGCTGAGGTGGGTGAAGCACAGGAAGTAGCCGAAGCCTCCAATGAGGCGGTTACGTATGAAGTGAATACGAGCGAAAGTAAAGTAGGCTGGATCGGATACAAACCGACCGGCAAACACATTGGTTCCATCCCTGTTGCTGACGGATCTATCGCAGTGGAAAATGGGTCCATCCAGGGAGGTTCCATTACCATGAATGTGGCGGATATCCAGAATGAAGACCTTGCCGATGACCCGGAAAACCAGGGTAAGCTGCTTGGTCATTTAAAGTCTCCAGACTTTTTCGACGTGGAGAACCATCCTACAGCGACTTTCGAGATCACTTCGGTGGAATCCTACAATCCTGATGAAATGACGGAGGTGAAAGAAGAATACGAATCTGAATACACCCCCATTGAGGCTGACGAATACCAGGTAGAGTCTCCTACCCACAAAATCACTGGTAACCTGACCATGCGCGGAGAAACCCTCAGTGTTTCTTTTCCGGCCAATGTGCAGGTGAGTGAAAACGGTATTTCCGCTTCGGCAAAGTTCAATATTGACCGTACCAACTGGGGTGTCTCATTCCGTGATGAGGCTTCTGTGGTAGACAAGGCCAAGGATCAGTTCATTTACAACACGGTAAATGTGTCTTTCAACCTGAAAGCAAGTCCGGCTGCAGAAACCATGTAATTCCTCCGGTATTCCAAAAGTAAGGGATCAGCTTTCTGATCCCTTTTTTTATCTTTACAGGCTGTGAAAATTTCCCGTACCCATACCAAGTCCTACCTGCAGCCCCTTGAAAGTGATTTCAGGCGCCGTCTGCTTGGCTGGTTATGGAATCAGGAATACGCAGCCCTGTACGAATCCCAGCATATTTCATTTCCCTTCGGGGCATTTCCCACCCTGGCAGCAGCCGGAAAACGCATGCTGATCAGGACAGACGGGTCGGACAGTCTGGAAAAAATCAGGGAGGCACATGAAGCACATCATGACCTGATGGTGGGGTATTTGGGATATGACCTTAAAAACCAGACAGAACAGTTAACCAGCCGGCATGCCGATGTAACCGGATTTCCGGATGCGCTTTTCTTTATCCCTGAACATGTGTTATTGTTTGAGAATGAAAGGCTGACCATCCACTCAGACACCGATCCGGATGCCATAATGGTTTCAATCATGGAAACCCCTGTCACCGAACCGGTAAAAGTACCTCCCTCTGAACTGATCCAGGACATATCCCGGGGAACCTACGTCGAACGGGTTAACCAGCTGCGTGAACATATCATTAACGGTGATATGTACGAGATCAATTATTGTCTGCACTATTCACTGGGTAATTACGGTCAGCCGCCGGCGGTACTCTATGACCGGCTTACCTCCTCTTCTCCCATGCCTTTTTCCTGCTTCTTTCGTATGGGTGCACACTACCTTGTCTGTGCCTCACCCGAAAGGTTCCTGAAGAAAAGCGGCCGGCAGCTCATCTCACAGCCGATTAAAGGCACCGCGCGCCGCAGCCAGGATGCACTTGAAGACCGGCGGATTATCAGGATGCTCCGCAACAACGAGAAGGAACAGGCCGAAAATATGATGATTGTCGACCTGGTCCGGAATGACCTCGCCAGGAGCTCCGAAACCGGATCGGTGAAAGTGGAAGAAATATTCGGCATCTATTCGTTTGCCTATCTGCACCAGATGATTTCTACGGTTACCTCCAGTCTGTCGTCCGACATGCCCTTTACCGATGCGATCCGGTATGCCTTCCCAATGGGCAGTATGACCGGAGCGCCAAAGGTGAAGGTCATGCAGCTGATTGAGGAATACGAAGATAAAAAGCGCGGCATCTATTCGGGAGCCGCAGGCTTTATCACCCCGGAAGCGGATTTTGATTTCAATGTGGTTATCCGCAGCCTTTTCGGCAATCTGTCCAATGAGACACTCCGCTTTTCAGTGGGGAGTGCGATCACCTATGATTCGGTGGCCGAACTTGAGTATGAGGAATGCTTGCTGAAAGCGCGCGCCATCCTTAAAATTCTGCGGGATCTCGGGATGATCCACTAAAATTTACTGACATAATGTCACATTTAATTCCCAAGAAACTTACCTTTGCAATCCTGTACGCGAAATTTGAAGTATGAAAGACCTGATTACCGATATTGATATTGTGAAAGAGGCAGACCGGGAGGTATGTGAAACGGTGAAGATTTCTCCGCGTGAGGAGACGGGCAAGGAACGTAAGCTCTACATTGAAAGCTACGGCTGTCAAATGAACTTCTCAGACAGTGAGATTGTCACTTCCATTCTGAAGGATAATGGCTTTGATACCACCCCTGAATTCGGGGAAGCGGACGTGGTCTTGCTAAATACCTGTTCCATCCGTGAAAAAGCCGAGCAGACCGTAAGGAACAGACTGAAACAATTTAACCGGGCTAAAGAAGAACGACCCGGAATGATCATCGGGGTGTTGGGCTGTATGGCCGAACGACTGAAGAGCAAACTCCTTGAGGAAGAAAAAATCGTCGACCTGGTTGTCGGTCCGGATGCCTATCGCGACCTGCCCGGCCTGGTGGCAAAGGTGGATGACGGACAAAAAGCTGTCAATACGTTCCTGTCCAGGGAAGAAACCTATGCCGACATCAATCCGGTCAGGCTGAACAGCAACGGGGTCACCGCATTTATTTCAATCATGCGCGGCTGTGACAACATGTGTTCGTTTTGTGTGGTACCCTTTACCCGCGGGAGGGAACGCAGCCGTGACCCGCATTCCATCGTCAGGGAAGCGGAGAACCTGTTTGCACAGGGTTACCGTGAAGTGACCCTGCTGGGCCAAAACGTGGACTCCTACAAGTGGTCTGAGGAAGAAAATAACAAGGCCCGCCTCGAAAAATCATCCGTGGACGAGGTGGTGAATTTTGCCAGCCTCCTGGAGCGTGTGGCACGGGTTCATCCCGATCTCAGGGTACGGTTTTCCACCTCCCATCCCAAGGATATTACCGATGAGGTATTGTATACTATGAAAAAGTATGACAATATCTGCAAGTACATCCATTTACCTGCACAAAGCGGTAATTCCCGGGTTCTGGAGCTGATGAACCGGACCTACACCCGGGAGTGGTACATCAACCGCGTGGATGCCATCCGGAACATCCTTGGGGAAGAATGTGGTATTTCTTCGGACATGATTACCGGTTTCTGCAGTGAAACCGAGGAGGAGCACCAGGAGACCCTGACGCTGATGGATTATGTCAGGTACGACTTTTCCTACATGTTTTTTTACAGTGAACGGCCCGGAACGCTGGCCGCCAAAAAATACACGGACGACATTCCGCTGGATGTCAAGAAACGCCGCCTGAACGAAATAATAGCGAGGCAGCAGGAGCACTCACTGGCCCGGAACAAGGAAGATCTTGGTAAAATTCAAACGGTCCTGGCTGAGGGGTTCAGCAAACGCTCGGACGAACAATTGCAGGGGAGAAATTCTGCCAACAAAGTTGTCGTTTTTCCGAAGGAGAACTATAAAAAAGGTGACTACGTCAGGGTGAAGATAGAAGACTGCACTGCGGCCACCCTGCTGGGCACCGCCATCGGGAAATCCAATTAATATGGAAGAGGCAGAATTACAACGGATAAAACAGCGTTTCGCAATTATCGGTAACTCCGACCGGCTTAACCATGCCATCGCCGTTGCTGCTCAGGTCGCCCCGACCGACATGTCGGTACTGATCACAGGGGAAAGCGGAAGCGGCAAGGAATCATTCTCCAAGATCATCCATCACCTGAGCCCCCGCAAGCATAATCAGTTTATCGCTATCAACTGCGGCTCCATTCCTGAGGGCACGATCGATTCAGAATTATTCGGTCATGAAAAGGGATCTTTCACCGGTGCGCATGAAGCCAGGAAAGGATATTTTGAGGTCACCAACGGGGGTACAATTTTCCTGGATGAGATCGGCGAAATGCCGCTAGGCACCCAGGCCCGGTTACTTCGTGTCCTGGAGAATGGGGAATTCATCAAAGTGGGTTCCTCCAAAGTACTGAAGACCGATGTCAGGGTGGTAGCGGCCACCAACGTGAACCTGCAGCAATCTGTGGAAAATGGCAAATTCAGGGAAGATTTGTATTATCGCCTCAGTACCGTACCCATTTTCGTGCCCCCGCTCCGGGAGCGCGGGGATGATGTGATCCTGCTGTTCAGAAAATTCGCCTCTGATTTCGCCGAAAAATATCATGTCAAGCCCATATCGCTGACCAGTGATGCAAAGACGGTACTGATGAACTACCGGTTTCCGGGAAACATCCGTCAGCTGAAGAATCTGGTCGAACAGATTTCCGTACTCTCCACGGAAGATAAAGTAATTACAGGAGCCCGTCTCAGGGAATACCTCCCCCCCGAACCCAGTTCGCTTCCTGCGCTTTACAGGAGGGAGTCTGAGGCCAGCGGAATATCTGAGAGGGACCTGCTCTACAAGGTATTGTTCGATATGAAGAAAGACATGAACGACCTTAAAAAGTTTGTCCTGAAAGCCCTGCAGAGCGATGATCCGAATCACCAGATCATCAAGGAGCACAGCCAGCTTTTTGAAGACCTGGATGCCGCCCCGGCCAAGGAGGATAGTCCGGTTGCCCCCGTATTGCTCAACATTAACCACGGCTCCGATGAGGGTTCCTACGAATCCGAGGCAGAGGAAGTGCAGGATATCCCCCATGAGACGGAAGAGGACGAAACCCTGTCTTTGGAGAAAAAGGAAAAGGAACTGATCATCAAGGCCCTCAAGAAGAACAATAACAAGCGAAAATATGCGGCACGGGATTTGGGGATATCCGAACGCACGCTCTACCGAAAGATCAAGCAATATGAGCTGGAAGAATTATAGCATTTCGCTTATCCTCCTTGGGTCCGTCCTGTTCCATTTCACCGGATGCGGGATATATGGCTTTACCGGGGTCAATATCACAGCCGAGACCCTGACCATAAGGGATTTTTACAATGACGCTGACAACGGTCCGCCGGATCTGGCCCAGCGCTTTTCCAACCAGATCAAGGATTACTACCAGCGAAACACCAACCTGGCCCTCGTTCCCGATGAAGGAGAACTGCTGATCGAAGGTGTGGTGACCGGATACCGGCTCACCCCGGTGTCTCCCCAGGCCACCAACCCCGATGCCGGGGCTGACCTGTCGGCGCTTACCAGGCTGACCATTACCGTACAGGCAAGTTACACCAACTTCGAAGATGACCAGTTTGACTTCGAAAACCGGTCTTTTTCCTTCTATGCAGACTTCGATAGTGACCAAAATCTTACAGCCGTAGAGAATCAACTCATTGAAGAGATTTACGACCAAATAATTTTAGATATATTCAACGCGTCGGTTGCCAATTGGTGAAAATTGCTATATTTTTACTCGGTACGCCTATTTTCGACTTAATCCATTCGCTTTGAGCAAACAGAAGTTTAACAAGATCGTACAAGATTACCTTCAGATTTCTACGGAAGACAGGAAGAAGCTTGAGAAGCTTGCTTCAGATTATCCGTATTCGCAGGTGATCCACACCCTTGTGGCCAAAGCGCATAACGACGCGAAGACGGACAAAAAGCAGGATACACTTCATTTTGCCGCAATGTATGCCACCGACCGTGGTGTCCTCAAGGAAATCATTCAAAAACAACCTTCCGAAACCACGGGAGAGTCTGGCGACAAGGAAACCATCTTGTCTGATCTTGAACAGCTTAAGCAAAACCGGGCGGCTTACGAACGAATGATCGCCGGCGAGGAAGAGGAAGAAAAAAAGCCTGTCACCCCCCGGAAGAAAAGTGCGGCTTCCGGAACAACGGAGAAAAAGAAAACGGCAAGCCGGTCCAAATCAACCGCTGAGAAGTCCTCAGCTGCCGGAGGCACGGCTACCGGCCCCAAAAAATCTGCAAGAAGGACGGCTAAAGCAGCCGGTACTTCCGATTCGAAGAAGGAAACTGCTTCCGGTACGACCAAAAAAACATCCACCCCTACAAAAAAGGGAACATCCGCTGCGGCTAAGAAAAAAACAACGGCGGTAGCAAAGAAAAAAACTACTGCGGTTCAGAAGAAAACAACCACTGCAGCTAAAAAGAAACCGACCACCGCAGCACAGAAAAAAACAACGGCCGCGGCACAGAAAAAAACTACCGCTGCAGCAAAGAAGAAAACGACTGTTGCAGCAAAGAAAAAATCAACGGCGACTGCCAAAACCACCCGGGGGAAAACCGTAAAAGACAAGCCGGCAGCGAGTTCAGCCTCTCCGGCTGCTAAAAAAGCCACGGCAAAAAAGACGGCCACTAAGAAAACGGCAGCAAGCAAATCAGCTTCCGGAAAATCAGGAAGTAAGGCAAAGACGGAAACCAAATCCGCCACGACATCCGGCACCGGTAGTACTAAAACGGCCGGAACGGCGAAGGCAACTTCCGCAAGCAGCACCAAACGCGGAACAACCCGAAAAAAAACGACCAAAGCCGCCTCAAAGCCCGCATCCTCCTCTGCTAAAAAAAAAACGCCCGTAAGTAAAAAGGACGAATCGGGGACACGGAAAGGGACAAAAGACAGCGCAGCGGGTAAAAAAAAACCCTCTTCCAAAAAGAAAAGTGAGGAGGACCCGGAAAAACTAATTGATGAGTTTATCCGGAAAGAACCAAGCATGACCGGACGACCGGTACACTTTTCGCCCAACCAGGAAGACCTGTCAGTCGAGAGCACCCGACCGCGTGAAGACCTGATCAGTGAGAACCTCGCCATGATCATGCTCAATCAGGGGAAGAAGGCCAGGGCCCTGGAGATTTATAAAAAATTAATTTGGAAGTTTCCTCAAAAAAAGGCTTACTTTGCAGCTCGAATAGAAGAATTGACTAACAAGGGATAAGGATGTTATTTACAGTTATATTAAGTCTGGTAGTGCTGGTGGCCATTTTACTGATCCTGGTGATCCTGGCACAAAACTCCAAAGGAGGCGGACTTTCAAGCATTGCGGGCGGATCGAGTGCAAGCAACATGATCGGTGTGAAGAAAACCGGGGATTTGCTTGAGAATATTACCTGGGGATTGGTGATCGCCATGTTTGTGCTGGTATTGAGCTCCAGTTTCCTGCTGGACAGCGGCGCCGAAACAGACGAATTCCAGGATTGGGCCAACGAATCGAACATCGTTCCTCCCACGAGCCTCGACCTTGAAAACACACAGCCGACAGAAGGTGCTCCGGCAGAAGACGGACAAGGTCTTGAGGATTTATCGACCGATTCGGTTAACTAAGACTTATTCTCCAGAATAGATGACCCCGGAAACCCCGGGGTTTTTTTATGCCTTTATTGCTAGGCAGCATGGTGGCTTACGTACTGCACAAGCATTCTGCGTGCCACCGGAATAAGTGTGGGTTCGTCAGGAAAGGCCATACGCGTCTGGATGAGAAAGGTAGCCGGATTCGGCAGGTCTGTGTGTTTCCTGGTCAGATCCCGCTTGATATTCTCATAGGTATCCCCAATCCCGCGCTGAATGGTTTGCAGCAACGTCGAATGAATACCGCGCATTTGTTCTTCGAAATGTTCGAATACGGTGATCTGATACCGGTGAATCTGCACATCGTTGCGGTGATGTCCGGATACAAAAAAATAACCTTCCTGCGCGTATAAAGGCATAACCCCCACCGGGGCCAGTTCGCATTGCTTCTCTACGAAATCAAACAGTTCCTTTCCCTCATTCAGACGCTCCCGCATCTTGGGCAAGGCAAAATCCACGATTTCGGCGATGGCTTCCATGACTTCGTCATCCTCTATGACCTTGCGGAACTGGAGGGTAAAGCTGGAGGCATCCACCCCGTCAAGTTTTTCGGGAAATGTGCCTGACAGGGATTCCTTCTTTTCCAGGATACTGGTCAGGTTACGGTAATGCCTGACCAGGTCGCCCAGCGCAGGGTACAGCTCTGCCTTTTGAAACGAACCCGAGATGTGCTGGAGGTAGGCAAGTAACAGGTACTTCTTGTATTCAAAATCGACCCATCCTTCGGTCAGCCAATTGTCATTTAACTGCTTCATCCTTAAAAAATTTACTCAGGGAATATACTCTGAAAGGACCATAATGGCAAGACTGACAAAATGCCATGTAATGAAAAATGAAAAAATGTCACACTGTGGGGGCTAAAAATGGGTGAACGGAGTTAAAAGCTGTAAAATTGTCCCATATCGCAGATTGGCACAAAAGGTGCAAAGGATGTGGAGAACCATTTTGAACAAATAACCCTAAAATTCATAGTAAAATGTCTAAACTAAAGATTAAACCTCTTGCAGACAGAGTTCTTGTAGAATCTGCTGCTGCTGAAGAAAAAACAGCTTCAGGGATCATCATTCCTGATACTGCCAAGGAAAAGCCTCAGCGGGGCAAAATAGTAGCTGTTGGTACAGGAAAAAAAGATGAGCCTTTGACTGTAAAAGAAGGTGACGATGTTCTCTATGGTAAGTATGCCGGAACAGAAATCACTATTGATGGGAAGGAATACCTCATCATGCGCGAATCTGACATTTTTGCAATCCTCTAGAAAACCAAAACTTTAAGAATTAAAATCAAAAGAAATTATGGCTAAGGAAATTTTATTTGACGTTTCAGCCCGAGACAAATTAAAGAAGGGCGTGGATACCCTGGCAGAAGCCGTGAAGGTAACGCTGGGACCCAAAGGCCGGAATGTCATTCTCGACAAAAAATTCGGCGCACCTACCGTGACCAAAGATGGTGTATCGGTAGCTAAGGAAATCGAACTTGAGGAACCTGTGGAAAACATGGGTGCCCAACTGGTGAAGGAAGTCGCCTCAAAAACTGCGGACGATGCCGGTGATGGTACAACCACCGCAACGGTATTAGCTCAGTCTATCTTCGCCCACGGTATCAAAAACGTGGCAGCTGGAGCTAATCCGATGGACCTGAAGCGCGGAATCGACAAGGCTGTTCAGGCGGTTGTGGAAAACCTGCGCAAGCAGTCCAAGAAGATCAAGGAAAGCAGCGAAATTGCACAGGTTGCAACTATCTCTGCCAACAATGATTCAGAAGTCGGCGAAATGATCGCCAACGCCATGGACAAAGTGGGACGTGACGGTGTGATCACCGTGGAAGAAGCAAAGGGAACCGAGACCGAAGTGAAGACCGTTGAAGGGATGCAGTTCGACCGCGGGTACCTCTCTCCTTACTTTGTGACCAATGCGGACAAGATGGAAGCCGAACTGGAGAATCCATTCATCCTGATCTACGACAAGAAGATCTCGGCCATGAAGGAATTGCTTCCTATCCTGGAGGCGGCCGCTCAGACTGGCAAACCTCTCCTGATCATCGCAGAAGATGTGGATGGCGAAGCGCTTGCCACCCTGGTGGTAAACAAGATCCGCGGAGCGCTGAAAATCGCAGCCGTGAAAGCACCCGGCTTCGGAGATCGCCGTAAAGCAATGCTCGAAGACATTGCCATCCTGACCGGTGGTACAGTGATTTCAGAAGAGCGTGGCTATAAGCTGGAGAATGCTACCCTGGATTACCTGGGAACTGCCGAGAAGATCAACATTGACAAGGACAACACAACCATTGTCAATGGTGCCGGCAAGAAAGCAGATATCGATGCACGCATCAACCAGATCAAAGCGCAGATTGAAGCAACTACTTCTGACTACGACCGTGAAAAGCTGCAGGAGCGTCTTGCCAAGCTTTCCGGAGGTGTGGCCATCCTTTATATCGGTGCCGCCACTGAAGTGGAAATGAAAGAGAAGAAAGACCGCGTTGACGATGCCCTTCATGCGACACGCGCTGCTGTACAGGAAGGCGTGGTTGCCGGAGGTGGTGTAGCTCTTATCCGTGCCATTGAAGCCCTGAAAAACCTGGACGTGGAGAATGATGACCAGGAAACAGGTGTGAATATCGTACGTATGGCGCTTGAGTCACCACTCAGAACCATCGTGGAAAACGCAGGCATGGAAGGTTCTGTAGTTGTACAGAAGGTTCGCGAAGGTAAAAAGGACTTCGGATTCAATGCCCGTAACAACGAGTATATGAATATGATTGCTGCCGGTGTGATTGACCCGACCAAAGTAACGCGTCTTGCCCTGGAGAATGCCGCATCGATTGCCGGCCTGCTCCTGACCACTGAAGCAGTTGTGGCTGACATTCCTGAAGAAGACAAGGCTCCTGCCATGCCAGGCGGAGGCGGAATGCCGGGAATGATGTAATCTTTTCTTAGACTAAGACCATTGTCCTCGGGCCTGGACCCGAGGATCTGACTAAGACTAAGACTAAGAGAGCCCCGGAGGTGAGAACCTTCGGGGTTTTTTAGTATGCCACAGAGGCATCAGAATTGACATGGCTATGATTACCTTAATTTCTGTAGAATCCTGCTGTCAAACCACAGCCCCTGTAACCTCACTTCCGATTACTGCATACGTTATCCCGCCGTCACACCACAGCCCCTGTAACCTCGAAACCGTTTATAGCATCCAAAATCACACTGTCACCCATAGGTTGCATCAGCGTCTACGTGATCAATGAAAACAACTACCAGTGCAGGGTCACTGGAAAATTGCCTTTGACCTAATCGATTTATGGAAAAAAGACTGGAGTTACTAGCCTCGAAGGCATGTCGGATATTGAGGAACAATTCCCGGGATCATTGCACGCCCCCGCTCTCTTAGTCCTGGTCTTAGTCTTAGTCTTAGTCTCCCTGGCGTATTTTCCTTCGCAGTTCTTTCTTTTCACTTTGATGTTTCTTGGCATCAAGTCTTTTCTTCTTAGCTGCCTTGCCCGGAACTGTTGGTTTGCGCTTTTTCTTTTTCAAAAACGCCCTGGCAAGTAATCTGTCCAGCTTTTTGAAGGCTATTTCTTTGTTTTTTAGCTGTGACCGTTGACTATCAGCAGATATAATCAGAACTCCTTCCCTGGTAATCTTTGCTTTACTGGCCGCTATAATCAGTTCTTTTTCAAGCGGTGTGAGTGTGGGTGAAGCCTGG
>CAZLZD010000019.1:0-74257 GCA_964563925.1 uncultured Roseivirgaceae bacterium | reverse complement strand
CATTCTCCCCCAGGATGAGCACATTGGCCTCCGTGTCGGCAACCCGGTCAATGGTACCGAACACTTTCATCATAGCCGGACTCTTTCCAATGATGTCCTGGTATCGCTCATTGATTTTCAGGGAGAGCTCCTTTTGCCGTGAACGAAGCTCTTCCACTTCCATCCGTGATTCGCGCAGGCGCATGGCTGAAAAAATGGTGGCCAGCAGCTTTTCATTCTCCCAGGGCTTGAGCACAAAATCCGTTGCCCCGGCCTTGATGGCTTTCACCGCCATCTGCACATCTCCATAGGCCGTTATCAGCACCACGACTGCGGAAGGGTCGATTTTAAGAATCTGCTCCAGCCAGTAGTATCCTTCTTTTCCGCTGCTCACATCTTTGGTGAAATTCATGTCAAGCAGGATTACATCGTAATTCTCATTATTCAACAGGGCCGGAATGGCCTCCGGATTTTTCTCCAGGTCAACCTGCTGAAAATGGCGCTTTAAAAAGATGCGCGCCGCCTTCAGGAGGTCTTCGTTGTCATCGACGATTAATATTCGTCCTGTTTTGGTATCTGTCATTTCCTGTAAGTCTATGCCATGTCTGTATCAAAACTGATACCGATTCCGACAATCCTCCCTATTTATGCATTTAGGCGGAAAGCTCCTAATTCCCGTCGGGTTATTTGTTCGATTTCGGACGCTTTCGTTCGTCAATGAACGGTGGTGAACAATGCAAAGTCGCTTAAATCACAAATTAACGCAGATTCAGGTATTGGCACACTTGTTGGCATAAGGGTATTCGAACAATTAGTATTATGGATCGGAAGATTAAAAAGAAGACGTGGACATTTAAAAGGATTGCAACCATCACCGGGGTTGCATTACTCGTCGGTTTCATTGCATACCAGTTCATTTGGGCTGACCGCCGGGCCAAAGTCAATGTGGACAAGGAAAAGATCACTATCAATGAAGTGAGGGAAGGGATCTTCCAGGATTACATACCCCAGACTGGTACGGTGGAGCCCAGCGTGACGTTTTACCTTGATGCCATTGAAGGCGGAACGATCAAGCAGGTCCATGCAGAGAGCGGGGCCATGCTGAAGAAGGGTGATGTGATTGTGGAGCTGAACAACCTGAACCGTGAGCTCAATGTATTGAGCCAGGAGGCAAGTTTAAATGAAAGTATCAACCGCGTGAGGCAAACGCGCCTTTCCCTTGAACAGAACGACCTGCAGCAGCAGCAGACCCTGGCCGAGATTGATAACCGGCTTAGTAAGCTAAAGCCGCAATATGAGCGTGAAAAGATGCTGTTTGAAAAGAAACTTATCTCCAAGCAGCAATTTGAACAAACCGAAGCAGATTACAGATACAATATCCGGAGAAGGGATATCACCTACACCAGTTATAAGAATGATTCCCTGTCCCGGGTGCGTCAGCTGGTGCAGCTCAATCGTTCGGAGCGACGGATGACCGAGAGCCTGGAAGGGGTGGGCCAGATCCTAGATAACCTGATCATCAGGTCGCCTATTGAAGGTCAGCTATCTACCCCACCGCTGTTTGAAGGTATGGCGGTAAACCCGGGCCAGCGACTTGGACAGGTGGATAAAACAGGGTCCTACAAGGTACGAACTCCAATCGACGAGATTTATCTCCCGCGGATTTCAACCGGCCTGAAGGCCAGCGCACCATTCAACGGAAGGGACTACGAACTGGTGATCACGTATATTTATCCGACGATCACCAACGGGCGCTTCGATGTGGATATGGAGTTTACCGGGGATATCCCGGAGGGAATTCGAAGGGGACAATCCATGCGGATGCGCATTGAACTCGGTCAGTCGGAACGCGGCGTACTTCTTCCGGTTGGAGGATTCTACAAAGATACCGGTGGAAGCTGGGTATATGTTCTCACGGAGAATGGATCAAAGGCTGAAAAGCGAAATGTTCGCCTGGGCCGTAAAAACACAGAATATTTTGAAGTACTCGAAGGCCTGGAACCCGGCGACGAGGTTGTGACCTCTTCCTATGATAATTTCGGAGACAACGAAGTACTGGTACTGAATTAATAATAACAACAACTTTACAAACAAATCAGATCATGATCAAAATCGAAAACCTACAGAAAGTTTACACCACTGACGAAGTGGAAACCACGGCATTAAATAACATCAACATTGAGATTAAGGATGGAGAATTCGTGGCCATTATGGGTCCTTCGGGTTGCGGTAAATCAACGTTACTGAATATACTCGGTTTGCTGGACAACCCCTCGGATGGAAAATATCATTTCGGTGAGCACGAAGTCAGCGGATATTCGGAACGGCAGCGTGCACAGCTGAGGAAGGGTTCTATCGGATTCGTCTTCCAGAGCTTTAACCTGATCGACGAACTTACCGTATTTGAAAACGTTGAGCTTCCCCTGTTATACCTGAAAGTTCCTTCAGCAGAGCGCAAGCAGCGCGTTGAGGAAGTACTTGAGCGTATGAACATCATGCACAGACGTAACCACTTCCCGCAGCAATTATCGGGCGGACAGCAGCAGCGTGTGGCCATTGCCCGGGCAATTGTGGCGAAACCTAAAGTAATCCTGGCGGATGAGCCTACAGGAAACCTGGATTCTGCCAACGGAGAAGAAGTTATGAAGTTATTGGCCGAGTTGAACGAGGAAGGCACCACGATAATCATGGTGACGCACTCACCCTATGATGCCAATTATGCACACCGCATCATCAACCTGTTTGACGGTAAGGTGGTTACAGAGAATATCAAGGAACAATTCCATATTTAGGAGTTGTCCGCAAGGTACTTCAAGGTCAAAAACAACAACAAATATGTCACTCATCTCGCAAGTCAGTGTGGGGCGAATGATTCGCCATACCTCCCTGAAAATTATTCTGAGAAACATCCTGGTCGGCATCGTGCTGAGTGCCAGCGCGTATGCCTACATGCATATGGATTTTCATGGGATCATGAATTGTGATGATTCTACGGAGATATCGAAAAGACAACGAAGTATCGGCAGGTTACTGCCCCTTGTACTGACACCGTCAGGTGCCATGGGAGAATTTATTATTCTGGATAACTAAGTTATTAAAATCATGATCAAGAACTTTTTTAAAGTTGCTTTTCGCAATATGGCGAAAAACAAAATTTTCGCCGCTATAAACCTCATCGGACTTACCACCGGTATTTGCGCCTCTGTTTTCATTTTACTGTACGTGGTGGACGAGCTGTCCTATGATCGCTTTTACCCGGAAGCTGAAAACATATACAGGATGCAGCTTCATGGAAAAATGTCTGATCAGGAAATACATACGGTGACCACCAACAGCGTCCTGGGAACCGCGATGGTGGCGGAGATTCCCGGTGTGATACATTCCACCCGTATGGATGATTTTTCGGGTGAATGGACGTTTAGGAAGGGTGATATGGTATATGCGGAAGAAAAGGTGTTTACTGCCGATTCCTCCTATTTTGAGGTATTCTCCCACCCGTTCCTCCAGGGAAGCAAGGAAGGCGCCCTGACCGGCCCGAATAAGGTGGTACTTACGGAAAAACTAGCCAGGAAATACTTTGGGGATTCTCCTGCCGTAGGCGAAACACTTACTCTGGGAGATGATCACACCGAGTATATGGTGACCGGAGTCATCCGGGATGTACCCGCCAATACCCACCTTTATTTTGAGGCCCTTCTGTCGATGGAGAGCTTTCCCTATATGAACAGTCAGGAGAATGCCTGGCTGAACAACAGTTATTTTACCTACGTGACCATGCAACCGGGTACGGATATTTCAGAGGTTGAATCCATTCTCAAAGAAATGGTCTATGAAAATGTGAGTCCGGTTTTTCAGCAATTCATGGGAAAATCACTGGAAGAGCTTGAGAAGGAAGGTCAGATATATAAATACTATGCCGTTCCCATGCTGGACGTCCACCTGAAATCCTCCGTGAAGGATGAAGCCCAGCCTCAGGGTAATATTGACAATGTATACATCATGGCAGCGATTGGTCTTTTCATAATGATCATTGCCTGCATTAATTTCATGAACCTGTCTACGGCAAAGTCAGCCGGACGGGCCAAGGAAGTCGGACTGAGAAAAACGATGGGTTCTTCCAAGAAACGTCTGGTAGGGCAGTTTCTCAGTGAATCTACCTTATATGCCGTATTGTCAACCATTCTGGCCCTTGCCATTGTATCCATTTTCCTTCCTTATTTCAATGACCTGGCCGGAAAGTCCCTGGACCTGAGTAATATGGCACGTCCCGGAATTATCCTGGGTATTGTACTGATTGTATTACTGATCGGTGTGCTGGCCGGAACCTATCCTGCCTTTTATCTCACTTCATTCGAGATCGCCGAAACCCTGAAAGGCAAAATCAGGAGTGGTATGCGCAGCGCCGGGATCAGGAGCTTCCTGGTCACATTCCAGTTCTGGATTTCCATTTTGCTGGTAATCTGTACAGCCATCGTTTATCAGCAAATACAGTTTATGCGTGACCGCAATCTCGGATTTGACAAGGAGAAGGTCATTATGGTCGAAAATATGAACCGGCTTGGCAATAACGTCAAAGTGATGGAGGACAAGCTTAACGCATCTGCGGGAATTGGATCAACCAGCTTTTCAAATAATGTCCTTCCCGGGACCAACAACACCACCTTATTCCGCGTGGATGGCGAAGAAGATGACCATATCCTCGGAACATACTATGTGGATGAGGATTATGATGAAACACTTGGGCTCGAAATGAGCGAAGGCCGGTTTTTCTCCAAAGACTTCCCGTCGGATTCAATGGCGGTGATTCTGAACGAAGCGGCCGTGCGTGAGTTTGGCCTGGAAAATCCGCTTGAGGCAAGAATTATGAATTTTAATTTTGAGGTCCCAACATCCATGCAGGTGATCGGGGTAATCAAGGACTTTAATTTTGAATCGATCAAGATTGGTGTCCGGCCGCTTATTCTCCTGCGGATCGGCCAGGAGACTGACAATGTGTTGTATGTGCGCTATGACGGTACAAATGCAGGTAACATTGTATCCGAGCTGGAGGATACCTGGAATATGCTGTCCCAGGGTGACCCGATTGAATTCTCATTCCTGAACCAGGAATTTGACAACCTGTTCCGTGCGGAACAACGTCTGGGCAAACTCTTCACTATCTTCACAGGCATGGCTATCCTGATTGCCTGCCTCGGACTGTTTGGCCTGGCTTCTTTTATTGCCGAACAGCGTCGGAAAGAGATAGGGGTGAGAAAGGTCCTGGGGGCAAGTATCTGGAACATTATCGGAAATATGTCCTTTGATTTTATCAAGCTGGTGGTTATCGCTTTTGTCCTTGCCGTTTTCCCGGCCTGGTACATTATGGACCGGTGGCTGAACGACTTCTCCGCACACATAGATATTGAGGTCTGGGTGTTTCTGCTCGGAGGAATCCTCGCGATAGGGGTGGCGTGGCTGACCGTAGGCTACCAGTCTTACAAGGCGGCCCGGGCCAATCCCGTGAAATCGTTGCGTTATGAGTAAATTTCCTTAACCTGTGATTTACCTCTGATCCGGTGCTCCTGCACCGGATCTTTTTTTTATAAAGGAATACCCTGATCCATTATCAGAATTTCTGAAAATAAAATGCTAGTTTCAGCACGTAAATGGAACTGCCGGCGTCCGGCCAGGCAGGAATCAGCCCTGACAGTCAGGCTGAACCGGTAATAACCAAATACAATGAAAGCAGTACAAGAGAAATCCTTATTTGGAAAAATGCCCGATGGCAGGGAGGTATACAGCTATATTCTCCGTAATGATCAGGGTATGAAAGTACGTATCATAAATTATGGCGGCATCATCACCTCCCTGGAGGTGCCGGACCGTAACGGGGATCCGGGCGATGTGGTCCTTGGTTTTGATTCGCTTGAGGAATATCTCAATCCGCATCCCTATTTCGGCGCAGTGGTGGGACGGTACGGCAACCGCATCGCCAACGGCCGGTTTGTCCTTGATTCGGTCCCTTACGAACTGGCTCAAAACCTGGGCAGGCATCATCTGCACGGGGGCAGGGAGGGCTTTGATAAAAAGATATGGAAGGCTGAGTGGCTTGAGCAGGAGAATGGTTTACGCCTGGAGTATGTGAGTCCGCACCTTGAAGAAGGTTACCCCGGCACCCTGACCCTGACGGTCGAATATGTGGTTCAGGAGGAGAATTGTTTGATTATTCGTTACCGCGCTGTTACCGATGCCCCGACGGTATTGAACCCGACCCAGCATACCTATTTTAACCTCAATGGCGTCCGGCAAAATGTCCATCAGCATGTCGCCAGGTTTCGTGCCGGGGAATTTCTGGAGGTGGATGAAGATATGATACCAACCGGTCAGCGGCTCGCGACCGAGGGTACACCTATGGATTTTAGTACGCCATATGCCATTGGTAAGCGCATTGACGACGAGTTTACGCAATTATCGAGGGGAGGAGGATATGATCATTGCTATATCGTTGACCGCGAGGCATCGATGTCCGTACCGGCTGCGGAGGTCTATGATCCTGAATCGGGCCGGGTACTTTCCATGTTCACCTCCGAACCGGCATTTCAGTTTTATACCGGGAACTCCATGGATGATTCCTTGCAGGGGAAAGGTCATAACTACGGGCATCGAATGGGATTTTGCCTGGAAACCCAGCATTTCCCTGATTCGCCGAACCATCCGGAATTCCCATCCACCCGGCTCAACCCGGATGAAGAGTTTTACTCTGAAACCCGTTATTCGTTCAGCACCAGGTCTGGTAATCAATGAAGGTACTATTAACAGGTCCCAATATCTATGACGAGAACAGGCTTGGAGGCATCATCACTGTGGCCAGGACAATTCTGGCATTGTTTCCCGGGATGGAATATTTTGCAAGGAGCGGGGTGCAGGGAAAATCCAGGGTTAGGGCGTTGTGGGAATTTGCGGGCATTCTCCGGGCTTTCAGAAAAAGAATCCGAAAAGGAGATATTGATCTGGTGCATATAAACTCCGCATTGGAGCGGAGCGCCGTTGTACGTGACAGTTTGTTCGTGAGGATGGCTAAAAAAGCAAAAATACCCATTGTGCTTCACTTGCACGGAGGCAAGTACCTGACGTACGATGCCGATCTGCCCACCAGCCGGATGATACGTTTTATGCTACGTTCAGCGGATCAGATCATCGTGCTGGGCAAACAGGAAAAGGAACAACTAAAAACCAGATACGGGCTCACCAATGTATCTGTGCTGCAAAATGCACTTGACCTGTCCCGTATTCCGGAACCAGCCCCAAAACTACACCGGTCACCGGTCCGTTTTATTTACCTGGGAAGAATTGATGAATTCAAGGGATTGAATGACATTCTCCAGGCGTTCAAGGAAATCAGGGAAAAAGGACTGCCTTTTCAGTATGACCTCTATGGCAATGGACCTCTGAGTGAATCCTATCCTGAAAAATGCCGGGACGTGCTTGGCGATCATTTTTCCTACCAGGGAGTTGTGCTGGGTGAGGATAAATGGAAAGCATTGAACGCATCTGACGTATTTCTGCTGCCCTCGCTCTATGAAGGGCTGCCGATGTCGTTGCTGGAGGCTATGGCCGTGGGCTCTCTGTGTGTGACCACGCCGGTTGGCTCGATTCCCGAGGTGATCGTACATGGCCGAAACGGCTTGCTGGTAGAAAAGGAAAATCCCTCCCGGTTACAGGCAATGCTGGAGGATATCATTCGGGAGCCAGGCACATGGCAAGGGGTGGCGGCAGCCGGACAGGAAACGGTCTATGCCCGTTTCAACGGTGATGTCTACCGGAAGGCCCTTGAAGAAATTTATGAAAACACCTGATCAGACGACCACGTTGACAATCTTTTTCGGAACCACAATAACCTTTTTAGGTTCCCGTCCTTCCAGCCATTTCTGAATTACCTCTGAAGACAAAACCTCCTCGGTGATTTTTTCCTGGGTCATGTCGAGAGGAAAATTCATTTTGGCGCGCATTTTACCGTTCACTGAAATCGGGTACTCGTGGCTGTCCTCAACCAGGTATTTTTCATTGAACAAAGGAAAAGTTGCCCGGGTAATGCTCTCGGTATGCCCGAGCTTATGCCAGATTTCTTCGGTAATGTGAGGGGCATACGGAGAAATGATGATTGCCAGGGGTTCCAGGATTTCATGTTTGATGCAATTCATTGAAGTCAGCTCATTCACACAAATCATGAATTCACTGACCGTCGTATTGAAGGAGAGCCGTTCAATATCCTCCTGGGTCTTTTTGATGGTCCGGTGAAGTACCTTAAATTCTTCATTCGTGGCTTTTTCGGAAGACACGTAGAATTCACCGTTTTCAGTATGGTACAGATTCCATAGCTTGCGAAGGAATTTAAATACCCCGTCGATACCGTTGGTATTCCAGGGCTTGAATCGTTCCAGCGGCCCCAGGAACATTTCGTACAGTCGTAAGGTATCAGCTCCATACTGTTCGACGATATCATCAGGATTCACGACATTATAGTAGCGCTTGGACATTTTTTCCACTTCATGCCCGCAGATAAACTTCCCGTCTTCTTCAAGTTTAAATTCGGCATCCTCCAGTTCAGGCCTCCATTGTCTGAATTTGTCAAGATCAAGTAGGTCATTCTCCACAATGTTTACATCGACGTGCATGGGGATCGTGTCAAACTCGTTCCTGCGGGAGAATGTCACAAAAGTGTTCGATTCCTTGATCCTGTAAACCAGGTTGGACCGGCCCTGGATCATTCCCTGGTTCACCAGTTTTTTAAATGGTTCCTCCACCTTCACATACCCGCGGTCTTTGAGAAACTTTGTCCAGAACCTCGAATAAAGCAGGTGACCGGTGGCATGTTCGGATCCGCCCACGTACAGGTCCACATTCTCCCAGTAATCCAGGGCTTCCCGGCTCGCAAAAGCCTCCTCATTATGCGGGTCCATGTACCGGAAAAAATACCAGCTGGAGCCGGCCCAGCCCGGCATGGTACTCAGTTCGAGCGGATGCCCTTCAGGGGTCTCCCAGTCATCCGCATGACCAAGCGGGGGGTCGCCTTCTTCCGTAGGAAGGTATTTGTCGACTTCCGGAAGGACAAGCGGAAGATCTGATTCGGACAGCAGGTGCGGCGAACCATCCTGGTAATAAACCGGGAGGGGTTCTCCCCAGTATCGCTGTCGTGTGAAAATGGCATCACGCATCCGGTAATTGATCCGGGCTTTCCCGATTCCGCGTTTTTCAATTTCCTCCACACCCCGGCGCATGGCTTCCTGGGGAGAATATCCGTTGAGAAAGTCAGAATTGATCACCACACCTTCCTTCGTCGGATCGGCTTTCTCCGTGATATCTGCCGCTTCATTGATTGGAACGATAGGCAGGCCAAAATGACGCGCAAAGTCGTAGTCACGCTGATCACCGGCAGGGACGGCCATAACTGCCCCGGTACCGTATCCCGACAGCACGTAATCTGCGATCCAGATTGGAATAGCCTCGCCGCTGAAAGGATGAACTGCATATGCACCAGTAAACACACCGGTAATGGTTTTCACATCCATCTGACGTTCACGTTCAGACCGGTTGACCGCTTTGGAAACGTAGTCTTTCACTTCCTGTTGCTGGTCGCCGGTAGTAATGATATCCACCAGTTCGCTTTCCGGTGCGAGTACCAGGAACGTTACCCCGAATACCGTATCAATGCGGGTGGTAAATACGTTGATCGACAAGTCATGATTTTTCACTTCGAAGTTAAGTTCTGCACCGATTGACTTTCCGATCCAGTTTCGCTGCATTTCTTTAAGCGGGTCGGGCCAGTCAACCAAATCGAGTCCTTCAAGCAACCGGTCGGCGTAGGCGGTGATGCGCATCATCCACTGCATCATTTTTTTGCGTTCCACCGGATGCCCGCCTCGCTCGGAGTAGCCGTCTTTTACCTCGTCATTGGATAAAACGGTGCCGAGAGCCGGGCACCAGTTGACCATCATGTCGGCCAGGTAGGTCAGCCGGTAACGCAATAACATCTGTTCTTTTTCTGTTTCGGAGAATGCATTCCAATCCCCCGCACTGAATTCCGGCGTATCCTCGTCGCATACTGCGTTCAGTGAACTGTTGCCATGATTCTCAAAGTGCGTAATGAGTTGGGTTACAGGACGTGCCTTGTCTTCTTCCCGGTCATACCAGCTGTCAAACAACTGCATGAATATCCACTGGGTCCATTGGTAAAAGGAGGGGTCGCTGGTTCTGACTTCACGGTCCCAGTCATAGGAAAACCCGATATTTTCCAGCTGTTCCTTGTACCGGGCAATATTTTTTTCCGTGGTAACGGCAGGATGCTGGCCGGTTTCAATAGCATATTGTTCGGCTGGAAGCCCGAAAGAATCAAATCCCATAGGATGCAGGACATTAAATCCCTTTAAACGCTTGAAACGGCTTACAATATCCGTAGCAATATACCCAAGGGGATGACCCACGTGCAGTCCGGCTCCGGAAGGATAGGGGAACATGTCAAGGACATAATACTTGGGTTTGTCCGGGTCATTCTCCACTTTGTATATATCGTTCTCCTGCCAGAACTTACGCCATTTGTTCTCGATCTCACGGAAATTATAATGTGCCATAGGAATTAGTGTGCCAGTTGGAAGCACAAAATTACCAGATTTTACCGGTTCGCCAGACGACGGACAAAAAAACTATGAGGTGGCAATGATCACCACCAGGGTAATCACTGCAAGTACGGCCGATACCAGGCAGACATTAAAATCAAAGACAATATCCTTTCTCACAAAGGCACCGATGCCACTGAATACCAGCAGCAGCAGGGGAAAGAACGCAAGGTGCTCATAGATCAGTACCATCGGGGCGAGAGAGAGTCCGCCCTGTCCGGTTATCTGCCGGGGGAAACCGAAAATAAATGATTTCTCCACGTGCGCCAGTCCGTCCGTGAGCACGACGGTTTCCGTACCGGCTCTCACTTCCATCCGGGTGCCTTCTTCGGTGTAAATCAGCTGCGGACGACCGTAATCATGACCGCTCGGTGCCCCGGGCAGTATATACACCTGCGAAATGGTTTCGTCGTGGATACGGGCCGGACCGAAATAATCCACTGCGAGCAGCAGGGCAAGCGCGAAGCCAATCCAGGAAAAGGTATAGGCATATTTCATGTAGGGTCGGATCAGGTCTTCCTGCCGTACGGGCGGAGAAGCCCGGTAGCTTTGGGGGTTACGCCGGTGGGTGGTACGCCGGTCAGACTGCGGGTTATATTCCTTGTAGGCAAATCGACTCACCCTCGAGGCGTCATATTGAGCGCGGAGGGCAGGGTCTGACAATACCCGGTAACTTTCGAGAATATGCTGAAACAGCCGGTGGGCGCTTGCCGACCGGTTCACATCGGGGTGATACATTTTTGCCATTCGCTTATAGGCAGCCCTGATCTCCTCGCGGGAGGCGGTGGTACTTACTTCCAGCACTTTGTAATGATCCATAGGGTCAGTGTTCTGAAGGAAAAAACAATGTACAACGAGTCCCTTCATTAACGACGGAGGTTAAGTCAATAGTACCTCCGTGACCATGTAAAATTTGCCGGGTCAGGCTCAGCCCGATACCCGAGCCGGTTTTTTTGGTTGTGAAGAATGGGACAAACACTTCCCTGAGTTCTTCAGGAGGAATTCCGGGCCCGTTATCGGAAATCGAAATACAATCAAAACGTGCATCTGACGAATAGTCAATCCGGATTTCTCCCTGGCTGGTATTCTCCAGTGCATCAAGGGCATTCCTCAGAATATTTATCACTGCCTGCTCAGCCTGGACCTGGTCGGCATAAAGCATGGCATTTTCCGGAATATTGACAGACAGACTGATGCCGCGCTTGTGTAAATCTTCCCGGAACAGGTCGGTCAGATGGTCCATAAAGGCTTTCAGGGGTATGGAACCGGGTGATGGTTTGCCAATACGGGTAAACTGACGGTAATCCTCCACGAAGGACAGCAGGCCTTCACTGCGACGGTTAATGGTCTGAAGTGAGAAGGTCAGGTCCTCCAGTTGCCCGGCACTGACCGTACCGGGGGTTGTTGATTTACAAAGCTGTTTGTACATCGATTCGGAAAGCGAGGCAATGGGAGTCACCGAATTCATTATCTCATGGGTAAGAATGCGGATGAGCCGGGTCCATGATTCAATTTCACGGTGGTCAAGCGCCTCCCGGATATCATGGAATGCGAGCAGCATAAACTCCTGATTTTCCATGCGGATCCGGGTCGACCGGAGGGAAAGGGTGACCGGAAGACGGTGTACCCTGACTTCCATGAGCATATGTTCCCGGTTATCGTCTGACATCAGCTGCGAAACCAGGGCAGGGTGAATGCGCTTCAGGGCCGAAAGTGAATGTATGCGTCCGGTACCGAGCAGGTCACAGGCCTTCTGGTTCATGAATGCTATTTTGTGATCCGTCGTGAACGACATAATGCCGGCGTTTAGCCGGTCAAAGGCCGTTTCCATATATTGGTGCTGGCTTTCTTCGTGGCCACGCTGCGATTTAAAATGAAGAATGACCTCCTGGAAGCTTTTGTTGAGCATCCGGATACTGCGGTTTCCTTTCTCAGGAAAACGGACGGTATAATCCTCGTTGCTCAGGGATTCAACAAAGAGCCGGAGCTGGCGATTGGTATAATTGAGGAACCAGAAAAGTTCGCCCAGGACGACAGCCAGGATAATCACCAGGATAAACCTGTTGATCAGGATACGGTCATCCAGGAAGGCCAGCACCGTCAGTGTGATCACGCCGGTCAGAAGGGCCAGTCTCAGCAGAAGTTTTAATGTATAATTTTTCACAGCAGTCCGTACTTATTAAGTCGTCGGTAAAGCGCGGTACGGGTAAGCCCGAGTATCCGCGCCGTTTGAGTTACATTTCCTTCATTGCGGTTCAGCACCTCCCGGATATACTCCTTTTCTTTTTCCTCTAGCGTAAGAATACCATTCGTTGTCTCATCCGGCCGTTCCTGAGGAAACAGGTCGGAGGGATGGATTTCTCCGGAGTCGGTCAGAATGACCGCCCGTTCCACGGCATGTTGCAGTTCGCGGATATTCCCTGGCCAGCGGTAGGACAGGAGGGCCGACTGCGAAGAGCCGGAAAGGGATAACCCGGGTTTGCCATACTTTTCAGAGAAAACGGAAAGAAAATGCTCGGCCAGCTGAAGGATGTCCTCGCCCCGGTCGCGCAGGGGAGGGAGTATAATTTCCACGGTATTAATCCGGTACAACAGGTCGCTCCGGAATTTTTGCTCGTCCACCATTTTATATACTGGCATATTCGTGGCTGAAACAAGACGAAAATCCACTTCCACGCCCTGGGTTTTACCAAGCGGGGTAACTTCACGTGTTTGCAGGGTCCTCAGCAATTTCATTTGTGCTTCCAGTGAAATATTTCCAAGCTCGTCAAGAAAGAGCGTGCCCCCGTCGGCGGCCTGAATTTTTCCCTGGCGGTTTTCACCCGCATCGGTGAATGCCCCTTTGACATGTCCAAAAAGCTCACTTTCCAGCAAAGACGGAGGAACCGCGCCAAGGTCCACCCCCATGAAAATTTTATCACGCCGGGAGGATTGCCGGTGGATCGACCTTGCCACCAATTCCTTACCGGTACCGTTCTCACCCAGGATCAGGACATTGGCATCCGTGTCTGCCACTTTGGTTATCAGGTCACGTACGCGCTCGACCGGCGGACTGCTCCCAATAAATGACATAAACGGCCGGTCGGAATTTTCCTGCGCCTGCTGCTGTGCATTCTCCATGTGCCGTATCTTTTTACGGGATTCCCCCAGCTTCATGGCCGCATGAAGGGTGGCAATAAGCTTTTGATTTTTCCAGGGCTTCATTATGAAGTCCGTAGCCCCGTGTTTGATGGCCGTCACGGCCAGGTCCACGTCGGCATAGGCTGTGATCAGGATCACCACTGCCTCCGGGTCCATCTCAAGAATACGCTCCAGCCAGTACAGACCCTCCCTGCCATCATTCAGTCCTTTGCGAAAATTCATGTCCAGCAATACAATATCGTATGGCTGCCGGGAAAACTGTGCAGGCAATGACGATGGATCAGATAATACATCAATGCGGCTGAATTCCTGTTTGAGAATAATTCTCGCCGTTTCCAGAACATCCCGGTCGTCATCGACAATGAGTATATTTGCCCTTATCATTTTCTGAAGGTATGCAATTGTATCATATTCATACACCTGATTGTATCGAAAACGATACACATTTTTGGTTGAAATTTTGTAAATGACTGATATTCAGCTACTAAAAACCGTGGCATAGCATTGGTATAATGCCTGGCAATGATGAGATTCTTACTTGGCTCTTTACGGATTCTTAAAAAACATTCCTGGTTTTCGGTGATAAATATCGGCGGACTGGCCCTGGGGCTCGGGGTTTTTATGGTGTTGCAGTTGTTTGTTCGGCAGCAAACCCATTACGATGCCTTTTGGGAAGAAGGCGAATCAATTTACCGGATTGGTACGCATTGGAAAGAGGAGGGGCGATCTGTCAATTTTGCCACCGCACCGCCACCCCTTGCTCCCTGGCTGGATGAATTTGAGGAGGTAAAGGCAATTACCCGGTTACTTAACTGGTCGGATTTCACCCTGAGACCGGATAACGATTCCTCCAGGGTTTTCAGGGAGACCGGAGTCTTTATTGCTGACGGCCAATTTTTCCGGGTATTTTCTGGCCGGTTACTGGCCGGGAATCAGGATGCCCTGACGCTCCCCGGCAGCATTGTGCTGAGTGAATCTGCTCTCCGAAGGTACTTCGGTGATCTGCCTCCTGGCGAGGCAGTCGGGCGAACAATCCTTGGGGGAAAGGACGGGGGTACCCTCTGGAAGATTACCGGAATCATGAAAGATATTCCGGCCACCTCTCACATGGAATTTGAAATTCTGGTGTCAATGTGGGATGAGTTCCTGGAAAGTGATCTGTGGACCTGGAATGTCATGCATACCTATGCCCGTACACCTGCCTCCCGGGAAGAGCTGGCTGCCCTTTGCCGGAAAGCGGTAGACGATCGTGCAATTCCATACCTCCTTCAGCAGGATGCCATCAGTGCGGCTGAAGAAGCAGCAGGATATGCATTCACACTGACCCCCCTGGGTGATGTGCACCTGCAGGCTGGCGAACAGGATGCCATGAAGCCTGGCCTGGATCCCACCTATCTGCATTTACTTCAGCTGGCTTCGGTCCTGGTGATTTTCCTGGCTTGTTTTAACTTTACGAACATATCCACCGCGCTGTCTTATGACCGGTTTAAAAGCGTAGGCATTATGCGTATCCACGGAGCATCAAGGGTTCACCTGTTTGGCCGGTTTATGCTCGAGTATTTAGTTAAAGTACTGGCAGCCGCCTTATTGGGTGTGGGCTTTTCCGAATTGTTGTTGCTGCTGGTTAACCAGTGGTTTCCGGTTCAATTATCCCTTGACGCACTGCTGCAACCCGGAATGCTGACCCTGATGATCGGGGTAATTTCTGTATGTGTGATATTGTCAGGGGCATTCCCCACCTGGAAACTGGTCCACGGGGATTCCACTTCCCTGCTCTCGGGGCATCATCCGGTGAGACGAAGCAAGTTACGTTCAGCGTTGATAACCGGACAATTTGCCATTTCGCTGTTTCTTATTGCGTGCACCTTTGCGCTGACAAGTCAGATAGATTACTTAAGAACCCTCGATCCGGGATATGACCGCGAACAAGTCCTGGTCATTCAGAATGACCGTGAGATCGAAGAAAGGCGGGAGGAATTCGTGTCGGCCCTGCAGAACCTGCCGGGAGTAACCTCCGCCTCATTTACCACAGGCCTTCCGGTGATGTCAAGGTATCAAGTCCGTGATATCACGGTGCTGGGGGCTGACCAAAAAACACAAATTACCTGGTACGAAGCGGATGAAAATTTTGTGGAAACCTTCTCCATACGATTGCACAAAGGTCATACGTTTACGCCGGGGATGGCAGGACAGGCACTCCTTAACGAAGAAGCGGTAAAACAGCTGGGGCTTGACGACCCGGTCGGACAGACGCTTGTGGTGAACCAGGGCGCCAGGGACGAGCACAGCGTGGTGGTTCGCGGGGTGATGGAGGATTATCACCAGGGTGACTTCAGACGGGAAACTTCACCTTTGATCGTTGAATACCTGGATAATTATATTTTTAAGGATTATGTGCTTGTCCGATATGAAAATCTCTACGACGGGAAATTAGTAGCGGATATCCGTCAAGCCTGGTCATCGTTTGAACCCGATGTCCCGATGAATTATTTCTTTTTTGATTCCACCTATGATGCCTTGTTTAGATCAGAGGTGATACTGAATCAGCTTTTCGGGGTATTCTCAGTGCTGGCGGTTGTGATTGCACTGATTGGATTACTTGGTGTGGTAGCCATTACGTCCAGACAACGAATGCGTGAGATCGGGATAAGAAAGGTGCTGGGTGCCGGGGGAACTCAGATAATCGGACTGATGCTAAGGCAATTCGCAACGCTCGTACTGACGGCATGTCTTCTGGCGCTCCCGCTGAGCTGGTATGTTGCGGATAAGTGGCTGGACGGGTTTGTGTTTCAAACTGAGCTCCCGGTAACCGGATTCATGGGAATCGGTCTGGCCATTACAGGCCTGGCTATTTTAATGGTAGCCCTGCTGGCCTGGAGATCATCACGGCTAAATCCGGTTGAAGTAATACGAACAGATAATTAGGTCTCTCAATAAACAACAACATGTTAAAGAATTATTTTATTTCAGCAATCAGAAGTATGAGAAGGCAGGAACTAACCAGCCTGATCAACATCACAGGATTGTCGCTGGGCATTACCTGTGCCATTGTCATTTTCCTGCTGGTTCAGTTTGCCAACAGTTATAATGATTTTTTTGACCACCAGGACCGCCTTTTCCGGGTGGTGACCGATGTTCAGAATTCACAGGGTTCAGGGGGTACACCAGGGGTACCGCCTCCCATGCCCGAATCCATGAAGCAGGATATAAACGGAATTGAAACCCAGGCATTTATCAGTGCTTCTCACGGGGGAGAAACACTCATCAGGAAGGAAAAAGCGGACGGAGAGTTTGAGTATTTCCAGCTGGATGAAAATGTAGCCTATACCGAGCCTTCTTTTTTCAAGCTGTTTACCCCGGATATCATTGCGGGATCCAGCGAAAAATTCGGCCTCCCCAAGAAAGTGATCATTTCCGAAGAAGTGGCCTCACAGTGGTTCCCTGACAGTGACGGGGTAGGAGAAGTTATTCAACTTAACCGGGAAGATGGTTTTGAAGTGATCGCCATCATGGAAACGCCTCCTGATAACTCCGATATACCGTTCGAATTACTTATTTCCTATTCTACGATTAAGGATTCGTACCTGGAAGATACGGGGTGGGAAAGTGTCAGCAGTGATGACCAGGTGTACCTCCGGCTTGAAAAAGAAGCTAAAGCGGACCATATTAATGAACAGTTAAATCAATTTGAGGAGAAGCATTTCCCGGAAAATGAACTTGGGGAGCGGACCTTCAAGCTGCAGAATGTTTCCGAATGGCACTCCAACGATCGTTATGGTAATTACAGTTACAAAACGGTATCCGATGCCAGCATAATTTCCATGAGCCTGGTGGCTGTGTTCCTGATCCTGACGGCCTGCGTGAATTTCGTAAACCTCAAAACTGCCCTGGCCCTGCGCCGGACAAGGGAAATTGGTATTCGTAAAGTACTTGGGTCCGGGAAAAAACAATTGGTCTTCCAGTTCCTTGGAGAAACCTTTCTTACGGTATTGGTGGCCACACTTCTGTCGATGGGCCTGAGTGAATTAATGCTGCTTGAGATGAATGAAATTCTTGAAACGGAACTTCACATCCGGTTTACGGCAGAGTTTACGGGCTTCATTATTCTCCTGATGGTCATTGTTACCCTGGCCGCAGGGGCGTATCCGGCCAAAGTGATCGCTGGTTATCAACCGGCCCTGGCAATCAAAAACGTGGTTTCATCGAGCGGAAAAAAAGAAGCTTTTTTCCGCAAGTCGCTAGTGACCTTCCAGTTCTTTATCAGCCAGTTTTTCATTATCGGAACCATTGTCCTGATCAGTCAGATGAATTATGTGGAATCACTTGATCTTGGGTTTCATACGGAATCCATCATCAATGTACCTGTGCCGCGCAGTGAGAATTCCACCAAAAAAGTATTGAAAAATACCCTTTCAGGCGTGCCCGGCGTGGAGAATGTTTCGCTGATCAGTTCCACCCCCGCATCTGGTTCGGTGTCTATTACTAATTACGACATCGGAACCGATCAAACTGACCTGCTCACCGCGGTGAAAATTGCAGACGAAAATTACTTTGAGTTATATAATATGGAGCTGTTGGCCGGACAAGGCCTGGATGCTTCGGATACAATAAACCGGCTGGTGGTAAACGAGAAATGGGCCCTTCAAAGCGGGTTTGAAGATCCTGGCGATGCGCTCGGTACCATGGTAAAGATCTGGGGGTATAACGTTCCCGTGACCGGGGTAGTCAAGAATTTCCACACTATTTCGGCACGGGAAAATATCCAGCCGGTGGTGGTCATGTCAGGACTTGGAAATGCCCGCAATGCCTCCTTGAAACTGGTGACATCAAATCTTAATGAAACCATGGGTGCCGTTGAAAAGGCGTGGAAGCAGGTATACCCGGAATATACCTTTGAGTATGAATTCCTCGATGAATATATTGCCGGATTCTATGATAGTGAACGCACATTATCCAGGATTTTCTCTTTCTTCTCCGGAGTAGCTATCCTGATCGGTATGCTCGGACTCTTTGGATTAATCTCATTTTCCACTGAGCGGAGAATGAAGGAAATAGGGGTCAGAAAAGTGATGGGGGCTTCGGTGATGCAAATTGTCCTGATGTTTTCCTGGGACGTGATCAAACTGATATTGGTTTCCTTTCTTTTTGCTGCCCCGCTGGCGTGGTATGTCATGACCCAGTGGCTGGCAAACTATACCTTCAAAGTCGACATTAGTATTTTCGTTTTTATCTCAGGATTCGCGCTGACCGCACTGATTTCACTCCTGACAATAGGCTACAGAAGCCTTAAGGTGGCGTATGTCAATCCGGCAAATACACTGCGGTCTGAATAGTTTACAGGATCAGTCTGCCCTTGCGGTGGACTGGTCCCAAAAATCGATCAGGTCTTTATATTCTTCGTAATAAGCAAAGAACATAGGTCCGGCCTCATTGACCAGGTTGTCGGAGGAATTGGACAGAATACAAATGGCGATATCCTTCTTGCGGTTGAGTGCCACATGACTTTTAAACCCATTTGCATACCCGCCGTGATAGATCAGCGTGTCATTCTCCATTGGAACAATCCGCCAGCCCAGCCCGTAATAGGCACGTCTGGCACCCAGCCACTGCCGGTAATAACGGTTCATTAAAGGCGTCCGGATACGCGGCTGAAATACCTCGTCCAGGACCTCTTCGGGGACTACATCAGGCCGGTGACCGGTCAGGGCCCTCAGCCATTGCGACATATCACTGATGCTGGCATTGATCCCTCCGGCAGCCGCTACGTTGTAGTAGGAAGGAGAGAGGCGGGACGGGGAGTAAGAATAACGGGTCGGTAAATGCGGGGTAGCCGCATTCGGATGATTGGCCATATCCAGGTAATTGGCAGAGGCATCATTCATTCCGAGCGGTTCAAATATCCTTTGGCGAAGCAGTCCTTCATACGTGGTACGGGTGGTGCTGTAAATAATGGGCTCAATCAGACTGTATGCCACATTCTGATAACTGTACAAATCACCGGGAGGGGAGGTCAGTTTAACGCCGGCCAGCGCAATGACCAGGTCTTCCAGGGTCAAGCCGTCCTCGACCAGGTTTGAATAAGCCTGGTAGGGAAAGCCACTTGTTTGTGAGAGAATGGCTGCGATGGTGATTGAATCTCCGTAGGATAGCGGTTCGGGGTGGAAATCAGGAAGATAGGTCGCAATCCTGTCGTTCCACGAAAGGACACTGTCGCGGACCAGCAGGCCTGTGAGTATGGAGCTGAAACCCTTGGAGGCTGAGGCAATCCGGAAGCGGGTATGGATGTTTACCGGATCATTGCTGTTATTTACCTTATCGCCGAAGGCTTTCAGGTACACAACTTCCCCTCCCCGGACCACGGCAACAGCCAGACCAGGCACGTTCTCCCTACGCCTGAGACTGTCGAGGGCTGTACTATACTCCATGAATAATCTTTCCTGGTGCGGGTTTACCGGCGGAGCGGTAGGCGGAGGGGCACTGAATGCCAGGCCCGACTCCTCCTGCGGAGTAAACCGGATAAGCATCGCAATGATGCCGGCAACCAGCAAGGCGGGGATAAGTATGTTTCCTGCTTTCTTCAAATCACTTCAACACCCGAATCGGATTTGCGAATCTACTTAATATTTTATAATTGTTCCAGACTCCGGAAAGGGTGTCCGATTTCAGACACTTCTTTTCAATATCGGACGGTGGAAGCCATTAAAAAAGCTGATTAAGCTCTTCAGGGGCTGATTTACGCCTTGGCATACATTTGGTAACGCTAAAACTGAAAATAACTGTTATGATCAAATTAAGAAATATCGACAAATTTGTGGAGTCACGCTTTCAGCGGACTTTTATCCTGAAGGGAATTGACCTGGATATCAATGAAGGTGAGTTTGTGACCATTATGGGTCCGAGCGGAGCCGGCAAGTCCACCATCATGAACATCGTGGGAATGCTGGATGATCCGAGCCAGGGAGAGTACTTTTTCATGGATCAGCCGGTCCACAAAATGAAGGAGCGGCATAAATCGGAGCTCCATAAACATCACATCGGATTTATTTTTCAGGCCTACCATCTGATTGATGAATTGACGGTATACGAAAATATTGAAACTCCTCTGCTTTATAAGGGGATCAAATCCGCCCAGCGGAAGAGTATGGTGGCTGAGATGCTGGACCGGTTCCAGATGGTGGCCAAAAAAGACCTGTTTCCGGAACAGCTTTCGGGCGGACAGCAGCAACTGGTCGGTGTAGCCCGGGCCATTGTTGGTCAGCCACGGCTGCTGCTGGCAGATGAACCCACCGGAAACCTGCACTCGGAGCAGGGTAATGAGATCATGGAAATTTTCAAGAAACTGAATGAGGAAGGAATGACCATTGTACAGGTAACACACTCCGAACTGAATGCTGCCTATGGTACACGCACCATTCAGCTGGTAGACGGTCAGGTAGTGGCTGATACACCTGCCTCAGAAATGAAAACATCGATTTAGTACAAGCATGAAGTCCAATAACAACATTCTTATTTTACTCCTGGTTCTATTCGCCGGAACAGGCCTTTCTGCTCAGGATACCACACAACTCACACTCGCAGGTGCGGTACGGATCGCCCTGGAAAACAATGTGAACCTGAAACAGGAAAGCAACCGCCTGGATATATTCCAGGCTGAAAAAGCTTCTGCGTATGCCAGGATGGCTCCCGATGTTTCAGCCCGAAGTAACTATGGCCGGGTAGACGGAAACCAGTGGATCGAGCAGGAGGCACAGCTTATCAATTCCAAGCGTGACTTTATGAATGCCTCCGCTGATGTCAGCCTCACTTTGTTTAACGGGTTTAACCGCCTCAACAGTACGCGGAGATCAGTAAATGCCCTGGAATCCCAGGCACATATGGTGCAGCGAACGAAAGAAACGGTAATCCGGGATGTGGCCAATCAGTATTTGCAATGCCTTCTGGACCAGCAGCTGCTGTTGATCGCACGGGAGAACCTTGAAAATCAGTCGGAACAGCTCCGGCAAATGCAGGAGATGGTCAATGCCGGCAGCCGGGCTGAAGTTGATCTCGTCAATCAAAGATACCAGGTGAAGAATTCTGAGCTTGAAGTCCTCCGGGCTGAAATCACCCTTAATAATGACAAAGCCACACTGGCCCAGACCCTGCTGATGAATCCCAATGAAGCCTTTGCCGTAGTCGAACCTACCTGGGAGCTTTCCCGGTTTGCCTATGAAGATTATACGCGGGATTCACTGCTCGAGGTGGCCATGGATCAGCGAGCAGACCTCAAGCAGGCTGAATCCACAGAGGAAGCCACCCGCTTTGCCCTTCAGGCGCAGAGAGGATCGTATTTCCCGTCGTTGTCGGCCTTCTTCAGTTATGAATCATTCTACAACAATTTAGTAGGAAGCGAAGCGACACGTAATTTTGATCAGCAATTTTTTACCGATAACGTACGGAAGACGTACGGAGTCGCCATATACATTCCGATATTTACCGGACTGCAGACGCGGTCGCAGGTGGTAAGGGCCAAGGTGAATTACCAGAACAGTCAGCTGGATAAGCAGGGCCTGGAGAATACGGCCAAGCAGGAAGTTATCCGGGCGTATCAAAACCTGCGGGATGCCATGAAGGCATTTGATGTGACCGAATCACAGCTGGAAGCCGCCGAGCTCAATTACCAACTCCAGGAAGAACGCTTTAACCTGCAGGTTTCGAGTTACGTGGATTATGTGCAGGCCAACGCAGATTATGTGCAGGCACAGGGAGCACATGCCCAGGCCAAGTATATTCTCCTTTTCCAGGATTTCCTCCTTCAGTATGCCCTGGGAACACTGGGTACCGAAGACATTCCGCAATAAAAATACAGCAGCCATATACATGGCAGGGGCCTCCTTCGGGAGGCTCCTTTTTTTTGGCATTACTGTCATTAAACCAATTTTTTAGCTAAATTTGCGCTCCCTTTCCGTTGAAAGGAAAACCCGGGAAGTTCCCGCGGATAGAATGTTTAACAAAATTTGTCGTCTTATCGCTCTGGGGCGGCATGTATAAAGAGCGAATTATTTAATTATGGCAAACGATAACAAAGCGGCAGAAGAGGAAAAGAAAGAAACCACTGCCAATGAAGAAACTCAGAACGAAGGGCAGCAGGCCCCGGTAGCTGAGGAAACTGCTACAGCGGAGGAGAAGCCTCAGGCAGCTCAGGCTGAAGAACCGGTGAACGCTTCGCCGGAACCTGGTGATTTTGACTGGGAAGCCTTTGAGACAAAAGGATTTGGCGAAGGTTACAACAAAAAGCAGCGCCAGGAGATGGAGTTAATGTATGATGATACACTTACTACCATCGAAGAGAAAGAACTGGTTACCGGTACCGTCGTGGGAATTAATGACCGCGATGTCATTCTTAACATCGGTTTTAAGTCTGACGGACTTGTATCGGCTACTGAATTTCGTGACCTGCCTGATCTGAAAGTAGGTGACGAAGTAGAAGTATTTATAGAAGAGCAGGAGAATGCCAACGGACAGCTGGTATTATCCCGTCGCAAAGCCAAGATCGTTCAGGCCTGGGATATGATCCAGGATGCTTATGAGAATGACAAGGTGATCGAAGGTTTTGTAAAACGCCGGACCAAAGGTGGTCTGATCGTCGATATTTACGGCGTGGAGGCGTTCCTTCCCGGATCACAGATCGATGTGAAGCCTATTCGTGACTTCGATGTCTTTGTAGGCAAGGCAATGGAGGTTAAAGTGGTTAAGATCAACTACTCCAATGATAACGTGGTAGTATCCCACAAAGTACTCATTGAGAAAGACCTCGAAAAGCAAAAAGCCGAAATCCTCAACAACCTGGAGAAAGGACAGGTACTGGAAGGTACTATCAAGAACATGACCAACTTCGGTGTGTTTATTGACCTGGGTGGTGTTGACGGACTGCTGCACATTACAGATATTTCATGGGGTCGTATCAACCATCCGGAAGAGGTTCTGAACCTTGACGCAACGGTGAAAGTGGTTGTACTTGACTTTGATGAGGATAAAAAACGTATCTCACTCGGTATGAAGCAGCTTACTGCGCATCCGTGGGATTCCCTGCCGGAAGATCTCGATGTGGGATCCAAGGTGAAGGGTAAGATTGTGAATGTGGCTGACTACGGTGCATTCCTTGAAATTCAGCCAGGTGTGGAAGGACTTATCCACGTATCGGAAATGTCCTGGTCACAACACCTGAGAAATCCCCAGGATTTCATAAACATCGGTGACGAACTGGAAGCAGTCGTGCTGACCATGGACCGCGAAGAGCGCAAGATGTCACTGGGCATCAAGCAGCTTACAGAAGATCCATGGGACAAGCAGGATGTACTTACCAAGTATGCGGTAGGTACGCGTCATAAAGGTATTGTGCGTAACCTGACTAACTTCGGACTGTTTATCGAGCTGGAAGAAGGTATTGATGGTTTGGTTCACGTATCAGACCTTAGCTGGACCAAGAAGATCAAACATCCTTCCGAATTTGTGAAAGTAGGTGATGAACTGGAAGTGGTTGTACTTGAGCTGGACGTGGAAAACCGACGTCTTGCCCTGAGCCACAAGCATCTTGAGGAGAATCCCTGGGATACATTCGAAAGTGTATTCAAGCTGGGATCAGTTCACAAATGCACGATCATCGGCCTGAATGATAAAGGTGCGGTTCTTGAATTGCCTTACGGAATTGAAGGATTCTGTAACAATAAGAACCTGGAGAAAGAAGACGGTTCCAAGCCTAAGGTTGGTGAGAAGCTAGACTTCAAAGTCGTTGAATTCTCCAAGGATGACAAGCGGATACAGCTTTCTCATAAGGCGGTTTACACCAATCAGGAGATTGAGCAGCCCAAAACGCAGAAAAAGCAGAGCCGTGGTAAATCATCAGCTCCCCGCCAGGAAGCTGAGAAGTCTACCCTCGGTGATCTTGAAGCGTTGAGTGCGCTTAAGGAACAAATGGAAGACAGTGGTTCAGCCGAGGCAAAAGCGGCTCCCAAAAAGGAGAAGGCCGATGAGAAGGATGAATCACAGAAATCCACTGCTGACAAGATTGAGGAAGAACTCCCTGAAAGCAAAACTTCCACCGCCAAAGGGGAAGAGCTGAAAGGAGAAGTTGAAAGCGCGAAAGCAGAAACTGAAGACGAAGAGGAATCAGACGAAGACAAGGCCTGATTCGCTTTAAATCGGAACAATTGTGAAGGGATGGTTTAAGGACCGTCCCTTCCTTTTTTGTCACACCTGTTATCAAAAAAGCTTTGAAGACAGGTTGAATATGGTTAGTTTTGCCCCCATAAGATGGCGCTGTGGCCGAGTGGCTAGGCAGAGGTCTGCAAAACCTTTTACAGCGGTTCGAATCCGCTCAGCGCCTCAAAAATAAACCCCGGATTATCCGGGGTTTTCTTTTTTAAGTCCTCCAGTACAGCACCATACCTCTTCGCAGGTCACAGCTCAGGTCAAAGGTCAGGTCACAGATCACCTGTCACAGGACACAAGTCGCACAGGACGCTTGTCACAGCGCACCATCTTTCATATTCGTAGCGGCATATTCCGCGGCCCGGGCGGTCAGGGCCATAAAGGTCAGCGATGGATTCTGGGTGCCCGTGGAAGTCATGGCAGCCCCATCGGTGACGAACACATTTTTACACTGATGCAGTTGGTTCCACCCATTCAGCAGGGAAGTGGACGGGTCATTCCCCATGCGCACGCCTCCCATTTCATGAATATCAAGTCCCGGAGCCTGCCCCGTATCACTGATCACGATGTCAGTACAACCTGCCTTCTCCAGCATTTCTTTCCCCTGCTCATGAAAATCCTGCATGACCAGTTCGTCGTTTTCATGATAACCTACCGAAGTGATCAATTGCGGGACTCCCCATTCGTCTTTTTCTGTGGGGCTCAGTCGCACATGATTTTCTTCCCTTGGTACAGTCTCTCCCTGCATCATCATGTATATATCCCATTCTCCCGGAACAGATTGTTTTTGTTTGAATTCCGGCCCGTATTGCGGCCCGTCTACCTCCCGTCCCCAGCTCATGCGGCTCGCGGAGAAATGGACCTGGTAGCCACGTTTGAATGGCATTTCCTGACCATAGACATTTCTGAAATTGGGCATCATAACGCTGGTGGGCCGTCGGCCGGTGTAATAGGTGTCCATGTATCCGTTAAACCGGGCGGAAATTTTGCCCCGGTAATTATGAAAGGCCACATACCTGCCCAGTAATCCATTATCATTTCCGAGTCCGCCAGGAAACCTCTCCGATCTTGAATTCAACAGGATCAGGTTGCTGTTCAGACAGGCTGCATTCACAAAGATAATTCGTGCATTGTAGGTGGAAGCGGATTTGGACTGGCTGTCAATGACGCGCACCCCGGAGGCTTTGCCGGTAGTCTCATCGTAGACGATGGATTCAACCACGGCGTTGGTCACAAGGGTCATATTTCCTGTTTTCTGAGCCCAGGGAATCGTGGAGGAGGTCGAACTGTAGTAGGCGCCGAACGGACATCCGCGTTCACACAGGCTGCGTGCCATGCACTTACCGCGACCCTGCTGGCGGTGAATCTCCTTTACTTCCGTAAGGTGGGCGCACCGGCCGATAATAGGGGTGCGGTCCTGGTAGTTTTTATAAATGGACTCAGTGATGTGTGCTTCAACTGCATTCATCTCCCAGGGCGGCAGGAATTCGCCATCCGGGAGGGTGTCGAGCCCGTCCTTGTTTCCACTGACCCCGATAAATTCTTCCACCCGGCTGTACCATGGCGCGATATCCTCGTATCCAAGAGGCCATTCGATACCTTCTCCGTCTCTCCGCGGGGCATCAAAATCGTACGAACTCCAGCGCTGTACCTGGCGTGCCCATAACAGGGATTTGCCTCCCACCTGGTATCCGCGTATCCAGTCAAAAGGTTTTTCCTGAACGTAAGGATGCTCCGTGTCCTTGACAAAAAAATGTTCGGTGGATTCGCCAAAGGCGTAACACCTGCTCACCACCGGATTGGCTGCCTGAACTTTGTATGGGATCATATTCCTGTGAGGAAAATCCCAGGGATTCATGGTGGCGGTAGGATAATCCTTAAGGTGCTCCACCATGCGTCCGCGTTCAAGCACCAGGGTCTTGAAGCCGGCTTCGCATAATTCCTTGGCGGCCCAGCCTCCGCTCATTCCTGAGCCTATTACAATTGCGTCAAAGGTATTTTCTGCCATAATGTGTCGGGGGATTAAAGTGCCCAGGCTTTTTCACCATTATATGGTACAATGCCCTTTTGTTCACCGGGTACTGGCACATAACGAAGCGCCTGGGTGGCCCCCGTCTCAGAGGTAAAATATCCAACCATTACCATAGTGATGAGCATCGCATAAAAGTGTTCGGGTTCTCCCGGTTTTTGATTTGTGTAATACGCATTCGCCTCTGATTTAAGGCCTTCCAGTATTTCGGCTTTTTGCGCTGCCTCGAGGTCGATAAAATGGTGGCCATAGGTCTTTTCAAGATTTAGTTTGAACTGGCGAAATCCGTTAAGAAAGGCTTCCTGATTTGCGGGAGAATAGCAATCTGTGACCATGAGCTGAATAAAATCACCCACATCCGCTGCCCTGGCACCGGGTGAGTCGGTTGTGGCCGGCAGTATAAATTCGGCCACCTCATTGAAGAGTTCCGTGTCACCCCATTGAAATAATTCGTATTTATAGGGTTCTTTCTTACAACCGGTGAGAAATTGAGGTACCAGGAATACCCCTCCGGCCAGAGCCCCTGCAGAACGTATGGCTTGTCTTCTTCGCATTATTCGATCCGTTGGAAGGTTTGAATTTATTACTTATTGGTACAGGATACAAGCCGAAGGTTACGCGTATTGATAAATAGCGTACGCTTTAACGCCGTTGGCCCGTTTACGGATTGTCCCGTGCGATTTTTTTATGTACCTCCAGGTAGGCGGGAAGGGCGGCCGATCCATACCAGGGATATAGCTTAACTGCCAGTACATCCGCAGCAATTGCAGGATCAGTACCCATGAGCGCCCGGGCTTCTTCTACGGTGGGTACATCCAGAATAAACAATCCACGGTATCCTTCGTCATTTTTGAAGAAGGGTCCCGCTACTACAAGTTTTCCTTCTTCAGCAAGCCGCCGTATATTCTCCTGATGACCGGCAAACAATTCATTTAACTTTTCTTTATCTGTCTCGTTATTTTGCCCGGATACAAGCATCGCAAAGACATACGATTTCATGCCATACTGATCTGCACCCATTTCGCTGGCAAGGGCGCTGTCATATTCCGGATTTTGAGCAAGGATACCGGAGAAACTGATCAGCAGAACGATCGAGGTTAGTAATGATTTCATTCGAAGCGATTTATTTGGATGATATATCAATATACTGGGTTTATCCGAGGAAAGTTACAATTCTCCAGCCATTTGAAGAAGGGCATGTTCTCAATCAGTTCCTACCCGATAGTCAGAATACAGAAATGACATACCTTCAAGAAAGCTTCGCATAAATAATGAATTATGAGTCTCTTCCGGAAAGCTCAAAGATCCAAACTGAAAGTATTCGCCGGCTGATTCAATGAAATCCCGAATCATACCTGCGTGGTATTCCGGTTCATCCTGATACGTTACGAAAACGTTTATTTCCTTATTTGTATTCTTCAAAGCCTGTTCCATGGCTTCACCTCCTGAATACCACAGGCTTGGGTCATACAACTGAAGAGCGGAAAACGGATGGTTCCTCCCTGCAATGTAAGCCCCGAAATACCCTCCGTAGGAATGGCCCACCAATATATTGTTTCCGTTGGTGGCATAATGCTTATTAATCAGCGGGATCAATTCATCACTCAGGAAATGATAAAATCGTTCGGCACCTCCCGAGTTTGACGCATTGTACCAGGTGGAATCGACCGCTTCCCCGTCGTACTCAATTCTGGATTGGCTGAAGGTCAGGTCAATACCACGTTTATTCTCCATATCGATGTGTGGAATCCCTACAACAATGTGCCTGGGAATCTTCCGGTTGCCAGAGAGGTCATATGCCATGCTTCGCACAAGATCAAACCTCCACTCGGCATCCAGGACATACAAAACGGGATAGGATTCTCCCTTCTTATAATTCATGGGTAGGGACACCCAAATTTCCCGGTCCTCCCCGAGTGGATCTGAAGAGATGGTGTGTGAAAAAACTTCATTCAGGCAGGTGACGGTCTGGGAATGGGACACACCACTCACCGACAAGCCGAAAATACATGTTAACATTAATCGAAAAATAGAAGGCATGATCAGATGATTTTTTGCCGGGCAAAAGTAAGGCCATTGGGCAAGCTATCGAAGTGAATCCGGCATATTTTTAATCTGCAGGGTAGAAGGCAGGATACGACCCTGGATATAGCCCACTTGTATGAGTTTATTTCGCTGCCGGTTCCTGAACAACAGGATGGCATTGTCGTGCATTTCTGTTTTTGTGATCAGTTCGAGGGTATCGCCCTCAGGACTGAAGAACACCTCGGTAACGAGTGTGTCGTAATAATACAGGGCCGACCTGAACTGGTATCCCGACTCATAATAGCTTTCAGAATGCTGGTGACGTAACCCGTTTTTGAATCGCATGTCCTGTGCTTTTCCGCCCAGCATAAAGTAATGGGTGCGGAGGAATTCATTATCGGAAATTCGGGTAACCTTCACGGTATAAAGGGTTTTTTCCTTATCGAATTGAGGTGAATAGTACTCCTGCGTGATGAAGTACCCAAAAAACAGGAAGAAGATTGCAATAGATATGGCAATTAGCTGATTGCGAATCCGCTCCTTTCTTCGCTTCTCTGACCGCAACCTTACTACGTTTTCGAGTTGGGCAGGATCACCTGTGTTTCCATATTTGAAGTGTGAGTCCTTAGTCAGCTCCCTTAACGACTTTTTAGAGCCTTTAAGGGCCGTGTTCTGTTTGATCGAATCGATCATGTGCCGCAAGAACCCGAAACCTGCCATTCGAATTAAGTAAGCAAATACCAGGCGAATGCGCTTATCATCACAAGGACTGTGGCAAACACGATGGTGAGCCTGAGGTTCTCTTTTTTCTTTTGCTTCAGGAAGTTTTTGCGAAAAGCATGAAGTTCTTCCGGGGTCAAGGTCTTGTCCTGAAATGGCTCGCGGTCCTTGCTGCCGTATTTTTCATTAATGTCCTTCAGGTCCTTTCGCTTGTTGAGCATACTGCGATTGCGGTTGTAGTCCCGCTGCATGGCATTGCCTGGTCCGAATCCAAATCCCATAGGTTGATCGTTATTTCTCTTCTAATATAACATTATTTACGGGAAGGCCGGTTCATTTCGGCATGGAGGCACTCAGTTTATTCCTTGCCTGCCTGAACAAGGCGGACAAACCGAAGACGGGTCCTGGCAATAAAAGGAGATAGACCAGGGCCGGATCTATACGGGACAGAACCAGGTGAATCAGCTGTATACTTAGAATGGTAATGGAGAATCCGATACAATTCACAATTGTAAGGGCTGTTCCTTTAATGGCCGGATCAGCATTTCGGGCTACCATGGTCGAGAAAAGCGGTGAGTCTGTGATCACCGTGACGCCCCACAGTAACAGAAATACCACAAATACCCAGGTGGGTGCAAAATAGAAGATTAGCGGAGAAAAGAGACAGCATAAGCCGGACAAAAGGAGGGAGGCAAAAGCTGTCCGCGCCGTTCCCGCCGACATGGAGATATACCCACCGGCGATACAACCGAGGCTGCCAATGCCAATGATAAGGAATGACCAGAAGGATACGGAAATTCCAGCGCCGGGGTTCATCTGGTTGTAGGTGTGTATCATTACCGGGACAAATGCCCAGAAGGCATATAATTCCCACATATGTCCGAAATATCCGAAGGCCGCCGACCGGAAATCCCGGTTTCTGAAGACCCTGAGAAATGCGGAGAGGTCCAGTTTCTGTCCGGGCCGCCTGAAAGGACCGTCGGGAACAAATACAGCAATCAGTGTACCCCCTGAAAGCGCCAGTAATGAGGTAATGACCATCACCGATTTCCAGGGCAGTGATTCGGTCCACAGGTTCAGGATATGGGGAAAGGCAGTCCCAAGTACCAGCGCACCTACCAGGTAACCAAGTGATTTGCCAAGTCCGGTGGTAAAGTAATCTGCCGCGATCTTCATTCCGACCGGGTATATCCCGGCCAGGAAATAGCCGGTGGCAAACCTCAGCAGCATCAGGCTCAGGAACGTATTGAATTCAAGGATTGCCATGAGGTTAAAAATTGCCCCCAGCACGGCGCAGGAAAAGAAGACGCGGGATGGGGAAAATCGGTCTGAAATAGTTAGAAGGGCAAAAACAAGGGTTCCGGTGATAAAGCCGAACTGCACCGAGGAGGTCAGGTGGGGGAGCGCAGATTCAGGCAACTGAAAATCGCGTGACATCGCCCCCATGACTGCGTTGCCGGCAAACCACAAGGAGGTACAGCAGAATTGGGAAAGTACAATGACCGGTAATATTCTCCCTGGAATCCTGATATCAAAATTATTCATTCCCGGGCTGTGATTGCGTACATGTATTCATCCCGGATCACCCCGTTTTTCAGAACTGATTTTCGGCAGATTCCTTCAAAATGAAATCCGGCTTTTTCCAATACACGCATCGAGGCTTTGTTGTAATCATATACACCGGTGAATATGCGCCTGAGCTGCAGTGTTTCCCAGCCGTAGGATACCATCCGACGTACGGCTTCAGTCATGATACCCTGCCCCCAGAACGGCTCACCCAGCCAGTATCCTATTTCTGCGGTGCCGGTGTAGACATCGGTTTGCGGTATGAGACCGATGGCTCCCGCTACTTCCTGGTTTGCTGTAACGGCAAAGTTCAATACCGGCTTTCGTGCCTGGCACCCTTTGATAAAGTCAACGGCATCCTGCAGGGAATAAGGGTGCGGGAAAAAATCACGAAGATTATCAAAGATTCGCTTGTTATTACACAAAACGGCCACCCTTTCTGCATCCTCGAGGTTGAATGGGCGCAGGGCAATTTGCAGCGGACTCCTCATTTTGCAAGGTGGCTTCGTATCATGCCGACAAGTTCATTCCAATCGGGCGATGCGAGCCGTTTCCGCTCGATTTCAAAATGATTGGTGTGCCTGGAAGTATCCACAATGATTTCTCCTTCGTCCATATGCACATTTCGGATATCAACCGCATTAATTCTGAGGCTGTCATTTATGCCCCGTATGCCATCCGGACTGATCAGATAAAAGTAATAACGGTTCCTGATCGTATAAAGAACCTGGTAACAGAGAACCAGGGCTATGGAAATCCATAAGAGGATTCCGGACCCCCCGGAGACGAACCAGTAAATTATGAATCCTGCAACACCAATCGACATTATCCATTGATAGGACGTGATTTTGAAAATCATGCCAGTTGAGCATTCCCTGCGTTGAATTCGCCATTGAATCAGCTCAGTCGTAACGAGCAGGGTTCCCATCATTAGATACAGCCAGTTCATAGGAAGGGAATATGCCGCATGAAAGATCACCAGGGCAATCACCAAAAATAAGCCGTAATATCGTTCAATGAATTTTTTCATGGAATCATTCATTTAATATACTCAAAACACTCAAAAGATAACTATCAAATCCTGACAGGTATATCTTCTTTGCTCAGATATTCCTTGAGTTCACCGATTCCGATTTCCTTAAAATGAAAAATGCTGGCGGCCAGGGCAGCATCCGCACAGTCGTCAGCAAACACATCCCTGAAGTGCCCCATGTTTCCTGCCCCGCCTGAAGCTATGACCGGGACCGATACGCTTTGGCGCAGTTTTTTTAGTGCTTCGAGGGCAAATCCGTTCTTAGTACCGTCGTGGTCCATGCTGGTAAACAAGATTTCACCCGCCCCGCGACGCTCCACTTCCATGGCCCAGGAGAACAGTTCCTTGTCGACAGGATTTCTGCCGCCGTGGGTATGAACGATCCATGTGTCGTCTACCAGGCGCGCGTCAATCGCCACCACAATACACTGGCTTCCGAAAGCCGCGACCAGCTCATCAATAAGTTCGGGTCTTTTAACCGCGGAAGAATTGACCGAAACCTTGTCGGCCCCGGCTTGCAGCAGGGGGGAGACGTCCTCCACCGAACTAATGCCGCCCCCTACCGTAAAAGGTATGTTAAGATGTCGGGCTATATCACGTACAAGGGCCACAAAGGTCTTACGTCCCTCATGGGTGGCCGTGATATCAAGAAATACAAGTTCGTCAGCTCCTTCCCGGGCATACAACGCACCCAGCTCCACCGGATCTCCCGCATCCCGAATATTCACAAAATTCACCCCCTTAACCGTACGGCCATTTTTAATATCCAGGCATGGTATTATTCTCTTTTTAAGCATCCGCAAACTTTTTTAATTCCTCAAGGGTTATGCGCCCTTCGTAAATCGCCTTCCCGATAATCACCCCGTCAACCGACATTTCCTGCAACCTGTGGAGGTCGTCCATACTGCTGACCCCGCCACTTGCAATTAATTTAATGGACGGGAACGTGTTTAACAGGTCCTCGTACAAACCAAAATTGGGTCCCTGAAGCATCCCGTCGGTAGCGATATCAGTGCAGATAACATATTCCAGTCCTTCCGCCACATAAGTATGCAGTAAATCCTCAATTTCCAGGCTTGTCGTTTCCTTCCAGCCATGCACGGCGATCTTACGGTCTTTTACATCGGCCCCCACGATCAGCCGGTTGGTCCCGTAGTCCTCCACCCACTTGAGAACGGTTCCGGGTTCCTTTACCGCGATGCTGCCACAGGTGACCTGCCTGGCGCCGCTGTTAAATGCGGTTTCGATGTCTGCATCCCGCTTGATGCCGCCTCCAAAGTCGATGTGAAGACGGGTCTGGGAAGCAATCCGTTCCAGAACAGGCGTATTTATTATGCGACCTGACCTCGCCCCGTCAAGGTCCACAAGGTGAAGGAAGGTAATGCCGGCATCCTCGTACATTTTGGCCACTTCCAGCGGATCTTCGTTGTAAATTTTCTTCTGTTCGTAGTCGCCCTGGGTAAGGCGTACGCATTTTCCGTCAATGATGTCAATGGCAGGTATAATTCTCATAGCTTGATAAAGTTTTCAAGTAATTGCTGTCCCTGGGCGGCAGATTTTTCAGGGTGAAACTGAACGGCATAGAAATTATCACGGTGAAGTACCGCGCAAAACGGTTTTATGTAATTTGCCGAAGCCATCGAAAACTCAGATTCAGGTACGTAATAGCTGTGTACAAAATACATATGCCGGTCTGGAAGATTGTTTAACAGCTGGTGATTTTCATGAAATTCAAGATCATTCCATCCCATGTGAGGGACCTTTTCATCCTGTAAGGGCGTAAATCGGCGTACCTCCAGGTCAAACATGCCAAGACAGCGTGTGTCCCCTTCTTCCGACCACCGGCACATCAGCTGCATGCCCAGGCAAATTCCCAGGAAAGGTTGCGTAAGAGATGGAAGCACCTTGTCCAGCCCCAGGTCCTCCAGGTGCTGCATGGTACTGCCCGCCTCCCCGACACCGGGAAAGATCACTTTATCCGCGGCCCTGAGTTCTTCCGGATCATTGGTAAGACGGGCGGTGATCCCGAGTCGCTCAAGGGCGAAAAGCACCGACTGTGTGTTGCCGGCATTGTATTTAACCAACGCTATGTTCATAACACTCCTTTGGTACTTGGTAATTGTTTACTGTGCTCATTGACCGAGACGGCCATTCTGACCGCTCTTGCAAAGGCCTTAAAGATGGATTCGATCTTGTGATGTTCATTGTCTCCTTCGGCTTTTATGTTCAGGTTACAGCGGGCATTGTCGGAGAATGACTTAAAGAAGTGCATAAACATTTCCGTGGGCATTTCGCCGATTTTTTCACGTTTGAAATCTGCCTCCCAAACCAGCCAGGGCCTTCCTCCGAAATCAATGGCTACCTGGGCCAGGCAATCATCCATGGGAAGCATAAACCCGTATCGCTGCAGTCCCCGTTTATCCCCGAGTGCCTTGTCAAAACAAGTACCCAGGGCCAGGGCCGTGTCCTCAATGGTATGATGTTCGTCAATCTCCAGGTCGCCATTCACCCGTACCGTGAGATCGATCTGGCCGTGCCGTGCGATTTGTTCCAGCATGTGGTCAAAAAAACCAAGCCCGGTAGAGATATCGGACTGACCTGTACCGTTCAGGTTCAGACGGATGTCAATGTCGGTTTCATTCGTTTTACGGCGGTGTTCCGCCTTTCTTTCTGGCTGGTAAAGAAACCGGAAGACTTCCTCCCAGCTGCTGGTGACGAGTGCACAATGTGCGGTAAGTCCGTCCGATTCCATCTGGGGCTTCAATGACCCGTCGTTGATAAGAATGCCGCGACAACCCAGGTTTTTGGCGAGTGCAATGTCACTCAGCCTGTCTCCGATCACATATGAACCGGATTTGTCGAAACCTGTTTCCAGCCAGGAGGTAAGCAAGCCGGTACCGGGTTTTCGTGTAGGCAGGTTCTCATGGGGAAAAGAGCGGTCGATAAGGATGTCGGTAAACCGGATGCCTTCATTCTCCAGGGCCTCCAGCATCTTGTTGTGGGCCGGCCAGAAATCAGGTTCGGGAAATGAATCTGTTCCCAATCCGTCCTGGTTGGTAATCATCACCAGCTCAAATTCGTTTCTGTCAGCAATCTTTCCCAGTCCTCTGAACACACCCGGATAAAAACTGAGTTTCTCGAGGCTATCGATTTGTTCGTCCGGCGGTTCATTGATAATCGTTCCGTCACGGTCAATAAATAGTATCTTTTTCATTTGAATGATTGAATGGCTTCTAGTAACAGGTTATTTTCTTCCGGGGTACCCACAGTCAGGCGAAGGCAGTTTTCACAATGCAACTGGTTGCTTCGGTCCCGTACGATGATGCCTTGGTCCAAAAGGTAGTTAAAGAGGTCGGCGGACCTGTCGAATCTCACCAGCAGGAAATTGGCATCCGAAGGATATACTGCCGTCACCAGGGGGATCTCTATGAGAATTTCAGCAAGCCGCTTTCTTTCATCAATGATCGTGGCCGTTCTGTCCTGCATGGCTTCCATTTCCTTCAGGGCATTCAGCACCTGCTCCTGGCTGTACTGATTGATGTTGTAGGGAGGCTTGATCTTGTCCAGCAGGTTGATAAGAAACGTATCGGCATAGGCCACACCCACCCGCAATCCGGCGAGCCCCCAGGCTTTTGAGAAGGTCTGTAAAATGATAAGGTTTTTGAATTCATCCAATTCGGAAAGAAATGAATGCCCGCTGAAATCTGCATATGCCTCATCCAATACCACAATACCGGGAAAGGTGCGGATTGCCTGTCTCAGGGATTTCGGATCCAGCATGTTGCCGGAGGGGTTATTCGGACTGCAAAGGAAAAGCAGCCTGCTGTCTGCATCCGTCAACCTGCGGATTGCTTCCGGATCCAGCGAGAAGTCCGGATTCAGCGCGGCTTTTCGTACCCCTACATCGTTCACTGCAGCCGATACCTGGTACATGCCGTACGTGGGATCGGTGGTGATCAGGTTGGATTTTCCCGGGATACAGCACATCCGTATCACCAGGTCAATGGGTTCATCCGATCCATTGCCCAAAAAGACCTGTTCCGGGGCAACCCCTTTCATACCAGCCAGTTCTTTTTTGATGGCAGCCTGATGCGGATCCGGATACCGGTGATAAGGTAATTTAAACGGATTTTCATTCGCATCAAGAAAGACACGTGCCGCACCGGAAAATTCATCCCGGGCGGAAGAGTACGCCTTCATGTTCAGGATATTGGGTCGGATATAACGTTCTAAGTTCATGAATTTAACCGTAAGGTGACTGCCATTTTGTGTGCCATCAGCTGTTCGGCTTCGGCCAGTATTTCAACGGTCGGACCAAGTTCCTGAAGGCCTTCCGGGGTGATATGCTGAAAAGTAATCCTTTTGGTAAAACTATCCAGGGATACCCCACTGTAGGCTGCCGCCGCGCCATTGGTCGGGAGGGTATGATTGGTGCCGCTTGCATAATCACCGGCCGACTCCGGCGTGTAGTGTCCCAGGAAAACAGATCCGGCATTCAGGATGCCCGGCACCAGCGATTGAGGATCATCCACCGCGAGAATCAGGTGTTCCGGACAATAGGCATTGCTCATTTGCACGGCTTCATCCAGGGCAGATACCACGATCACCTTGCTGTGTCCCAGGCTGCTCTTCATATACTCGCCCCGGGGAAGTTCCTCCAGCAGGCGTTCAATTTCCGTTTCCACCTGGTCGGCAAAGGCTTCACTGGTGGTGATCAGGAGCACCTGGCTGTCGTGTCCGTGTTCTGCCTGGGAAAGCAGATCAATAGCCACAAACTCCGGCCGCGCGGTTTCATCAGCGATTACCGCTACTTCGGACGGACCTGCCGGCATATCAATGGCCGTGCCGTCCATACTCACCAGTTGCTTGGCAGCCGTTACATATTGGTTTCCCGGTCCGAAAATTTTAAATACTCCCGGCACGGATTCTGTTCCATAGGCCATAGCTGCGATGGCCTGGGCTCCACCGGCCTTAACCACCCGGTGCACGCCGGTCAGCCTGGCCGCAAACAGGATGGCAGGGTGAATTTCCCCCGACGGGGAGGGAGGAGTGGCCAGAATGATTTCTTTACAGCCCGCGATGGCAGCCGGGATGGCCAGCATCAGGACGGAAGAAAACAGTGGCGCGGTTCCGCCGGGTATATACAGTCCGACTTTTTCGATCGGGCGGGCTTCCCGCCAGCAATGTACGCCGGGAGTCGTTTCCACCCTGGATTCGTTCAGCCGCTGGCTTTCATGAAAAGCCCGGATGTTTGCCGCGGCTTTTTCGATGGCTGCCTTAAGCTCCGCTGCCAGTTTTTTTTCTGCACGGGAGAATTCCTCTTCACTGACGAGGACCGAGTCAAGGGTAGCCTGGTCAAATGTGGCCGCATATTCCCGAAGGGCCTTGTCTCCGTTGTGCCTTACGTTCCCGGCAATCGTACGGACAGTGGCATTAAGGGATGCCGCTTCCATAACCGGGCGGCGTAAAATGTCTGGCCACTGGGCCGGCGAGGGATGTAGAATTCGGGTCAGCATCAGAGTATCATTTTTTCGATAGGTATAACAAGGATACCCTGGGCACCCAGATTTTTTAATTCATCAATCTTATCCCAGAAATCATTTTCGTTAACGACCGAATGCAGTGAAGACCAGCCTTCCATGTTCAGCGGGGTTACGGTCGGACTTTTCATGCCGGGCAAAATGGACGTGATCTGGTCAATGGCCTCATTAGGTACATTCATGAGCAGGTACTTATTGTTTTCAGCGGTCTTTACCGATTTGATCCGGAACAATAATTTATCCAGCAGGGATTTGCGTTCCTCATCCAGGGAAGGATTGGCAACCAGGACGGCCTCCGACTTCATAACAGTTTCCACCTCCTTCAATCCATTGGAGAGCAGGGTACTTCCTGTGCTTACGATATCACAAATGGCTTCGGCCAAACCTATTCCCGGCGCAATCTCCACGGATCCGCTGATCTCATGAATGTCGGCGTTGACTTTCTTTTCCTCCAGGAACCGGCGGACGATCACCGGGTAGGAGGTGGCGATTCTTTTGCCTTCAAGATCCTGCATGGAGCCAAAATTGACATTTTTGGGAACCGCAATGGATAACCTGCATTTTGCAAAATTGAGTCGTTCGATCAGGTCAATCTGTTTACCTTTTTCGATCATGACATTCTCCCCGATAATGCCAATGTCGGCCACACAGTCCTCCACATATTGCGGGATATCGTCATCCCGGAGGAAGAGTATCTCGGCGGGAAAGTTATAACTGGTCGCCTTGAGCTTATTTGAGCTGTTGGAGAATGATAATCCGCATTCTTTCAGCAGTCCGATCGATTTTTCCTGAAGCCGGCCAGACTTTTGAATGGCGATTCTGAGTTTCTTGTTCATTTATCCGTTGTGTTTAACAAAAAAAGGGCTCACCGCATGGCGAGCCCTTAATATATTTTCAGGAACATCTTACCCCATGCGCAGCTGCATCACGTTTCCATGATGTGCATGTGAATGGGTGGTATGATTCCTCTGATTCTTCATTGTCCCTGCTAAATACGGCAATTGTTTTCAACTGGCAAAGTATTTCACAGATTTTCAGCAATAGCTTCCTCTGCCTTTTGGATGGAAGCTTCAATTTGCTGATGAATGGTGGTGATACTTTTGAGCTGTTCCTCCTGAATTTTCAGGAGCTCTTCCGGGGTAACATCTGCAGGCAGGGGCTTGTAGCTGATGTTATTTGTGATCATATCATTTTGCTCATCCTTGGCGATGCTCGGGGGTTCATTGTCCTCTGAATCTTTATATGGACTCGTATCATCGGGGAGCCCGTAAATGGCATCGGACCAGATAAGCAGTTCATTCTTGGCTGAAGTCAGCTCTTCCCTGGCGGCGGAAAGACTGTTTTTTACCTGCCCGAGAGAATCGGTATCAACACCCTCCACGCTAAGATAGTTATCGACAAGGCTTATGCGCGTATCAATGGAGTCCTGGAGGCTGGTTAAGATATTGAGGTTATCAAAAGCTTCGCCAAAAACCCGTATCGTTTCATAGTGGGCCTGTTCTGCTTCCAGGTAGGTCTCGCGTTCCTCTTCCGAATACCCGCTGCCACTGCAGGAAGCAAGCAGAAGAATTGAAAAACATGTTAAAAGGGAAATGGGTAGTCTCATACTATTGTTGGCTTTTTAATTACAACAATCAGTATGAGACAATGTTTTTACATGCCTAATGACTGGTTTTCTATGGATGCCAGTTCGATGATCTTCTCATAATCATCCGGATCAAGGTCATTGAAGAAGTAATGGACGGGATTAATATGTTTCCCGTTTTTAAACACTTCATAGTGCAGGTGAGGCGCGGTGGAAAGCCCAGAGTTACCCACATAACCGATGACCTGACCGCGTTTAACACGCTCTCCCTCGCGCACGGCAAACTCCTGCATGTGTGCATATCGGGTTTTGTATCCAAACCCGTGGTCGATTTCCAGCAATTTGCCATACCCGCTGAATCGTACCTGGGCATCTTCAACCACCCCATCCGCCGTTGCGTAAATTGGTGTACCCAGCGGAGCGGAGAAATCAATCCCGGTATGAAGTTTCTTAACCTTGTAAACAGGGTGCATACGGTACCCATACCCGCTGGCCAGCCGGATCAGTTCCTCGTTGGCAACCGGTTGAATGGCCGGAATAGCGGCATACATTTTCGCCTTATTCTCAGCAAGTGAAGCCAGTTCATCGTAGGAGGTGGACTGGATATACATCTTACGGCGCAGTTTATCAACCTCCCTGGTGAGCTCGAGTACCAGTTCCTTGTCCCTGAAATCCTTGCTCTTCAGGTCCCGGTAGCGTTCTGCACCTCCGATTCCTGCATCACGGATAGACGGGTCGATAGGTTCTGCACCCAGAACCGCACGATACACTTTATCGTCGCGGTATTCAAGAGCCTCCTGCACTTCCTTGAGCTGGTTTATCTCATTCTCCAGCAGAGACAGGTAGTGATCCTTTTCTTCCAGTTCATTCTGCATCCTCACCTCATCAGGAGATTCGAAGTACGTAAAGAACAGGAATACTATACCGATACTGGCAATGAGTACCACAGAAGCCAGACCCAGGAAATTCCAGATGACGTCCTGTGTCCGGACTTTTATCCGTTCGTATTTACAGGTTTCGGTATCGTAATAATATTTTATTCGTGCCATAACTAATTTTTCTTTCCTGGCCTGAAAACCTTGATTACATCCGGGTCACAGGTCAGATACGGTCCCTCCAGCAGATCAATACAGTAGGGAACAGCCGGAAATACAGCATCTAAACACTGCCTGATCGCAGAAGGTTTCCCTGGCAGGTTGATAATCAGTGTTTTACCTCGTATCCCTGCCGTTTGCCTGGACAGGATGGCGGTGGGAACGTACTGAAGACTTACCTGCCGCATTAATTCTCCAAAACCAGGCATCATTTTATTACATACGGAAATCGTGGCCTCCGGGGTTACATCCCGTTTGGCCGGACCCGTACCTCCCGAGGTAATAATCAGGCAACAGTCCTTTTTATCGGCCATTTCCTTCAATTTTTCCTCGAGCACCGGTTGCTCGTCCGGAAGCACCTCATACTCATGTTCCCATGGGCAGGTCAGGTATTCATCCAGTGTATCCCTGATGGCTTTGCCGGGTATGTCTTCATAGATTCCCTGGCTCGCGCGGTCCGATACATTGATGATCCCTATTCGTACTTCCATATAAATCCGTTTATCTCTTAAAAAGTAACTTTTCTGAACGTCCTTTCCGGTACACCTGGCGCCCCTTATCAATGCCCCGGCGTAATTCCCGTTGTTTTTCTTCCGGCAAATGGATGATCTCCTGGCATTCACTGCAGCAGCATCCTTCATATTTTTCCCGGCACTCTTCGCACTGAATGAACAGGAGGTGACAACCTTCGTTGGCACAGTTGGTATGTGTATCCGCCGGCTCGCCGCACTGATGACAATGCGCGATCACCTCATCCGATATTTTCTCTCCCAGGCGTTCGTCAAAAACAAAATTCTTCCCCCTGAAATAATTCTTCAGGCCTTTTTTCTGTACTTCACGCGCGTATTCAATAATTCCGCCGTCAAGTTGATACACCTTGCTGAATCCCTTATGCCTGTAATAGGCACTGGCCTTTTCACAGCGTATCCCTCCCGTACAGTACATAACAATATGCTTGTCCTTCTTATCCTGGAGCAGATCTTCCACCACGGGCAGGGCCTCGCGGAATGTATCCACGTCAGGGGTGAGAGCATTCTCGAAGTGGCCTACCTCGCTTTCGTAATGGTTGCGCATATCCACAATGATCGTATCCGGATTCTCTGCCAGGGCATTGAATTCCTCCGCGGACAGGTGTTTGCCTCTCTTCGTGACATCAAAAGTGGCGTCATTGAGCCCGTCGGCCACAATCTTGCGCCGTACCAGTATCTTCAGTTTATAAAAGGACTTGCCTTGTTCAACGGCAATGTTGAGCCGGATATTGCCCAGAACGGGTGATTCATGGACGAAGGATTCGAATTCGGAGAATTTTTCCTTTGGCACACTGATCTGGGCATTTATGCCCTCATGGGCCACGTAAATTCGTCCAAGGACATCCAGGCTGGATAGATCAAGAAATAACTGATCGCGGAAGGCTTCCGGATCGGGGAGCTGAACATAGCGGTAAAACGACAACGTGATCCGTTCGGTCGTATCATTTTCCATCTGTCGTTTCAACTCATCCCGGTTTATTCGGTTGTGTAAGATCATTTTGCAGGAATGATTACAAGTTGTTTAATGGTTGAATGACAGCTCGTTAGCTGTCAAATAATAAGAGCAACGCTGGTTGCTCCCGACAGGTGCAAAGTTACGAAAATTAAATCACATCACTTTGATTTAGCTCATTATGTCTCCGGAGGCATCTCAGGAACATTATTATTGATTAAAAATGTATAATTATTGATAAACAATAAGAAATTATTATATTTGGATAAATTAAAACATCGTTCATGAAAAGACTTAATTATATTTCAATAATATCCGTGTGGCTGGTAAATGGTGTAATCCTGTTGATCGCCCTGGGAGGATTGTATTCGTATTTCACGTTATTCCGTTTATCCGGGGAGGGGTTTCGTCCTGAATCGACGGAAGGCATGGCCACATGGAGTCAGTCCATGTCGGTGAACGTTGGCCGCTACGAACTTGCCAAAGTAACAGAGTATGAAGCCGGGTCCGGGGAAGACGGGTTTTCAGATTTCCTTGAATTACACGTGCCTTTCCCGGAGATACGGAAAATGGATAAAGGGGAAGATCAAAACGGTTTCACTATTGTCAATGAAAGCGGAATCCCGGTGGAACCTTATTTATCCAGGGAGCAGTGGGCACCGGTACGCTATAAGGTCAAGGGCAAAAGTGAGATGATAAAGCTCCGGTGGGTCTTTGGTATCCTGATTACATTGTCGCTTGCTTTTGTGTTCTTCATACTCATTGTGTTGCGGAAGTTTCTCCTGAGTCTGTCGCGGGGCGTCTTTTTTGAACCGGCCAATTACCGGCGGCTCATCATTCTGAGTATTCCGGCCTTTGTCATTCCCCTGTTTGAATATGTCGCTGGCAAATACATGCTGAATTTCTTTTATGACCATTTCAGGGTCCTGAACGGGGGTGTCAAATCAGTGATGGATACGGACCTGACCCCGCTGGTCTTTGGCGTAATTTTTCTGCTGATGGCCGGAATGGTGTATGAAGGCAGTAAATTGAAGGAAGACCAGGACCTTACTATTTAAGTTATGCCGATCATTGTAAACCTTGATGTAATGCTCGCCAGGCGTAAAATGCAGTCCAAAGACCTGGCCGAAAGGGTGGGGATCACCGAGGCAAACCTTTCGATATTAAAGACCGGAAAGGCACGGGCGATCCGCTTCAGCACGCTTGAAGCTATTTGCCGTGAGCTGGAATGCCAGCCCGGTGAAATCCTGGAGTTCCGGGAAGATGACTGATTACTGGGGCACCAGTTCTCCGCGCAGCAATTTGTTGTATTGCTCGCAGGTCAGGTAGCCGCGTGAGTCGCTGTAAGGACATTCCTGGTAGGTCGTGCCCAGGGGCCCCCGCTTAATAATCACAGTACGGCCTTTGCAGATGGGACAGATAACTTTTCCTGCCGGACCGCAATCGATCTCATAGTCAGACGTCAGGATTTCCCTTGTTTTTTCGGTCTCTTCGGCCCGTTGCTCGCGAAAGCCTTCCTTTGCCTTTTCCAGAAATTCCAGGCACTCCTCATAATACTGGCCCTGTGTGCCCTTTAATTCCATGTACTTGGTAAGCCAGTCGATGCTTTGCTGATACCTTCCGAGGAAGTAGGAGTTTTTTCCGAAGTGAAAGGTAAGATCGGTGGGAACCACGCGTGCCTTGTCGAGCACGTCCCGGAATATAGTGTTGGCGGCCTGGTATTCTCCTGCATCCATACGGTCCACTCCCTCATCAATCATGCGCGTGATCATGGTCATGCGGGCTGCTTCCGCAGCCATCTGCTGTTCCCTGATTTTCTCCTCCTGGCTCACCTGGGCAGAAACGGTGAGCCCGCCAAGGATCAGGCATATCAGAATGGTGAGTGTTTTATACATAATCTTCTTTTCTCAGGTCCAGCCATTCGAGCGTGGCATCACAGAATATATTCTGCACATCCTCTTCGGGCAGGTTCATCTCCTCAATAAATTTGCCAATTGTGAGATCTCCCAGCGGAAACGGATAATCGGATCCCAGCGTCACCCGCTTGCTTCCCTGTACCTCCAGTACATACCGCAGCATGGCCGGGTCATGTGTGATGCAATCTACCCAAAACTTTCCTAAGTAGTCTCTCGGATTTACCGGATTATCAATGGCCACAAGGTCAGGCCGGCAGTTAAACCCGTGTTCGATGCGGCCGATCGTAGGCAGAAAGGAACCTCCGGCGTGTGCGAAATTCATGCGTAGATCCGGCAGTTGCTCTAAATGACCGGAAAAGATCATGGAACAAATTGCCCGGCTGGTCTCGGCCGGCATGCCCACCAGCCAGGGAAGCCAGTACTTGGTCATGTGCTCCATACCCATCATTTCCCAGGGGTGTACCAGGACCGCCATCCCCAGCTCGGCACAGGCTTCAAAAAACGGGAAAAAACGTGGCTCGCTCAGGTTCTCATTATTGATATTGGAACCAATCTGTATTCCGGGCATGCCCAGTGACTTGCAGCGTTCCAGTTCCTTGATAGCCAGTTCGGTGTCCTGCATGGGCACCGTACCAAGTCCAATGTAATGGCGCGGATAACGCACGACCAGGTCTGCAATATGGTCATTCAGGAATTTTGAAAGTTCGAGACAATCCTCGGCATGCGCCCAGTAGGAGAACATCACAGGGATGGTACATACAACCTGCACCTGGGTATGGTTCTCTTTATATTCCCGGATTCGCACTTCCGGGTCCCAGCAGTTTTCACGGATTTCCCTGAAAAAGCGATTGCCCTTCATCATCTTGGCCCAGCCCGGCCGGTCCTGCTGCAAATAGATAAAATCTCCGTACCCAAACTTTTCGGTCCAGTTGGGCATTTCAGCGGGGATGATATGGGTGTGCATGTCGATTTTTAGCATGCGTATGGAATCAGGCGATTCAACAAATCTAAGTAAAGCGGGAGAATATTGCGTTATTTCTTTTTCGGAACCGGATCGTAGCCGTGGGTTCCCCAGGGATGGCACCGGCTGATGCGCCTCAGCCCCATCCAGGTACCGCGAAAGGGCCCCCATTCGTTAATGGCCTCAATCATGTAGTTGGAGCAGGAGGGGGAATGCCGGCAATTGGATCCCAGCAACGGACTGATGGCGTACTGGTAAAAGCGAACCGGAAGGATCAGTATGAATTTGAGAATCGACATCATAATTCACATGTAGAACCCCTTTCAGTGAAATCTGGTTCAACCAGGCCCTGAAAACTAGTCAATACTGTATTCGGTGCCGTCTTTGCCGTCTTTCAGGGAAATTCCTATTTTCTTCAGATCGTCGCGGATTTTGTCAGACAGGATGTAATTCTTCTGTCTTTTAGCCTCAAGGCGCATATCAATAAGAAGGCTGACGACCCCGTCCAGCAGGGAATCATCGGATTCAATTTCCTCCTTCAGTCCCAGTACCTGTTCGATTACACCAGTATAATGTGTAATTAATTCACTGAAGGTATCCTCAGAGAGCGAGGACGGACTGACATTGCCTGCCTTGATATTATTGAAAAAGGTCGTAAGCTCAAACAGAACGGCGAGAGCCTTTGCCGTGTTGAAGTCATCACTCATGGTGGTGAATAATTCATCGATCTGGCCCTTTATTTCGTTTTCCAGGTTCTCATCCACCTCTCCTTTACTGTGTTCGGTGGCTTTTGCAATGGCTAGTCCTGCCATCAGCCGCTTATATCCCTTTTCGGCGGCTCCAAGCGCCTCGTTACTGAAATCGAGCGTACTTGAATAATGGGACTGAAGCATAAAAAAGCGAACGACCATGGGTGGGTATCCACGGTCCAGCAATTCATGGTCTCCGGAGAAAAGCTGCCCTGGAAGAAAACTGTTCCCGAGTGATTTACTCATTTTCTGCCCGTTGACGGTGAGCATGTTGGTATGGATCCAGTACCGTACCGGTGCTTCGCCGGTGGTGCCAACCGACTGCGCAATTTCACACTCATGGTGGGGAAAGATCAGGTCCATGCCGCCGCCGTGAATGTCAAAGGTCGCCCCCAGGTATTTGGTGCTCATTACCGAACATTCGAGGTGCCAGCCCGGAAATCCGTCTCCCCATGGCGACGGCCAGCGCATGATGTGCGTAGGGGAGGCTTTTTTCCAGAGGGCAAAGTCGATCTTGTTACGCTTTTCATCCTGGCTGTCGAGCATTCTCCCGCTCTCCATGAGCTCCTCGATTTTGCGCCCCGATAACTGTCCGTACTGATGTTCCTTGTCATATTTGGTCACATCAAAATACACCGATCCGTTCACCTCATAGGCCAGTCCCTTTTCGATCAGTGATTTTACCCATTCGATCTGCTCTATGATATGCCCGGTGGCCGATGGCTCAATGTCAGGTGGGAGAATATTAAAATCACGCAATACGTCATGGAAGCCGTTGGTATACTGCTGTACCACCTGCATGGGTTCAAGGGATTCGAGCCTTGCCTTCTTGGAGATCTTATCCTCTCCTTCGTCCGCATCATTCTCCAGGTGACCCACATCGGTAATATTGCGGACGTACCGCACTTTATATCCCACGTATTGCAGGTACCGGTAAATGACATCAAAGTGAAGGAAGGTGCGCACATTGCCGAGGTGCACGTCGCTGTAGACGGTCGGACCGCATACATACATCCCTACATGGTCTTCCTGAAGGGGTTCAAATTGTTCCTTTGATTTGGTAAGGGTATTATAAATAAATACAGGATGGGTCAATTTCAATGACATGCGCACGATAACTTCTTTCGGTTGCGAAGTTATTACTTAATCAAGTCATTACAAACGACCCATCCCAAAAAGTGGGGTTCTAACGGCTCAGCCGTGTAGTCATGAACGGGTACCACGTCTTTCCTTTATCCGGAGAATATTCACCCTCTTCGGTCCAGCTGCTTTCGGTAAATTCGGCCGTGTACCTGACCGTACCTCCATTGGGGACTTCAAATTGCCATGAGAACGTGCCGTCGCCTATCTCCACAGGAGCTTTGGTGTAGTTACCGTCCAGCGTCCAGGCATGGATGTATACCTGATCGGCCTCCCTGTCATAGGTCATAACCCCGAATGCCTTAAAAGAAGGCTCCTTTTCACCTTCAGAAATACCGGTCCCGCGGAATACCATAAGCTTTCCGTCAAGTTCGACCGATACCTCCTCGGTTTGCTGAAAATCTATACGGTCGCTGGCGCCCCGGGACTGGCTGCCTTCACCGGTCCAGCTTCCTTCAAGTACAGCCATAGGGGCCATGGGCTCGGGAAGACGGCCCTGGGCCTGAACATGCATGAAATAACCGGGGATCAGAATGGTAAGTAAAACACATTGAATCGTTTTCATAATAAAGTGGTTTATAATTTAAACTTAATTGATAAAATTTTTTTAAGGCTGGATATATTGCTTCAGGTCGTCTACATATTTTTCAAAGGCACTGATACCCACTTTCGTAATGGAGCAGGAGGTCAGGGGCTTTTTACCTTTGAAGGATTTCGTAATCTTTATATACCCGGCCTGGGAAAGTTTGTCCAGCTGGACACTCAGGTTACCGGCCGTGGCCCCGGTTTTTTCCCGGATGTACACAAATTCCGCTTCGTCCACATTCATCAGGATGGACATCACTGCCAGTCGCAGCTGGGAGTGTAACAGCGGATCAAGGTTGTTGAAATTCATTGAATTATTTAGTGTTTTTCAGCATATATCCAGGGATGAGGTAACCACAGATCACTGCGGCCGCTGCAACCGGAAAGGTGTAAATATAAGGAACCGCAAGTGCAACCGCTGCAAACAGCCAGAACAGGCTCCCACCTATGATAAGGGGCTTGTACCGGATGATCAGGCCGGTATTGAACGTGGCAAGTCCGGCAAGGATAAGCACCATCTCGTTGATGTGACGATAAAACTGCCCGGAGAAGATCACGATGATCAGTGCAATGGAAAAGCCAATCCAGGTCCACATGATCAGGGAATCCCCATAGGTGCGTACATTTTGCTTTTTGGCCTGCCTGCTCCCGTACCAGAAGCTGATGATCCATGCCGGTACCGAAATCAGCCATACTATATAGGGATGGGCGTAGTCAGTTTGCGTTACCAGCAGGAAGTGACCGGAAAAGGCGAGTACTGATACCCATCCCCAAAGGATAAAGTGAAATGCACCCCCGCTCACATTTTGTTTGGTCTGGCGGATCATGGCGGTTATGATGGCCAGGCTCTCCTCGGTAGATTGAATTTTATCCGTCTCCATAGTAAAGTAGTTTATAATATAAACCAAATATAGATTGAATTTAATTACGGTGCAATTCCTGACCGTAATATTTTTAACTTTGTATAAAAAGCAGCATATGTTTACCGGCATCATTGAAGAAACAGGAACCGTGCGGGCCATACGGACCGAAGGCACCAACAGGCATTTCCAGATTGACAGCGGGATGGCTGATGAGCTGAAGGTAGATCAGAGTGTCGCCCACGACGGGGTATGTCTGACCGTTACCGAGACGGGAGAGGGTTTTCACTGGGTGACTGCGGTGAAGGAAACCCTTGACAGGACGACCCTTGGCCAGCTCAAGCCCGGAAGCCGGGTTAACCTGGAACGTTGTATGCTGAATAACGGACGTTTTGACGGCCACATTGTGCAGGGGCATGTTGACACCACCGCCCGCGTAATCCGCGTGGATGAGCAGGACGGAAGCTGGGAGTTTACTTTCAGAATACTTGAAATGGGAGGGAACGTCCTGGTTGAAAAGGGGTCGGTAACTGTCAATGGCATCAGCCTCACCTGTTACCACATCCGCGGAAATTCCTTTAAGGTCGCAATCATACCATATACCTTTACGCATACCAATCTCGGGCAGGCGCAGCCCGACGACCTGGTGAATATCGAGTTTGATATTATCGGCAAGTACGTAGCCAGGCTGACCGGTTCAGCGGCGCATTAATCGTTGCCTTGCGAAGTCAGCGATCCGGTATCCCAGCCATCCTGCGGCAGCACCGATGGCACCACCCACCAGGATGTCACCCGGGTAGTGTACCCCCAGGTATATGCGGCTGTAGCTTACAAACGCAGCGAAAACGAATAGCCACCCGGTATACCGGTAATGGCGCCTTAACACCAGGTAAAGTGTGGTGGCGATGCCAAAACTGTTAGCGGCATGGGAGGAGGCAAAGCCGAACCGGCCCCCACGGTAGTCATTTACCACATGGACGAGCCCCTCCATTATATCCGGGTCCCGGGAAGGCCGGTACCTTTCGAAGAAGGGTTTCATAAAGCCACTGGTAATCTGATCGGCCAGCGTAACCGCAATCGCGACGGCGAGCAACCACCAGAGTGTCTCCCAGCCCCAGGTGCGAATTATAAGGGCCAGCAAAAATGCGTAGAGGGGTACCCACGTCCATGTTTCCGACGCATAATACATGACCATATCCAGCCAGGGTGCGTGGAGTCCGTTCAGAAAAAAGAACAGGGATTTATCCAGTTCAATCAGTGTTTCCATTCCGCCGGATTGGTCCATTCGATATCTTTACGAAGCCAGCGCAGCGTTTCCGCTTCCCGGCTGCCTTCTTTCGGCGAGTAATCATACTCCCACTCCGCCATGGGCGGCATGCTCATAAGAATTGATTCGGTACGTCCGTCGGTATCAAGTCCGAATTTGGTCCCTTTATCCCAAACCAGGTTAAATTCCACATATCGGCCCCGTCGGATTGCCTGCCAGTGCGATTCATTCTCCGAGAAAGGAGCGTCGCGGTATTTATTCATGAAGTGGATATAGAGGGGTGCAAACGAGGCGCCGACATCCATGACGAACCTGAAGTCGGCTGATTTATCACCGGCAAGACGATCAAAGAATATCCCGCCGATCCCGCGGGTTTCCTGCCGGTGCTTTAAAAAGAAGTAATCATCCGCCCATTTTTTGAAGCGGTCGTAATAATCTTCACCGTGACGGTCACATACTTCCTTTAGCTGCCTGTGAAAATAGTGCGCATCTTCGGGGACCACATAGTGAGGGGTGAGGTCGATCCCGCCGCCAAACCACCAGTGCCCCGTATCCATTTCAAAATACCTGACATTCATGTGAATGATGGGAACATGCGGGTTGGACGGGTGCAATACGATGGACACGCCGGTGGCATAGAACCTTGCCTCTGGAAGTTTCAGGGCTTCCAGGATCTTGGCCGGGGTCTCTCCGTGGACCGCGCTGAAGTTAACTCCTCCTTTTTCAATGACCTGTCCGTTTCGGATCACCCGGCTGTCACCACCTCCGCCTCCGGGACGCTCCCAGGTATCAGAACGAAAAGAGGTGCCTCCATCGCATGCCTCGATCTGCCGGCAAATGGAATCCTGTAATTTCCTGAATTCTTCCTCTATCTGGTTTTTGGTTAACATGGCCACAAAGGTATTGAAATTTCACTTTCTTTTCGGTGAATTAACAGGAGGGGTTCTGGGGCATTTTTGTTAAATTCAGTATCTTCGCAAACGTTTCCAGATAAGATAAAAGATACCTGTATGAGTTCAAGCGAGACGGCTGCCCGGAAGAAAAATTCAAGAAAAAGTAAGAAATATACACTTCCTGCAGGGTTATCGGAATCCACATTGATCAAGGCATATCAGCTGATGTGTACGGCCAGGCGCATGGCAGAGCTGTATGATGAGCACAAGGAGATCTGCAGCAAATATGTACACAGTACCTCCCGCGGGCATGAGGCGATTCAGCTCGCCACCGGGCTGCAGTTATCCGGGGATGACTATGCCTCGCTGTACTACCGGGATGAATCCATCCTGCTGGGCATCGGCATGCAGCCCTACGAGCTTATGCTACAGCTTATGGGAAAGCGGGATGATCCTTTTTCAGGGGGCCGCACCTATTATGCACATCCGTCCCTGGACCGGGCTGGTTTTCCGGTCATTCCGCACCAGAGCTCAGCCACCGGAATGCAGGCCATCCCGGCTACGGGAATGGCGCATGCGGTGAAGTATCTCGAGGGAAGGGAGTTGCGGGACAAGAAAGGAATTGTGTTGTGTTCCCTGGGTGACGGTTCGGTGACCGAGGGCGAGGTATCCGAAGCATTCCAGATGGCGGTGCTTAAGCAGCTCCCCATAGTATACCTGATCCAGGACAATGACTGGGGGATTTCTGCGACCGGCAGGGAGATGCGCGCCATGGATGCCTATGAATTTGCCGCTGGTTTTAAGGGCATGACCCGCATGAAGGTGGATGGGTCAGATTTTATCGCTTCTTATGAAACCATGCGTAAAGCCTTCCGTCACGTTGCTGACCGGGAAGGACCTGTACTTGTTCACGCAACCTGTCCGCTTCTCGGGCATCATACTTCCGGGGTACGGAAGGAGTGGTACCGCGGCGATCAGGATCTGGAAGAACATGCCAAATCGGATCCGTTGCCCAAACTGCGAAGTTTTATGGAGTCGGGCGGATGGAAAGGGACTGAGCTTGACAGCCTGGAGAATGATGCTGTCAAGTCGGTTGAGCAGGATTTTCAATATGCACTTGATGCTGAAGATCCTGATCCGGATGATTTTGCCAGTGACATCTATGCACCCACCCCCGTGCTGGAGGAGAAGGGGATACGCCAGCCCGAAGGAGGGGAGAAGGTAGTGATGGTTGATGCGGCCCTCAAAGCCACTGACGAAATTTTGAAAAAGCACCCGGAAGCCCTGTTTTACGGACAGGATGTGGGAGGAACGCTTGGGGGTGTTTTCCGTGAGGCAGCAACCCTGGCAAAGAAATACGGGGATGAACGTGTCTTTAATACCCCCATCCAGGAGGCGTATATTATTGGTAGCACGGCCGGAATGTCAGCGGTAGGAGCAAAGCCAATCGTAGAGATCCAGTTTGCCGATTATATCTGGCCGGGCATCAATCAGCTGGTGGAAGAATTATCAAAAAGCTGCTATTTGTCAAAGGGAAAATTTCCGGTCCAGAGTCTTATTCGTGTTCCTGCCGGTGCCTACGGCGGGGGCGGGCCTTACCATTCCGGCAGTATTGAAAGTACCCTGGCCAATATACGTGGTATCAAGGTGGTTTATCCATCGAATGCGGCCGACATGAAGGGTCTGATGAAGGCGGCATTCTATGATCCGAATCCTGTCGTGATGCTGGAACACAAGGGGCTGTACTGGTCAAAGGTACCGGGCACTGCCGGGGCTAAAATGATCGAACCGGATGCTGACTATATCATCCCGCTTGGAAAAGGCCGGATGCACCGGACCGCGAAGGCAGACCACGAAGAGAATAAATTGCTCGTAATTACCTATGGAATGGGTGTGTATTGGTCCTCGGCGGCTGCGGAGGATTTTAACGAACGGGTATCGATACTTGACCTGAGGACTATCCATCCGATCGACTGGGAACTGATCATGGAACAGGTCAGGAATCACAACCGGGTACTACTGGTTACTGAAGAGCCAGCCTTAAACTCGTTTGCCGAGTCTGTGGCCGGCAGGATTGCCTCCGAATGCTTCGAATACCTCGATGCCCCTGTCCGTACCATAGGATCAGCCAATCTTCCTGCCATTCCACTGAATGTCGACCTTGAAGCACGGATGCTTCCGAATGCCGATAAGGTGGCCGAAGCCATGGCCGGGCTCCTGGCCTATTAGAACGGGTACCCGATCCCGATATTGAAGATCACCGTTTCGGAAGCTTCCCGGGTGAAGGGTGCGTCATAAAACCCACTGGAGAGGATAAAACGCTTGCCCTCCGGACGTGCCGGGTCATACACCTTTATCCCTGCGTCAAGGCGAAGGATCAGGAAGGAGAAATCAAACCGGATACCGACTCCGGATCCGACTGCTATCTGCCTTAAAAAACTGTCTGCCCGGAATTCGGTTTCTTCCCTCACGTCGTTGATAGTCCAGACATTGCCAAAATCGAAGAACCAGGCATAATCAATAAATCCGATCAGGTTTTGCCTCCATTCCACACTTCCTTCCAGCAGGACCGTGCCTGGTTGTTCGATATCATAATTGACCGTATTGGTGGCTGAATCCACCCGTACAAACGATCCGGGCCCGAGACGCCTGGGCCGCCAGGCGCGTATACCGTTGCTTCCGCCCGCAAAGAAATATTTTTCATACGGCAGGATGTCGTTATCGCCATAGGGCCTTGCCACGCCCACGTTGACCCGCCAGGCCACTGTGGTGTTCCTGTTGACGGGATGTATTTTTCTGTAATCCGCATTGACCTTGAGATACTGGTAATATTCCAGCGCTTCATTCTCCAGGAAATCCTTGCCCACAAAATTGAGGGTAGTCCCGCCACTTTCCAGGAAAAGTCTGAAATAGCGGGAATTGATAAAATTCAGGCCGTAGCTGTTTTTGTTCCAGGTCCCGGTAAAATACATACTGCTCACATAGGACGGATTGAATGTGTTAATGATATTATTTCCTTCCTGTTGCAATGAATCAAGCAGGTTTTCGAAATTATTTGACAGGGAAGAGCGGATGATACCGATATCATCCAGCGTAAACTGGTAGAAGCTGTTCGAATTTTTCTGCCAGGTATAGGAAAGGGTGGCATTGATATTCTGCCGGCGGTATTCCGGTCGGTCTGTGTAGTTATACCCGGTGGTAAGCCTTGTTTTCGGGTTTATATTTCCCAGGCGTCTTTTTGCATCGGCGCTGAGCGGGAGAATAAACTGGGGGAACGTCAGGGAGGCATTTATACCGCCTTCCACACTGGTGTACACATCCTGGACAGCGGTGGCGGGGGCGACACCTTCAAACCCAATTCGTCCGCTGATCTCGAAAATCTCCATGCCGCCAAACACATTCCTCTTTTTAAAGGACAGATTCAGAAAAGGCCCCGGAAACCCCTGGGTAACATTGACGCCCGCCTCGGTAGTGATCTGGTAGCGGGGGAGCGGACTTGTGAAGATATTCGCCACCATTTTGCCACCCGTACTGTCGTAATTGATGTTAATAAACCGGAATACATCGAGATTGGCGAGCTGGCGCTGGGTGTTAAAGGTATTGGAGCGGCTGTAGAGGCTGTCTTTTTCGATGAATATCCTTCGGTCGAGCACTTTCTTGTTATAGCGGTTTTTTATAAAAATATACTGGATGCCATTATATTCTTCTTTCGGGGTATCGGTCATCGGAAGTACGCCCTGGCTGGTGTTGGTGACCAGGTTTACAGAATCGACCTGGTAAATACGGTGGCTGGCCGCGCGGGCCGGTTTATTTACATTGGTAATCACCGTTACCCGCTGGGGTCCTGCGTACGAGGTATCAACCTGGAATTCAATGTACTGGCGTGAAAAGGCAAAATACCCGTGATCCTTTAGCAGGTTGTCGAGGCGTTCGCGTTCGCGGGTGAGCTTGCCCTGATCATAATTCTCCCCCAGCACCAGCAATGATTCATCGCGGCTGTCTTCGATGATCCGGGAAATATTGGAGTCTCCCGTCACAAGGATGAGGCTGTCCAGCACGTAGGGCGGACCGGGCTCCACCTCATAGGTAATATTCACCTTTTTCTTATTGGTTTTAACCAGGGTATCGACCTCGGCCTGAAAGAAGCCTTTCGACTGCAGGTAGAGCTGCATCCGGTTGAGGGAGCCCGCAGTTTTGGAGGTGTCGTAGACCGCCAGGGGTTCACCCCACCGCATCCAGATATTTCCCTCCTCAATTTTTTGCTCTATCTTTTCCAGCTGCTTATTTCTTTTCCTGCGGTAGCGCTGTACTTTTTTTTCGTTACCGGCGGCTTCGGCCCTGGCAATTCGCTGGTTCCATTCTTCCTGGGTCTCGGTGATTTCCCGGCGGTAGGCATCCACATCATATCGTTTCTCCCCGTAATAATACAGCCAGACATAGGGGGCAAACCGGATAATGGGAATCTGTCGGTTGGGATACTGAACAAACAACTGACCGAGCTCGTCCGAGTTAATTTGCTTCGGAGCCTCAACTTTTTGTTTCACCAATAATTTTTCATCTTCTTTGAGATAGCGTGTTCCCAGGCATCCGGAAAGAAACAACGCAATGGGAAAAAGCATAAAAAGACGTATGGTATTCTTCAAGTGGCGTTGAAAAATTATGATCTCAAAGGCTCGTACGAAGTTCATTAAATCCCTCCAATTAAAAAAATACCGCACATCCTCGCAAGCATTCGTCGTGGAGGGTACAAAAAGCGTGCGGGAAGTGCTGCAATCAGACTTCAGGGTGAATCAGCTTTATGCGACCCCTGCCTTCCTGAAGGAGAATGAGGCACTGTGCCATCAGGCCGAAGAATGTGTGGAGGCTAATGAAAAGGAATTGGCTGCAGCGGGATCTTTCCGGACCAATGACGGCGCACTTGCCGTGGTTAAGATGAAACCCAACCAGCCCTGGCCGCTGAGTGAAGGCTATGGGATTATGCTGGACGATATCAATGACCCGGGTAATTTCGGAACCATCATACGTATCGCTGACTGGTTCGGGATCCGGGGCATTGTTGCATCTGAAGCCGTACCTGATTTATACAACCCTAAAGTAATTTCAGCCAGCAAGGGGTCATTTACCCGGATACCTGTTTACTATACCCCGCTCCCGGAATTTATTGCCGGCCAGCCTCAACCGGTATACGGGGCGGACCTTGACGGAAAGGATGTGCACAGTTTTCAGTTTGAGCGCAGCGGCTGGATTTTACTTGGCAGCGAGGCACATGGTATTTCGTCACGGGTACAGCAACTCCTCTCCGACAGGATCACCATTCCTTCTTACGGGGGTGCTGAATCCCTTAATGCCGGCATGGCCACAGCGATTATTTGCGACAACCTGCGCAGGGTTATTCCGTCTTAGTCGGCCAGTTCGCGCAGATCAACCGGAACGACCCTTGAAACCCCCTGTTCGATCATAGTAATCCCGTAGATCACATCGGTGCTTGACATGGTGCGCTTATTGTGGGTTACGATAATGAACTGGCTGTCCTTGGAGAATGTCTTGATGATATTATTGAACTTGTCAATATTGGCATCATCGAGAGGGGCGTCAACCTCGTCGAAAATACAGAACGGGGCCGGTTTCAACAGGTAGATGGCAAACAGGAGGGAGGTAGCGGTAAGCGTTTTTTCACCCCCGGAAAGCTGGTTAATGGTGAGAGGCCGTTTACCCTTGGGTTTAGCCATTATTTCTATGGACGACTCCAGCGGATTATCGGGGTCACTGAGTTTCAGGTCGCAGTCATCCTCCTCGGTAAAAAGGCTCCGGAACACCTTGATGAAATTGTCCTTGATTTTCTCATAAGCATCCAGGAACGTCTCCCGGGCCACCTGGTCAATTTCGTCAATCGTGGTAAGCAGCGATTCTTTCGCCTTGAAAAGGTCTTCCCGCTGTTCGGTTATGAAATCGTTACGCTCCTTGATTTCCTGGTATGCCTCCATGGCCATTGGGTTGATCGGCCCCATTCGTTCGAGCTTATCCTTGATCCGCTGGACAGATTGCTCCAGGGCCTGCGGGTCGCCGGGCTCCTCGTCAGGATCTTCCTGCATCAGGTCATCCAGGTTCACATTGAATTCAACCGATAACCGTTCCTTAACGCTGCTTAATTCCAGCTTGTTCTCGTTCAGCTTATTCTGCAGCTCGATCAGAATATTATCGGTCATTTCACGCTGACGCTGAATCTCACGTTCTTCCTTGTCGATCTTGTCAATGTCCCCTCTTCCCGAATAATAGTCCTTTTCGGCTTCATTAACCGCTGCCTCGATATCCTCTTTCTCCGCATACATGGAAATAAGCTCATCATCACTCATTTCACTCTTTTCGATCAGTGTGCGGATTTCCTCTTCGGTCCGCCTGAGTTCCTGCTGGTTTTTCTCAATCCTTGCCCGGCTGTTCTCAAAAGTTTCTTCCTTGTAATCCACCTCCTGGGTAATGCTTTTTACTCGATTCTCCTGTTGGTGGAAGACGATATTCTGCTCATTAAAGGCGGCTGACCGTTCGTTGAGCAATTGGTTTTCCTCGGAAAGCTCAGCTTCCTTTTTCGCCAGCTTCTCCTCGGTCTTTCTCAATTCCACTGCATTTTCGTCAGCAGCAGGCCGATTCTCCCTGAGCTCTTCCTGGATTTCTTCAATACGCTGCTGAATGTCTTCCCTGCGCAGGTCGGCATCGTTCAGCATCTGCCTGAATTGTTCCCGCTTGGTATTTATCGAAATATATTCTTCATTAATGTGCCTGATATCTTCCTGCAGTTGCTGGATTTCTTCTTTCCTTGTCTTTTCCTGCAGCCCAAGAAGGGCCCGCTGATTGTCGGCCAGGCTTTCTTCCGCCCCGTTGAGCTTCTTGTTCAGCTGCTTTATTTCCTTATCAAGTTTTTCAAGGTTCTTGGCACGTCCGATCCGTTTTCCCTCAAACAGTCCGACCGAACCCCCCGAGATGCTGAATCTCCTGCGCGTCACCTTGCCGTTTTTCGTGATAAAGACATTGTCGTCCTGGGGGATGGTTGAAGGGTCTCCTTCAAAAATATAGACCCGGTCCAGTACGTGAGACATAAGCTTGCGGTACTTATCGTCGTATTCAATTACTTCAGTTGCCGGAAAGGCATTGTCATAAATACGGGTATCGGATCCGTGGTACTGGGAGAATGATTCAAGGATGAAGAAGTGAGCCTTTCCTTTGGCGGCATCGCTCAGGATATTTATGGCTTCATAGGCATCTTCAGCCTTTTCCACGATGTAATAATTGAGATAAGGTTCGAGATAATTCTCAATGGTCACCCGGTAATCAGGTTCGCAGGCTATGATATCGGAGAGGAGGGGGGCATTCTTTTTCCAGCTGGTCTTCTTCTTCAGAAATTTAATTGCTTCAGGGAAACCTTCCAGGTTTTCGACCAGTGATTTGGTCAGGTTATATTCGTTTTCCCTGGAGTCACGGGTACGGGAGATCTGGTTCATTTCCTCCCGGATCATTTCAATGGTATGCCGGGTATTTTCAATGCGACCTTCCAGGTCTTCTTCAGCCTTCTGTAACTTTTGAAGTTCAATTCTCCGCACCGAAAGCATTTCGGAAAGCTCAGACGTTTTATTTTCAAATTGCATCAGGCTCGCACTTTGCTCACTCGTGTTGCTGGCGGTACGTTCGAGTTCCTGTTTGAATGACGAGAGCTGCAGCTCCTTAAGCTCGACTGATTTCTTCAGCTGATATACTTCCTCCTGGGTATTTTTCTGGATCTTCCGGAGTGTTTCTGCCTCTTCACGAAGCAAACCCGTTTTTTCTTTCTGGGTTTCGTAGTCTTCACGGAGGCTGTTAACACGTGCCTCCAGTTCGGCGAGAATCCTGCCGGCGCTCAGCTTTTCCTGCCGGAGGCTTTCAATACTGAAGGAAGCACGTTCACTGCTTTGTTTGTCCTGTTCGATCTGCTCCTTCAGGTTGTCCGATTTATCATTGAGGTAGCGCAGCCTTTCATTCTTGATTTTCTTTTCGCTCTCATACTGGCGGATCTTCGCAACATGCTCATTCAGGCTTTTCTGACGTGCTGCCAGCGCCTTTTCCTTTACGATAATATCCGCTTTCGCCTTTTCCAGGGCGGCCTCCTTTTCTTTGATCTGCCTGCTGAGGCTTATCTTCTTGTCATTTTCCTGTTCGATTTTAGCCGAGAGGGAGCGAAATTCCTCGGTAAAGGAAGCAATGCGGGTGCGGGCCAGTGAAAGACTGCTTGATTTGTATTCCTCCTTGAGGGCATAATATTTTTCGGTTTGCTTTGCCTGCCTCTCAAGGGACTTCATGTTCTTCTCAATTTCAAAGAGAAGGTCTTCCACCCGCTCAAGGTCTGCATCGGTATCCTGAAGCTTTTTAAGTGTTTCCTTCTTTCTTTTTTTGAATTTTGAGATACCGGCGGCTTCTTCAAACAGTCCGCGCCTTGAATTGTCCTTGTCGTTAAGCAGGTCGTCAACCATTTTCAATTCGATGATCGCATAGCTGTTGGAGGCAATTCCTGTATCCAGAAACAGGCTGGTGATGTCCTTGAGACGGCACGTAACGCCATTCAGCAGGTATTCACTGTCGCCGCTGCGATAATACCTGCGGGTCACGGTAACCTGGGAGTATTCAGTCGGGAGCAGGTTTTTGGTATTATTAAAGGTAAGGCTCACCTCCGCCATCTGGGAGGCCTTCCTTTTCTTGGTGCCATTGAAGATCACATTCTCCATTTTGTCGGACCGCAGCGTACGGCTGCTTTGTTCGCCAAGCACCCAACGGATGGAATCGACGATATTGGATTTACCGCAGCCGTTGGGCCCCACGATACCCGTAATGCCCGTATCAAAATTAATAACGACCTTATCCCCGAAACTTTTGAATCCTTTAATCTCCAGCTTTGACAGCTCCATGCAACGACAGTTTAATAAATTGGCCCGTGCCGGGCACCCTGGGAAAGGAAACAAAATTAACAGAAATAATGAAAAACGTATGCCATTTTTAACGCTGCGGGGAATTCAATTTCGGGTAAGGCGGTGATTCAACAGGGGAATCCGGCATTTCTCAAAAATCCTTCTATATTTGTCTTACATGGATCCCGAATTAATTATTTACCTGATCTTCCTGGCGATTGTTTTTATCGCCCGGCTTTTCAAGAAGTCGGCGGGCAAGCCGGGGACTCCTTCATCCGGACAGGGCCAGTCAGGGCCGCGCCGCCCGGCTAAGTCCTTTGAAGAGCTGCTCGAGGAATTTACCACAGGGAATCAACGAGAGGAGCCTGAAGAGATCCTGGAAGAAGAATACTCAACTTCCGGTGATTATTCCCGTGAGGAATATGAATCTGCCGGAAGGGAAGAAGTGGGAGATGATCCTTACGCATCCCCCTATGGAAGCTACCAGGGAAGCCAGGGAAGCAGCCTGAAGACGCTCGATGAAATGGTGGAAATTGAAAAGGTGCGTACCACTACCAGCCTGAAAAGTGATGAAGAGGAAGAAGAGGAAGAATCCCCGGTCCGTGAGCTCGGCGACATGCTGAGGAATCCCGACGATGCGCGAAAAGCAATTATTCTCAGCGAAATCATTCGGCGCCGTTATTAGTTGAAATTGCATTCATTTCTTACAAGGAAGTCGGAATTGGCGGATTTCCCGCAAAAAATTATTTGAATAAATATAATTAAGAACCATATTTACGAGAGCTTCGGAAGGAATTATCCTGTCTGAGGGTTACTTTGATTTTTTAAACTATATAAACTATAGGTGGATTTTTTATGTCAATCTCCAGCACCATGAGAATTGCGTTCTTACTTTTTGCAGTACTCCTTATCACCTCTTTCACTGAAATTACAGAAGAAGTGGAAACTTATCGCAGCGATTGCTTTCGCGGTAAAATCGTTATTACAAAAACGCACCCCGGGCCGGGGCAGCGTGACGGACAGCTGAAAGTTGAGTTGCCTTCCTCGGCAGGGAAGACCGAACTGATTTGGATCAAACACGGCAGCACTGAAAAAGGGAAAGAGATTAAGAATCTGCCTGCGGGCTATTATAATCTCATGATTGTGGACGGAAACAACTGTCAGACAGTCATAGACAATATTCTAATAAAGGAATCCCAATAATATGAAAGGATATTTTTTAAGCTATCAGTGGGAGAATCCACGACAGGGTATCCTGCGATTTTTTTTAGCTTCAGTCCTGTTTCTTGTTTCAGCATTGAATGTTCAGGCCCAGTGCCCGACATCCGATGTGTCGGTCAGCGTTACTGATGTGACCTGTAATGGTTTTAACAACGGGACCCTTGAGCTTACAGTAAATAACCCGAACGGATACACCGGGGATTACTTTTTCACCATTGTGGGATTGCCCAGCAACGGAGGGAGCCCGGTCAACCTGAGCCAGTCCGAGACTACACCTTCCACCATCTTTACCGGCCTGCCCCCGGGTAATTACACCTGGTTTATATCATTCGCGCCGGGTTGTCCTGGTTTTTCCTCTTCCGGTGTGGTGATCAACCAGCCACCGGCACTTGTTGCTTCCGTAGCTTCTGTTCAGCCTGCCTGTACCCCTGGTACCGGTGCCGTTGACATTAACGTTTCCGGTGGAAATGGCGGGTATTCCTACGCCTGGACGGGGCCTACCGATCCGGGAAATGTGGAAGATCCGGTAAACCTTGATGCCGGTACCTATACAGTAACCGTCACCGATTCGGAAGGATGTAACGTGACGATAAATTCAATCTTCGTCCCGGTCGTTACCCAGGCAGATGCGGGGCCCGATCAGGTGGTTTGTGACAATACGGCTACCCTTGCCGGGAATTCATTTAACCCTGCCGGTGAGACCGGGAGCTGGACACTGGTAAGCGGTTCAGGTACCGTGGTTACCCCGACAAGCCCTACCTCGGCCGTCACCAACCTTGGTGTAGGAGACAACGTATTTGAATGGTTTATCACCGACTCCAACGGAATATGTGCAGGTACCGCAGACCAGGTGGTCATTTCGTTCTATAACCTTCAGCTGAGTTCACCCGGCGACATCCTGCTTTCCTGTAACGGGGTAGCCGATGGGTCAGGGACTTTTACGGCTACTGGTGGTTCTGCGCCCTATACATTCTCGGTAGATGTAAATACTGCCGGGGCTACCACCACGGCCAACGCGACCTCCCTTGATTTCACAGCGGCCGGTCCGGGCCAACTGGAGGTGACCGTCACCGATGCCGATGGATGTGCAAGAACCCAGTCCATTACCATTACCGAGCCTCCGGCGATTGTTATTGATACAGAATCAGCCGTAGATGCGGCCTGCGACGGGGACGCAAACGGATCGGTTACCGTGACCGCTTCCGGCGGAACGGGCACCCTTTCCTATACCTTATTGCCCAATGCCATTACCAATACCACCGGGACATTTACCGGCCTGACCGCCGGAGATTACACGGTGGAGGTGACTGATGACAACCTGTGCGGACCGGTTGTTTCATCCACATTAACCGTAAGCAGCCCGCCGGCAATCACCATAGACACAGTGACACCGGCGGATGTAACATGTAATGGAGGGGCTGACGGACAAATAGAAGTGGTTGCTTCCGGCGGAACGGGAGTGCTAACTTACACGCTTCAACCCTCTGCTGTGTCAAATACCACAGGGATTTTCACCGGACTTGCCACAGGCACTTATACGGTAGAGGTCACTGACGAAAATAATTGCGGACCGGTGGTTTCAGCCGATATCGATATCAATGAACCTGCTGGTGTGGTTATCGATAATGTGGCCAGCACCGATGTTACCTGCAGCGGCGATACGGACGGGACTATCACTGTCACCGCATCTGGTGGAGTTTCACCATACACCTTTACGCTGCTTCCTGACAATATTTCCAACAGTACCGGTTCATTTACCGGCCTGGCTGAAGGAGACTACACGGTTGAAATTCTCGAGGCCAACGGATGCGGACCGGTTACAACCGGGACAGTCACCATAGCAGCCCCAACGGCTATTTTGGTTGATGCACCCATAACCACTGATGTATCATGCCTGGGTGCGACCGACGGCACCCTGACAGTTACTGCCTCCGGCGGAACAGGCACACTGACCTATACCATTCAGCCTCTTGCCATTAGTAACACCACCGGTGTGTTTGGCACCCTCGCTGCCGGTGACTACACCGTGGAGGTCACGGATGAGAACGGATGTTCGGTAACTTCAGCGATCGGAACCGTGGGCGAGCCTGCAGGGATCAGCATAGACAATATTTCGGTAACCGATGCCGGCTGCCCCGCCGGCACAGACGGCGAGATCACCGTAACGGCCTCAGGCGGAACGGGCACCCTTACCTATACCCTGCAACCACTGGCCATCTCCAATACCACCGGCGTTTTCAGCGGATTGGCAGCGGGCACGTACAGTGTGGACATAACTGATGCCAATAACTGCGGACCCATAACCGCGGCAGATATTGTGGTTTCCGAGCCAGACCTTACTATTACAGTGGACGATGCAACGGTGTGTAGTCCGGCTACCGGAGATTTGATACTTACGCTTAACAGTCCGGTCAACGGAACGACCTTTGAATTGCTGGACCTCGGCGGCAACCCGCTATCACCGCCGGTTCAGGCCTCGGGTCCGGCCGGACCGATCGACCTGGTTATTGCCCAGGCAAATGTACCTGCCACCACCACAACCTACCAGGTGGCAGTGACCCTGCCGTCCTGTTCACCGGTCATTCTTGCTGACCAGTATGTGGTGACAGTCACAAATGCCCCGTCGGATGCACTTTCGGTCAGTGACGCTGGTATCTGTGAAGGAGAAAGTACTGATGTTAACTTTATTATTTCGGGTTCTGAAAGCGGTGTGCTTTATGAATTGCAGCAAACGGACGGAACGTCTTTAACACCTCCGGTCACTGTGACGGGAGATGGTGGAGATGTAAGCCTGGTCCTCACGGCTGCCGGGCTTCCTGCCGTAACCACCACCTACCAGGTGAGTGCCACTGCCTCGGGAGGCTGTGCGTCTGTGCTGACCGATCAGCCGGTTCTGACCGTCAATCCGCTGCCGGATGCCACGCTGGCCGGAGACGCTACTATTTGTCCCGGAGAATCAGCTACCCTGACAGCAACGCTGACCGGTACCGGTCCGTGGGATCTGACTTACAGTGATGGTACCACAGAGACAATTGTTACCGCAAATGCCTCACCGTTTGATATTATTGTTTCTCCGGTTACTACCACTACTTATTCCTTAGTACGCGTGGAGGATACTGCCACGGGTTGTATCCAGGATCCGTTAAGTTCTTCGGCAACGGTTACGGTTTCGCCCGTGGCCGGAGACCAGGTGACGTATGGTGCCGGAGATTGGATCGGTTATGTATACGATGATTCGAATGATCCGCGGCCTTCCCCTGCACGTGTCGATTTCGACACGGATAAATACCGCGGTTTTATTAACCAGCCGTTTAATTTTGACCTGGATCTAGCCGGGAACCCGCTGAGCGGCCCGGATTTATGTGCAGATTACGATGACAGATACAGCATACGCTTCCGTGCAAATGCAGATTTCGCACCGGGTACGTATGAATTTACCGTGGGCGGTGATGACGGCTTCAGGCTAAGCATTGACGGGGGCGCGACATTCATTCTTGATGAATGGCGGGATCAGTCCTATTTCGTGCAGACCATTCAGTTATGTCTTGACGGCAATTATGATCTTGTACTGGAATATTATGAGAATGGAGGTGTGTCACGTATTTCCTTTAACTCCACCCTCATTGCGCCTGCTGCAACAATGGATGTCACCATTGCGGCAGATCAGTTACCGGTTTGTAATACGGATCCGGCGACATTCCGGGCCACCGTTACCGATGGAGGTGCCGCACCGACCTACCAGTGGCAGGTTAACGGGGTGGATGTTCCGGGTGAAACATCAGATGTATTTACCTCCACCTTGCTGAATGACGGGGATGTGGTCAGGGTTATTGCCCAGGCGGATCCGTCATTGACCTGCGTGTTGAACAATCCGGCTACGTCTAATGAGCTTACATTCTCCAGCACCACATCACTTACTGCTTCAGTAAGTATTGTGGCCGATCAGAACCCGGCATGTGTGGGATCGGATATTACCTTTTTCGCCACTCCATCGGATGCAGGTCCCAACCCTGCCTATCAATGGCAGGTGAATGGTGCAGACGTGCCTGGCGAAACGGCTGATACATTTGTGGCTGCCGGCCTGAATGATGGGGATATTGTCAGGGTGGTTTTGACACCTGATCCGGCGATAAGCTGTATTACCAACGCATCAGCCACATCCAATGAAATAACAGCTTCATTTGTCACAGACCTGACAGCAACCGCAGCCATAAGCGCGGATCAGAACCCGGCTTGTGCAAGCACAGACATAACCTTTACCAGTACCGTTACCGATGCGGGGTCAACTCCCACCTACCAGTGGCAGGTCAACGGCGCAGACGTGGCAGGTGCCACCAACGATACGTTTGTCAGCAACAGCCTTGCTGACGGTGATATTGTACGTCTAGTGGTCACTGCGGATCCGCTGGCCACCTGTGTGACCAACAGCCCGGTAACTTCAAATGAAGTGGCCGTATCCATACTTCCGTCGACTACCATGGTGGTTGACATTGCGGCTGATCAGAACCCGGTATGCCAGGGCGACCTGGTGACCTTTACGGCCAGTGTGACGGACGGGGGCGCAAATCCTTCGTACCAGTGGCAGGTCAACGGGGCGGATGTTGCCGGAGAAACCAATCCGACGTTTGCTACAGCAACGCTGAACGATCTTGACGTCGTGACCGTGACAGTGACCGCGGACCCTTCGCTTACCTGCGTGACTAACAGTCCGCTTACCTCTAACGGTATCCTCATGGATATCACGGATTCACTGACGCCAACTGTAAGTATTACGGCGGATCAGAATCCGGCGTGTACCGGTGCAACCATAAACTTTACGGCAGCTGCTTCCGATGCAGGGCCTGCGCCTTCGTATCAGTGGCAGGTAAACGGGGCGGATGTACCAGGTGAAACCGCAGCGACCTTTGCAGCTGCCGGTCTCATTGACGGCGACCAGGTTCAGGTTATCCTGACTGCGGACCCTTCCATCACCTGTTTGACTTCAGCGACAGTTGCATCAAACAGTATCGACATGAGCCTGGTGGACAGCCTGACTCCACAGGTGACTATCTCAGCCGACCAGGATCCTTCCTGTATCAGCGATGATGTTACATTCACCGCCACGTTTAGTGAAGCAGGGGCAAGTCCTTCCTTCCAGTGGCAGATAAACGGGGCAGATGTGGCTGGAGAAAACAACATTACCTTTACTACGGCCGCAGTGAATGACGGGGATCAGGTAACCGTCGTGCTGACCGCCGATCCGTTGGCTACTTGTGTGACCACGGCAACGGCCACATCAAATGCGGTGACCGTCAATCGGGTTAATTCACTCACGCCCGGTGTTTTTGTGAACGCATCCCAAACCACTGTTTGTCCGGGTACCGATGTCCTGTTTACGGCCACGCCATCAGATGCAGGTCCGAATCCGGGATTTCAGTGGCAGGTTAATGGTGCGGATGTTGCCGGGGCCACCAATGATACCTTTATTACCGGATCCCTGAATGACGGGGACCTTGTCCGGGTGATAGTTACAGTGGATCCTTCCGTGAGCTGTGCAACTGTTTCATCCGTCACCTCCCCGGAGATATCCATAACAGTGACCGGCGACCTCACGCCATCGGTTTCGATCATTGCAGATCAAACCACGGCCTGTACCGGAAATGATATAACCTTTACCGCCGCTCCAACCGATGCAGGTATCAATCCTTCCTACCAGTGGCAGGTGAACGGTGCCGACGTAGCTGGTGAGACCGGCGCAGTATTTACCTCCGGTGCCCTGAATGATGGTGACCAGGTACAGGTGATTCTTACCGCTGATCCTTCACTTACCTGTGCCAACCCGTCGGTAGTTGCCTCCAATACGATCCAGGTGTCGATTGTCAATTCCCTGACTCCTGTGGTGACGATCATGGCCGATCAGAATCCGGTGTGTGTGGGAGATGCAGTTACATGGACAGCCACTGCCAACGAGGCGGGAGCGAATCCGACCTACCAGTGGTTCGTAAATGGTGCGGCAGCAGCCGGTGAAACCGCAGATACTTTTACCAGTACAGCACTCAATGACGGAGATCTTATATCTGTTGAAGTGACAGTGGATCCGGCAGCCACCTGTGCGGTCAGCAGTACGGTTTCCTCTTCCCAGGAAACACAGAATGTAGTGAACAGTCTTACTCCGGCAGTGTCTGTCAGCGCCAATCAGACAACAATATGCGCGGGAAGCCAGGTGTTGTTTACTGCCAATGCATCGAATGCGGGTCCTGCACCAACCTACCAGTGGCAGATCAACGGATCCCCGGTGGCAGGTGCCAACGCGAATACGTTTACGACCAATTCACTGGCTGACGGCGATCAGGTAAACGTGGTGGTTACCGTTGATCCATCGGTTTCCTGTGCCACTACCTCCCAGGTTACCTCCAATACGGTGGATATAACCGTGCGCCCGGCCGGCGACCCGGCCTGTGCAGGCGGAGGAGAAAATTGCGGGGCATTTGTGGTCACCGTAACCCCCGTCAGGCCTCCTTGTACGGCGCCGGATTCTGGAGAAATTACTTTTGTCATTACCGGGGGAACTGGAAATTACAGTGTTATCCTATCTGATAACGACGGTTTCAGCCAGGGTGAGACCGGACTGGCCGGGAACCCTATTGTATTTGACCAACTCACAGCTTCAGACTATCAGTATACGATCCGGGATGGCAATGGCACCACATGTACCCTGCCTTACACCCTCGATAATGAGACAATCCTGGAGGCCACCATTCTGAGCACGACCGACGTTTCCTGCTTCAATGAGCCGGAAGGAAGTGTTACCATTGAGATACTAAGCGGCGGAAATGCACCTTATGAATATTCCCTCGACGGTATATTATGGCGCCAGGTTACCACGTCGGTATTTACAGTAAGCGGATTATCTCCGGAAGACAGCCCGATCGGTATCCTGGTTCGGGATGATGCTTCCGACCAGTGCCCGGAAGAGGTAATGGTTGATATCAATAACCTTTACCCGGAGATTGCGGCAGACATTACAACCTCACCGGTACTGACCTGTGACGGGAATGAAGGCGAAATAACCGTGGCGTTCCCTCCAACGGGCGGGAATTCACCCAACGGCGTTTGGGAGATAGCCATTGCCGAGGGAATGAACGCGCCGGGCGCATTTGATCCTTTTGCGTCGGAACGGACATTCACCGGATTGGCTGCCGGAGAATACACCATTCTCCTGCAGGACGAAGGCGGATGTATTAAAGAATTACCCGTGACTGTAGCGGCACCCAATCAGGTGCAGGTACTGGCTGATGTCAATCCGGCAGATTGCTCACAGGACGGGCAGAGCGGCGAGCTGAATCTCCAGGTTACCAACTCATCCCAGGTTCCAGGTCCTTACGATCTGATGATCACCGGGCTGTCGGGCGCCTACCAGGGCCAGATTATTTATGCTGAAGCCACCTGGAATGGCGGGTTCATTCGTCTGGATACACTCGTTTCCGGGACCTATGAGATAACAGTTACTCCTTCAGATACTGATCTTTGTGCGGTAACGCTTGAGCGGGAAATAATTGGCGGACCCCAGCCGGTGTTCTTTGATTACGAGTTGCGTTGCGCACCCGGAACATCAAATAAAGAATTGCTCCTTACTAATATTCGCGGTAATGACGGAGAATTATACACACTTCGGGTCTTTGACAATCTGACCTCAACCCTGGTGGAAGAAATTAATTTCACACTGAACATCGGCAATCAATACCTGATCAGCAATTTCCTGTTCCTCACGCAGACCCGTGAATACAGGCTGAGGCTGGTTCAGAGTCCTGCTATCTGTGCAGGCGCCGAGGTAAGGTATGATCACCCGGAAAACCTGGTGATCCCTCAGCCGCTGATGGCACAGATCGGAGAAACAACCAAGTCGTTGCCCGACAGGCCGACAGGCTCGCTCCAGGTGATCAATTTCACCGGCGGATTTCAGCCTGCAGACAATGGGTTCCCGTATCTGACCTATATTGAGATGGACTCGGCGGCAGTACCCGGCCAATCCTACAGTGCCGGTTTTGACACCGTCCGCCTGAATCAGAATTTTGATTTCGCCATCCTGTATGAGGATGTACCGGCCGGCAGGTACCGTGTGCTTGTCGCAGACCAGATCGGCTGTACCCGCGAACTGATTGCACGCGTTCCGCTGGATACCGATCTGTTTATACCGAATATTTTCACGCCCAACGGGGATGGATCGAATGAAACATTCTTTATCCGTAATAAGCCGGACACAAATGTCAAACTGATTGTAACCAACCGATGGGGCAAACAGGTATATTCATCCGGAGATTACCAGAACAACTGGGACGGTGAAGGTCAGCCTGACGGCGTTTACTACTACCTCATTGATACGGGGGAAAACAGCTACAAGGGATGGGTGGAAATCCTCCGGGGCACGAGGCCGTAAGTCAGAGGCTGCACAAGAACTTCATTGTATCGACGTTATCGGCATAGTCCCAGAGCTCAGGCATCTGGGACTGGCCCATGGCGATACTGCCTGGGTACCATCCTCCTTCAGACACCAGGCACTGGATTTTATTTTCCTGTGAACCCAACAATTCACGCAGCTCTTCCTCATCCTTATAATGAGAATAAAACAGCACGGATATGGGAGAGACCAGTTCCTCTGCCTCCCTGAGCAGCAGGAATCCGTTATCCAGATGCGTTACCTTATTGACCAGCAGGATTGATTTGTTATAGTCGTAATTGTTGTGATACCTGTTATGTTCCATCACGTTACTGAATGGAGCGATTGACTCGTAGAATGTGTCGAACCGGTAACCCTCCGGAACGAGGAGCTTGCTGACATTCCGGCACCCGAGACCGAAATAGGTAAATATGTCTTTACCCAAAAGATAGAGGTCGCGTTCTGATTCATTGCCCCGTAACAGGGCGAGCGATGTCCTGTTCTTCCGAATGATGTTGGGATACTTGCCAAAGTAATGGTGGAAATACCGGGCGGTATTGTCGCTTCCGGTGGCGATGATCGCATCAATGTCCTGTAGACGGTCGACCAGCTGCACACGGGAGGCCAGTTCAGGATCGATCTCCGTAAGCTTTTCCATGAAAAAGGTCAGAAGCACAGAATCCTTGGAGCTTGGTTTTACATGGGCCATGTGCCCGGACATCAGCACTGAGAGCAGGTCATGCAGTCCAACGAGGGGAATATTTCCGGCCATTACCAATCCGATCACCTGCGGTGTACGGACCGGTGAATAGGAACTCATCCATTGATTAAGTTTAGCGGCATTCAGGTAGTTGGTAGCCCCGATCATCGCACTTTTTACATTCTCCGGGGTAAACCAGTTATTTTCATTGGCAGCCGTTTCTGCCAGCGCGGCTACCTGGTCCGGCGGCATGCTTTTCAACAGGTTTCCCAGGCGGCTCAGCGTATCAATGGTTTTTTCCGTATTCATGGTGCCAAAGTTAAACCATTATCTTTGTAGCTGCGTTTGATAGCCAGAAGATACTTAGTATTTTTGCAGAAACGAATTGCACACACTTAAAAGGAAAGATAAGATATGGCGATTATGATCACAGACGAATGCATCAATTGTGGTGCATGTGAGCCCGAATGTCCCAATACCGCAATTTACGAAGGTGGTATGGAATGGACCTGGGGTGGTGGTACCGATCTTGATCAGGTGGAGATGGAAGATGGCTCGGTGGTTTCCGGTGAGGAGCCCCAGGAGCCGGTGTCAGATGAATTTTACTACATCGTATCGACTAAATGCACCGAATGCATAGGGTTTCATGAGGAACCCCAGTGTGCAGCAGTTTGTCCGGTGGATTGTTGCGTGCCTGATCCTGACTATGAAGAAAGTGAGGAAGAACTGGTAGCCAAGAAGGAGTGGATGCACGCCGAATAATCAGCGCATTTTGGCCCGTTTGATCAGGTATGCGTTGAGGACTTCGTTAAAGTCGCTCCTGATATCCATGGGGATAAAGTCGATCTTCAGCTGACCACAACGGATTTTCAGATCATGATAAAAAGAACTTACCTGTTCACGGTAGGTTTTTTTTATTTCCGCGGGGTTGAGGCGCATTTTTTCACCGCTTTCCAGGTCTATAAATTCATGCGGCCGGTCATCAAAATCAAAATCATGCTCGGTATGCTTGTCGGTAATGTGAAAAAGCAATACCTCGTGCTGGTTATGTTTCAGGTGCTGGAGTCCTTTCAGGATTTCGTCAGGGTCTTCATTGTCAAACATATCGCTGAATATGACGATCAGGGACCGGCGCTTATTTTTCTCGGCGATTTCGTGCAATACCCTCGCCACCGAGGTGCGCGCTCCGTCTTTGTCTTCATCGGCCAGCTGCTGGAGCTGGATGAACAGCTTATTGAGGTGGGTGGAGGTTGACTTTACCGGGGTGGTCACCTCAATTTGTTCGGAGAATGTACAAAGCCCGACCGCATCCCGCTGACGCTGCAGCAGGTAGGCAAGTGCCGCGGCGGCCAGAAGGCTGAATTTTAATTTGCCTTTTCCCGGCAGGGGATAGTGCATGGAAGAGGAATTATCCAGGACCAGCTGACACCGCAGATTGGTCTCTTCTTCAAACCGCTTGGTATACAGGCGTTCTGTCTTGGCAAAAACTTTCCAATCGATCAGGCGGGTACTCTCCCCGGTATTGTACAACCGGTGTTCGGCAAACTCTACGGAAAAGCCGTGATAGGGTGATTTATGGAGCCCGGTGATGAAACCCTCCACGAGCTGACGTGCGAGAAAATCGATATTCCCAAACTCCTTTACGCGATCCAGATCAAGTTTCATGGTTCCTTAAAGTCCTCTAATCACCTCATTTGTTAACAATTGCAAAAAGATACAATTACAATGGGGTATTTGCTTTGAATATATTTATTACACTATATTAGGACTTGATTTTCGGAAAATCTAACAAGTGCTTTAATTAATAACTAAACCAAAAGGATTGTGGAAGAGAACAACAACAATGAAAGAGATGAGATTTTTTCTGAGCGAGTGAGGGCGGGGAAACGAACTTATTTTTTTGATGTAAAGGCTACACGTTCTAACGATTATTACCTGACCATAACAGAGAGCAAGCGTCGTTACAAAGATGACGGCTTTACGTATGAAAAACACAAAATTTTCCTCTATAAGGAAGATTTCAATAAATTCGTTGATGCACTTCACAGCACGGTAAATCATGTGAAGGATGAGCTGATGCCTGAAGTGGACTTTTCACAATTTGACCGTCTGGAGGATTCGCCCGGCTATAATGGCCAGCACAACGGCTCCGCCAGTGAAATAGATACCGAGTTAAAGTGGGATTAGACGTATAAAGTAATGATATTGTCGCCCCGAAGAGATTCGGGGCTTTTTTTTACCTCCTATGAGCAGGAAACCTCTCATTTATCTGGCTGTTTTGTTTGCCGTCCTATTTATCCTGGGATGGATATTTACGGATATATACCTGTATATCCTGATTTCGATTGTTCTGAGTGCCATTCTCAGGCCGCTTACCCGTTACCTGCGCAGGGTACAGATTTTCAAATTAAGGATTCCGAGGTTCCTGGCTGTACTTGCTTCTTTTGCCATTCTGATCCTGGTGATCACCATGTTTGTGACCTTGTTCATACCGCTGATCTCCGACCAGATGGCCTTGATCCGGGGGTTTAACTATGATGCATTTTATGAGCAGGTCACGGTCCCGTTGTCCAGGTTTGAAGATTTTCTCATCGCCAATAACCTAACCAGTGAACCCGCGGGATTCATGGTGGATGCCCTGAAGGAGAAGATCATTTCCTTTTTCAGCAGTATCCAGCTCGGACAAATGTTAAACCAGCTTCTTTCATTAACAGGAAGCCTTTTTGTAGGATTGCTGGCTGTTACATTCATCACCTTTTTCTTTCTGTATGAGATGGGCACGATGAGGAAAAATGTGATTCAGCTGATTCCCAACCAATATTTCGAGGTGACTATTGCCGCGTTCAATAAAATTGAACGGCTGCTTTCCAATTACCTGACCGGGTTGCTGCTCCAGATGCTGGCAATTTTTACCATTGCCTCGATCGGACTGTCAATCATGGGTATCAAGTATGCGATTACCATTGCGCTTTTTGCAGCGGTGGCCAACCTTATCCCGTACCTGGGGCCCATTCTCGGGACCCTGTTCGGGATCATTGTCGGCATAAGTACATCCATTGAAATGGTTACCCAGGCAGAAATACTCTGGGTGGTCCTGAAAGTGGCTTCTGTATTTGCGGTGGTGCAGGTGACCGACAACGTAATTCTTCAGCCCCTGATTTTTTCAAAAAGTGTGAAAGCGCATCCATTAGAGATATTTATAATTATATTTGCAGGCGCTTCGCTGGCCCAGATACCAGGGATGATCCTCGCAATACCTACCTACACGGTACTACGCGTGATGTTTTCCGAATTGTATACCGGCTACCGCAGCTATCGCATTTTCAGAGTTCAAAAATCGTAGTAACCTATGGCATTAAAGTGTGGGATTGTTGGATTACCGAATGTTGGGAAATCCACGCTGTTCAATGCAATTTCAAATAACAAGGCCGAAGCGGCCAATTTTCCGTTCTGTACCATCGAACCCAATGTGGGAGTCATATCAGTGCCTGATGAGCGCCTCGATATACTGAAGGGTCTCGTTAATCCGCAACGTGTGATGCCAACCACCATCGAGTTTGTGGACATAGCCGGACTTGTGAAAGGGGCTTCAAAAGGAGAGGGGCTGGGAAACCAGTTTCTGGCGAATATACGGGAGGTCGATGCGATCGCCCATGTGGTTCGTTGTTTTGAAGATGAGAATATCGTCCATGTGGATGGGAAGATCGATCCGATCTCTGACAAGGAGGTGATTGATACCGAACTCCAGCTTAAGGACCTGGAATCAGTGCTTAAGAAGATAGCACGGATTGAAAAAGTGGCAAAAAGCGGGGATGCAACCGCCAAAAAACACCTGGCAGGATTATTACGGTTTAAGGAACACCTGGAAGCAGGAAACAACGCCCGCTCACTGGAGGTAACGCAGGAGGAACGTGCGGCGGTGGCCGATCTCCAGCTGCTTACCATCAAACCGGTGATCTATGTGGCCAATGTGGAAGAGGGTGCTCTCCCGGGTGGTAATCAGTACAGCGACAGGTTGCGTGAAATGGCCGGGAAAGAAGGTGCCGAAGCGATCGTTATTTCAGCCTCCATTGAGGCCCAGATTGCCGAGCTTGAGGATCAGGAGGAGCGGCTCATGTTTCTGGAAGAATATAACCTTACGCAGTCTGGTTTGAGCAGACTCATCCAGGCGGCGTACAATATTCTCGACCTGATTACCTACTTTACTGCCGGTGAAAAGGAGGTAAGGGCCTGGACAATAAGACGAGGATGGAAGGCTCCCCAGGCGGCAGGAGTGATCCATACTGACTTTGAACGCGGTTTCATCAAGGCAGAAGTAATCGGACTTGAGGACTATCAAAAGTACAAAACCGAACTGGGATGCCGGGAGGCAGGTAAAATTGCCATTGAAGGAAAGGAATATGTAGTGAAGGACGGGGATATTATGCACTTCCGATTTAATGTATAATCACATTTTTTTATTACATGACCTTTTAGATTTCCGCATTTAATACTATTTTTAAAAGCTAGTAGTAATTTTTTAGGTTCTTAGATACTCCGTTTGTCAATCCGATCAGCGCTAATGATCGCTTTTTTATTGAGATGAG
>CAZLZD010000018.1:0-76983 GCA_964563925.1 uncultured Roseivirgaceae bacterium | reverse complement strand
CCCCCTTTATTAATGCATTATACTTCGGATGGTTCAAACCCAGGGTCTGAAATGCACTTTGGAATCCATGATGAAGGTGGAACATCAGTCCCAGCATGGCCAGCACGTACACCAGTACGATCCACCATTCACCAAATGCCTTGTCAACCACATCATATAAATTCTTGTAGGATTCACCCGCATAATCCACCATGGTAATATCACCCCAGTGCATCTGGTACCAGAAATTCTGAAGATGAATCGCCAGGAAAATGGCTACAATACTTCCCAGGATTCCCATATTACGGGAACTCCAGGTGCTGTTACTGGAGGAAGCCGATTTGGCATAGCCTACCGGTCGCGCTTTCCGGTTGTGGACCGTCAGGATAACCGCCCAGATAATGTGTATGAGAAAAGTAGCGTACAACAGGTATGACGTGGTGGTGATCACCGGATTAGTCGTCATGAACCTGGCGTAAATATTAAACGCCTCCCCTTCATCAGCCTGTAACAGCTGCAGGTTTCCGGCCAGGTGAACTACCAAAAAAATTATGAGGAAAAGACCGGTCGCTGCCATTAGCAGCTTGCGGCCCAGTGTGCTGGACATTGCATTTGTAAACCAACTCATTTGTGCGATGTGTAAGGTCTGTGGTTAAAATTTTACCAGTCAAAGTTACACGCGGGTGGATTATCTTCCAATAAGTTGTACTATTTTGATCTATTCTAAATTGAACGATTTTTAAACAATCCCGGATTCCTCCGGAGATACGGGCTTAAAGGATGTGTATAAGTAATTCATAGGCAATCACAAACAGACCCACCACAAAAATAACTAATGGCAGGCACCAACCCTGTTCACAATAAATCAGACACCGATGGCTAAAAAAATTCTTCATACCTTTTACTGTCAATTAAGTTCATACCGGGGATGTTCCAAAGCCTGTGCCAGCGGCACAAACCACCTTAATGAGCCGAAAACGCACTTTTATTTATTACTTTTACTCCCAAAAAGAGATTTATTCCCAATTTGGGAATCATTCGCAATTTGATACAACGCCATGAATGTGTTACTGATCCTGATAATTCTGCTAACCGCCGGGTTCATCCTGGACCTGGTCCTGGATATTCTGAACCTGAAACACCGGCGCCGCACGCTCCCTCCTGAAGTAGAAGGCATCTATGACGATGAGGCTTATAAGACTGCGCTGGATTACCAGACGGCAGTGACCCGTTTTGGATTTGTGACCTCTTCTTTCAGCTTTCTGCTGACATTGTCCCTCCTGCTGCTGGGTGGTTTTGGCTATCTTGACCAATTGCTCCGGCCCTTCATCAGCAACCCGGTCCTGCTTGCCCTTGCTTTTTTCGCAGCACTGGCAGTTCTCACCGATATGCTCACCCTTCCGTTTCAGTATTACCGCACCTTTGTCATTGAAGAGCGGTTTGGCTTCAACAAAACTACCTTGCGCACGTTTTTCCTGGACAAACTGAAAGGCTACCTGCTCTCGGCCATCGTGGGCGGCGGGTTACTGGCGGCACTGATCGCACTGATCAATCAGCTTGGAGACTCCTTCTGGCTTTATTTCTGGGGAGTTGCCGCCCTCTTTATCCTGCTGGCCAATGTATTTTACACCTCCCTGATTGTTCCCATCTTCAATAAACTGACACCGCTGACCGACCCGGTCCTGCTGGAGAAGATTGAATTGTATTGCCGGAAAGTATCTTTTCCCATCAAAAATGTCCTGGTCATCGACGGTTCAAAGCGAAGCACAAAGGCCAATGCCTTTTTTTCCGGATTGTGGGGCAGCAAGAAGGTGGTGCTTTATGACACGCTGATTGAAGATCACTCGGAGAATGAACTCGTGGCAGTCCTGGCCCATGAGATCGGCCATTACAAGAAACACCACATTGTCCTTGGATACATATTATCCCTGGCACAAACCGGACTCATGCTCTACATCATGTCGCTGCTTATATTCAGGGAGCAATTATCGGTCGCACTTGGTGGCGAGGTCTGGGCGATTCATTTGAATTTGCTGGCATTCGGACTTCTCTATTCTCCCGTTTCCACAATTCTGGGTATAATCAGTAACCTCATAAGCAGGAAAAACGAGTATGAAGCAGATGCCTTCGCGGGAAAAACCTACGATCCGGAGCCCCTCAGGACTGCCCTCAAAAAACTCTCGGTAAAGAACCTGACAAACTTATTTCCGCACCCTGCCTATGTCTTTGTTCACTACTCTCACCCACCGCTGCTTAAGCGTCTCCGGGCGCTGGATCAGCTTGAGGAGCAGTCCCGGTAAACTGCCGCCATCCCATATACAATCCGCCGGCAAATATCACCAGCATCACGATGGATGATACCAGAATGATCGTATCTCCCACGTAATAAGCTGCCGGTCGGAATTCCATATGAATGGTGTGGGACCCCGCAGGTACCTGCAAGGCACGGAGCACATAATTAACCCGTATGAGGTCGGCCGGTTCACCGTCAATATATACCTCCCACCCTTCAGGGTAGTAAATCTCGGAGAATACGGCGAGCCCTTCTCCAGGATTTTCATACGAATAGGTAATCTCATCGGGCGAATATTCCTGCACGGTAATACTTCCCGAATTCTCAAAGGACTTCGCAGCAACCTCAAACCTGGTCTGGTCTGCGACAGCGGTATTTCTTGTATCCAGCTCACAGGTCCGGCTTATCTCTTCATCCGGTCCGTTTACCGTCTCGAGGCTGGCAACCAGCCATGCGTTGCCGTTGGCAGCCGGATTACGGATAATATTGGCGGCTTCCGACCCGTAAACCAGGTAACGGGTGTTCAGCATGTTGAGCACACCAAATTGGGATAGGTCAGGAGTACCCGACTGAAAGGCATTGATGAGTTCCTGCGTTTCAGGGGAAATACAATATTCAACCAGGTCCTGGTAACGCCGGATTTTTGCGCCGTGATATCCGCCCAGGGATGCGTGATAATAGGATGTACGTGCCTCGGCAAACGGATTCCGTAATTCATATACCCGGTAACCCTCCTCCGTATCTTTAAGTATTTCCTGATCAGCGGGCGTGGCGACAAAAAAGCCACGGTCTGAGTTGCGACGATAATTATCCTCCGTAAAATACCGGGCATCAACGGCCCACATATCCGCCAGGAGTAACAATCCCAGCACTGAAGCTGCGAGCACTGAATTGATCTTTTCCTTGGCGAAGAAGTAAATCACTGCACCGGATAATGCAATGAACAGGAATGACCGGAATGCATCCCCTCTCAGGAGCGACTCGCGGTCTGCGGTGAGGGCGTTGAGGAACCATCCGGGCAATTGTTCTTCACCTTCACGGAGATAATCTCCCATCCCGGCAAGAAGAAAAATGATCAGGCACAATCCCCCGGTGAGGCCAAGGGAAATCAGCAGCTTTTTAATCGCTGCTTTATCTTTTGTTGTCTGCATAAAATTCTCCAGGCCCACAAACCCCATCAATGGCATGGCAAACAACGTGAGGACAAGGGCGAATGTCACCGACCGGAATTTATTATACCCCGGGAAATAATCAAACATGGCATAATTAAAGGCTTCCCAGCTACTCCCCCAGCTTAACACAATACCCAGCACGGCGATCAGGGTACACCACAGGACAAATCGTTTGGGGGCAAAGAAAAATGCCAGGACAAAAAGGAAACAGACAATCGCCCCGGCGTAGTAAGGGGCCGAGCTTGCCTGGGGGCCCCAGTAGGCCGAGGTATACCGTGCCAGCTGGTTGGCCATTTGGGGATTCCCGGCGCGCTGAAGGGCCTGGGTCACTTCATTCTCCTCATCAGCGGCCAGGAGATTTGAGCTGCTGCCCCCGTAAAACTGGGGTATCAGCAGTGTCATGGGTTCATAGATCCCTGCACTGTATTCAAAGGCATAATCCCTTTTCAACCCGCTTTCATTTTCCCCGGCTTCCTGGTCTGACTGAAGTTCGGATACCCCCCGCATCGAATACTCGCTGTACTCTGAAATCGCCCAGAATTTCCCATAAAAAGTACCAAGCCCTACCAGGGCGGCAATAAGTAACAGGGCGGCACTTGTTGCAAAGGCTTTCAGGCGTCCCTCTTTCGCCGCTGCCACCAGGTAGATGACACCGTAGGCCACGATGATAAAAAGCAGGTAATAGGTTATCTGAAGGTGATTCTCCCGCAAATGCAGGGCAACGGCAAGTGTGGTAAGACCAAAACCGACCCAGCGGTTCCTGTAAAGGCAGGTATGTATTCCCGCCATGACCAGCGGCATATAGGCAATGGCTCCAATCCGGGCATTGTGGCCCGCGGCCAGGCCGATCAGCATATAGCTCGACAAGCCAAAGGCCAGGGCACCTCCGATAGCCAGCCAGGGCCTGACCCGGAAGGCCAGGAGCAGAATGTAAAAGCTGACAAAGGCGGCGAAGATATTCCGGACGGGATGCGGAAGCCCGAAGGCGGTAACAATCTTGATCGTGGTTATTATATCGTCATTCCAATCCAGTTCGACCAGGTAAGACGGCATGCCGCCAAACATGGAGTTCGTCCACAATAATTCCTCACCAGTCTCCTCCCTGTGCTCGATGGCCTGCTGGGCGCTGCCTTTCCATTGCTTAATATCGTATTGGTCCAGCGTCCGGTTTTTAAAGAAAATCGGACTGAAAAAAATGACGGTGACCAGGAGAAAGACCAGGACCGCAATAAGGTGTGGGAGAATGTGACGTCGGAATTGAAGCTGCTTCATAAGTGAGTAAATAGATAACGCAAATTAGTCAAGAATCCTGGCGTTTTGAAAATTAAATTTAGCCGGCAGTTGTAACCTGGTCCCAGAGAATCCTGGCGCCCGCCACAAAAATAACGGCGGCAGTCATTCTGCGCACCATCACCTGATTGAACCTGAGTACCGAGATCCTGGAACCAATTTGGCCGCCTGCGAGTACTGCTGCCAGCAACGGCCAGGACCAGGTGAAATCGACCTGGGGGGAATATTGTATCCACTGGCCGGTAAGGCCCGCCACCGAATTCACCAGGATAAAAAAGCTTGCGGTGGCAGCAATCCGCTTGGGTGTATCCCAGCGCAGCAGGTTCAGGATCGGGGAAAGGAATATACCCCCTCCTATTCCTACCAGTCCGGATAGCAACCCTACTCCACCGCCAATGATGCCGGTCCTGGTAATTTTCTGGGGCTTCACCTGGTCATCCGACGGCACCAGCGGACGCCGCCACATCAGCAGGGCGGCAACCAGCAGGGAAATTCCCAGCAGCATCAGCAGCACCTTTTCGCGGATCGGCCAGATACCCCCGATAAAAGCCATGGGGATACTGAACAGGATGATGGGCAGAATCTTTCTGAGCGACAGCAGACCGGAACGGTAAAATATCCAGCAACCACTGGTTACGACCACGATATTGCACATCAGCGCCGTGGACCGCAGCAGGAAGGTGTCAATCCCGGCCAGGACCATGATGGCAATGTAACTGCTGCCACCCCCGAATCCCACAGTAGAATAAAGGAGCGCCACAAAAAAGAAAAGAAGTATAAGTATCCAGGATACTTCCATCATCCGCCGAGTACTGACATGGAGGTATTGGGAAATTCCGTGTGCCGCTTCTCGGCCTCATGTCCATCGGGGGCTTTCCGCAGGACAGACTGCCTGATGGCCTCCAGCAATTCGCTGTCGTCTGCCCCCTGCCTGATAAGCGTCACCAGGTTCAATTCATCGGTACCGTACAGGCAGGTACGCAGGTCTCCGGTGGCCGAGATCCGCAGCCGGTCGCAGGTCCCGCAAAAGGTACGGGTAAATGCCGGTATCACACCCAGGCGCCCTTTTAACAAGGTTGAAGTAAATATTTCCGCCGTCTCTCCTTGCCCTTTGGCAGGCTGCAGATCGGCATACTGTGATTTAAGGATACTTTTGATCTCGTGATGATCAAGGATGGGGCGTACTTCGCTGGTCCCGTTAAAAGGCATCTCTTCAATAAATCGGACATCGACCGGATATTCCCTGGCCAGGCCCGCCAGTGGCAGAATCTGCTCTTCGTTACGGTTACGCATCGCCACACAATTAACTTTCACCTTAATGCCGCTCCTGACCAGCTGCAAAAGATTCTCATACACCTCTTCAAAAACATCCCTTCGGGTAATCTCGCGGAAGACTGACCTGTCCATGGCATCGAGGCTCACGTTCACTGAACTTATTCCCAGCTTTGCGAGCTCTGAAATATACGGACCGACCAAAACTGCATTGGTGGTCATATGCCAGTTCAGGCGGGGCAACTCCGAAATTCTGCGCAACAGGGACATCAGGTCTTTCCGTGTAAACGGTTCGCCGCCGGTAATACGTACCTTGTTCACCCCTGCTTCATGCAGGACCCGGATAATGCGGAACATTTCTTCATACGTGAGAAGATCTGCTTTATCCACATAGGTGATCCCCTCCTTGGGCATACAGTAAAAACAGCGTAAATTGCACCTGTCGGTGACACTGAGCCGGAGATAGCGGATATCACGTCCGAAGGAATCGGTAAGTGTTTGTGAGGACATGTATCAAAAATAAGGAAAAGGAAGGGATTTAATGGAATCATCCAAAATTAACATCATGTACTTTGGCATCACCCATGATATTGCCAATGCCGGTGAGGAAGCCTGGGAGATAGAAGAAAAGATGACTGTCGGCGACCTGAAGAAAAAGCTGGAGGAAAAATTTCCGAAATTCCGGGAACTCAGGTCTTTTGCCGTGGCGGTCAATGAAGAATATGCGTCGGACGAGCACCTGCTGAAGGATCGTGACGAAGTGGCCATCATTCCTCCCGTAAGCGGTGGATAAGCTAATCCATATCACAGAAAAGGCACTGGATACCTCCGGGGTGTGCCTCCTGGTTTCTGACCATGAGAACGGAGCCATCACTTCATTTACCGGTACCGTACGCAGCTCCACAAAGGGTAAAACGGTAAAAGGACTTGAGTTTGAAGCCTACACGCCCATGGCATTGCGTGAAATGAAAAAGATTGCCGAGGAGGCCCGGAAGAAATGGGATTTACGTGCCGTGGCTATCCATCACCGGACCGGCTCCCTGTCTGTCGGGGATATCGCTGTGGTGATAGCCGTTTCCGCCCCCCACCGCCAGCATACCTTTGCTGCCTGCCAGTTTTGTATTGATACCCTGAAAGAAACCGTTCCGATCTGGAAAAAGGAGCTGTTCGAGGATGGAGAAGTCTGGGTTTCCGCGCATCCTTAAAAAAAGTATATTCAACCTGTATCTTTTCATCTTTCTGTCATTCTATATTGTGAATGATCGAACCAATTATATCCAGTAAACGCGTGCAATCATCCACTGAAGCACAAATTATCCGGGCTGCACAAAAGGATCCGGCGGCTTTTGAACCATTATACAAGGAATTCTTTCCCAGGATATTTCGCTTCATTCTCAACAGGACCGGTGACAGGGAGGTTACAGCAGACCTCACATCGCAGGTTTTTCTGAACGCATTAAAAAACCTGTCTTCCTATGAACCCCGGGGAATACCAATTTCTTCGTGGTTGTTTCGGATTGCCAGCAACACCATTGCCGGATATTTCCGGGAAGGCAAACGTACGCAGCATGTGGTACTGGATGAAAGGGCACGACAGCTGCTCGCCGAAGAACTGAATACAGATGCCCCTTCGGAAGAATACTCCAATGAGCTGATAAAGCAGGTTTTCGAATGCCTTACGAGGGATGAGATCGAATTGATTGAGCTGCGATTTTTTGAAAAGATGAGTTTCCGCTCCATTGGTGAAATCCTGAATATCACGGAAAACAATGCCAAAGTAAAACTTTACCGTACACTTGCCAGAATTAAAACCCGGTTGAGACCATGAAAAAGAATCTAAAAATATTAAGTGAACCCGTTGCCATCACCGATGGCGAAATTGCGGACTACATGGATTTCCAGAAAGTATTGGAAAAATTCGAGCAGCCCGCCGTCTCCTTTCCGTTCAAAAGCCTGGCTGGCCTGATACTGATCATATTGATTGCGACCACCTTTTTTGTCTGGAGACAATCTGTTCAGAATGATACGCAGGAACTCAAAACAAATGAAAAACCATCTAGTATTGAGGACGACTCTATAGGGACGATAATGAACCGGGCGAATCCTGAAAAAACGGACACTCCAAAAGAAGTGGATGGAGAAGAATTCATGAATCAGGAGATGACCCCGGAAAGTTCCGTTCTTAAAGGGAGTCCTGAAGAGGCAAATACGGAAGAAAGGGCAACAGGAAAAAAGTCCGTGGAAACAAATAGCGACGAGGAGGCTGTTGCCCCGGATGCAACACCTCCCGGGGAAGAGATGCTCTTTGTAAAAGCAGAGCCTCAGGTCGGTTTAACCCGGCTGTATGAATATTTTGAAGATCACCTGCAATATCCTGAGGAAGTGGCTGACAGTGACATTTCCGGACAGACCCTGGTGACATTCACCATCTTCAGGGATGGTTCTGTGGGCGATATCGTCTTCGAAAAATCGCTGGGACGCGCCTTTGATAAGCAGGTTATTCTTGTCCTGGAGAATATGCCGCCCTGGAATCCGGCTACCATAAATGGTAAAGCCGTTGACAGTAAGATCAGTATCCCTCTCTATTTTACAAAGCCATGAAAAAGCTCCTCATCGCAATATTATATATGAGCTTTGCCTTTCCATTGCTGGGCCAGCAGTTCATCGCGTCCGATACGATCCGAATGGATGGAAGCCGGCAAATGGCTATCCGATGGGCCGACTGGAATGGCAATCAATCGCCTGACCTTATCGTAGCAAATAAAATGGAAACGTCCTTACAGGTTTCCCTGATCGTCCGTCAAAATGGGAGCTGGATTCCGCAACTCCTTGACATTCATCCCTCGCAGTTACTGTTCGAACTTGCAGATATGAATAATGATGGATTATTGGATTTCATCGGGGTATCCGATGGAGGAGGCCAGAGAAACCTTGTCATTGAGCTGCAGGGGTCCAATGGTTTTGAATCCGTACCCCTTATACCAGTGGACAGCCTCATCAGCCTGGCTGTATTTGACCTGAATCAGGATGGGTTAAAAGACTTAATAGCGGGCGGCATTTACGACAACCGGAATTTCAACGCCCTTATTTTGAATTCAAAAGAAACACCTGACGTGATGAATTTTTCCCCGGACACCGTTTTTCATACAGTATCATGGGGTAATTTTTACAGTCCGTCACAAAAAAATATCCTGTTTGCAGGTGAATATGGGCTGTTCAGCGGTACATTCAAAGAAGGCAGCCTGACCCTGACTCAAAGGCTTGATACACCCGTTGAATCACTCACGTCAGCCGATCTTATAATGGATTCCCTGGATGAATCTTTGATCGTCTCCTCCGATAATCCAGACAAGCTCAGGTGGTTCAGTCCTGCCGTTGACTCAACGCTGTTCCCCGCTGGTACGGGCAGCACACGGTTCGTGGCCGACCTGACTTCAGACGGACAAGCAGATATCTGGCAACTACGGGAGGATGGAACAGGACAGCTTTGGATGCAAGGGCAAGATACCGGTTTTGAGCCCGTCTTTACACTTCCTGTCCTGGCGTCAGCAGTAGCCTTTGGAGACCAGGAAAATGACGGTGACCTGGATATTGCGGTTCTTTCCCGGGAGAATAAGGAGCTCATTCACCTTTTTACAAATACCGCCGACACAAACCGAGGCCCCTCCCTGCCGCCTTACCACGTGGCATTTGAGGTGAACAACGAGATTTTCATCGCCTGGGCGGCGTCCACTGATGATCACACCATAATAAGTCAGATCACCTATGACGTGATTATTGGTAAAAATCCAACGGATGCAACGTTTAGAAGCGGCGCATTTGATCTGGATGAAGCCAGGAGAATGTATTGGGTCAGGGGGAATTCGGGTTTACAAAATGAGGCGACAATCACGGATCTTCAGGACGGACTTTACTATTATGGAATCCAGTCACTGGACAATGCCCGATTTCCGGTTTTTCCAGACGGACCGGGCTCGGGCTGTGAATATCCTTTGCCAATTGCCCTTGGCGCCTTTGAAGCAGGCGCCCCGTTGCCACCCGTAACCCATTTGCCTTTCTGTGACCAGGACAGTATAACGTTATCATCAACCGGACTTTCAGGTTGGTACTCAGCAGAGAACGGATTTCTCGGTATGTCAGACCGCGTCAGGTTTAAGGCAGTTGCAGGCGATACGATCTATCAAAAGCCCGTAAGCTATAACAGTTGTGAAATAAACCCGGTGCAACCTGTCGTTTTTGTACTGACAGAGTCGGAAGACATCTCCACCTCATCAGATATTTGGGGCTGCGAAGAAGAACTCGTTACGCTCAAAACATTTCCCGGGGGTGACAGTACCCGGTGGATAAACAGTTCATTGGAGATGGTCTGGGAAGGGCTTGAATTTAATTACGAGCTTACCCGAAACGATACCATACTGGCCCACACCTATTTTAATGGTTGCGTTAAAACAGACTCATTCTTCCTTTTCATAAGTAAGCCCGACGTGCAGGCCGATCCAAACTCTGTAGTCGTCTTTAAAGGGAATTCCGTTTCGCTGTCGGTAAGCGGAGCCGAAAGTTACGCGTGGTATCCACCAGACTATCTTGATGACGCATTTACAGCTAATCCTGTGGCCACACCTCCGGCTTCCATCATCTACACAGTGATTGGAACTGACTCCCTTTCATGTACGGATTCTGCCACAGTAAACATTGAAGTACAGGACCAGGCCTTTATTCCTAACCTTTTTACCCCAAACGGAGATTTGCATAATGACCGGCTCCTGATCTATGGCCTTTCACCCGTCACGTCATTTACATTCACCATTTATAACCGAAACGGCGCAACCGTTTTTTCCACAAACGATCCGGGTGAATTAACAGCCTCCGGATGGGACGGGACAAAAAACGGGGAACCACAACCCGATGGGGTTTATTACTGGAAGGTGGACGGCCGTTATAACAATGATGATCCTGTGTTACTCAATGGTAAAAATGAGGGTGTCATTCACCTGATGCGATGAATATATGATCATAAGGCTCCGGGCTACCGCTTTTACACTACTTATTCTGCTCACAGGAGCGGATGTTCAGGCGGTCTATGCGCAATATTTCCAGTTTTCTCAACCCCGATTCTCCGAACAGCGCATTAATCCTGCCTATGTGGCAATGTCTGATTTTGCCAGCGCCTCGTTCCTTTACCGACAACAGAGAGCTGCCGAGGATTTTTCCATTAACAGTTCATTTGCATCGCTGGTCCTGCCATTCCTTACCCGCGAGGAAGGTTATCGGTGGACGGGAATCGGTGTCACTTTCCTGGACGACCGGTCGGGGTTGAATGGTATATTTCAGGTACAGGAAATGGGATTATCCTATGCCATACGGGTCAGAATAGACCCGAGTCAGTCACTCTATTTTGGGGTCCGGGGACTTTACGAAACCCGCTCTTTCTCACTGGACGGGTTGTATACCGGCACCCAGTATATTCCCGGCCGTGGCTTTAATACCTCCATCTCGTCCGGTGAAACTCCCGATGATTTCAGGCAGCAGTTCTTCACATTCAGTACGGGCCTCACCTGGGAATTAACGCAAAGGAACGGACTTCCCCTGGCGCAGGCAGGCATCGCATTGTTTGATATCAACAAGGTAGACCAGGCCTTTTTTTACGGAGAAAGTGTATCACCTGTGACAGCTGTCCTTGAGGGAAAGCTTCACCTCAGCGGACCTACGAGACTGAGCCTTGACCCGGTTGCTTTGCTGACATTCGGACAAACCACGGAAATCAACCTCGGCGGGATATGGGGATATCGGCTTAATGACGGTGACCTGGCATTGGTTACCCGATACGTAATCGGCCGGTATGCTATTGCCGGATTACAGTACATACGGGACAATATCGAAATTGGAATCAGCTATGATGTGGCTTTAAGTCAGCAAGCTGGTAATCGCGGGAGTTTTGAAGTTGGCATTAAGCTGAAGCACCTGATCAAACCCAGGCCACGCACCGAAAAAGAGGAGACCGGTGAAATGGATCGTACCGAGACCCGGGCTATGATATCCAGGCTTTCCCGGAGAATGATGGAGTTGTCGTATAAAGATTCCTTACCTGCAGCAAACATAAAACGGGTACAGCTCATAAAATCCTCGGAGGCCGGAAAGGCAAGGGCCGGAGATTTAATATACTATCCGTATGTGAACGAAAATTCCACCCTTCGATTTCATTTTGACTTTAACAGCACAGAATTATCTGCGCAATCCATCGCCTACCTTGAGGATATCGTTGACTTGCTGATGGATAATCCCGCATTAAGGATCTCGATCGTCGGACATACAGATAACCTGGGGACCCCCTCATACAATCTGACATTATCAAAGAATCGAGCTGCGCGAATTCAACGTTTTCTAACGGAAAACGGCATTGATGAAAGCCGGATCACTGTGGACGGTAAAGGTGAGTCAATGCCTGTGGCACCCAATTCCACAGAAAAGGGGCGTGAAACAAACCGCCGTGTAGAGTTTACAATTATTCGATAGGCTAAATTTCCTGAAATGAATCACTTCCTGAAGAATGTTTCTTCAGGAATTCCTTTCTTGCGCCAGGGGTATTGATACTTATCAGTTTTTCATGGCTCCTGGCATCCAGGGGTATTACTGCCGAATTAACTGAACGAATAATTTCTGTAGGTGATGACTTATCAAGGTTCCTGCTAAGCAATCTCGAATGAATACCGGCTTCCCAAAAAGAAAGCAATGGTTCGATATTCCCCTCCTCATCAGAAAAACAACTGATTGCGCAATCCGGATCCCGGTAACGAACGAGGCGATTCATGATCGCCCGATCAATCCCGGGCATATCACAGGCCATTACAAGCCAGGTATTCTCAGGGTGTGACTTCAGGGCCGTAAGAATCCCTGACATAGGTCCTCCCTGCGGACGCTCATCCACCAGACGCATTTCATCCGGTACATCATCGATCTGATTCACATCGTCCACTGAGACATAGACACGGTCACAATACGGGGAGAGCAAATTGGCACAATAGGCCCATTGCGGGCGGTCATAATATATTAATTCTGCCTTGGGCATGCCCATCCGCTCACTCCTGCCGCCTGCAAGTACCAGTCCGTATATTCCACGATCACGCATGATACGTTGATTTCCCCCCGGTTTTCATTATCAGTCGGGTAGCGCGGATCTCCATTTCATGTGACAGTGCCTTGCACATATCATATATGGTCAGGGCAGCCACCGATGCGCCGGTCAGCGCCTCCATTTCCACACCTGTTTTACCCGTGGTCTTCACCTCACAGCGGACGACAACCTCCTCCCCATTCAGTTCACAGGTAATCGAACAACCGTCAACGGGAAGCGGATGACAAAACGGGATTAGGTCATATGTTTTTTTAACCGCCATTACCCCGGCAACAATTGCCGTCTGGAAGACAGGGCCTTTTGGTGAGGTTAGTTCGCCCGATTCAATCCCCTCGCGTACAGGACCCGGCAAATACACACGCGATTCAGCAACGGCCACCCGCCGGGTTGATTTTTTCCCCGAGACGTCAACCATTTTAGGCCTTCCCTTATGGTCAATATGTGTGAATTCTTTATCTTCCATTGAAACAAAAATAAGGAAATGATCTCTGTAGCGGAAGCATATAACCAGGTCTTATCGAAATCTCTGTCTCTCAAAACCGAAAAAGTACCCCTTTCCTCGGCTTCCGGGCTGTACCTGGCGGAGGATGTGCATGCCGACCAGGACTTTCCTCCTTTTAACCGGGTCATGATGGATGGAATTGCCCTGGACCACACGCTTATCGATACGTCGGGCATACCGGTAAAAGGGATGCAGACTGCAGGTTCCCCGCAGCAAACTGTGCAGGAAGGAACCTGTATGGAAGTCATGACCGGGGCCATTCTCCCCCAGGGCGCAGACCAGGTCATCCCGTACGAACAGGTAAGCCTGCGTGACGGGAAGGCGTACATTGATGCGCCGGCTGCCTCCCCCTTACAGCATATCCACCTGAAGGGAACGGACCGGAAAATGGGTGACCGGCTTATTCCGGCCGGAAGGAAGATCGGTCCGGCAGAAATTGCCGTTATGGCCACAGTTGGTAAGGCCGAGGTGCTGGCAGGAAGTCTGTCCGTGGCTGTGGTAAGTACGGGTGACGAACTTGTGGATATTGATCAGACGCCTCATCCCTACCAGATTCGCCGGTCAAACTCCCATACCCTTGCATCCCTGCTTGAACAGGAAGGGTGCAAGGCAACCCTGTATCACCTTCAGGATGATCTCAGCGGAATCACCGGTGCGCTCGGGAAAATCCTGGATGATCATCAGGTGGTGATCCTGAGCGGCGGGGTTTCACGGGGTAAAAAGGATTTTGTACCGGATGCCCTGGATAACCTGAACGTCGATAAACTCTTTCACCGTGTGGCCCAGCGACCCGGCAAACCGTTCTGGTTTGGCATGCGTGAGGACAGAAATATCGTCTTTGCGCTACCCGGCAACCCGGTTTCCACCTTCCTTTGCTATCAGCGTTATGTGCGCCCGTGGCTGTCAAGGCACTTTGGTGCCAGTAACCTGACCTACACAGCCGTTCTTGCCGAGGAATTCACCTTCCATCCACCGCTGACCTGTTACCTGCAGGTCAGGATTGTGGACGACAAGGGTTCGCGTATTGCCTTCCCGGTGGCTGGAAAGGGGTCAGGCGATCTTGCCAACCTCCTGGATGCGGATGGTTTCCTGGAGTTACCCGCCGACAGGGAATTGTTTGAGAAAGGAGAATCATTTGAATACCTTCCCTACCGATAATAATTACGGCACTACCATTTGAATCACGAATTCGCTAATTTTGCCCTCCATTAATTCGTGAGATATGTTTGACAATTTAAGTTATAAACTGGATAAGGCATTCCAGACACTCAAGGGACAGGGCAGCATTACCGAAGTCAACGTGGCCACCACAGTCAAGGAAATTCGTCGTGCGCTCATTGATGCCGATGTAAATTACAAGGTAGCCAAGGAAGTCACCGATGAGATCAAGGAAACGGCTCTCGGAAAAGACGTACTCACCTCGGTATCTCCCGGCCAGCTGTTAACCAAAATCACGAATGATGAACTAACCTCCCTGATGGGCGGCACCCATGAGGAAATGCAGATTTCCGGAAATCCGGCAATCATTTTGATTGCCGGGCTTCAGGGTTCAGGTAAAACCACATTCTCCGGAAAACTTGCCAACTACCTGAAAAAACAGGGGCGCCAGGTTATGCTCACAGCCTGTGACATCTACCGACCGGCGGCCATCAACCAGCTCCAGGTTCTGGGCGAACAAATCGATGTGGAAGTATATGCTGAACCGGAGAATAAAAATGCCGTAGACATTGCGAATAATGCCATCAGGCATGCAAAACAAAAGGGTACCAAGGTAGTGATCGTGGATACTGCAGGGCGCCTGGCGGTGGACGAGCAGATGATGGACGAGATAACCGCCCTTAAGAAAGCGCTGAACCCATCGGAGACCCTTTTTGTGGTGGACAGTATGACCGGTCAGGATGCGGTGAACACTGCCAAGACCTTTAATGAGCGCCTTGATTTTAACGGGGTCGTCCTTACCAAACTGGACGGTGATACCCGGGGCGGGGCAGCCATATCCATTCGCCGGGTCGTTGATAAACCCATCAAGTTTATCAGTACCGGGGAGAAAATGGATGCTATCGATAAATTCCATCCTGACCGTATGGCCAACAGGATACTCGGGATGGGGGACGTAGTATCACTGGTAGAAAAGGCGCAGGATACTTTTGATGAAGAAGAAGCACGGCGTCTAAATAAAAAGATACGGAAGAACCAGTTTGACTTCAATGACTTCCTGTCCCAGCTTGAGCAGATCAAGAAAATGGGTAACATAAAGGATCTTATGGGGATGATCCCGGGAATGGGAAAAGCCATGAAAGATATTGATGTGGATGATGATTCATTCAAGCCGATCGAAGCCATCATTCGTTCCATGACCCTTGATGAACGTGAACGTCCCGAGATACTCGACGGAAGCCGAAGGAAACGGATAGCAGACGGAAGTGGTACCTCGGTGCAGGAAGTCAACAACCTGGTGAAGCAATTCAATGACATGAAGAAGCTCATGAAAACCATGAACAAACTGGGCGGCGGCAAGCGCGGCCTCGGGGCACTTAACCCCTTTGGACGTTAGCTCAGTTAAGGTTGTAGGTATTCCTGGCTGATGATTCCTGTTTGAGAATGTGCATTCGGTATTTTAACTGTTCTGCCAGGAAATTCTCCTTCTTTTCATTATCAAGAATCCTGAGATACCGAAGCCTGTCTTCGGTTTCCAGGTTGAGTTCATTCGCTATATCATGCAGGTAGACCGGCTCCTCCACTTCCCGGATTTTTCTGCGGCGCATATAATCCATAAATTCTTCCAGGAATTCAGGGGATGGTTTGGTGATTTCACCGGGAAGCATGTAAACAATGCCGCCAGGGTACAGTTTTCCAGGGAATGTTTTGTAAAATTCATTGAGAATAAAAACCCCCGTGCACTTATACAAAACATCGGATTCTCCCGTTTCGTACCGCTTTAGCAGCGATTCCATCTTCATTAATCCGCCCAGGTTATACTGGTTGTCCCTGCCTGAATAAAGGATCCCAAACTCCTTATCCTGACTTTCGATTTCAGTCTGAAGCTGGCGGTATCTTTCCTCGAAAATATGCAGTGGAATATATTCCTCTGGCATAGGAAGAATATTCAGAGGGAATATTGGAATCTTACGTAGCTCATGCATACGGGTATAACATACCACCTTTGTAAATGTTCCTGTTCTTTGCAGGCATTCGTGCAAGAGAAAATACCACTATTCATAACGAACCAGTGAATGAACCGAATGGCTGTGTTTCGCCAGTTTTTTCCGTCCGTCGAGAAAATCCAGTTCCACGATAAACGAAAAGCCGGAAATGCTGCCTCCGAGCTTTTTCACCAGCATTGCTGAGGCTTCGCAGGTCCCCCCTGTCGCCAGCAGATCATCATGAATGATAACCCTGTCCCCGTGCCTGATGGCGTCGGTATGAATCTCAAGTATGGCCTGTCCGTACTCGAGCTGATACCCATGGCTGATCGTATCACCGGGCAGCTTGCCCTGCTTTCGTACCGGTATGAAGGGAATGTCAAGTTCGTGCGCCATAAGGAGACCGTAAAGAAATCCTCGCGATTCGATACCGACGATCACATCGGGAGGATTGTCCATATATGGGGCGCAGAGCGCGTGAGAGATATCCCGGGACAGGGATGGCTTCGCCAGCAACGGGGTAATATCCTTGAATGATATTCCTTTCTTCGGAAAGTCCTGGATTTCCCGGATGGTTTCTTTAATACTCAGGGTGAGGTCCATTCCGGAAAAATAAGTTAATTTCCTTCTGATTTGAAATATGACTGACCGATTTTTGCCACGTCACCGGCAATTTGCCTAATTTCGCCTGAAATATTATGTCATGAAAATTACCACTCATTATATCTCTGATTATCAGTATACCTCAACCAACGAGGCTGGACACTCTGTGCAGATTGACATGCGCGAAGGGGATAAAGAACACCTTGGACCTATGGAAATGGTAATGTCTGCCCTGGCCGGCTGTGTGGCAGTTGAGGTGGCCCTGATGGTTAAAAAGAGGCGTAAAACCCTTACCGACCTCAAGATTACCGGCGAAGGTGAGCGACGTGCAACCCCGCCAAGAAGTTATACCTCGATTCGCCTGACCTTTGTGCTGACCTCTCCCGATGCATCGGTGGAAGAACTGACCAAAATAGCCACGCTTAGCCTCGAAAAATACTGTTCTGTGGCCGATTCGCTGAAAGCTGACATCAGTGTTGCCTGTGAGGTAATACGTCCCTGAGATTATTTCCCGAAAGCCTCGACTGAATAATCAAGGTTGGTGCTGAAGACAGGGAAGCTGATTTTAATCATTGCGTAGAAACCCCGTTCCTTAACCCCGGGACGCACGCCGATCTCCCCGGCATATGCCCAGCTCAGGGTGCGGTTAAATTTGCCCTCCAGTCCGGCACGGAAACCAAAGGATGAGGTTTCCAGCGGATCGGTGCCATAGGTAACGCCCTGGTACACGAGGTCATCAAGTCCGACCGAAGGCGCCAGGATTATATCGAAAAATGCAGTGAGGATCAGGTCATCGACCCCTTCCTGGTAATTGTTGTCAAAATCAACCGCCACGTTGCGGATCCAGCTTAAGGAGCCTCCCACATACACACCGGCCACATCCATATTTCCAAAAACCACGATGTCGCGCGGGTCCCCATTCTGGTCAGGCACGGTCAGGGGCAGTGATTCCCCTTCAGAATTCTTTATGTCTTCCACCGTGAATCCCTGATCTTCCAGCGCACGGTTATAATCAACCGAGGTATCAAAAAAGATTCCCCCCGCACGGATTCCAGTGATCTTCCTTAATTTACTTGGAATTTCTGCATTCAAAGGTACACGTGCAGCCCATTTACCTCCTTTGTAACTTTTTTTGTACAGCACCATTTTGGTGATCGAGCTTTTTTCAAAGTCTTTGAGGTGGTAGGTGGCGCCAAATTCATAATAGTTAAATACATTGGGAGCGTTGTCCATGTCACTGTTATTATCAGCGATATCCCGGGCCATGTCAAACTTTTGCGAATAGGTTTTTCGCGCATGTGCCCTGAAATCCATCTTGTCTTTCAGGTAATACGTTGCCTCAAGTCCGAATCCCGCATTCACATTCGTTTTCCATAATTCTCCGTATACCGGCTGAAAATGAACAAATAACTTGTTTATGGCATAGGGTTCGTCATACAATTCCTCATAGGTCACCGGTACCTGGTCGACACGTTTTCCCTGCGAAAAGGAGATGTGGGAAAACAGGAATAACAGCGAAGCAAAAAATAAAGCTGACTTCTTTACAGACATAGCATTAAAAAATTCGACACTTAAAAAAATATAGAGCTCCTACAAGGTAGTTGTTTTTTAGACGTCAGGCAATACTCTTTAGCCCGCCCTGTATGTTAATCGCGTAATATGTATTTTGGTAACTTGAATTTTCTCAAAAAGAAATGAATTTTTCACATCTCTCCTATTTTTTAATAACTTCCGGCACAATTTTGTGCAATGAGAATCCGACGTAAAGTAACCCACTGTCTTAACTGCAACGCCCTGCTCGATGAGGTATATAATTATTGCCCGAGGTGCGGACAGGAGAACAATGACAATAACGTCTCAGTAAGTACGCTGATACATGATTTTTTCAGCAATTACTTCGCCTTCGATTCAAAACTTGCCAAGACGGTCGTGCCTTTCTTTACCAGGCCCGGGTATATTACCAACCGGTACTTTGAAGGCAAACGGGTATCCTATGCCCACCCCCTTCGGATGTACCTGATCATAAGCCTTTTTTACTTCTTTATCTGGACCCAGATTGCCAAGGAGATTGTTCAGGATTCCCAGTCAACGCCCATCCTTGAACTTCAGGATAGCCCTGAGGCTGAAGCTGCCCTTCAGACGCTGGACAGTACGGCGATGGCTGAGATCAGGGAGAATTTATCTCCTGAATCTGTCCGCAAGATTGACAGTACGTTGGCTGCCAACGACTCCATTTCCTTCATGAATGCCTTCCGCCGGTTTACCACACGACAGGAGCGTGAAGATGTGGCCGGTACCCTTACCCAGTCCATACTCGATTCCACCATTACCCAGCTTCCGGGAGAAACCACCGTAGAAGTTCCTGAGATCAATATACCCGATACAGTGGAAGTTGATTCAGCCGAACGGGATAACTTTGTTTTATTCAGGCTCGATTACGAGAAACTAAACGAAATCGGGAAAGACCGGACGCTCACAGACAGTCAGGTCCTGGACTCTCTCGCCATGGGAGACCTGACGGAAACCGAGACCGACCTGGTTCTTCAGACCATTCGAATCAACCGGGCAGATAAGGAGGCCCTGGTCAGCTATATTGTGAAAAACCTCCCGATCATGATGCTGTTCCTGATCCCGGTTTTTGCTGCGGTACTGAAATTATTGTACATCCGCCGGCCTTTTCTCTACTTTAACCACATCATCCACGGGTTGCATCTGCATTCCTTTGCTTACCTGATGTACGGCCTTACCCTGCTGCTGACCTACTTCCTGATCGAGTCAGAAGATTTAGGGGCCACGATAAATGTGATAAGCTTCATCGGCGTAACCACCTATTGTTACCTCTCCTTCCTCCGGGTGTATAAGCAGGGATGGTTCAAGACCCTGGTGAAATTCAATCTCAATGGTTTTATCTACATCATGCTTATTTTTGCATTTTTCCTGGTTGAACTACTCATTTCATTCTACCTCTATTGATCCGTGAGACTTTTTAAGGGCGTAGAAACAAATAAAACAAGCAGACTTGACGCTTCGCCAATTACCCCGGCAAGAATGCCTAATCGCGCCACTTTTTATGCCTGAGGATTATAATCCTGTAAGACTTAGCGAAGTAGTAAAAGAGAATGGTTAATGAATGGCTTCCAGAACCTGACGGTGGGCTTTAAGAAATTTCTCAACTTCCCGTTCCCCTATACTTGTTGAGATAAATAATGCCTCGAACTGTGACGGGGCAAGATATATACCCTTTTCAAGCATTCCCCGAAAGTATTTGCCAAATAAATCAGTATCTGATTTTGCGGCCTGGGCCATATTGGCTACCGGTAAGTCGGTGAAGAACATACTGATCATGGAACCACAACGGTTAATGGTATATTCCAGGTCCAGTGACCGGAGGTTTTGACGCATTCCCTCCTCAATTTCTGCGGTCGTATGATCGATTTTCTCATAAACTTCGGGATGACCCTTGAGGTATTCAAGAACCGCGATCCCGGCTGCCATGGCAACGGGGTTTCCTGATAGGGTTCCCGCCTGATAAACGGGACCTGCCGGTGATACAAAATCCATGATCTCAGCTTTTCCTCCATAGGCCCCGACGGGCATTCCGCCCCCGATAATTTTGCCGAGGGTCGACAGGTCGGGACGTACGCCAAACCGTTCCTGTGCCCCTCCTTCTGCAAGCCTGAAACCGGTCATCACCTCATCAAAAATCAGGACGATATTAGCTTCATCACATACCTCCCGAAGGTCTTGTAAAAAGTCATTTTCAGGCAACACACACCCCATATTCCCGGCCACCGGTTCGACAATGATCGCCGCAATTTCATCGGGGTAATCGCGAATGAGGTCTTTGACCGCGTCAATGTCATTGAACGGGGCAATCAATGTATCCTGAGCCGTGCCGCGTGTCACACCCGGACTGTTTGGAATACCCATCGTCGCGGCCCCGCTTCCCGCCGCGATCAGGAACGAATCACCGTGACCATGATAGCAGCCGTCAAACTTAATGATCTTGTCCCGGGCGGTATATCCCCTTGCCAGCCGGATTGCAGACATGGTGGCTTCCGTTCCCGAATTGACCATCCGAACCTTTTCCACGGAGGGTATCATGGAGGTGATAAGTTCAGCCATCTGCACCTCCCGGGCCGTCGGAGCGCCGAAGGAAAGTGAATCCTTAATAGCCCTGGCAACGGCTTCCTCAATCACAGGATGGGCATGACCAAGGATCATCGGTCCCCATGAATTTATAAATTCCAGGTACTGATTTCCGTCTTCATCCTCAATATAGGCTCCCCTAGCCTTCCTGATAAATAACGGGTCCCCACCAACTGCCTTGAATGCTCTTACCGGCGAATTCACCCCGCCGGGGATATATCGTTGGGCTTCCTGGTACAGCTTCCTGCTTTTATCAATGGTCATAATTATTTTTTATCTGTTGACTCCCTTTCACGGAGTATAATTTCCAAACCTTCTTCCCCGAATTCAAGAAAGGGAACAAGCTGGTTATCCTGGCTCTGAGCAAACCGGTACCCAGGGGTGAAGACACCCGGCTGGGAAGGGTTTTTCGTCCAGGAGACCTGGGGGTACTTACCATATTTTTCAAGATTCTTTCCAAAGAACATACCCAGTTCGTAGCCCTTGGCGGCATATTCAGTCGGGGCCAGCCTGTGTTTTCTGACGTAATTGTTTCTGAACTGCTGGTACGCCTCGGAAGATACAGAAATCCATGACGGGGCATAAAAATGGGTTTTGAGCCGTTCAAATACCTCGTATTTTACAACCGGTATATCCAGCCAGCCAGCCGACCCGATAATCTTGACGTCATCGCCTCGGGTCTCTACCGCACTTACAACCTTCGAGAAAATCAGGCTGTTGTCGGAAGCAACAAAAATGAAGGACAGGCTGTCACGTGGAATGGACAGGGTTTCTTCAGGATCTTCCGATTCTGTCGTGATATCCTTGATCATAGCTCCCTTCTTCAGAAGGATATCAAGAATAACCCGAGAATTATCTTTTTCAATCTGCGTCATCATTCTCAGTTCTCCCCCGCGTTCCGAGTAACGGTCGGCAAACGATTCAGCCATCACCCGGTCATTTTTGGTATCACCAAACAGGACCAGGCCGGGTCCTTCTCCAAAACTGTCGTAGGTGTAATCTGCCGCCGTTGCACCGATAGTGGCTACGCTCGGATTAAAAAGGAATACATAAGGGTTATTCCCTGTATACTCCACACTGTTACTGAGCGGGTTCACCATATTGATCTGGTGTTTCAGGGCAAACTGACTGGTCAGGCTTGCGGGCTGCGGATACAGCGGCCCGACGATCAGATCCATGGAGCGCATTTCTTCTTTCTCCAGTATCTGCTGTGTCGTGAGGCTGTCCCGCTTGGTATCGTAAGCGTACATCTCAACGGCTGTCCCCTGCTCTTTCAATTCGTTCACCGCCATTCGCAGGCCACTGTAAAAATCCAGGACAAACTGATTCGGACGACGTCGATCGTTTGCCTTTAAATCGTTCACCATAAAAGGTAGCAGGACGGCTATCCGGTACGTATCCTTGAACACGGTTTCCTTTACCGAGGAAACAATAAAATCTTCCGGGTTCAGGTCAAACTTTGAGATGAGCTCATTCAGCTGATCTGTATCCTGCTGGTTGAGGGGCTGGTTACTGATCTTTTCGGCAAGGACGCGACCCAATACGGCATTATCCTGGTTGTCTTCATAAAATGCCCTGAGCTCAAAAACATCATGATTCGTGTGGAGATAATGGTAAGCCATGGCCCGTGCGTCCTCAGTTACTTCCTTTGAACGGATCTGCTTCAGCGCATTGAGTGCCAGATAGGTATCTTCATTTTCAAAATATATCTTCGCCAGCCAGAACCGGACATCATCCATCCGGGACCATCCGGGGAAACGCTCCCTGAGCTGAAGAAGGATCTCCCGCGCCGCAGCCGGATGACCGTCATGGTAGGCTGAAAGTGCACTGTAAAAGGTTGCGTATTCCGAAAACGGATTGGCGGCATCCTTTGGCATCAGGGGCCTGAACGTCTCCCGGGCCAGCGCGTATTCCTGCTTGTTAAACAAATCCTTCCCACGCAGGTATTGCTGCTGGTAATTAATTGATTGAGCCAACGTGCCCGTTACGGCAAAAAAGAAGACCACGATAAAAATAAGGCCTGTTTTTTTCATAATTTCTATTCCCATTCGATGGTCGCAGGAGGTTTTGAACTGATATCATAAACCACACGGTTAACCCCTTTGACCGAGTTGATAATGGTATTGGATACATCTGCCAGAAAATCATAGGGCAGATGGCACCAATCGGCAGTCATCCCATCCACGCTGGTGACCGCCCGTAAACTGACTACCTGTTCGTAGGTACGCTCATCCCCCATTACACCCACCGATTGGATGGGCAGGAGCATCGCACCCGCCTGCCAAACGTCGTCGTAAAGGTTATTGTTTTTAAGTCCCTGTACGAAAATGTGATCCACTTCCTGGAGAATGCGCACTTTTTCCGGGGTGATATCCCCCAGAATCCTGATACCCAGTCCAGGACCGGGAAACGGATGCCTGCCTAAAATACGGTCATCAATTTCCAGCGTCCTACCTACCAAACGCACCTCATCCTTAAATAGTGTGTTCAACGGCTCTACCACCTTCAATTTCATGAAGTCCGGCAGTCCTCCCACATTATGATGGGATTTTATGGTTGCTGACGGACCTTTCACTGATACCGATTCTATGACATCCGGGTATATGGTTCCCTGTCCCAGCCAGGAAACATTCTGAATTTTGTGGGCCTCGTCGTCAAAGACTTCAATGAACGTCCTTCCAATGGCTTTACGCTTGTCTTCCGGGTCGGTGAGCCCCTCCAGCGCCTTGTAAAAACGCTCTTTCGCATCCACTCCGGTTATATTGAGGCCCATCCCCTTGTATGATTCCAGAACATCACTGAACTCATTCTTGCGCAATAACCCGTTGTCCACAAAGATACAATGTAAATTCTTGCCTATAGCGTGATGAATCAGCATGGCCGCCACTGAACTGTCAACCCCGCCTGACAAACCCATCACCACCTTGTCATCCCCGATCTGGTCCTTGAGCGATTGCACGGTAGTCTCCACGAAAATATCGGGCGTCCAGTCCTGGCTGCATTCACAGATGTGAACCACAAAATTTCGCAGGAGTATTTTTCCTTCCACACTGTGGGTAACCTCCGGGTGAAACTGGATTCCGAAAGTCTCCTCACCCCTGATCTTGTAAGCGGCCACCCTGACCGAAGGAGTACTGGCGATAATTTCGAAGGACTCGGGTAAATCACTGATCGTATCGCCATGGGACATCCAGACCTGGGAATCAATGGAAAGTTCCTTCATCAACTCGTTGTGCTGGTCCACCCTGGACAATCTTGCCCTTCCATATTCACGTATCTCGGACGGAAGGACATTTCCGCCGTTCGCGTGTGCCATCAGCTGAGCACCGTAACAAACGCCGAGCACCGGAATCTTTCCCTTATATAAAGACAGGTCTGCGTCCGGGGCATCATCCTGCCGTACCGAACAGGGGCTGCCCGATAAAATGACCCCTTTAATCTCGCTTGTAAGCTCGGGCGGATCATTGTAGGGATGGATCTCACAATATACATTCAGTTCCCTCACCCGCCTGGCGATGAGTTGCGTATACTGGGAACCAAAATCAAGGATAAGAATCTGCTCTGACATGGCGCAAAAATAGTATTACGACCACGGAAAAACTATCAAAACCTGAAAAACTCACCCATTGAAAACGGACATTCACATAGTCTGGCACAATATTTTCACCATTAGGATGAAACAACGAATGAAAATGATGAAAACCATACTATATAAATCATTCCCCATGGTGTTGGTGATCCTACTTCTTGCGGGATGTGATGAAAATAATAATTTTAATATCTTCTCGGTGCAGAATGATATCCAGCTGGGTCAGCAGGTTAATGAGCAGATCCGGAATGATCCTTCTTTTGACATTCTTGACCGGTCGTCCTACGGACAGGAATATGCCTACCTCGATGGAATGGTAAGTGAAATCCTGAACAGTGGTGAAGTGACCTACCGGGATGAATTTAACTGGACGGTAACCATTCTTAAGGATGATGATATGCTCAATGCTTTCGCCACCCCGGGAGGTTATATTTATGTGTATACCGGATTAATCAAATACCTCAACAGTGCAGATGCACTGGCCGGTGTAATGGCTCATGAGATTGCCCACGCTGATCTCCGGCATACGAGCCGTACCCTTCAGAAGCAATACGGAGTGAGTGTCCTGTTAAGTATCCTCGTTGGTAATGAGGCATCAGCCCTTGAACAGATCGTGGCACAAATTGCGGGTACCGCGGCAGGTCTTTCCTTCAGCCGTGATTATGAACAGGAAGCTGATATGAAATCGGTCGCTTACCTGGCGAATGCACCTTACGCCTGTAACGGTGCCGCCATATTTTTCGAACGGATCATCGAGGAGGGACAAGATAATAATCCTCCGGAATTTCTCAGCACCCATCCAAGTCCGGATAACAGAGTTGCCGATATAAATACACGGGCAGATGAATTGAATTGTGATACCTCCGTTCAGGGTAACGGGTACGATTCCTTTAAAAACGGATTATAAAAAGAAACCCCGGCTTTTCAGTCGGGGCTTTTTTTATTTCTGTACGCCTGGCTGACGTTCGAGGAATTCCTCGTACAACCTGGTCTGCCGGCTTTCCATGGGTATCTTCCAGCCATTAATAAACACATACCGGACATCCGTGCTGGTCTCAAACGGATCACCATTGGTAACGAAGAGGGTTGCCTGTTTTCCTTCTTCCAGTGACCCCATGCGGTCAGACACCTGAAATATCTCGGCGGGTACAATAGTCACGGCCTTTAATGCCTCCTCCCTGCCCATTCCATATGCAGCTGCAAAGCCGGCATTGTAGGGAAGGTTCCGGATGTTTTCTGCCCCACCTGCACTAAGTGCTACCTTTACACCGGCTTTCTGCATGATGCCGGGGTTACGGTATGCCTGGTCATATCGATCAGAAGACCTGGTGGGTGTACTCAGCACCGGACCGGCTATTACGGGAATACCTGCTTCGGCCAGTTCTTCGGCTACGCGCCATCCTTCCGATACCCCGCTGAATATTGCCTTCACATTATTCTCCTCCACCCACTCAATGGCAGAAAGGATATCCTTGGCCGCGTTAACATCAATTATAACCGGCTTTTCACCGCGTACATAAGGAATGAGAGCTTCCATTTCAGGATAATAATCGGCCCTGTCGCCGTTGCCTTTTGCACGCAGGGCTGAATCAATCCGGGCATATTCCTTCGCATTATCCCACACCTCTTTCATTTCATCTATTGCCTTTTCAGCAGCTTTCTTAATCTCCTCATCTGAACGGCTGTCCCACCAACCGCGACGGCCTGAAACCGGGAAATTAATGGCTACTGCCTCAAAGCCCGCAAACATCTGGTCGGGTGTGTATCCATGCAGATTAATCAGGGCAGATGTTCCTGAATAAACTCCTCCTGCAGGAACCACCAGCGAAGTGGTCACCCCGCTGATACGGTTAACCGGGATCAATGCTGAATTGGGATTCACGGCAGTCAGTGCTTTCATTTGTGGAATTACATCCCCGATTTCGTTGTAGTCCCGGGTACGCTGATCGGACCCTACCTCGGTAAGACCAATGCGCGACCCTCCTTCAATCATACCGGGGTAAATCTGCATGCCTGAACAATCAATTACTTCTGCATCGGAAGGGATCTCCACACTGGTACCCAGTGCAGCAATCTTTCCATCTCTTATCAGAAGGGTCCCATTCGTGATGGTCCCGTTAGTCACCGTTACAATCTCCGCGTTGGTGAGTGCAAATGTACCATAATCTGCTTTCGCATTCTGCCCGAAAACCGGGTACGTAAGGCTGGAAATCAGGAGGAACAGCGTGTAAAGTAAATTTCTCATAGGTACGGGCATTAATTCTCAAATAAAAATTCAGTATCCTGCATGCAACGGTCCGAATGATGATGATCAGAAAGGGTCACTTCGATTTCCTGCTCGGGATCCGGGTAAATTCGCATATCCGCAGGATCGTTCGCACGGTCAAATCGTACAATACCATCCACAATGGTGATTTCCGGAACGGCATAAATACTCAGCGGATGGGCGCTGAAAACAACCACATCGCCTTCCTTACCTTCTTCAAGGGAACCAACCCTGTCATCAATTCCAAGTTGTTTAGCCGGATTGATGGTAATCAGGGCCAGCGCTTCTTCATCCGACAGGTCACCATATTTTTGGGTCTTGGCCGCCTCATGATACAGGTGCCGGATCAGTTCCCCGCTGTCGGAATTTATCGATGTAACCACCCCGTTACGCGTAAGGATGGCGGCATTATAGGCTGTGGAATAGTACACCTCAAACTTATACGCCCACCAGTCTGAAAATACTGAGGCCATAGCCCCGAATTTGGCCAGCTCGGGTGCCACCTTGAAGCCTTCATTTACGTGCTGAAAGACGAGCTTATCAATACCGAAGTCCTTGCACACCTGCATCAGCATATAAATTTCATCAGCCCGGTACGAATGACAATGTATTATGATCTCACCGCGCAGAATATCTGCGAGTGTTTCCATTCTCAGGTTGTACTCAGGGGCAATACCGGTAAATCCTTTCTTGTCTTTATTGGCATTATAGGTATCCCAGGCGGTCATGTATTCCCGTGCCTCGGAGAATGCGCGGCGGAATACAGCTTCCACGCCCATCCGGGTACGCGGAACGATATTGTTACCTGAGCCATGAACCCGTGTCGGATTTTCGCCAAGGGCAAATTTAATGGTTCTCGGTGCGCCCTCCATTTTCAACACTTCCGGATCTGTGGTGCCGTACCGGTGCTTGATGGTTTCACACTGTCCGCCAATCGCATTGGCCGATCCATGCATGGCATGTGAGGCGGTCACTCCTCCTGCCAGGGCGCGGTAGATCGAAATATCCAGCGGGTCCAGTGCATCACCGGTAAATACTTCGGCGGTCACCGGACTCGTTGCCTCGTTGATAGCATCCAGGGCAATGTGCGAATGGGCATCGATAATACCCGGCATGACAAACTTTCCTGAGGCATCTATCTCCTTTACACCACGGGGTGCATTGAGGTCCTGTCCAATCTTGTCAATTTTTCCGGCACGTATGAGCACATCCGTATTTTCCAGGGTACCGTTGGTTATAGTAATCACCGTAGCGTTCTTCAACAGGATATCCCCTGTTTCCTGGGCCCTGACTGTAATGACGGCGAATGCCAAACAAATAATTATTATTATTTTTCTCATCTTACTTTCTTTTTATTCAGGGATTTTTTTTCCGTTAATCGGGAAGCTGCCTGTTTGCGGGCTACTTACCGTACCGCTGTATTCATCACCGTCAAACGTGAGTGTACTGGTAAAAGACAAATTCTGTCCGCCGTCGGTCACAATCACATTAAACGTGATGGTATTTCCTGTGAGCGATACATCTGAGAGGTCAAAGGTCGTCCCGCCCTGGTCGTAACTCATGGTACCGATCAGGTCGTCACCCTGCGTACTGAATTCCAGCACACCTGTAGCGGGGGCACCCCCGGGGTCTGCCGAAAAAGTCCACCGGCCCACGGGGCTGAATGCTTTATCTCCGTTCCCGGCTTTCTTTTTTGGTTTATTCTCCATGGTATACTTCGTTCCTTCCACGAATACATACCGCACCTGGGCATCTTCCTCAAAAAAGTTCTTGTCGCTTACCACGAGGTTGGCCATTTTCCCCGCCTCCACGGTTCCCATTACCCTGGAAAGTCCAAGCAGCCGGGCAGGCGCCACGGTGAGTGCGGCCAGCAACTGGTCATCGGTAGTTCCCTGCTCCTTCATTTTCAGGATCGTTTTTCTGAAATCCGAGGTTTTCAATCCCGCGGTTGAAAATCCGAACGGGATATTCATCTGGCTGAGACTGGAGACCTGGGTATAATATTTACCCAGAACGTCTTGCTTACGGTCGTAAAGGCCAGCATATTCTGCGGCTTCCTCGCCGGTAAGTGTGGAATCGCGCTTTTCATCCTTCCACTCCGGCAGGTCAAGACTGAGGAACAACGGAACGTTATTACTTTTAATTGCATCGGCTACGTCCCAGCTTTGCTTAACACCGGCCAGTACGAGGTTAAACCCAAGCTCATCCCGAAGCATCATAGCCCTGTGCACGTCCTTAACACCGCTGGCCATAAATACCACGGGCATTTTGCCGTCTATTACAGGATAAAATGCTTCCAGGACCCGGTCATTGGCCGGACGGCGCATACCTGTACCTGTGGAGGCATAGCGGACTGCATCGTTCTTGGCATACCGGGCTTGTGTATAAAGCTCCCTGTATTTGGCCATAACACCTATAAGCGTATTGGGGTAGACTCCCCTGGCACCTTCAAACTGGCTGAAAAGCGAAGCATTCTCACGAAATATCATGGCATCCGCGGGACCTCCCAGCAGGATGATGGCTCCTTTTCCCGGCAGCATGTTGCCGTAGGGTACCGTATGGGTAGCGGTAAACCCAAGTTCACGAAGGCTGCTGACCGACTTATCCTCCGGCGCTAATATTTCACGAACATCCTTATAGGGTGTAATTCCAGCTATTTCGTCAGGAGGGTTTCCCGGATCCTTGACATCGGGGCGTTCCCGCCGTTTTGGTTCCGGCAGGCCCGCATGTGAAAGACCGTCAATAAACCCTGCATAAACCACCAGGCTGTCTCCTTCCACCTCGACGGCATCCACCGGAACGGAGATATTGGTTCCCACCGCGGTGATCAGTCCGTCCTCGATAAGAACATGGGCTCCCTGCAGGGTAGTGCCGGGAGACTGAACCACCGTGGCATTTTTGATTATATATGAATTGGAGACCGGTTTAAGATCCTGTGCGTTAAGCCAGGAAAAAGGGGACAACAGGGTCCCTGTGAGCAAAATTATGCCCAGGCACCTTGATAAGAAGGAGTGCTTCATACCAGCTTTGTTTAGGTTTGAAATAGTACCAGAAGATTTCTGAATACGGATCAAATATAAGTAAGGAAAGCGGGCGCGTGTTGCCCAATTATACAAGCGGTAAATAAATTTGTCTAAACCAGAGAGATAGATGCAAGCGGGGACAAGTTATTTTTTTCTGGCCTTGTAGCCCCTGGAAGTCAGGATTTCGACTATCCGGTCCCTGAAATCACCCTGGATGAGCATCTCACCGTTCTTGGCAGAGCCGCCCACGCCGCAAGCTTGCTTAAGTTCACGTGCCAGTTCCTTCAGGTCATCCTCCGAACCCGTAAAACCTTCGACGAGGGTCACCTGTTTTCCACCCCTTGCTTTGCGGTCCAGTGAGACCATCAGCCTTTGTTCTTCCGGGGGAAGTGTTTCTTCCTCTTCCTGGCCTTCGTACTGATAATCAAATGAGTCATTGGTGGAATAAACTACGCCGTCACGACCTTTCCACTTATTCTTTTTTCGCCCCATACCTCAAAGGTACTAAAAATCAGGACAAGGGATTTGCATCACATTTTTAGGAGGACGGCGGGGATCCCGGGTACTCCATATGTAGGACAACGAAATTTCATGGGCACCGCCACTCGCCGATCCGAGGTTGGAGACGGTATAATCATAGGAATAGCCTATGTTAAAGGCATCCTCCGGTCCGCGCTTGGTGAAACCAAGCAGCATCACAATAGATTCATTGTTACTGAATCCTTCCAGGCTTTTAAAGGGAAGCCCCCGGTACCATGCGCCGATAATTACCGGCTCAAGCGTCAGATACAGGCCCAGGTCAAGCTGATCAAATTCACCCTGGGATTTATACTGAAAAGTGGGTGTAATACTTCTTTCCTGCGGTTTTGTGAACATGCCGGATCCAATCACCCCGGGCTTCATATTGATCCGAACCCCGCCGTGCACGGAATACTTGATGGGCAGTTCAGAAACTTCCACATTCTCATCAAACGACTGCTCCGGTGTGTTCAGGTGATTAGCCGAAACCCCGAGCCAGACATTGGGTGTATAGAACAACCCGCCAAATGACAGGTCAAGAAAATTCTTGTTGGTGTTATTAAACGTTTCACCGGTGGGCATGATCACCTGTCCGAATTCGTCGAACTGGTCCCCAAAGGTCAGATCCGAAAAGCTGATGCTTCGGTTATAGAATGCCAACTGGATTCCGGGACGGAAGAAAAGGTTCTGAGCCAGACGCAACTGATAGGCATACTGGAGCCCCACAAACGTGGAGGTCAAACCTGCCCTTCCTTCCTTGTCATGCATAAAAAGAAGGCCCACTCCGCTGTTCTTGGAGTCTATGAAGTGATCCATGAATCCTGAAAAGGTCGTGAAGTTTGCCTCAATGGATGGCCATTGATTCCGATAATTCAGTCCGGCCCGGGTATATTGGGAAGATCCCGCAAACGCCGGATTCAGGTACAGCGGAGCTGCATAAAACTGCGAAAACTGAGGATCCTGTGCCATTAGCTCCCCGCCCGCAGTGACAAGAAAAATAAAGAAAATCAATAATCGCCGCATTCGCCGAGCATATTTAATCTGTTTGAACCTTGACTGGCAAACGTCAAAAATACAAAATCTATATTTCTTAACTTCAACCAACCTTCCCGAAAACTTACATTACCCAGAAATCATTTTGTCTGAACTCACGTTATACTTAACGCCGCATTACAACACTTAACGGAAGATTTCGGTTATTTGTATCCGTTGAATCTATATAATTCTTTTTTTTTCGATAGAATACAATTACCTAATGACTCCCAGAGTTATTAATAAGAGCCAGACGTGAAGGTAAACGCATGAAGATAAACTTATTCAAATTCTCACTCGTCGTAATGCTCGGTATATTCTCCTTACAGGGAGCGACGGCACAAACACAATCAACCATAAACTGGTATTTCGGAAACAGTGGCAATGCCATCCGGTTTATCCGTCCGGATTACAACCCGGATGCCGTAACTATTCCGAATAACCTGGGCCAGGGCATGAGCGCCGTTGCCACAGACCCTGTATCAGGAGAAGTACTTTTCTATACAGATGGTTCCACGGTCTATGACGGCAATCACGCGGTGATGCCCAACGGTACCGGACTGTCGGGCACCAGTGCAGTCAATCAGACAGTTGCCATTACGCACAACCCCGGGGTGAATGACGAATATTACATTTTCACAAATAACGGAAGTATCAGGTATTCGGTGGTCAATATGGCCCTGCCAGGCAATTCGCCGGGTCCTCCTGCTTTTCCATCCGGAGAAGTTACGGCCATTGACCAGACTATATCCGGGCTCGCGGGAGCCTATGATGAGGCTATGCTGGCCCTCCCAAAATCTTCACGGGACGGCTTCTGGCTGCTGCTTCATGCACCGGGATCTGCAGTCATCACCGTCGTTGACGTGAATGCTGCCGGATTCGGAATAACAACCTCAAATGTGGCCGGTTTACCCCAGAATATCAGCAACATGGCCTACAATCCGGCCCGCGGACTGGTCTCCTTTGCCCCTGAAAATTCAGGCGATAACGTAGTCATCGCACCATTCAATGTAACCAACGGTCAGTTCACTACCCCGGTAGTGACCATTTCCAACACGGACCAGACCACACAATCCTATAACATTTTTGATACCGAGTGGTCACATACGGGCAGGTTCTTTTATATTTCTGGAAATAACGGTGCCGCTCAGGATGTACTCCTTCAGGTAGACCTGGATGAGGCAGTTCAGACACTCCGTACCGTGCCGACGCAAAATATGCAGCGGAGCCTCGGCCTCCAGATTGCCCCTGACAGTCTGATCTATCATTTATACCAGCATACAAACGGCAGCTTCCGCGTGGGTCGCATCAATCGTACGGATACGGTGGCGAGCCAGACACTGTACACCGGCGGAGCCCTTGGCAACCGGAATTACCAGGCCAGGCAATTCCCGGCGTTCCTGCCGCCTTACGACCCCATGCTCATGCTGGATTTCACGTATGCCGGCACATGTGCCTCCGTACCGACAGCGTTTCTGCCAAGCATCAGTCCCTCACCGGACAGTGTTTTCTGGGATTTTGGTGATGGCAACGGATCCCGCGATCTGGCTCCCTTCCATACCTATGATGCCGGGGGTGGCTACACGGTAACGATGACAGCTTATCTGAACGGTGTTGCACGATCGGTTTCCCAACCAGTTAATATCACCCAGTTTGACCTGACCATCTCGGGTTTTCCGGATTCCGATACTGTTTGCGCGGAGGATTTTGCGGTACAATACACCGCCGAGGCCGGTATGGGTGGCTCTTCCCCCACATTCCGGTGGTCAAATCAGACATTTGACGACGCAACCACGACCATCGATTCTGCGGGAACCTATTATGTCACAGCCACGGATGCAGCCACTGGCTGTGTGGCCTATCAGTCCATTCGCGTGGTAGAATACGGTGCCATTGAAAGCAGGGCCTTTATCTGGTATTTCGGCGAACATGCCGGGATCGATTTTAACCCGATTGCTGACTTCGATAACCCGGGACCGCCCCGGCCCATTCCGTTCGGAGACCCGGCCGACTATTTCGGCGGGAACCAGATGGTGGCACCGGAGGGGTGTGCGATTTACAACGATGCAAACGGCAACCCGCTGTTCTACTCTGACGGAGTGGAGATGTACGACCGGGAAGGCAACCTGGTGGCCACCAATTTCGGAGGAGATGAACAAGCGGCACAGTCTATTCTTATTGTTGAATTCCCGGACGACCCCACGTTGTATTATGTGTTCCTGACCAAGCAGATCTATGATCCTTCCGGAGCGAACGGATATCAGCTGAGTTATGTCATCTTCGACCTGAAAATGAATAACGGCCTGGGCGGACTGGTGGAGGATAATCTCGGCAATATCGCCCTTACCGATCTTTACACCCCTAATACAGAAAGACTCACTGGAAACAACAACTGGGTCATCACCCATGAATACGGTACCAAAAACTTCAGAAGCTATCCCGTACAGGCAGCGGGTATAGGAGCTGCCGTCGTTTCCAATGTAGGTTCGGTTCACCCTTCCACCTCCGCAACCGCGGGCCAGGGATATATGAAATTATCCAATACAGGGAAACTGGCAGTGGCCCTGTCGATCTCAACGTCTGAAAATTACGTGGAGCTTTTCAATTTTGCGGACAGTTCCGGAGCTGTTTCCGACCCGATAAAACTGGATATTAATGACAACGGACAAGTCTATGGGGTGGAATTCTCAGCCGACGGACGGATGCTCTACGCCACAGTAAGAAATCCGAATGGCAGCGGACCGAGTAAAATCTACCGGTGGCAGATCGATACCACCACGGTGGCTGGAATGGAAACTGATCCAAGTTATATCAGGTCATCCCGTGACCTCGTGGTGAATGAGGTGGGTGAAGATTTTGGAGCCATGCAGCTTGGCCCTGATGGACAGATCTATATTGCCAGGGATGGATCACCCAACCTTGCCGTGATATCCAATCCGGGTGCCCTGCTGAATGTGGTGCCACAACCCGACCCGGGCTACCAGCTGGATGGATTCGGACTAGGTCCCAACCTGATTGACGGAGGTCCGACACTCAGTACCCTGGGACTGCCGAATTTCCTGAACCAGACAGTTATGACCCCGCCTTCCGTAACACTCAGCGTATTCAGCGGGTGTGTGTTTAATCCGCTGGACTTCAGTGTCATTAACCCGGAAAGCCTGGAAACCTATCGCTGGAACATTCTGAATTCTGACAGCGTCGTGGTGGCCTCCGGAGTGGGGGAAGAATTTCAGTTTAATCCTGACACACCGGGTCAGTACACAGCCCGTGTGGATGTTATTCCTGATTGTGAAATTGTTCAGAATCCTCCTTCGCCGGTCAGCAGCCAGTTCATCGTCTATGAATTACCGCCGCTGAGTATTGATAACGTCGTGGATGCATCAGCCTGTCTGTCTGGTGACGGATCTTTCGACCTTACCATCTCTGGTGCCGCCGGAGACCTGTTTGCCTATGAATTGTCGGGCCCCGTGGCATTTGTAAGTGACACAATCCCAGCCGGTACCTACACGATTGATAATTTACCTGCGGGTACATACAATGTATATGCCATCAACACCCTCACCGGGTGTCAGAGTGCTATCTCACAGGTTATCAATAATATCGGGGTTCAATTCTCCATCAGCGCCACGACCCAGAATGCAAATTGTGACCGTACAAACGGAACCATAGAAATCGAGATCATACCCAATGACGCGTCGGTCGTTATCGGGTACCCTGTTAATTATGTGGTACGCGGACAGGGAAATAACCTGGTTTACAGCGGGACATACGATAATGCAGACGGACTCAACACCATTGTGGTCAACCCGGTCAACCAGGGAGTTTATAATATCGAAGTCACAGAAACAGCCATGCCGGGATGTACTGTAACTGCCACCGATGTGCAGGTGAACCGGCCCCCGTTCTCCTACCTGGATATGCCGGATGAAGTGATCATCTGTGACAATACTCCTGCGAGAATACCTTTTGCCACCAATGCGCCGGCCGTTGAGTTAATAGGAGATATTCCTGGTCCGTACGAAATTCGTGACGGATTCATCCTGGTGGAAGTTCCCGGAACCTATATTCTCCAGACTATAGATCCTTCGGGTAATTTCTGTGCAAACCAATATACTACGGAAGTTATCTACACAGAACCCGGACAGTTGCAGGAAGACTTTGAGCTTTCGTACAGTATTTGTCCGGAAGATCCGGTCGAGGAAAATACCTATGCAGTCCTCGATCCGGGAGATCAGTTCATTTCCATACGCTATCTTGACGAGGAAGGCGGACAGATCACAGGATCCGGGCCTGATTACAGTCTCGACGGAAATATTCTCACCGTGTTCAGAGAAGGCCCTGTGACGATTGAGCTCACGAACCCATTCGGATGTGTAACGACCGAAAGGGTGGATATACTCGAAGACTGCCAGGCCAGGTTCACCGCACCTGATGCATTCAGGCCTGACAGCAGCGTGCCTGAAAACCAGACCTGGAGGGTTTACCCGTTCCTGATTGACACGGAAGATTTCCAGGTATTTATCTTCAACCGATGGGGAGAAATGATTTTTCAGTCCTCCGACCTGAGCTTCGAATGGAACGGTGGGTATGACAACGATCCATCCAGACCGGTGCCTGTAGGAACCTATGCCTATAAGGTGCAATACAAGGCCTCTTTTGACGATGGAATTGGTTCCCAGGAACAGCGTGGAAAGATTGTGCTCATCAGGTAGCGACTGCATGCAACCTGTGAAAAATTGTATATTTGAATTATGAAAAATCAGATCAAAATCTCACTCGTGGTAATTTGTCTGCTGGTCCTGACAGGTTTCACGCAAATTTTTAAAACAAACCTCAAGATCACCGTTCGCAATGAGCTGGGAAATGTGGAGGAGAATGTAGCTGTGCAGCTGTTTCTGACCGAGGAAGATTACAGAAAAGAAACAAATCCTGTCACGGAGATTGCCTATTCCGACGAGAAAGGCGAAGTAAAATTCACCGATCTCGAACCCCGTATATATTTTGTAAATGCAGAAAAGGGGGACATGAATAACGTGGGGGCCGGTGTACAAACCAATAAACTGGAAGAGAAAAAAACCAATAAGGTGACCATTATCATCGAATAGTGTCCGGAAGTAAACTTCTGAACCTGCTCGATGAATATGCACCTGCCTCCCGGGAAGAGTCTGAACAGTTACACCGGTTTCGTGAGTTTGTAAGCCGGAATGATCAGTGCTTTTCCCGGGAGTTATTGTCTGGTCACGTGACAGGATCCGCCTGGATCGTCAACCCTGAGTTGTCACACTGTCTGCTTATTCATCACCGAAAGCTCAACCGGTGGCTGCAACCCGGCGGACATGCCGATGGTTGTACGGATATAGAGAAAGTAGCCCGCAAAGAAGCCATTGAAGAAACGGGACTGACCGGGATTTCATTATTCAGTCCGTCGATATTTGATATAGACATTCACCTCATACCCAGGCGCCCTGGTATTCCTGCCCACCTGCATTACGATGTGCGTTTTATATACCGTGCAGAGATGGACAAACCCGCGGATCATTCTCCTGAAATAAATAAAGCCAGCTGGTTCACACTGGATAACGCTCAAAGACTTGTTCCTGACAATGATTCGATCCTCCGAATGATCGAAAAAACCCGGGACTTTACTTTGAAGTGAATAAAAGAAGGCCGAAGGCAATGACCACGATCCAGAACCGGTAAACAGCGAGGGCATCCAGATTCAGGATATGTAGTTCAAGGAGCACACCCAGCGCAACCATTAGTACGGCAAGGGCTCTGATAAAAGAACGAATCTTATTTGACATAGTTAAGCTGATTTATTGCGAATCAAAGTTAGAAATTATGCTGTGTTCTCCCCACACACCCGGAAAATTTATAGTTTTGTCTTAATGGCGGAAACAGGAACGGACATTTCAAAGGCTGCCGCGGCCCTTCGCGCGGGCCGGCTGGTGGGGATACCCACAGAAACAGTATACGGACTGGCAGCCGATGCCTTTGATCCTGATGCGGTCGCAGCCATCTACGCGGCCAAGAACAGGCCCTCCTTTGATCCACTGATTGTACACGCCGCGAATGTAGAGCAGGTGCGAACCCTGACCACCGATTTACCCCGGGAGGCTGAAGCCCTTGCTGAGGCCTTCTGGCCCGGTCCGCTCACTTTACTGCTTCCCAAAAACGAAAGCATTCCGGATATTGTGACGGCAGGAATGCCCGATGCCGCTTTTCGCGTTCCGGATAATCCGTTAACACTCAAGCTTCTCTCCTCCCTCCCCTTCCCGCTGGTGGCCCCGAGTGCCAATCCGTTCGGCTATATTAGTCCGACCTCCGCTTCCCATGTTAATGACCAGCTGGGCGATAAAGTTGATTACATTCTTGATGGGGGGCCCTGTAACGTCGGCGTGGAGTCCACCATTATCGGATTTCCACATGGCAGTCCGGTTATTTACCGGGCAGGCGGACTCACCAGGGAAGAGATCGAAAGTCTGATTGGTCCGGTTACCGTCCGTAGCCATTCAACATCCAACCCGAAGGCACCGGGCATGCTGAAAAGTCATTATGCGCCCAGGGTTCGTGTCATCCTTGGAGACATTGTGCGGCTGGCTGATACACACCGGGACAAACGCCTGGGAATACTGACCTTTGGTCCGGCGGCAGAATTTAACGCACACAGCAGCATCGTCCGGCGGGATCTTTCTGTTACCGGCGACCTGCGCGAAGCGGCCCAAAACCTGTTCAGGTTCATGCGTGAACTGGATTCCCTTGACCTGGATCTCATCATCGCCCCTGTGGTTCCGGCCGAAGGACTCGGGCGGGCAATAAATGACCGTCTCAGAAGGGCCGCAGCAGAATAAATTGTATATTCAAAGCCAATTAAAACCAGACTGAAAATGAAGACAATTGACGATATAAATCTGAAAGGCAAACGCGTCCTTATGCGTGTTGACTTCAATGTCCCGTTAAACGATTCGAATGAAATCACCGATGACACGCGGATCAGGGCAGCCATACCCACCATTAAGAAAATCCTGGATGATGGCGGTTCCGTCGTACTCATGTCCCATCTCGGACGTCCGAAAACGGGTGATGAGGATGAATTCTCCCTGAGACACCTGGTGGACGACCTTTCAGAACGCCTTGACCGGCGGGTGACCTTCGCCACAGATTGTATTGGCAAGGAACCGGAAGCCCTTTCAGGAGCATTACAACCCGGCGATGTCCTTCTGCTTGAAAACCTGCGATTTCATAAGGAGGAAACTGCCGGAGACCGGGAGTTTGCAAAGGCCTTGTCCCGCCATGGTGACATTTATGTGAATGATGCGTTCGGGACAGCGCACCGGGCCCACGCCTCAACCAGTATTGTGGCAGAATTTTTCGATACGGTTGCGTGCGGATATGTGATGCAGGCTGAGTTGGAGAATGCAAAAAAGGTTTTGGAGAATGTATCAAGGCCTTATACCGCAATTATGGGGGGTGCCAAAATCTCCGACAAGATCCTGATCATTGAGCGCCTTTTGGACAAAGTTGACAATCTGATCATTGGAGGTGGAATGTCCTATACCTTTTTCAAGGCTATGGGTGGAAATATTGGTAATTCCCTGGTAGAAGAAGATAAACTGGACCTGGCAGACGAACTGATCCGCAAGGCCAAGTCCCATGGTGTTAACCTGGAACTACCTATCGATTCCGTGGTGGCCGACGCCTTCAGTAAGGATGCAAATACCCGGGTTGAAATGAGTGGCTCCATTTCAGATGGCTGGATGGGACTTGATATCGGTCCGCAGGCCCGTGAAGTCTTCTCCAACGTCATAAGCAATTCCAAGACAATCCTGTGGAACGGTCCCATGGGCGTATTCGAAATGGACAAATTTGCCGAGGGCACCCGTGAAATCGCACGGGCCGTGGTGAACGCCACCGAAAACGGCGCATTTTCCCTTATTGGCGGCGGTGACTCGGCCGCAGCGGTAAATTCACTCGGTTTCGGAGATCAGGTTTCCTATGTCAGCACCGGAGGGGGTGCCCTGCTCGAATACATGGAAGGTAAAACGCTGCCGGGAGTAGCTGCGCTGGACAAGTAGGAAGTCAGTCAAACCGGATGCTCTTGATCGGGTTTACCTTTGTAATGGCAAGGGTTGGGATCAGGATGATCAGGGCAACGACAAACAGGGTCAGCAGATTCAATACGATGGTCATTTCCCAGTTCCAGCCAATGGGTACATAGCTCATATAGTAATCCCGCGGATTCAGCGGGATTACGCTGAACTGGTCCTGGATCAACCCCACACCAAGACCGAGCAAATTGCCGATCAGCAACCCTTTTACGATTAATCGAACTCCATTCAACAGAAAAATCCGGCGGATTAGTGCATTGGTGGCACCAAACGCCTTGAGCAATCCAATCATCTGTGTTCGTTCCATAATCAGAATCAGAATGATGGAAATCATATTTACGCAGACTACAAAGAGAATGATACCCAGGAAAATATTCACCTGGCGGCTGATGAGGTGAAGCCATTCAAATACCTGGATGTATTTATCCTCCACCTTTTCCACATAAAAGTCGTAATCCACCACGGACTCAAGCTGGTCCCGTGCCTGGTCAAGTTTACCAATATCCTTTACGTAGATCTCCATCCCGCCGGCCACACTGTCGGCCCAGCCGTTCAGTCGCTGGATAAGCCGGATATCTCCGATAATAAACTTATTATCATAGTATTCTGACAAATTGGTCTCATAGATACCCACCACCTTCAGTCGTCGCACCCGGGGCGGGTCCTGGAAGAAATGCACGATGGCGTCGTCTCCTACTTTAATCCGCAATTTGTCGGAAATGACCTTGCTGAGCAGGACTTCCCTCGAATAGCCATCTTCGTCAAAACTGATAAAACGGCCATCGACCAGGCTCGAGGCAAACCTTGTACTGTCAAACCGCTGACTGATGCCTTTGAAAATGACTCCCAGAACCTCTTCATCCGTCTTGATGAGTCCGGCTTTATGGCTGAATTCCTGCACATGTTCAATAAAATCGAATTGCTCAGGGTTGCGATACACTTCATTTTTCAGGCTGATGGGCACCTCCTCATAGGAGTTGTTGCTGGAATACTTGGTGACCTGAAAGTGGGCACTAAAGTTGTATATCTTTTCGGTAACGGTATCCTGAAACCCTTTCAGAATAAGAAAGGAAATGATCATTACTCCCAATCCGATCCCGATACTGCCCACCGCAATTTTGTGAATGGTGGTTGAGAAACTGCCCCGGGCATTCTGAGAGATTCTTTTGGATATAAAATAAGGTAGATTCAAGAATATCGTTAGTTTTGAAAACGAACCACACAAAGTAAAGGAAATCTCTTGAACCACATTCTTATTCTGCTTTCTATTTTCGTTCTGAGCGCCAATTGTTCGGCTTCCCAGGCACCTGACCCACCTGCAAATTCACCGCAACCGCAAACAGAGGCTGCCCTGGTCCTGGGCGCAGAGCGCATGGACCTCGTTCTGGCCGGTCTGGAAGGAAAACGCGTAGCCATGCTTGTCAATCACACCTCGCTGGTTAAAGGCACCCACCTGGTGGATACGCTGCTCTCGCAGGGTGTGAATATTCAGAAAGTCTTCGCACCGGAACACGGGTTTCGCGGCGAGGCAGATGCCGGGGAGACAATCAGGAGCGGTACTGATCCACGCACAGGCCTGCCTATAATCTCGCTTTACGGGGCTAATAAAAAACCGACTGCCGAGCAGTTAAAGGACGTGGATATCGTTTTGTTTGACATCCAGGATGTCGGAACCCGTTTTTACACCTATATCAGCAGCATGCATTATGTCATGGAGGCCTGTGCCGAACAGGGCAAACAGGTGCTGGTACTGGACCGGCCCAACCCTAACGGGCGATTTATCGACGGACCTGTCCTTGATCCTGCCCTGAAATCATTCGTGGGGATGCATCCCATCCCGGTGCTGCACGGACTTACCGTGGGTGAGCTCGCCGGAATGATCAATGGTGAAAAATGGCTTGAAGGCGGTCTGACCTGCGATCTGGAAGTGATCCCTATGACCGGATACCGTCACGATATGCCCTATTCCCTTCCAGTCAAACCCTCACCCAACCTGCCCAATGACCTGTCCATTCAGCTCTATCCGTCCCTTTGTCTTTTTGAGGGAACGGTGATCAGTGTAGGCCGAGGCACGATGCTTCCATTTCAGCAAATCGGGCACCCCTCCCTGGAGGATTACTCCCATACATTCACCCCACGTTCCATTGAGGGCATGGCCAAATACCCGCCCCTGGAAGGGGAAGAATGTCACGGCACCCTTTTTACCACCGACAATGCCATCGAGGGCTTTGACCTGTCGTTCCTTATGGAGTATTACAGGCAATTCTCCCCGAAAGATGAGTACTTTAATGCCTATTTCCCCAAGCTGGCCGGAACAACTGACCTGGAAGATCAGATCAGGAACGGATGGAGTGAAGAAGAGATACGTGAAACATGGGAGCCGGCACTTACAGACTACAAAGTACTCCGCGAAAAATACCTCCTTTACCCTGATGAATGACACACCAAATAACGATCTGAGGCTGATCTTCATGGGGACACCGGAGTTTGCCGTGGAAAGCCTGCGTGCCCTGGTTGAGGCCGGAAAGAATGTGGTAGCTGTCATCACTGCGCCAGATAAGCCGGCCGGGAGAGGGCGCAAATTAACGGCTTCGCCGGTAAAGAAATATGCCCTTTCGGCCGGGATAAACGTACTGCAGCCCGTAAACCTCAAAGCACCCGATTTCCTTCAGGAGCTTGCGGCACTGCATGCCGACCTGCAGGTTGTGGTGGCCTTTCGAATGCTTCCTGAGTCAGTGTGGTCAATGCCTCCCTTGGGTACATTTAACCTGCACGCATCCCTGTTGCCGCAGTACCGGGGTGCCGCCCCGATTCACTGGGCAATAATCCGAGGAGAAGAAGTGACCGGCGTCACGACTTTCTTCCTGAAACATGAAATTGATACGGGAAACATCCTGTTCCAGGAAAAGGAACTAATCGGTCCGGACGACACGGTAGGCGATCTGTATGAACGACTTATGCACAAAGGTGCCGCCCTGGTATTGAAAACGGTGGAGGCCATCGAGCGTGATGAATATACCGAGCAACCACAAGCAGAATCTGGTGAGCTTAAGATGGCGCCTAAGATCTTCAGGGAATCGTGTGAAATTGAATGGGATGCCCCGACCGGGGAGGTTTATAATTTCATCCGGGGGCTCTCACCGTTTCCCGGTGCCTGGACGAAGATAGACGGAGCGCAGGTAAAGATTCTGGGCGCCAGACCGGAATTTGACAGCCTGAACAAACCGGAACCCGGGCAGATTCGCACCGACAATTCCTCTTACATCAAAATAGGCACGGGAGACGGGGCGATCCAGGTAACAGCACTTCAGTGGGAAGGTAAACGAAGCATGGAAGTCACTGAATTTTTACGCGGAAACCAACTTTGAAATGAGAATAGCCATGATTGCCGCCATCGGCAGGAACTATGTGATCGGTAAGGACAATGACCTGGTCTGGAATCTTCCAGACGATATGAAATTCTTTATGAATACCACCTCAGGCCACCACGTCATTATGGGCCGGAAAAATTATGAGTCCATCCCTCCCAAGTACCGGCCCTTGCCCGGACGAACCAATATTATCATCACGCGCCAGAAAGACTACCAGGCTGAAGGGGCATCGGTGGTCCATGACCTTGAATCGGCACTGGATATTGCACGGGAGAATGGTGAGTCTGAGGCATTCATCATTGGCGGGGGAGAAATTTACCGGATGGCACTTTCCCATGCAGATACTTTGTACCTGACAGAGATACAGGATTCCTTTGACGGGGATACTTATTTTCCGGAATTCGATAAAGACAACTGGGACGAAGTGGCACGCGTACATCACCGTAAAGATGACCGGCATGCCCATGCCTTTGATTTTGTCACCTACAGCAGAAAAAAATGAACTCATTCAGGGATAAGGTAATCTGGATAACAGGGGCAACCTCCGGAATCGGCGAGGCCCTCGCTGTGACCTTTGCAGGCTACGGGGCACGGCTCATTCTCTCAGGCCGAAACGTATCCAAACTCAGTGAATTACGGGAATCCCTGGATACCCGGACAGAGATCATTCCCTTTGACCTGTCTGACAACCAATCACTCAGTGGCGTAGTCAGGCAGGCTGTGGAAAGTTACGGTAAAATCGACATCCTGATCAATAATGGCGGGGTCAGCCAGCGCTCTCTTGCTGAAGACACACCCATCAGTGTCGACCGTCAGCTCATGGAGGTGAACTACTTCGGGAACATCGCCCTCTCAAAATTCCTGCTCCCCCATTTACTGAAACAGGGAGGCGGTCACATCGTGGTGGTCAGCAGCCTTACCGGGAAATTCAGCACTCCCTACCGCAGCGGATATGCAGCCTCCAAACATGCGCTGCATGGCTTTTATGACGGGTTACGCGCTGAGGTTTCCGACCGGAATATTCTCATAACCATCATCTGCCCGGGTTTTATACGTACCAGTGTTTCAGTCAACGCATTAACCGGCACCGGGGAAAAACTCAATAAAATGGATGAATCCACCGGCAAAGGGATGGATCCGCTCACCTGTGCCCGCCGAATTGCCAGGGCTGTGCGCAGAAAAAAAAGAGAAGTGTACATTGGTGGCAGGGAAAAATGGGCCGTGTATTTTCACCGGTTTCTGCCAGGAATCTTTGCGAGGATCATCCGGAAAGCAAAAGTCCGGTAGAGATTTGTTCCCAAAAAGATTTCCACCGTATTTAGGGGCCAAATGGAATGGTGGGAAATCATTGTACTTATTGTAACCGGACTAGTCGCCGGTTTTATAAATATTGTCGCAGGCGGCGGATCACTTCTTACCCTTCCTGTCCTCATATTCCTCGGGCTTGACTCCAACATTGCGAATGCATCAAACCGGGTGGGTATTTTTACCCAGAATGTCACCGGCATCCAGGGCTTCAGGTCCAAAGGGGTAATGGCCTGGCCATTCAGCCTGTACCTGGGGATCAGCGCATTCTTCGGAGCAATTCTTGGATCGAGGATTTCCCTTGCACTGGATGATCAGTTGTTCAACCGGATTATTGCAGGTATCATGATCCTCGTGGTTTTGACAATCGTTTTTGGCGGAAACAACCGGAAGGGAGAGGTACGGCCGGAACGCATGGGTTTCTGGTATCAGGCAGCCACAATCCTTGTCTTTTTCTTCATTGGTATTTACGGCGGCTTCATCCAGGCGGGAACAGGATTTCTCATTATCGCTGCACTAAGCGGTATAAATCGATTCAGCCTGGTAAAAACAAATTCAGCCAAGGCAATCGTGGCATTGATCTATACCATATCTGCCCTGGCTGTATTCATTATTGAAGATGCAATAAACTGGCCATATGCCCTCGTCCTGGCCATCGGCAACGCCGCTGGCGGATGGATTTCCAGCCGGTGGTCTGTGGATAAAGGCGATAAATGGATCAAAACCATTCTTGTGGTCATGGTAATCGCCATGGCCATAAAGCTATGGTTTTTCGGTCGCTGATCAGACCGCGGCCGGCTCCCGGTGGCCTACCCAGGTAAATCGCTTGATTACATATTCAGGGTTGGTAAATGAGGCATTTCCCGCCGGATTACCGCCTGTTACATGAAAATCACTGAACCCGGCATTCTGGTTCATGTAAATATTTCCGGTAAGGTTAAACGAGACCGGTGTGGCTGCAAGTGACATCTCATCGGCAATCATTTCCTTGACCTCCTGGTCGGTGGTATATGCCCCGCAGGAAATAGCCCCATGTTTTTCAGCCATCTTCCTGGCCATGTCCACAGCTTCTTCAATCGTGCTAGTCCGGACAAGGATAGCAATGGGCCCGAATAATTCCTTGCTGAATTTATCCTCGTCAGAGGCATCCATTTCCAGAATGACCGGCGTCGCAATCCGGGCATTTTTGAACATCGGATTCTCAATGGTCCGGGAGGATAACCATACTTTCCCACCGATTTCTTCGGCTTCATTGATTCGGTCACATGTTTTGGGGTTCTGGATCGCACCCAGCACGAAAGGCCCTGCCTTGGGATTATCCACCAGTCCGTTTACATTATCCGCCAGCTTTTGGGCAAACTCATCAAATGAAACCACCCCGTCAGGCGTTTTGATTCCCCCGGAGGGTATATAAAAATTCTGGGGGGCCGTACACATTTGCCCTGAATAGAGTGTAAGGCTGAATGCCAGGTTTCCTGCCACCTTGTCGACATTCTCCGCTGAATGTAAAATAACCGAATTTACACCTGTTTTTTCCGTAAATACGGTTTTTCCCTTCAGGTTCTCCAGGTAAGAACCAAATTGTGAATTACCGGTAAAATCAATCAGCTTTACCGCCGGATCTTCAGCCAGCTCCTTGGTGATCATATGATCAAAAGTATCGGGAGCAAGCTGGCAAATGGCGGGGGAGAATCCTTCTGCCGTTAAGACCTTCTGAATTTCTGCCACAACAATGGCCATAGGCAGAATCGCACCGGGATGCGGCTTTACTATGACCGGGTTGCCGGTCATAAGCGAAGCATAGACGCCTGGAACCGAATTCCAGGTAGGAAAAGTAGAACATCCAATCACCAGGCCGGTCCCCTTCGGTACCGCACGCCAGGTTTTATCCATTACCAGATTGTATTTTCCCATGGGCTTATCCCAACGGGCCTGGGCCGGAAAGCGGTTAAGTTCTTCATAACCAGCCGCAATGGCCTCCAGTGCGCGGTCTGCGGCGTGCGGACCTGATGCCTGAAAAGCCATCATGTACCCCTGTCCGGTGGTGTGCATCGTGGCGTAGGCAATTTCAAAAAACCGCCCTTTAACCCCTTCAAGGGATTCTATGAGAATGCCGGCCCGCTGGTCAGCACTGGCGTTTCTCCATTCCTTTTGTACCGACGAAGCCCTTTCGATCAGCGTTTCCGTATCAAAAGACGGATACTTGATTCCGAGTTCCTGCTGGAGATAAGGTGACTCTTCCTGTCCGACCCAATCTTCCGCACCCTCCTGGAGCAGTCCCTCAAATTGCTTGTTCATCGAAGCCTGAAATGCCTTGCGGCCTTCTTCGTCAGCTGTTTCCCCGTAGATTTTGGGGGACGGATGTTCGGGATAAGCTGCGAAAAAGTCTCGCTTATGTAATGCATCAATAGCTTTTGTCAGTAATTCCTTGTGTTTATCGTATAAATTCATGGCTGGATTCGGTTTTAATCGGTTACAGCGAAGATACATTATCTGCGTATAATATGTAAATTTGAGAATGCCCCAAATCAGGGCAAATGTGACAATGAAGGTTGGGAGACTAATATTGACGGGATGCGTATTGCTAATGGGGTTGGCCGATCTCACATTCGCACAGCAAACCTATATCCCGGACCTCACCGTTCCCCATGAGAGCGGGAAAGTAGTCATAAAAACGCGCACTCCCCTGGCAAAGACCGGCAAGAACGAGCTTTTCTCAAGGCTCAGCCAGGTTTCCCTGTCTTCCGATGCGATCAACGGCATTGCTCCTGCCCTTCCCTGGGTATCAGAGGCCCTGCGTTCAGGACGAATGGAAACTCATCCGCTGGCTACCCTGTACATTCTTGAAGTCAGGGACGGACTTGACCTTGAAAAACTTCTTGCCGACCTTAATCAGGAACGCGAGATTATCTATGCCGAACCCTATTATCTCTACAAACCCCTGATTCTGCCGAATGACCCCGGTACCGGTTCGCAGTATTACCTTGACCTGATACGTGCATTTGATGCATGGAATATAGAGCAGGGTGATACCACAATTACCATTGGCATGCTCGATACCGGCATTGACTACATGCACGAAGACATGTACCAAAATATCCAGTATAACAGGAATGACCCTGTAAATGGCACTGACGATGACGGCGACGGGCTTACCGATAACTATTTTGGATGGGATATTGCGAACAGTGACAACGTGCCCCTCCCGGATACCGATATTCACGGCACTACCGTAGCCGGCGTGAGCAGTGCTGCCGTCAACAACAATCTTGGAATAGCAGGAATAGGATACCGGACCCGTGCCTTGCCCATAAAAATTTTCACGAGCGGGTCAAACCTGTTCCGAAAGGGGTATGAGGCGATTGCCCTGGCCGCAGACCTGGGCTGCCAGGTAATCAACCTGTCATGGGGTGAGGCGGGTGCCTACAGTCAGTTCGGGGAGGACATCATCCGGTATGCAGTCCTGGAAAAGGATGTGGCCATTGTGGCAGCTGGCGGAAATACAAACGGCCTTCTTGATTTTTACCCGGCCTCCTATCCGTATGTCCTTTCCGTAGGGGCTACCGACCAGAACGATAAAAAGACGCCTTGGGGTACATACAGTCCGTATATGGACCTTACCGCTCCCGGGGAAGGCATCTATACCGTTTTCAATGATAATGGCTATGGTTCTTCCTCAGGCACCTCACTCTCTGCGCCGATGGTGGCAGCCGCCGTGGCCCTGGTAAGGGCCCGTTTTCCGGAACTAAATGCCCTTCAGGCTATGGAGAAGGTACGCGTAAATGCCGATAACATTACCAGTGCCCAGCAAAACGGGATGTGGCAGGAGTACCTCGGCAAAGGACGTCTGAATATTTTCAATGCCCTGACCGACATCACCTCGCCATCATTGCGCTTGCAGTCATTCTCCTACAACAACGGGCTTGGTCGCCAGGCATTCTTCAGTGACACCATTACCCTCGATCTGTCGATCATAAACTACCTCTACCCATCCTCAGCAGCCAGAATACAAATCTCCTCCGGTTCGCCGTATGTCAGTTTGCTGGATGACGAAGTCACACTGCCCGGGTTGTCAACCCTGGGTACCGGCAATAAAAAGGTAAGGCTCGTTTTGCGTGAAGATACCCCGCCGGAAACCCGGATACTCATCCGCCTTGATTATTCTTCAGGTGCCTACCAGGACCATGAATATCTTGAATTTACCACCTCACCTTCCTGGGTGACACTGGATAACGGGAAAATGCAATTCTCAGTAGCCGCGGACGGGAACCTGGGATATGCACAAAACCAAAAAACGAACGGCGTTGGGCTGCTGGGACCGCAGGGGCATCTCCTGGATAATATCGGTCTGGTCATCCGGTCGGAAACTGTCGTTATGGACAATATTCCGGTTCGCCAAAGCCAGTATTCACGTGAGCCTGATTTCAAAACATCCCGGAGGCTGAGGCCTTCCGCGAACAGCATTGCCGATCACTTCCTCTCCTCGTCATTCGTTACGGATCCGGCACGTTCTCCGAGACTGCCGCTTAAAATCGAGCAATCTGCCTTTACCTGGGACAGCCTGGGGGCCGTGTTTATGGAGTATTTCATTACGAACACAAGTGATTCTGCCCTGACTGGTTTCCAGCCGGCGGTACTGGCTGATTTTGACCTGGAGGATCCTTTACGTAACCGGTTGATGAAATCAGCCGATGACCGCTTTCAGTACACGTTGAATGAGGCCGGGAGCTTATTTGGCGGACTGGAGATTCTTGGTGACGCACCTTACTTCCTGACCGCGCTCGACAAAAGAAACCAGGATGGAAACTCATCCGACCTTCCGCCCTACATTTCAGATGAGGTCAAGTACCAGCTCTTCCAGAAAAACAAGATAAACGCCGGGACGGAAGGGTCCGGCAATGACGTGGCCGGATTCGCGGGTCTGTCTTCCATCACGCTCGAAGCCGGCGAGAGCCTCCGGTTTGCATTCTTCTTGTCATCTGCCTCCTCCCTTGAGGACCTCACCGGTATTCATGAAGAGGCCAGGGAGTTATATGCCGCATTCCGGGCCAAGCCGCCGGTCGGACTGATCGCCCGGTTCTGCCGGGGTGAGGAAGCGGTTGTTGACCCTGCCGGTCAGGTAACCCGTTTCTACAATGACCCGGCTGGTACTGACCTGGTGTTTGAAGGCGATCAGTATATCATTCCCGCGGCCAGCGAGGCCATAACGCTGTACGGACAGGATGTATCAGACGGAATTCGCGGAGACATCTACCGTATACAGGTACTGCCGGCAGATGTGCAAACCGATTTCTCCATGTCGAAATCCCTTGTCCTCCTTGACGAAAACAATACAACCAGGGTTGCCTTCAGCGACCTTTCGAAGGACGCTGTTACCTGGAAATGGACCTTTGGCAATGGTTATTCTTCCACGGTCAAAAACCCATCCGTGCATTTTACCAATCCGGGTACTTACCAGGTGACGCTGGAATCATCAAACGCGAAAGGCTGCTCCGGAATGAAATCAGCCACGATAGAAGTGGCTGTCCGAAATGTCCGCCCCCAGGACGAGTCCTTTGCCGGTTGCCCGGGATCATCCTTTGTCGTGGATCCTGCCGGTACCGACAGCGTGCATGTGTATTCCGATGCGGCCCTCACCAACCGCATCTACGCCGGACCGTCGTTTGACACCGGACCGGTCCTGACCGATTCATTATTCTATGTAACCAACCTGGACGGACCGTATGAAAGCCTCCCGGCTGAAATCAGGATAGACATCTCGGAAGTATCCGCCGCATTTAATGCTGCACCTGACACCCTGGCCCTGGAAGCTAAATACCTGCTCAGGCTTAAAGCCGAACAACGAGACCTGATCTTTGCGGAATGGTCACTTGTCAGCGGTAACAGCACCACTGTGCTGGGCGGTGATCCCGACCTGGTGTTTGACTATTCCGGTCTTTCTTCCTTCACCATCAGGCTTACTGCATTTAATGCGGATGGCTGTTCGGCGGTTTCCGAACTGACCCTGGAGCCCGCAATCAGTGCAACTCCTGTGATTGAGCCGGTCAGGGTTTGTCGCGGGGAAACCGGACAAATACGGCCTGCGGCAGATGGCACCTATCATTTCTACGCTGAATCCTCCCTGACCACCTTGATTGGAAAAGGAAGATCGATGTTAATCCCTGACATCACAAAGGATACGGTAGTGTATGTAGTGGCTATTGATAACCTGCTTGAAAGCACCGTATCTGAAGGTGTGGTCACCGTGAGTGATGTGGAGGCCCGGTTCTCCCTGCCGGAGCTCCCGGTTAACCTGAATGAAAATCCGGTTATCCAGCTCACCGATGCTTCCATTGGAACCATTGTTTCCCGTTCATGGACCGTGGATGGCCAGGTGACTGCCGACGGGGAAAACTTTGAGTTTACCCCTGAACAACCAGGCACCTATTTAATCGGCCTGACCGTTGAGGATGATTATGGCTGTATATCCTTTATTCAACAAACCCTGGATGTGGTGGTTGTCACCTCCCTCCCGGACATTCAGACCACCAGCCTGCCTTATCCCAACCCCTCCTCAACAAGGATCAGGGTTCCCGGTTTGCCCGGAACCTTCACATTACTCAGCTCAGAAGGGAGAATAGTAAGTACCTGCCTGCAGTGTGAGGAGATATCCGTTGCCGGACTCAAACCAGGCCTTTACCTGCTGAAGGTTGAAGATCAGGAGCGGACACGTGTCTTCCAGGTAATTGTAGACTAATCCTGGGCTGAAAATACCTTTTTAAGCAAGGCAGTGGTTCGTTCAGCCGGATTTTCTCGTATCTTCTCCTCCTCCTGTGCGATCAGGGTAAACAATCCGTCTACTGCTTTTTGCGTAGCGTACTCATTAAGATCGGGATTCACATCTTCCGTAAGAGGGAGCTTGTTGTACGCCGTAATAACGTCGCCGTAATATTTTGTGGCATTCACACGATCAAGTGCCCGTTGCATGACCGGTGCAAAAGTTTCAATCAGCTGCGCCGAAGTCTTCCTTCGCAAATATTCGGTGGCCGCATTATTGTCTCCCTTGAGAATACTCCAGGCGTCCTGGATGCTCATGGAGGTAATGGCATCCACAAATATAGGCGCTGCTTCCTTTGCCGCCTCTTCTGCACCCCGGTTGAGGGTCAGGATAAATTTATCCACTTCGGATCCCAGGCCAATCTGACGCAGCCGGTCCTCCACCTTCTTAACCTCAGGAGGAAAGGGTATCTTGATTATCGGATTACCGAAATAGCCATTCTCTTTGGAGGCATCATCGGCACCCTGCCTGGCTCCTTTGACAAGCGCTTCCTTGAGTCCGGCTACCACCTCCCCGGTGGTCAGGTCGGATCCGCCCAGGACATCATTGATACCCCCGAGGGTTTGATTGATCTGGGTGCTAGTACATGCCGAAAAAAGCAGACAGCAGGTAAAAAAGAATGCAACAAATCGATTCATGATATGTAGTTTTGGTCGTATTGATGCTAACAAGAATTACACCAAGGTAAATAATTAAGGAATCGCCGGGGATGAAATGTACTCTAAGTAGTAAAATTGCATGTATTCTTAATGAGCAGTGAAATGAATAACACGGCAGAGATTATTACCATAGGGGATGAAATACTTTACGGCCAGATCACCGACACCAACAGTCAGTGGCTGTCTGATGCCATGGACGCAGCCGGTTTCCGCACGGTCAGGAAAACAACGGTAGGAGACCGTGAACAGGAAATTCTCGAGGTTTTCCAGGAGGCAGAAGGCCGGGCGGATGTGGTATTGATTACCGGCGGACTCGGACCTACCGAAGACGACCTGACCAAGCCGTGCCTGGCACGTTATTTTGGGTGCGGCCTTGCCCTGAACGATCGCGCTCTTCGTGAAGTTTCTTCCTTTTTTGATTCAAAAGGGCTTGAACTGACCGACCTTAACAAACAGCAGGCGGTGCTACCCGTTTGCTGTGATCCTGTTACCAATGAACTCGGGACTGCCCCGGGGATGTGGTTTGAGCGGAACGGAAAAGTTTTTGTATCCATGCCGGGCGTACCACATGAAATGAAGCGTATGATGGAAAAACATATCATACCTCGACTTTCAGAAACCTTCGCCACGGAAGTGGTATACCACCGTCTGATCAAAACCATCGGTATAGGCGAATCATGGCTTTCTGAAAAGATCAGCAACTGGGCGCATGCGCTGCCTGATCACATTAAACTGGCGTACCTGCCAAGCCTTGGACAGGTGAAGCTTCGTTTGACCGCTACCGGGGAGGACCGGGAGCTGCTGGCCGGGGAAGTCGACCGGCAGACTGAAAAGCTTATGGAGTACGCGGGTAAATATATCTACGGTTTTGACCAGGATGAGATTGAAAGTGTACTGGGGCGGATACTAACCAGCCGGCAGCTGACGCTCGCGGTGGCTGAGAGCTGTACGGGCGGTAATGTCGGCCGGACCATCACACAGGTCCCTGGCTCGTCTGCCTATTTCACAGGTGGGGTTATCGCTTACGCCAACGAGGTCAAGGAGCAAGTCCTGGGTGTGAAAAAGGAAACCCTGGAAACATTCGGTGCGGTAAGTGAGGAGACTGTACGGGAAATGGCTGAAGGTATTTGCCGTGTCATGGGAACCGATATTGGCCTGGCGACTACGGGTATCGCCGGACCGGACGGCGGTTCTGCTGAGAAACCGGTGGGTACTGTTTGGATTGCTTGTCATTTCGGGGGGGAAACAATCACCAGAAAACTACAGTTATGGAAAGACAGGAAGGTGAATATTCACGCCTCGACTATTGGGGTATTGAACCTGCTCCGGATTACTTTATCGAAAACGATTGAAGAAAAAAGTTAAAATAGTAAATTTGCCCACAAGATCGGGAAAACCTGATCAAAACTGATAAACCGATGCGACATGGCACAAGTTGAATTAGTAATGCCCAAAATGGGCGAAAGTATTATGGAAGCCACGATTCTGAGCTGGCTTAAAAGTGAAGGCGATACCATCGAACAGGACGAATCAGTACTGGAAGTGGCGACCGACAAGGTTGACACGGAGGTACCTTCCACCCATGGGGGTGTCCTCACGAAAATTCTTGCCAGGGAAGGTGATGTGGTGGAAGTAGGAAAGCCAATTGCCCTGATCACCACCGAGGCGGAAGAAAAAACCTCGGCGGCCCCTTCCGGGAACGGCTCAGGAGAATCCGCTCCGGAAGTACAGGAGTCGCCCAGGGAAGAACAGGCTGAAATGGTCACTACGGTATCAGCAAGCAATGGTGCTTCTCGCAATGGTCATGTCGCGGCCCGCAATGGCGAAAGGTTCTATTCTCCCCTCGTCCGGAACATTGCCAGGGAAGAAGGAATTGGGGTGGAGGAACTTGAAACCATAGAAGGCAGCGGGAAGGAAGGAAGGGTTACAAAAAAAGACATCCTTTCCTACCTGGAGACCCGTACAGATGAGCCTCAGGCTACACCGGCCAGGGCGGCTCAGGCGCCGACTGCCGGTACATCAGGTGCAGCTGCCCCTGTACCCGCCCCGGTTTCCATCAGTGGGGATGATGAGATCATCGAAATGGACCGGATGCGTAAAATGATCGCACAGCGAATGGTCGATTCCAAGCGGATATCCCCTCATGTCACCTCCTTTGTGGAAGCGGATGTCACCAACCTGGTGATGTGGCGAAATAAAATGAAGAATGAATTCAAGAGCCGGGAAGGCGGGAACCTCACCTTCACCCCGCTGTTTATTGACGCCGTCGTCAAAGCGATCAGGGATTACCCGATGATCAATGTACAGGTTGATGGCGACCGGATCATTCGTAAAAAGCATATCAATATTGGGATGGCCGTCGCACTGCCTTCAGGCAACCTCATTGTACCGGTGATCCATGATGCCGATCAGTATAACCTTACCGGGCTGGCCGTTAAGGTCAACGACCTGGCCAGGCGGGCACGGGAAAACAAACTCAAACCTGATGAATTGCAGGGCGGCACATTCTCCATTTCCAATGTAGGATCCTTCGGAAATGTAATGGGCACACCGATTATTATGCAACCACAGGTCGCCATTCTTGCGCTGGGTGCCATAACCAAAAAGCCGGCAGTCATTGAAACCCCGGCGGGGGATGCCATTGCCATACGGCACAAAATGTTCCTGTCCCACAGCTATGACCACCGCGTGGTGGATGGCTCCCTGGGAGGAATGGTGGTACGGCGGGTCGCGGATTACCTGGAGCGGTTCGATCCGAAAACCTCCTTATAAACGCTGTATTGGTCCAGACCTTCATTCCGGTTTCGTACCGGAGCAGGCCGGCCCGCAAGGCCGGCCTTCATTCTTCAATTATCATTCAATGAATCAAATCTATGAGCCATAAAAAAATGAAATTTGCAACACGCGCCATCCACGCCGGAATTACTCCGGACCCATCCACGGGCGCTATAATGACACCCATCTTTCAGACCAGCACCTACGTACAGCGATCCCCGGGAGACCACCAGGGATATGAATATTCCCGGACGCAAAACCCTACGCGGGATGCGCTCCAGGACAACCTGGCCGCGCTGGAGAATGGAAAGCACGGGCTGTGTTTTTCTTCCGGACTGGCTGCCATTGATGCGGTCATCAAACTACTCAATCCTGGGGATGAAGTGATTGCAGCAAATGACTTGTATGGCGGAACCTACCGGATTTTTAAGCGGGTCTTTGAAAAATACGGCATTAAATTCCATTTCACGGGCATGCAGGACGTAAATGAGATCAGGCCTCATATCAATGACAAAACTAAATTGCTCTGGGTGGAAACTCCCACCAACCCGATGATGAATATCATTGATATCGAACGTGCCGCAGGTATTGCCCGCGAGCATGACCTGCTGCTGGCTGTGGATAACACATTTGCCACGCCCTACCTTCAGTCTCCCCTCGACCTGGGTGCAGATATCGTTATGCATTCGGTGACAAAATACCTGGGAGGCCATTCTGATGTGGTCATGGGCGCCCTGGTTGTCAATGATGACAGCCTGCACGAACGGCTGGCCTTCCTTCAGAACAGCTGCGGAGCCACACCGGGTCCGCAGGACTGCTTTCTGGTATTGCGGGGCATTAAAACGCTTCACCTGCGAATGGACCGGCATTGTGAAAACGGCGAAAAAATCGCACAGTTTCTCAAAGGACATCCGGCAGTGGAAAACGTGTACTGGCCAGGATTCTCAGATCATCCCAATCATGAAATAGCCAGGACACAGATGCGCGGCTTTGGCGGAATGATCTCATTTACGCTCAAAGGAGATGACAAGGACAAGGCATTCCGGGTCATGGAGAATTTTCACTTCTTTTCCCTCGCCGAATCGCTGGGGGGCGTGGAGTCGCTTGCCAACCACCCGGCCACTATGACCCATGCGAGTATTCCCCGTGAAGACCGGCTTAAGGTGGGACTACTCGACTCACTGATCCGCCTTAGCGTGGGCATCGAAGATCCGGAAGATCTGATTGACGATCTGCGCCAGGCCCTGGATGCCTGAAAGTCAGAAGGGGGTATAGCCCCCTTTTTTCTTTTATTACCACTTACATAATTCCCTTTTCCTATTCTCATTCAGCTGATTAGATTCGTAACCCACTACAATCTGATTATTCTATGAGAAAACCCATTCTGCTCCTGCTCCTTCTGTTAAGCACCGCCGGATTATTTGCACAGCCAGACAGTACCAACGTCGCTGCCGATTCGGTTAAAAAAGAGAAAAAAAAGAAAGACCTTCCGCTGGAGGCCGGGCGGACCTTTTCCCTTTCCACTGATGAGGGAACCTGGATCTCCCTGGATGTAAGTCCCGACGGGAATCAAATCGTTTTTGATTTGCTGGGTGACCTCTATCTGCTTCCGCTGGAGGGTGGCAAGGCACAACGGATTACCAGCGACCTGGCCTTTGACACGCACCCGCGTTTCAGCCCGGACGGCAAGAAGTTGCTCTTTGTTTCAGACCGGAGCGGGTCTGAAAACATCTGGTTTCTGGATCTTGAAGACGAAGAGGCAGAACCCACTCAGTTTACCAAACGGTCCAATAAGAATTTTCAGTCAGCGGCCTGGTCCCCGGATGGCAAGTACATCGTAACTTCCGAGGGCCGGCGGATTCCCGAACTTCGCATTTATCATGTGGATGGCGGGACAGGAGCTGAATTCAATAAAGATGACAGCAAGCTTGTCGAACCAGCATTCAGTCCGGACGGACGATACATTTATTATTCTTCCAGGTCAGGTGCCTGGCAATACAATGCCCAATTGCCCCAGTATCAGATTGAGGTTTATGATCGTCAGACCGGAGAGTCGGAACGCATAACTTCACGCTACGGGTCGGCATTTACCCCTGTAATATCACCGGACGGTAATTTTCTTGTATATGGAACCAGACATAATACTGAAACCGGATTAATGCTCAGGGATCTGCGCAACGGAGAGGAGCACTGGCTTGCCTATCCGGTGCAGCGGGATGAGCAGGAGTCGATCGCTACCCTGGGTGTTTTACCAGCCATGGCATTTACTCCCGACGGTCAGTTTCTGGTAGCCTCGTATGGCGGAAAAATTTATAAAATTCCGGTTCAGGGAGGAGATGCGGTGAATATCCCTTTTCAGGTGGATGAGGAAGTGGCACTCGGGCCGCTGCTGTCTTTTGACTATCCGGTGTCGGATGAGGAAACAATGAACGCCACGCAGATCCGGGATGTGGCCGTTTCACCGGGAGGAGACCGCATTGCCTTCACTGCACTTAACAGGCTGTACCTGATGGATCTTGACGACAGTAAGCCGGTGCGCGTGACCAGTGCTGATCATACGGAAGCTATGCCCTCGTGGAGCCCCGACGGCAAATACCTGGTATATACCACCTGGGACGAAAATGAAGGGGGCCATCTGTATAAGGTAAATACCACCGGCCGGATGCGTCCGGTGCGCCTGACCAGTGAACCGGCTATTTACAGCGAGCCTGCCTGGTCACCAGGTAACCGGATTGTGTACCTGAAAGGCTTCCGGTCAAATTTCGAGAATTCCACCGGTCCGTATGCCTTCCAGTCCCGCAATGAAATCTACTGGATATCCCCGGAAGGAGGCACCCCTCAGCTGATTGCAAAATCACTGGGGCGTTCAAACCCTCATTTTACCCAGGACCCTGACAGGATATTCCTTTACTCAGGCAGGAAAGGACTTGTTTCGATAAGGTGGGACGGCACCGATGAACGGGAGATCATTAAGGTATCAGGCATCACGACGTATGGCTTTACGCTGGACGAACTCGGCCATAAGATTTTCAAGGAGGGGCCGGAAGAACCGAATCAGCGACCATCTGATGCCTCCCTGGTGTTAATGGCACCAAAAGGCGACCAGGCAATCGCGTTGATCAATAACGATATTTATACAGTAACGGTACCGGTCATTGGAAAAGAAGTAGTGGAAATATCGGTGGCCTCCCCTGATAAAGCCGCCTTTCCTGCCCGGAAACTGACGACCATTGGAGGCCAGTTCCCTTCCTGGAATACGAGCGGAGATGTAGTCTTCTGGTCGATCGGCAATGCCTTCTTCACCTATGATCTTGAGGAAGCTAAAACGGTTGAGAAGCGATTGGAGGAGGCTCAAAAGGCTAAAAAAGAAGAGGGTGAGAAAGAGGAAAATGAAGAAGGAAATGATGAAGAGAAAGAGAAGGAGGAAGAAGGATACAAGCCTGACGAGATCAGGGTAAAGGTTGAAGTCAGCCGTGACATTCCCAAAGGCAGCATTCTCCTGCAAAACGCCCGCATCATCACCATGAAGGGAGATGAGGTGATTGAAAACGGCGATGTTCTGATCGTGGACAACCGCATTGAAGCGGTGGGGAGAACCGGCAGCCTGGAAATTCCACGGGGAACGGAAACGATGGACATGAATGGCAAAACGATCATTCCCGGATTCGTTGACACCCACGCCCATATGCGGCCTGCCTGGGGCCTGCACAAGAACCAGGTTTGGAGCTATGCCGCCAACCTCGCATACGGGGTAACCACCACACGCGATCCGCAGACGGGCACAACCGATGTCCTGACCTACAGCGATATGGTGGATGCCGGTATGGTGATCGGTCCAAGAATCTATTCAACCGGTCCGGGGGTGGGCTACTGGGCTTACAACATAAAAGACCAGGAACATGCCCGGAATGTACTCAGGCAGTATTCCGAATATTACAATACCAAAACCATTAAAATGTACCTCACCGGAAATCGCAAGCAGCGCCAGTGGATCATTACCGCGGCACGGGAGCAGGAGCTCATGCCCACCACCGAAGGTGCGCTGGATTTTAAGCTGAATATGACCCAGGTCATTGACGGCTATCCCGGCCATGAGCACAGCTTTCCCATTTATCCTATTTACAAGGATGTGATCGGGTTGCTGGCAGAAGCTGAAACTGCCTATACCCCTACCCTGCTTGTCTCCTATGGCGGGCCCTGGGCAGAAAATTATTACTATGCCACTGAAAATGTCCAGGGAGATGAAAAGCTGAATTATTTTACGCCTAAATCAGACCTGGACGGTAAGTCGAGAAGGCGTGGAGCCGGATGGTTCATGGAGGAAGAGCATATTTTTGCACGTCATGCGGAGTTTGTACGGGATCTTGTCGAAGCCGGAGGTATAGCCGGGGTGGGCAGCCACGGTCAGTTACAGGGGCTTGGCTATCACTGGGAACTGTGGTCCATGCAGGCCGGGGGTATATCCGAACTTGATGCCCTGAAAACAGCCACATTGCTGGGGGCCAGGTCCATCGGACTGGAAAAGGACCTTGGCAGCGTGGAAAAAGGAAAGCTGGCCGACCTGGTGATCCTTGAGCAAAATCCGCTGGAGAATATACGGAATACAAATACAGTGCAGTGGGTCATGAAAAACGGCAGGCTTTATGCTGCAAGTGATCTGAGTGAAGTGTATCCCGAAGCTTCGGATGCCCCGGAATTCAACTGGCACCAGCCGGCGCCGGGGGATGTTCCAGGGTTACAGATGGAAAAATAATTGCTCTGATGAAGAATTACCGGCTCATCCTGTGCCTGATTATGGTATTACTGCCCGCGACGATCGTGCGGGCACAATTTACCCGCCAGGATTCCCTTCGGGGATCCATAACGCCTGAAAGGGCCTGGTGGGACCTGGTCAGTTACGATCTGTCATTGCAGGTCGACCCGGTGAAAAAAGCAATTTACGGAACCAACAAGATACACTTCACCCCGATCAGCGCCGGAAACATTATGCAGATAGACCTGCAGGAGCCAATGCGGATTGAGCGGGTGGTCTATCACGGAAAGGAAGCGGAGGTACGCAAAGATGGCAATGCCTGGTTCATTACCCTTGGCGAGCAGATCGCTGGCCTTGACAGCCTTGTCATTCAGTTTGGCGGTGTTCCGCAGGAAAGCCCGAACCCTCCCTGGAGCGGTGGTATTACCTGGAAACGTGACGATGAGGGGAATCCGTTTATTGCCAGCAGTTGCCAGGGTGACGGGGCGAGCTTATGGTGGCCGTGCAAAGATCATATGTACGATGAGCCCGACAGCATGCATATCCGGGTCAGGGTGCCGGAAGGACTGATGGACGTTTCCAATGGAAGACTTAAAGAAGTTATTCCGCATGATGACGGGTCACGCACCTTTCATTGGTTTGTGGATAATCCTATCAATAATTACGGGGTAAGTATCAACGTCGGGGATTATGTGCATTTTGGCGAAACGTATGAAGGAGAAAAGGGGCCATTGACGTGTGATTATTATGTCCTTAAAGAAAACCTGTCAGCGGCCCGGGAGCAGTTTACCCAGGTCCAAAAGATGTTTCAGGCCTTCGAATACTGGTTTGGCCCCTACCCTTTTTATGAAGATGGCTATAAGCTGGTGGAAGTGCCTTACCTGGGTATGGAGCATCAGAGTGCTGTCACATACGGAAACGGATACCGGAACGGGTACCGGGGCACTGACCTCAGTCAAAGCGGGTGGGGTAAAAAATTTGATTTCATTATTATCCACGAAAGCGGTCACGAATGGTTTGCCAACAGTATTACCTACCGGGATATTGCCGATATGTGGATTCATGAAAGTTTCACGGCGTACTCAGAGAATTTATACCTGGATTTTCACTTCGGCAAGGAGGCTGCAAGAGAATATGTGATTGGAACCCGTATCAATATTCGAAATGATGAACCGATTATCGGTCCTTACGAGGTCAACCAGGCCGGTTCAGGGGATATGTATTACAAGGGGGCCAATATGCTGCATATGATCCGAACCATGCTGGACAATGACAGTTTATGGCGAGAAACGCTCCGCGGACTCAACGAAACCTTCTACCATCAGACGGTATCCACCGCTGAGGTTGAAAACTATTTAATCAAGACCACGGGTCTTGATCTTGCGCCTGTATTTGACCAGTACCTTCGTGATACACGAATTCCGATCCTGGAATATTATTTCCGTGAAGGATATCTGTACTCCCGGTTTTCCAATACACGACCGGGGTTTCGCCTTGACCTGCCGGTGCGAATCGGGGGAACTATGATAACACTGAGCGGGGGTACTTCCTGGAAAAGGCATCCTGAACATCTGGAACCCGGGGAGGTGGAAATTCCTGCAGATTATTATATTGGGAAACTTAACATACTTGGGCAGAAGGACGCAGATTAAGCAATTGTTATAGGCTTTTTGCGTGCCCTTTCTTATCTTTTTTATCTATGATGAAAATACTCCGGGTCTCAGCGCCTGTTACCTATTTGCTGATAGCGGTCTGTATTTTATTTTTACTTCTCTCGGGGGTAGACCTGGTACAGCCTGATATAAAGTCAATGCTGAAGTTTGGAGCCAACTTTCAGCCATTTACTTTTGACGGTGAACCCTGGCGATTGATCACCTCTGTCTTTTTGCATTATGGATTTCTTCATTTGTTGCTAAACAGCCTGGCTCTTTGGTTTTTGGGACGAACCATTGAGCCCAATACCGGGTCCCCGTTGTTTTTGTTTATATTTCTAATCTGCGGAATAGCCGGAAGTCTGGCCAGCAGTTACTGGAATCTTTTCGCTGTATCCATGGGAGCCAGCGGGGCCATTTTCGGTCTGTTCGGCTTTGACCTGGTCATGACGTTGTCCGACGTGCGTCATAATACAAGTGAATTATTACGCGTACTGCTAACAGGAATCATATACATTGCCCTGATCCTGCTGATCGGACAACTATTACCATTTGACAATATGGCGCATGCCGGCGGATTGGCCGCAGGAATCATATTGGGCATTTTGTATATTCTGCCGTTGCCGAAACGAAAAGCAGCCATGATACTGACTGGATTATTCCTGGTATTGACGGGGTATCTGGTGATGCCCGGGTATCAGGTTATCCATTATAATCAATTCACCGCCATGCTTGATATGGAGGAAAAGAACGCTGAAAAAGCTGCCAATTTCACCAACGATGCCCTGGCCCTCGAAGGCTACCGTGAAATGAAGGCAAACTACGACAGCCTGTCCAACATTTTCCTTGATACGATGAACACGCTACCGGAAACGTTGCAGGAAGACCGGAACTCCCTCTACGAACTTATGCAGAAACGCACGTGGGAAACGCACTACAAAATTGCCTTGCTTGAACATCAGTCCTACCGTTACCTTGATAGTATCGAATTGGTTCAGCGAAGACCGGTCAAGAAGCTAAACCACCCGCTTTCCTTTGAAAAGCAGGAAAACCTGCCACCGAAACCGGACAAGGAGATCGCCAAGGCATGGTACGACGAAGACTGGAAGGAAATCCAGAGCCCGCTCAAGGCAATGTATTACCGGCTTGGATTTAAGGATTCCCTGGATCGCTGGCATGGTCAGGTCGAGGATTATTTCCTCAATGGCGGAATCCAGATGAAAGGACAGTACAGCCGCGGGCTGCGGGACGGTGTGTTCAGGTATTACACGCGGGACAGCACCTACAGTGCCTGCGGAAGGTATGAAAATGAGATTCGTGCAGGGCGCTGGGAGTTTTTTCATGATAACGGCAGGCTTGCTGAGGTCAGAAATTTTGCGGGAGACAATTACCTGGTCGGGGCCTGGAGTGATGATGGTACGGAGCAGGTCACCAACGGTAACGGAGAGGTTACAGATTATTACGAAAACGGAGAAATCAGATCGCTCATACCCTATAAGGACGGGCTGGCCCATGGCATGGCTTATGGAAATTATGAAGACGGTTCTCGAAAATATGAAGAGCTATTTGAGAATGGTACGCTGGTGCAGGGCCGTAGCTACAACGGTAATTCCACCAACACATATGATCGTAGTATTTATTATCCCTTTCCTTCCGGGGGTATGGAGTCTTTTGAGGACTACGTGAGTACGCAAACAGCTCAAACCGGTCTGCCTTCCGGAAAGGTAAGGCTTATTTTTACCTGTCCGCCGTCAGGACAACTTTATAACATCAGGGTTTGGGAAAGTGTCTCTCCCGACCATGACCGTGCCGCTGTCAGAATTTTAGAGAACGGACCGGAATGGATTCCGGTGCGGGAACACGCTCTTACACCTGTTATTAGTGAAGGAACTGTGACTATTACATTTTAACTAAAAAATACATGATGAAAGTAAACACCAACACCTCAAACATCTGGTTGCTTCTCCTTCGGGTTCTTACTGCCGCTTTTATGCTTACCCATGGATGGCCCAAATTTCAGCGGTTGATCTCCGGGGAGGAAATCGAGTTTGGCGACCCTCTCGGGGTTGGAGCTACTGCTTCCCTGGCCATGGCCGCATTTGCCGAGTTCTTTTGTTCCATCCTGATTGGGGTCGGTTTTCGGACAAGGCTTGCGACAATTCCGCTTTTAATTACCATGGGTGTAGCTGCGTTCATTGTCCATGGAGAAGACCCTTTCGGACAACAGGAAAAGGCGCTATTGTATATCCTGGTCTATATGACCCTGCTTGTATTCGGAGGGGGTAAATATTCCCTGGATCGTGTAATATGGAAAAGATAGATAGGCATCATTGGCGTCCGGCACGGGACAATCCAGCCGCATGACGGGTGGAGCAAAGTTTACGTCTGTTTGAAACGGACATCCGTGGATGCCGATGCGATAAAATCAATATTTTTATTTTCATATTCTCCCATTTACCTATCTTGTGAAGGTTAACCGGCACCTCTATGCACTCCCGCCAAAGAATTCTGTCCAGCATATTCCTGATCCTCAGTTGCCTTAGCCTGCTTTTGGTAGCTCCGCTGTTCAACGTGCAACAACAGCGGTATATTTTCACATTGATTTACACAGTTATCTTTTTATCCGCCCTGATGACAATAGGTGGACGGAAACACATGGTTTTGGTCGTCTTATTTCTAATTCTCCTTCAGTTTACCGGTCAGATATTGAAACTGGAATTCCTTGAGGTCAGTACCTTTTTTTTTAACGTATTGTTTTTCACCTATGTGGTAATACGGCTTATAATGATTATCGCCCGAAAGAAGGAGGTGAATATAATCATTATCCTGGATGCCATATCTGCCTATCTGCTGATTGGACTTGTCTTTTTTCTTTTCAATTTGGTAGTGTCCCGTTTCGTCCCGGGAGCCTTCCAGGGGTTACAGGAAATTACAGGTCAGCCTGATCAGATACTTTATTATACCATTGTCACTTTCACCACACTGGGCTATGGTGATATAAGTCCGGCCATACCCCTTTCAAGGAGCCTGGCAATGCTCTGTGCGCTGACAGGGCAGGTTTATCTGACTATAGTTATTGCGCTCATTGTTGGCAAGTACCTGAAAGGCAGCACTTCTATTCCTGATTAGCCGCTGCCTCCTGTTCCTCCCGGGTGATCCAGCCACCACCCAGCGCTTTATAAAGGCTTACATAAGCCATAAGGTAAAGTTGCTGGGTTTGTGCAGTTTCAAGTTCGGTCTGGAACAGGGTCCGGTCATTCTCCAGGACTTCCAGGTAACTGGTCACCCCCCCGTCATAGCGCTCCAGGGAAAGCCCCTTGGCACTGATAGCCGACTCCCGTTGTTTTAACCGGGCATCCAGTTCCCTCTTATAGGTATCCACGCCAATCAGTGCATCTTCCACCTCCCGGAATGCCTGAAGAACAGTCGCCTGGTAATCGAGTCGGGCCTGCTCGGTACGCTGACGTTCGATCTCCACGCGCCTTCGGTTCTTACCCATATTGAACAAAGGTCCGACAAGGCTTCCGCCAAAGGACCATACCGCCGAACCGTCGGCAAACAACTGATCCAGTTCGTTGCTGGCCGTTCCCAGAAACCCTGTCAGGCTTATACTGGGAAACATTGCCCCCTTTGCGATTCCAATCCTGGCATTTTGGGCCACCACCAGTTGTTCGGACCGCATGACATCAGGCCTTCGCTCCATTAAGGCAGAAGGAATACCGGGAGGAACCTCCGGGGGAAGCGGCTGAGCATACAGATCAAGTCCGCGGGGGACACTGCCCGGGGGGCGTCCCAGCAGCACGCTGAGCCTGTTTTCCGTCTGGGCAACCAGCCGCTCATAGAAAGGTACAGCCGCCTCTGCGATATATTCCTGGATGCTGGCCTGATCCAGGTCAATTTGTGCCGTATAACCCTGATCAAAGCGCTCCTGAATCAATGCCGTGCTGGACCTGCGGGATTCCAGCGTTCGGCTTGCGATATCCAGGCGCTGGTCAAAGTCAAGAAGCAGAAAATAGGTGGCCGCAACTTCTGAAATGAGTGCAACCTGTACGGCTCTTCGCCCGTACTCCGTTGCCAGCATTTCTGCTGCGGCTGCTTCCTTTGCCCGTCTTAATTTTCCCCAAAAATCAATTTCCCAATTCAGTGCAGGGGCTGCAAAGAAGGTATTTCGTGCATCTACCTGCTGGTTTATTGTTGATAAAAAATTGTTTCGTGTGCCCTGGGCACTGATGGAAACCGCCGGGTACAGATCTGCCCTGGTAAAGCCGAGGAATGCTCTTGCCTCCTCGATACGCGCGGCGGCAATCCGGACATCCTGGTTTTCAACGAGTGCGATCTCGATCAGTTCCTGCAACTGCGGATCCTGAAACTGATCCCACCAGGCTATGTTAATGATCGTGTCCTGGCGTAATTCATCGAATCGGTAGACCATGGTAGAATCAACGCCGGTATCTGAACGTTGATAGTTTGGTCCCATTTTGCACCCCTGCATGACCAGCAGGAAAAGGACAAGTCCGGCCAGAGCTCTTCTTATACTACGCATCGGCCTGGAGGTTTACGTTTCTTTTCTTCTCATACCCGGCCACCCGTCCGATGAATATAAACAGCAACGGGTAGAGAAATACCCCAAGAAGTGTTGCCAGCAACATTCCGCCAAATAAAGCCATTCCCATTACCTTGCGTGCCTCAGCCCCTGCGCCCGTAGCAATGAGGAGCGGCAAAATACCCAGGATGAAGGAAAAAACGGTCATCAGAATGGGGCGGAAACGTAATTTGGCAGATTCCAGCGCCGCCTCCCGCAGCGAGAGACCTTCTTCAAATTTGATTTTCGCAAACTCAATGATAAGAATCGCATTCTTTGCTGCCATGGCAATGAGCATAACCAATGATATCTGGGTGAAAATATTATTCAGATAGGATGTGCTGCCCAACCGGGCCAGGTAGATGGCCATGAGTGCACCACAGATTGCAAAAGGGGTTCCCAGGAGAATGCTGAACGGAAGAGACCAGCTTTCATATTGAGCCGCCAGGATGAGGAATACAAACAGAAGTGAAAAAGCAAAGATGACTCCGGCCGAGCCACTGGCCTTTTTTTCCTGGTAAGACATATTTGACCATTCATAGCCCATATCGGCTGGCAACACCTGGGCGGCGACTTCTTCAAGTGCATCAAGTGCCTGGGTTGAGGAATAACCTGGTGCCGGCTGTCCGCTGAGTTCGGCCGACCTGTACAGGTTAAAGCGGGAAGTAAACTCCGGTCCGCTCGATTCATCCACGGTCACAAGGGATGAAAGTGGTACGGCATCCCCGTTGCTGTTCCGCACATAGAACAGTCCGATCTGTTCGGGACTTTGTCGCGCCATGGGTTCTGCCTGCACATAGGCTTTGTAAAGGCGTCCAAAGCGATTGAAATCATTCACATAGGCTCCCCCGAGATATGCACCGACCGACTGATACAGATCATTGAGGTTCACGCCCATTCTTAAGGCTTTGTCCGTATCTATGGACAGCTCACGCTGCGGAACCGTGGAACGGTACGTCGTAAAAACGGCTTGAATCTCCTCGCGTGCCGTAGCGGCGGCAATAAACTTTTGAGCCTGGTCTGATAAATATTCCGGTGAATTTCCACCGCGGTCCTGGAGCATCATGGTGAATCCTGAGCCGTTTCCGAGCCCGGGAATGGCCGGCGGCCCGAAGGCAATGGCCATCGCGCCCTTGATATTTACAAAGAAGGCACCATTCACCGCTTCAATGATCTGTTTGGCGGTCCCTTCTCTTTCCGACCAGTCTTTCAGACTGACAAACAGGAACGCTGTATTCGTGGAAAAACTACTTGAAAGAAGGCTGTAACCGGTAACATTCGTAACATACTTCACTGCAGGAATACCGGCCAGAATAGTTTCTGCCTGTTTAGCAATCTCATCAGTCCGCTGGATGGACGCCGCATCCGGCAGCTGAATATTCACAAGCATGTAGCCCTGATCCTCCTCCGGCAGAAATCCGGAAGGAACCAGCATACCGAAAACTACGGTTGCCGCGAACATAATAAGAATAAAGAATATACCCCGCTTGACCTTGCCTGTAACCACCGTGGTATAGCTGACATACTTATCGGTGGCCACATCAAACTTTCGGTTAAACCAGCCAAAGAATTTACCCAGCAGTCCTTTATATTGTGCCGGCTTTCGCAGGAGCAGGGCACACAGGGCCGGTGAAAGCGTGAGGGCGTTCAGAGAGGAGAATGCCACCGATACGGCGATAGTGATGGCAAACTGCTGATAAAGGCGGCCTGTAATCCCTTCCATGTAGGCCACCGGGGCGAATACGGCAATCAAAACGATGGTGGTAGCGACGACGGGCGCAGTCACCTCTTTCATCGCCGCAACGGTTGCCTCCTTCGAATTCATGCCTTTGGCAATATTTACCTGGACAGCTTCCACCACCACGATGGCATCATCCACAACAATGCCGATGGCCAGCACCAGTCCGAGCAGCGACAGCACATTGATGGTAAAGCCGAGCATAGGAAAGGCGATAAATGCCGCCACGAGTGATACAGGGATGGCGATTGTGGGGATAAGCGTAGCCCGCCAGTCCTGGATGAACAGGAAAACAACCAGGATGACCAGTACAAGGGCCACTATGAGTGTAACCACAATTTCATTGATTCCGGCTGTGATAACTTCAGTGGTATCCAGGGATGTTCTGTAATCCACCCCTTCCGGAAACGACTGTTTCATCTCCTCAAGTGCCTGCTGAATATTTTGTGCGGTGACCACCGCATTACTTCCGGGCGCCTGGTAAACGGCTATGACCGCGGCACTTTCACCATTCAGTCGTGTTATGGCATTATAGCTCTCCGTACCCAGGTTAACGGTGGCAATGTCCCTGACTCTTACCTGGGAACCGTCTTCATTGGTCCGCACAATGATATTCTCAAATTCTTCCTGGCGCTGCAGGCGGTCCGGGAATTTAACCGTGTACGTGAATTCCGTACCGGGCGGGGCCGGTTCGCCCCCGAACTTACCCCCCGGAGCAATAATATTCTGTGCCTTGACCGCAGCAATCACTTCCGGAACGGTCATGTTCAGTTGTGCCAGCCGGTCTGGTTTCACCCAGATGCGCATGGAGTAGTCGCTGGTCCCCAGGATATCCACCCGTCCTACACCCGGAATCCGGGCGATTTGATCTTTGACATTGATAGAGGCAAAATTTCCCAAAAACTCCTGGTCAAACTGCCCTCCCGGGGAGACAAACGTGATCAGTAACAAAGGAAAGGTAAAACTTTTCTGGGTCGTGACCCCGAGACGCTTTACCTCCTCAGGAAGTTTGGCCGTAGCTGCGGAGACCTTGTTTTGAGTGAAGACCGTGTTCATATCCGGATCGGTACCAACCTCAAAGGAAATGTTCAGCGCCATCGACCCGTCATTGGCGTTCGTGGATTTCATGTATATCATGTTATCCACGCCGTTAATTTGCTGTTCCAATGGTGTCGCCACCGAATTCTCCACGGCCAGCGCATTCGCTCCTGTGTAATTGGCACGTACCTGTACCATCGGCGGGGAAAGTTCCGGGTATTGTTCGATTGCCAGCCCAAGCATGGAGACCAGTCCTATTATGACAAGGACCACGGCAATAACCATGGCTACAATGGGCCTGTTAACAAAGAAATTTCCCATTATTCGATCAGTTGAAAATCTGTGAGCTCAGGAACCAGTGTGACATTCAATCCACGTGTTGCCACATTCTCCAGCACTACCTTGTCACCTGCATTTAACCCTTCGGTGATCACCCACATATTTCCTTTCTTTTTTCCTACCTCAACCTGGCGGTTTTCAATGGTATTATCCTCCCTGAAGACGCCCACCACATGAATACCCTGCAATTCGGTCACCGCTCGCTGAGGGACCATGATCCCGTCTTTCACGGTATAGGCCCTGGCCCTGACAATGACTGATTGCCCGGGGCGTATGGTTTCTTCCGGGTTTGGAAATGAGGCTTGCAGGAGGAGGGTACCGGTTGATCGATTGACCTGCCGGTTTAAAAAATCCACTTTTCCCTCATAGGGGTGCATGGTTCCGTCAGCAAGGATCATCTCCAGGGTGACTCTTCCTTCGGGTTCCGGGCTGACCTTCGCGCGCCTCCGTACCAATTCCAGGTATTGAGTCTCTGTAATGAAGAATTCCACCCTGATGCTGTCGATTTCTGAAACGGTATTGAGGATGACGGGGTTGGGGTATTGTCCTACATAATCTGAAATCTCAGCTTCTGATTTGCCTATCACTCCACTTATCGGGGCGTATATACGGGTATAGCCCAATTCAATCTCTGCCAGTCTGACGCCGGCCTCGGCGGCCTCTACTTCCGCCACTGCCGATTTATAGGCAGCCTCAGCAGCATCCAGGTCACGCTGACTTACTGCATTCTTCTCGGCAAGAGGACGTATACGGTTGAGGTCACTTAGCGTTCTGGCAGCCCTGGTACGGGCACTGGCCAGATTACCTTCCTGCTGGGCAACTTTTTCCCGGAAAGGCTGGGGGTCGATTTGGTATAGGAGCTGGCCTTTCTTCACACGGGATCCCTCATCAAATAAAATCGCTTCAAGAAAGCCGCTTACCCGGGCACGGATATCAATGTCATTTTTGCCATATACCTGTCCGACGAAATCTTCCTTGATTATAATATCCCGGGGGTTTACCTCATACACAGGAACCGTTAAGGGAGGTATTTCCTGCTGTTGACCGGAAGAACAGGCAGACAAGGCACCGGCCATGGCCAGGAGCAATAAATATTTCATTTACAATGTTTTGCAATCAATATAGTAAAATATTGCAGGCATGGGAAGGTGTGGCTGTTAAATGTTCGTGAATCTTTACCCCGATCCACCGGGCCAATTATTTGTCTATCGGTTTTTCCACTTGATGTTACACCCCTGACTGGGAATCTGCTCTTCAGACACCGGGTTGCCGGATAGAACATCGTTGAGCGCCTCCCGGATATCCCTGCCGGTAAGAGGTTTTTCATTCCCCGGCCGGCTCTCATCCAGCTGGCCCCGGTACACGAGCCTGTCCTGGCCGTCGAAGATAAAAAAGTCGGGCGTACAGGCAGCCTGATAGGCCCGCGCCACCTCCTGGGTCTCATCATACAGATAAGGAAACGGATACCCCCAGCGGCGAGCTACCTCACGCATCTGATCCGGGTTGTCTTCCGGGTACGCTTCGACATCATTGCTGCTGATGGCAATAAAAGCCACCTCATCCGACTGGTAATCACGTGCAAGCCTGACCAGCTCCTCCTGCACGTGCTTGACGTACGGGCAATGGTTGCATATAAACATAATTACCGTCGCCTTATCTGATCGTGCCTCTTGAAAGGTGATCTCTTTTCCGGATACCACATCGTATAATTCGAATGACGGCGCTTCGGTACCCAAAGGAAGCATTGAAGAGTCGGTTAAGGCCATAAATGATTTGATTGAAAGTCTGTAAATATAACCGATTAACCCGGAACATAGCCGGGAACCGGTATTAAAAATCAAGGGGGTTCAGGGAAGGATGCGTACCTTTGCAGCCATGCGCATCGGCCTGATTTCAGACACTCACAGTTTTCTACATCCCCATGTCGCCACTCATTTTGACTCCTGTGACGAAATCTGGCATGCAGGGGATGTCGGGGATGTGGCGGTGCTGGATGCATTGAAAAAAATGAAACCCGTCCGCGGGGTCTATGGCAATATTGACGGCTGGCAGATCCGGCACGAATTTCCTGAGAACCTCTTTTTTGACTGTGAAGGGGTATCTGTGTTCATGACCCATATCGGTGGATATCCTCCAAAATACAATAAACGGACCCGGCCCCTGATTCGCGACAAAAGGCCCGATCTGTTTATCGCAGGACATTCCCATATCCTTAAAATAATGCACGATCCGATTGACAAAAAAATCCTGCATATCAACCCGGGTGCAGCCGGCCGGGTTGGTTTTCAAAAAGTGAGCACCCTGGTCCGGTTTACCCTTAAAAATGGCGGGATAAGCGAAGTGCAGGTTATCGAACTGGCCCCGCCGGTGGTTTAACTGTCCAAGTCCAAGTCAATCCCCATAAAAAAAGCCCCCTGGATCAGGAGGCTTTATTGTGTCGTATCCCGGGAATACTATTCCGCTGAATCCTCTTTGGATTCTTTCTGTGAAGAATCCTCTTTTGTTGATTTTTTGGACGCTTTGGATCCTTTGGATCCTTTCTCAGCGAATTCTTCCTTAATGGCTTCCACGTCAACAGACTCAATCACAGGCTTGGTATTTAGCCGCTTGATCTTGGCCTGGCGCGCTGCCGCTCTCGATTTATTTCGCTTTGCTTTTCTTTTAAGTCTGGTAACTGCCATGATATATCTCTTCTTTTTACGAAAACAGGCTGCAAAGATAACCGATAAATCCATATTATGTAAACCATCAACCGATTTTTTAATACACTTTGCCGGAGGTTCATTCTATGGGGGCTTTTTTGTAGTTTTGCCGCATGAGTGCTAAACCTTCACTACCCCGGGGTGTCAGGGATTTTGGTCCGGCAGAAATGGCCAAAAGAAATTTCATCTTCGACACGATCCGGGAGGTATTCACCTCTTTTGGATTTATGCCGCTGGAGACACCGGCGATGGAACAACTGGATGTCCTGACCGGGAAATACGGGGAAGAAGGGGACCAGTTGTTGTTCAGGGTATTGAATTCCGGGGAATACCTGTCGGGCGTCAGTCCGGAAGACCTGTCCCAGGGCGAGCGAAAAGTCACTCCCATGATTTCGGAAAAAGGTCTTAAATATGACCTGACCGTCCCGTTTGCCCGGTATACAGTAATGCACCAGCACGAAATAGCTTTCCCGTTCAAACGGTATCAGATTCAACCGGTATGGCGGGCAGACAAACCACAACGGGGCCGTTACCGTGAGTTTTACCAGTGTGACGCCGATGTGGTGGGGACCCGTTCCCTGGTCTGTGAGGCTGAGATCATTCTCATGATTCAGCGCGTATTCAGGCGACTATCAATTACAGACTATACCATTAAGCTGAATCACCGGCAACTGCTGTCAGCCATTACCGACTACATCGGGGCAGCCGGGATGGAATCGGCTTTTTGTACGGCAATAGACAAACTGGATAAGATCGGACCTGACAAGGTATTCAGGGAAATGCAGGATCGCGGCATTCCGGCGGAAAGCACCAGCCGCCTGCTTCCCTTCATGGAAATGAAGGGCACCAATCAGCAAAAACTGGATATCCTGGCTGAACTGCTGGAGGATAACGGTGCCGGCGTACTCGATGAAATACGCTCGGTACTTGAACTCACCCGTCAGGCAGGTGCTGATGAGGGTGTTGTAGAGCTTGATGTCACCCTGGCACGGGGCCTGAGTTATTATACAGGGACCATATTCGAGGTTAAAGTAAATAATGTCGCCATCGGCAGTGTTTCCGGCGGGGGCCGGTACGATGACCTTACCGGTGTATTCGGACTTAAGGGAATCAGCGGGGTTGGATTCTCTTTTGGTGTCGACCGGATTTATGATGTCATGGAGGAGCTCAACCTGTTTCCCGGGGATGCACAGACCTTCAGCCAGGTGTTGATTATACCTTTCGACCAGGCATCCTGGACCTATGGATGGAAAGCACTGGCAAAGCTTAGAAATAACGGTATAAAGGCAGAAATTTACCCGGAGCCGGCCAAACCACGAAAAATGTTCACCTATGCCGACCGGAAAAACATTCCCTTTTCACTGATCGTGGGAGAAGATGAACGGACTCAAGGAACCTATACCCTGAAAAATATGCGCTCGGGAAACCAGGAAAATCTTACCCTGGAGAATGTAATCGATCGTATTAATGAAGGGCAATGAACAGGCCATCCAAGCGTTTACCATGAAAAACATTTATCTTGTGTAAATGAACCGCCTTTTTGCCATCGTTCTATTTATTCTCCTGGGAAACCCATTTTTCCTTCAGGCACAATATCCAAGCGATAACGGGCTGTTCGAGGTGGATGTCATCCGCGGATGCCCCGGAACCACCATTCAGATCACCAACCTCTACACCGCCACGTGCGATTGCCTGGCCGGATGTTCCTGTGACTTTGATTATGATGGTGATGGCAATTTCGAAGTGGAACCGATGCCCTTCGAGTATACCTACGCGGATGAGGGTGTCTACCGGCTCGAAATATTATTCAGCGGTACCTCTGACTTCATAACCATCACCATTGAAGACAAACCAGCCCCGGCCTTTAATGTATTCTCCTGTGCCGGACAAACCGTGCAGGCTGAGATCACAGATACCAGTTATGAAGCGTACGAGATAGACTACGGGGATGGCACTGTGGTCACGGTAAACCAGGGAGACCCGGTACCCAGTCACACCTACCCTGACGCAGCGACACGTACGGTGAGTGTACGCGGACTGGATGCCGGTTCGGCGAACAATTGTCCGGTCAGCACCCGGAACATTACCCCCCTGGCATCGCTGCCAGTTCCTTCGATCACCGAAGTTACTGCCGTGGATGCTTCCAGCCTGACCCTCGGGCTGAACACCGCGGACAATATCCTGTACGACCTTCAAATGTCTGTCAACAACGGGGCGTACAGTACCCTCCGGATGCTTACGGCGGCAACGATTACCGAGGTGGTAACGGGGCTGGATCTTAGTAACAATTACTATTGCTTTCAGCTGATTGCAGTTGATCCGTGCGGAGGACCACAGGCCACTTCCGATGTTGCCTGCAGTATCCAGCTAGGTTCAAGTACCGGCAACAACACCGTACAGCTTGTTTGGCAAACCGGCAATTACCAGGGCGATGCCACTTTATTCCGGGATGGTTCTGCCCTCGCACTTGTACCGAATGGCACCATGCAGTACGACGACCCCACGCTGGCCTGCGGGGTATCCTATTGTTACCAGGTCACGGCAGATTTCTCCGGTGCGTTATCCACATCGCTCCCGGAATGCGTGTCGGGAGACAGTGATACCGGTCCGCCTCCCATCAACAATTTATCCCTGGTGGTCACGTCTGACGGTAAGGTAAACATGCAATGGTTTATTGACGAACCCCTGGTATCGCCTGCGATTTATGAAGGGTTTGAAGTGTACCGGTCCGGGGAGAATAATGTACCGGAAATAATCACCGATGTGACCCTGCTGACCTATGTGGACGAAAATGTACTCATCCCCGGCCCTGTTAACTACTGTTACGAAATCATCCCCAGGGATTACTGCGGTAACAGGACACCCACCAATATAAATGCCTGCGTAATACAACTGACGGGGCAGGTCACCCCTTCGGACGAAATCACGCTGAACTGGAATCACTATGAAGGATATATAAACGGGGTCCGGGAATATGTGGTGGAAAAAGCCTATGCCGGAGGAACGCTGGCTGAAGTGGCGCGGGTTCAGGATACGCTGTTTACTGAAATTGATGGCAATCCTGATTCTCAGATCATAATGTACAGGGTTAAAGCGGTCCCCCAGGAAGCTGGCATTCGCGAGAGTAATTCACAGGTCCTCATCCTTTACAAGTCAAGTAACCTGCATTTCCCTGATGCCTTCAGTCCGGATGGAGACGGCCTGAATGATTTGTTCGAGGTGAATGCCCGGTTTGTCGCTGAATTTGATCTGATGATATTCAACCGTTGGGGGGAGTTGATTTTCCAGACGAATGACCTGACCGAATCCTGGAATGGTGTACTGAACGGAAGGGACGTCCAGGAGGGTGCCTATGTCATGAAAGTTCGCATAACAGATGAAGCAGGGCGGGAAACCCGTAAAGAGGGAAGTATTATTGTGGTAAGGCGGTGAATTTTCAAAGTATTCCTAATTTTGAAGCAGACGAAACAGAATCGATATGTTAGACATGATGAAAATGATGGGCAAGATGAAGGAAGTCCAGGCCCGGATGAAGGAAGCCCAGGAAAACCTGGTGAATGTGCAGGCAAGCGGGGAAGCGGGTGGCGGTCTGGTTAAAGCCACAGTCAACGGCAAGAAGCAACTCATCTCCCTGGATATCGATGATTCGCTGGTAAAGCCTGAAGATCGTGAGATGCTGCAGGACCTTGTGGTGGCTGCCGTGAATAAGGCACTTGAGGAAGTGGAAGGCCTGGCCAGGGAAGAGCTTAAGAAAAGTACCGAAGGCGTATTGCCAAACATTCCCGGTCTCGACCTCAGTGGTCTTATGTAAATGGAGAAAACGGCCGTCGTTATCCTTAATTACAATGGGGTCAGCTACCTGGAAAAATTTCTCCCGGGCGTGGTGGCACATACCCGGGGCGCACGCATTATTGTGGCTGACAACGCTTCCACCGATAATTCTGTGCCTTTTCTGGAATCCCATTTCCCGGATGTGGAAATTCTCCGTCTCACCAAGAATGAAGGCTACAGCCAGGGGTACAATGCCGCCCTTCAACAGGTCGACGCCTCCTATTATGTGCTTCTTAATTCGGACATTGAGGTAACTGCAGGATGGGTGGAACCGCTCATTCGCCTGCTGGAGTCTGACAATTCAATCGCCGCCTGTCAGCCTAAAATCCTTTCGTACCATGCCAAAGATACCTTCGAATATGCAGGTGCTGCGGGGGGATACATCGACACCCTTGGGTTTCCCTTCTGCAAAGGCCGTGTGTTCCTGTCGATGGAAAAGGACCACGGACAATATGATGACACCTACCCGATTTTTTGGGCCACAGGGGCTTGTTTGTGCATTCGTGCTGAGGTTTTTCACAACCTGGGTGGCTTTGATCCCGATTTTTTTGCCCACATGGAAGAAATTGATTTATGCTGGCGTATCGAAGCGGCAGGGTACAAGGTAATGTATACGGGAGAATCTGCCGTGTACCATGTAGGCGGCGGCACCCTGCCGAAATCCAACCCCCGGAAAACATATCTTAATTTCCGGAATGGACTAACCCTGCTGTTCAAGAATTATTCCACCCTGGAAATGTGGACCAAGTTCCCGGTCAGGCTTGTGCTGGATGTGATCGCATCGATCAAGTTTATGTTGTTTGACAGTGTAAAAGATGGCATGGCGGTGATTCGAGCCCACCTGCATTTCTGGGCTGACTTTCCGGAAAACCGAAAAAAACGGCTTGCTGCTCAAAAGATTTCCAAAATTCACAACCTGGAAACCATCTTCAGGGGATCGATTGTCTGGGAATTCTATATTCGCCGGAGAAAGACCTTCGGGGAGTTATCGTTTTCTAAAAAACTGACCGAAAATCAATAGTACCAGACCGAATTATTCCTTCGTCGCAGGTGCTTCCGGATATTCATGATAAACACCATACCCATGTAGATAAGAATGGGTGATCCGAAGGTTATAAACGAGGCATAAATGAAAAACAGCCTTATGCTGGATGTGGCAATACCCATTTTCTCACCCAGTCGCGTGCAAACGCCAAAAGCCTGCGATTCTACTATGTGTTGTAATTTCTTCATAGGTATCAGTAGGTAAATTTCGCGAAAATGAGTGAAATATGGAAACCACTTAACGATAAAAAACGGAAACTGGTCGATGAATATGCGCTATAACAAATATAATGGGCATATTATCA
>CAZLZD010000017.1:16120-78475 GCA_964563925.1 uncultured Roseivirgaceae bacterium | reverse complement strand
CCGGTAATGGTGACCGAAGCCCTCAGACACTATGCCCATCCCGGTATGTCTCTGCATTTTGTATCCAATGTAGACGGCACGCATATGGCGGAAACCCTCAAGCGAACTGATCCGGAATCCACGCTTTTCATCATCGCCTCCAAAACCTTTACGACCCAGGAAACCATGACCAACGCGCATACAGCCCGATCCTGGTTCCTGGAACATGCGGGTGATGAATCCCATATTGCCCGTCATTTCGTGGCGGTATCCACCAACGAGTCAGGCGTCAGGGAATTTGGCATTGACCCTGCCAATATGTTCGGGTTCTGGGACTGGGTCGGCGGCCGGTATTCCCTCTGGTCTTCTATCGGATTATCAATTGCGCTCGCCATCGGTTTTGACCGGTTCGAGGAGCTCCTGGAAGGGGCCCATGCCATGGACAATCACTTCAGGAAAACTGACCTGGAAGATAATATTCCCGTTACCCTGGCCTTGCTTGGTATCTGGTACAACAACTTCTTCCAGGCTGAAACCTACACCTTGCTGCCTTATGATCAGTATATGCACCGGTTTGCGGCCTATTTTCAGCAGGGTGACATGGAAAGTAACGGAAAATCCACTGATCGTTCAGGAGAACCTGTTACCTACCAGACCGGTCCGGTTGCATGGGGTGAACCCGGCACCAACGGACAGCATGCCTTCTACCAGCTAATACACCAGGGAACCAAGCTGATTCCCTGTGATTTTCTGGCGCCAGCCATAAGTCACAACCCTATTGGCGATCATCATGTGAAATTACTGGCAAATTTCTTCGCACAGACCGAAGCGCTTATGAACGGAAAAACGAAGGCAGAGGTCCAGGCGGAAGGGGTAAAAAAAGAAATACTGCCATTCAAAGTATTTGAAGGAAACAGGCCATCCAATTCCATCCTGTTTAAAAAACTCACGCCACATACCCTGGGCAGTCTCATTGCCATGTATGAGCACAAGATTTTTGTACAGGGGATAATCTGGAATATTTTCAGTTTTGATCAGTGGGGCGTCGAGCTTGGGAAACAGCTCGCATCAAAAATTCTACCGGAATTGCAGGATGATTCGGAAGTCAGTTCCCACGATGCAAGCACGAACAACCTGATTAACAGTTTTAAGGAAATGAGGAAGGAGGACTAAATCATTCCGCTGACCACTTCGTTGATCAGCAATTCACCGTTTGGACGCACTTCCACTTTGATTTTGGCGCGGGTTTCCTTGTCGTCATTCAAGATCAGCACCTCGAAAACAGGGGGCAGAATGCCCTCTTTGAGGTCTTCGGTATAGCCCATTTCCAGGCCCAGCTTCATCGGTCCTTTAATACGTCGTGTATTCAGCAGTTTATCACCCTGAAATACACGGATTTTCTTGTCAGATTCCTGAAACGATAAGAAAGAGAAGTTAATCCGCACATAGGGAAGCATTTGCACAGATGATTCGCTGCTTTTATTTGCCTCGTACACGGTGGAGGTATTTTTCTGCTTCTGCTTCAGAAAATACTCCACTTCATAGGTAAATTCATCGGCTGAAAGCAACGGCACATTATCCTGAAGGAATACACTGAAAACCAGGCAGAAAATAATCACTCTCATATCTAAATCTACTCATCTTTAGCCGATATTAAAACGATACATGATGAAAGTCAGTTCCACACCCGATAAGGGTCAGGAGAACTGGCAGGCTGTTCTGTTAGATTTGCCTCTTACGGTATTGAACGATGAAGCAGACAACCACTTCGGCAACGTGTCATCATTGCGGAACAACCTGTCCGGACGAGGCTTTCGGCTCAGACGGCTTTGCATTTTGTTGCCCCGGTTGCCTCACCATTTACCAGCTTTTCAGGGACAGCGGTAATGAATCTTTCTACGAAGGCCGGTCGCTGAATACGGAACTGGATACCTATTCGTTCCTGGAGAATTATGAAATTGCCCGTCGGTTTATCAATTTCAGTTCAGAGGGTGTCAACCAGGTATCCCTGTCGCTGCCGGCGGTGCACTGCAGTTCCTGCGTGTATGTGCTTGAAAACCTCCCCGGGGTGCATGAAGGTGTCATCCGGCTTTCGCTTGATTTCGGGGAGAAGACAGCCAGTATATATTATGACCCGCAGCTGATTTCCCTTCGCCAGCTTGCTTCCCTGCTGGACAGCATTGGTTATCCTCCTTCGTTTGACCGCCAGGACCAGGGTGAAAAACGAAACCGGGCAAGGTCACTTGCCCTGAAGATCGGTGTGGCCGGATTCTGTTTCGGGAATATCATGCTGCTTAGTTTCCCCTCCTACCTGGGTATGGCAGAGGCCGACCTGGAAACCTTTGGCAGCTTTTTCGGATATATAATGCTCGTTTTGTCAGTGCCGGTTATCACCTACGCAGGCATTGATTATCTCCGTTCCGCCATGCGCTCGGTGGTTGCAGGCCACATCCATATTGATGTGCCTATTGCGCTGGGCATTATCACCTTGTTTGCCCGAAGCGCCTATGAAATCATCACCCAGAGTGGACATGGATACCTTGACTCGTTGTCCGGACTGGTCTTTTTCTTATTAATTGGCCGTTGGTTCCAGGAGAAAGCATATCGCCACCTTTCCTTTGAACGTGATTACACTTCCTACTTCCCGTTGGCGATCCTTCGAAAAGCAGGTAACGGAGAATGGGTTTCGATACCGGTACAGGAGGTGGAAACAGGCCACACGCTGCTTGTCCGCAATAATGAAATCCTGCCCGCGGATGCGACCCTGTGCAGTGACCAGGCCATGATCGATTACAGTTTTGTGACCGGGGAAGACCGCCTGACCCCGGCTAAAAAAGGGGATTTTCTTTATGCAGGCGGACGTCAGGCCGGTCCGTCCATCGAAGTACGCGTCAACAAGCCCTGCTCGCAAAGTTATCTGACCAAGTTATGGAACAACCCTGCATTTTCAAGGAACAGGGATGACCAGGGCGAACTGATGATCAACAGGATCAGCCGCTATTTTACCTGGACCATCCTTGTAATCGCACTACTGGCCGGCATTTTCTGGTCGGTTGCGGATCCGGCCCGGGTTTGGATGGTGGTCTCGGCCGTACTTATTGTTGCCTGCCCCTGTGCGCTGGCCCTGGCAACTCCTTTTACCAATGGAAATACGTTGAGAATATTTGGGAGAAATCATTTTTTCCTCCGGAATACTGCCGCTGCTGAAAAACTGGGCCACACTGATTATATCGTACTGGATAAAACCGGCACCCTTACTTCCCCAAGACATGCCGAATTGACCTACGAAGGACAGCAACTGAGCGGTAAACAACGCGAACTCATCGCTGCAGCGGTGAAACACAGCACCCACCCCGTGAGCCGCAAAATTTATGATTTCCTGTCAACCAGCAATCAGCTCCCGGCCAGTCAGTTTACCGAGCATCCGGGCAAAGGAATCGAAGCCTGGATTGATGACACCCGGGTGAGGATTGGTTCCGCCGAATGGATCAGTGGTCAATGTACGGAGGACAGCCGGGTTGTGGTGGAATTTGACGGGACGTCACCAGGTTATTTCAGGCTTAGAAACAGCCTTCGCCCCGGATTGCAGCAGAGCCTGAAAAAGCTTGCCGGTCATTATCCGCTGATTATCCTTTCGGGCGATTCTCCGGCCGAAAAGGAATGGCTTCAATCCATTTTCCCGGAACACACGGAAATGCACTTCTCCATGAGTCCTTTCGAAAAGCTTGCATTTATACAAGATCTGCAGGCTTCAGGCAAACGCGTGATGATGATCGGGGACGGACTCAATGATGCGGGGGCGCTCCGGCAGAGCGATACGGGGATAGCAGTAACTGAAGACATCAGCCAGTTCTCCCCCGCTTCGGATGGAATTCTGGAGGGCAATCAACTGATCAACCTCCCGGCGTATATGGCATTCAGCAAAGCCAGTCATAAGATAATAAAGGCCAGCTTCGCATTGTCCTTCCTGTACAATGCAGCTGGTCTGACACTGGCAGTCAGCGGGATACTCACCCCCGTAATTGCCGCTATTCTTATGCCGCTTTCAAGCGTATCGGTGGTTGCATTTACCACCTTTTCAGGTAATTACCTCGCTAAACAAAGACAGTTATGAAGATTCTTTTTGTATTGATAAGCATTAGTATCCTGGTGGCCGGAGGCTTTCTAAGCCTGTTTATCTGGGCAGTCCGAACCGGGCAATTTGACGACACCAAAACCCCTTCCTTCAGGATGCTGTTTGAATCGAAGAACCGAAATAAGGCGGATGAGAAAAATCATATAAAGTCTTGACCGCACTCAGTGACGATATTTAATGAATTAGCAAGATTTGTGAATGCTTCATCTCATACGTAAATACAATAAACCCACACCCCGGTATACCAGTTACCCGACGGTACCCGTATGGCAGCAGCCTGAGATGGATGCCCTACAGTGGGGTGCATTGGTAAAGCGTACGTTTGACGAGACAAACGAACGAGGCATAAGTCTGTATATTCACCTGCCCTATTGTGAGCAGCTTTGCACCTATTGTGCCTGCAATAAGCGGATTACCACCAATCACCGCGTCGAAGAGGTATACATCGACACCATTCTCAGGGAATGGGCAATGTATCTGAAACTTTTTGAGGCCCGCCCACGGATACGGGAAATTCACCTGGGGGGCGGTACACCTACCTTTTTCAGCCCGCGAAACCTTACCAGCCTGATTACCCGCATCCTTCAATCTGCAGAGGTGGCAGAGGAACATGAGTTTTCTTTTGAGGGTCATCCGAATAATACTACCCGTGCGCACCTTAAAAAATTGTACGAAATCGGCTTCAGGAGGGTGAGCTTTGGAATCCAGGATATCAACGAAGAAGTCCAGATTGCCATTAACCGGATCCAGCCATTTTACAATGTGGTTAATGTCACACGATGGGCCCGGGAAATAGGCTATAAATCGGTGAATTTCGATTTTGTGTATGGGCTGCCCTTTCAGAATTCACAGAACCTGGCCCGCACAATACAAACGTCCTTAAAACTCCGGCCCGACCGGGTGGCATTTTACAGTTATGCCCATGTACCATGGACCAGCAAGGGTCAGCGGGCATACAGTGAGGAAGACCTGCCCGGAGAGGTGGAAAAAGCCAACATGTACCTGATGGGACGGGGGATATTCAGGGAACAGGGCTATGAAGACATTGGTATGGATCATTTTGCGCTGGGCCATGACACCCTGGCCAAGGCCCGTAAAAATAAAAACCTGCATCGCAACTTCATGGGATATACCACCGCTCCCGGCGAATTGCTGGTCGGACTTGGATGTTCTTCTATCAGTGATGCCAAATACGCGTATGCTCAAAACGAAAAAACGGTAGAAGCCTACACTGCCGCAGTTAATGAAGGGAGACTACCGCTAACCAGAGGCCACCTTCTTACAGACAAGGACCGGGAAGTCAGGGAAACCATTCTTAAAATTGCCTGCCAGGGATGCTACACCTGGGAATCCCTGAAGCCCGAAGAGGAAGAGGCGTTAAAAGACCTTGCGCAGGACGGCATTATTTCCCTTCATAACAATTCCTTCGAAATAACCCCCCAGGGAATGCTTTTCCTGCGAAATGTCTGTGCGGTTTTCGATCAGTACCTGAACGGGGATGTGAAAGAGAGGAAATTCAGCAAGGCTATTTAGGCGGCTCGTCTTCATACCACTGGTCTTCAAACGTCCGACCAGAAGGTTCTCCATCTTTTAATATCCGGATGACCATCCAGACAATAAGGATATTGAGCGTAACAAAAAGCAGAAAAACGACATTGAATACCACATTGGAATACACACTGATCAGGTAAATGAACAAAACCAGGGTAGTGGCCGCTATCGGTAAAAAAAGATTCTTCATACACAGGTATAACAAGTCCGGGTGGTCAATAGTTGCCCGGTGACCGCCTGTGGACGAGCCGTTCCGTGCAGCGCTGAACGGTTTGCATATTATACCCGGAACACGTTACCTTTATGACAATGAATACGCGAGCCGTTTCGGAAAATACCTATCTCACGATCTTCGAAGCCTGCCAGGAAGGGATTCTTCTTGTAAACAAAGAAGGAAAAATCGTCATCAGCAACCATGCCCTGCAGGAAATGTTTGGTTATTCAGAAAGCGACCTGAAGGGATTACCGGTTGAGGCCCTCATTCCGGCCCGGTATATGGAAAGGCACCATGAACATCGTCAGCGATATATCAAAGATCCGTCGCCACGGCGGATGGGCCATGGACGTGACCTCATCGGACTGCACAAGACGGGCTACGAGTTTCCGGTAGAAGCAAGCCTCAATACCGTAATGCTCAATGAGGAAAAACATACCGTTGCCTATATAATTGATATCAGTGCACGCAAGGAAATGGAGCTTGCATTAAAGCGCAGTGAGGAGCAATTGGTGGCTTATGCCACCGAGCTGGAGAAAAGGGTGCAGGAACGGACCGAACAGCTGCTCACTTCAAACGCCGAGCTGGAGGAGGAAATGAAAGTGAGAAAGAGTGCGGAACTGGATGCACGGAAGGCACTTGAACGCGAGCGGGAGCTCAATGATCTCAAATCACGGTTTGTATCCATGGCCTCCCATGAATTCCGAACCCCATTGGCCACAATCAAATCCTCCGCCTCCCTGATTGAGAAATACGAAGCCCTGGAACAGAGCGACAAACGAATCCGTCACGTTGAAAAAATAAAGAACTCCATTGATCACCTCAATGATATCCTGGATGATTTCCTTTCACTCGCGCGCCTTGAGGAAGGAAAAGTGCATACCGATATCATGGAAGTAAACCTGGACAGGTTACTGTCTGAAGTTAAGGAGGAAATGGATTCCCTGCTGAAACCCGGACAACAGATCAATTGCCTGATCGCGTATAAAGAACCGGTGAAAAGCGAACCAAAAGTCATTAAGAATATCCTGATCAACCTGTTGTCAAATGCCATTAAATATTCTCCTGAGGACAGCCGGATAGACCTGGCGGCCAGAGAGGTTGACGGCAGTCTCTGCCTGGAGGTGGAAGACCGCGGCATGGGTATTCCTGCCGATGACCAGGCTGAGCTTTTCGAACGCTTCTTCCGGGCAAAGAATGCACAGAATATCCAGGGCACAGGCCTTGGGCTGCACATCGTCCGGAAATACGTCGATTTGTTACACGGTATTATTACCTTTGAAAGTAAAGAGAATGAAGGGACCGTTTTTCGTGTCCACATCCCAATCAATCATAACGCATGAAGAAAATCCTCATTATTGAAGATAACAGTGATATCCGGGAGAATATTTCAGAGATACTGGAACTCGCCGGGTATGAGTGCCGCACGGCCGCCGACGGAAAGCAGGGCATTGAAATGGCACAGTCAGGCTCCCCGGACCTGATTATTTGCGATATCATGATGCCTGAACTCGATGGATACGGAGTGCTGCACATTCTCAGTAAAAAAGAAGAAACGGCCCGAATTCCCTTTATTTTCCTGACCGCCAAAAGCGAACGGTCCGACATGAGGAAGGGCATGGTGATGGGCGCAGATGATTATATCACAAAGCCTTTCGACGACACCGAATTACTGGATGCCATCGAAACACGGTTTCGCAAAAATGAACTGGCAAATAAAGAGTATGACAAGGGGGCACAGGGCCTCAGGGAATTTATCCGTGACACAAAAGACATGTTGCACTATGTGGAAGACCGCGAACTCCACAAGCTGCGTACCTATCGGAAGAAAAATGATATTTACCGGGCCGGTGATTACCCACACCACCTGTATTATATCCAGTCGGGCAAGATCAAAACATTTCGCACCAACCTGGATGGCAAAGAACTGATTACCGGGATTTATTCCGAAGGTGATTTCCTGGGGTATGAGGCGATTCTCAAAGACCAGACATTCAGTGATCATTCCATGGCCATGGAAGACAGCGAAATACTCACCATACCCCGCGACGTTTTCCAGCAGCTAATCCTGTCCAACAAGGAAATTGCCTCCAAGTTTATCAACCTGCTGTCTCAGAAAGTCGATGAGAAGGAAGAACAATTACTGCACCTTGCCTATAACACCGTGAGGCAACGTACCGCAGAAGCACTGATCACGCTGAACAATAAGGTCAATGACCCGGAAAATAAGCTGAAGATATCCCGCGAAGACCTGAGCAATATGGTGGGCACGGCCACAGAGTCGGTGATCCGTGTCATCTCTGATTTTAAAGACGAAAAAATCCTGGAAGCCAAGGGCGGGAACCTGATCATTAAGGATCCGGACAAACTTGAACAGATCATGAAATGGCACATTGCACGGTAATCAACCCGTGCACATGGTCATCCCGGCGGGTAACCCAACCTGCTGCAGCATCGGACTTAGGTAGGGAATATCCAGGGCCAGGCCACGGAGAATAAAGAGTACGCCCATCACAATGGCCACCACCGGCGCTGCCTGTGCGGCCTTTTTCCGAAACGACCCGGGGAGAAAACCGGCAGAAATGAGTACACCGGACAACCAGGGTAATGTGCCCGTGCCAAACCCAAGCATAAAAACAGAACCTTCCATCGCATCCCCAAGAGCCATTGCACCGGCGAGGCCCACATAAACAAGTCCGCACGGCAGTAACCCGTTTAACATGCCAGCCAGCATGATTCGGGCCCTGCCTGATCTTGCCTGCCATTTGCGGAACGTTGCCAGGAAGGGATTATGAATCGAGAATGAATAGAATTTCCTTCTCAGGGCAGGCAACAACGTCATCAGGATCATTAATGATCCCATGGATACAGAAAGGACCTGCTGCATCCCGAACAGTGAAAACCCACTTCCCAGGATTCCAAAGAACAACCCCAGCAACCCATAAACAAGGATGCGGCCCGAATGATAGATAAGCTGTCCAGCCGGTTTTCGGGAAGGATGGAGCGCGTACACAACCGGACTGCACATTAAAACGCAGTGTAATCCGCCCGCCAGCCCTATGATCAATCCCGTGCCGAACATTACAGCATGATTGATTTTTCGGAATAAAATTCCTTACCATCCGCCTTCCAGGACAATTTTACTTTCCACAGTCCGGGTTCCCATCCTGCCACCGGAACCTCGTGGGTTAAGTCATTGCTCAACAGGATTTCCTTATCTTTTGAGGCATCAGAAGGTCGGAAAAAGTGAATCCGCGCCTGTTCGACTTTTTCCTGGTTCATGGTGATCACCAATGTTCGCTTCGTTCGGTCGTGAGCTATATCAGGGACCGACTCAAGCGCCTTGGTCCGTTCGAGACGTTCTATCTGATCCTGGTATTCAATTTCCTGTTTGTAATAGTCTTCGGCTACCAGGTTTATATCCTGGCGCATGCTGATTGTCACCAGGGTAGCGATCAGCCCTACAAAGAGAATGAAGCTTACGAAAATCCAATTTCCCCAATTCATAGTTTAGTTATTTAGGTTGGCAGGTCCGAGAAACTTGACCGGCTTTTCTTCGATCAGTTCGCCATTCCCGTAAATTTTTATTACTAAATCGGTCTGCATCCCCGAGAGCTCCTCTTCCGGAATGCTTATAAAAAACACGCCCTCCTCCAGTGAGTTGGCGGGCACTGTCATCGACCCTTGCCCTACATGGCTGATTTCAGCCCCTTCCGCCCCGCTCACCTCGAGTCGCATCGACATATCCCTTGCTGTTTTGTTGACAAACTGAATATTCAGCAGGTTGGATATGCGTCCTTCCGGCTGGCGCTGAAAAAGCTGGCCGGGCACCTTCACAATGGTGGTCTCCACCTCTGAACGGGTCAGCAGGGCCACGCTCAGCACGGACACCAGGATGAGCAGCACAACAGAATACGCTTTTACCCGCGTATTGAACAACTGCTGCTTGTTTTCCGTGATCGATTCGTGGGAGGCATACCGGATCAGCCCTTTTGGCTTATTCACCTTCACCATTACCTCGTCGCAGGCATCGATACAGGCTGTGCAATTCACACACTCAAGCTGGGTACCGTTGCGGATGTCGATCCCGGTCGGACAGGCGTGTACACAGAGTTTACAATCAATGCAGTCTCCAAGGTGAGGTTGTGCCTCGCCCTTTTTCAGCTTACCCCTTGGCTCCCCGCGAAGCCAGTCATACATGATGACGATTGATTTTTTGTCCAACAGGACGCCCTGGAGCCGCCCGTACGGACATACCGCGACACACGCCTGCTCCCTGAAGTAGGCGAATACCCAGTAGAACACCGCGGTAAACGCCATTAAACCGATAAATCCGGTCAGGTGGGCCGACGGGGGCTGTGAGATGATTTCCTTCACCTCTTCGGTCCCAATCAGGTACGCCATCACGGTATGTGCGATCAACAGGGAAATAAGGAAGAATATCAGGTGTTTCAGGCCTTTTTTCCGCATTTTCTCTGCATTCCACGGCCCTTTATTCAATTTCCTTTGCTGGTTTGCGTCTCCCTCAATCCAGTACTCAATTTTGCGGAAAACCATTTCCATGAATAAGGTCTGCGGACAGGCCCAGCCACACCATATTCTCCCGAAAATAACCGTGAATAAAATAATGAATACGAAAAAGGTGATCAGAAGAAGGGCCAGGAGAATAAAATCCTGCGGCCAGAAGACTTTACCAAGGATAACGAACTTACGTTCGAAGAAATTGAGCATCAGGAAGGGCTGTCCGCCAATCCGTAAAAACGGACCGGCGAACAGTATCCCGAGCAATACGATGGTGACAATGATCCGGTAGTTGTGGAAGCGCCCGGATGGTTTCTTGGGGTAAACCCACACCCGTTTCCCTTCCTTATCGACCGTAGCAATCGAATCCCGGAACTCATCGTCAAACTCATATAATTCCTCTGTTCCCTGCTTCTCTTTCATTCTCCGTTTTATAAACTTGCACTGGCTGCCGTAACGCTGTCAGACGGCACCGTACCCTCTCCCTGTCCGCCAGGCTGGTAGGGTTCGCCTTGCGGAGCCTTCGGGTTGTCGGGATTGGTGCCCTGAAGGGTCATGATATAGGATGACACATTCTGCATCTGCTCAGGGGATAACAGCGGTTCCCATGAAATCATACCCTTGGCCGGCACGCCCACCTTGACCGTCCGGAAAATATCCTGTATGGAACCTCCATGCAACCAGTATTCATCGGTCAGGTTAGGCCCGATACTTCCCCCGCCGTCAGCACGGTGACACTGCGAGCAGTTATTATCATATACCTGTTTTCCGCTGGCCAGGCTGGCCTCGTCCTCCACAAACTGCACGGTCGATTCGTCGATGGTCTCGGCAGGCTCATTCGCCATTCGTTCTGCCATGACCGCCTCAGCCTCGGCAATCTGGGTGGCATACTCCTCTTCCTGCAGGGGCAATGTCCCGGTCACGTGGTAAACCACCAGGTACACCACTGAAAAGGCAATGGTTCCGTAAAACAGCCACTTCCACCAGGGGGGTAGATGATTGTCCAGCTCCCTGATCCCGTCGTAATTATGATCAAGAAGTATTTCCTGTTCCTCTTCAAGAGGCACCGCATCATTGGCCTTGGTGAGAAAACGTCTCCAGAAAGATTTCTTCTCTTCGACTTCAATTCCCTCTGATGCTGCCTTTCTGGCCTCCTCCTTCGAAACCACCGAGCGCAGCACCTGCAGGACCACAATGGATACCACCAGGACGAGTATGGCAATAACCAGGACAAACCCGGCCATGATATAAATGGCCACGTCCTGACCGATACCCGAACCATCGGCCTGGGCCTTTACGGCAACAGGGAAGAATACCAGCAATAAAGTGAGTAGTCTGAGCGTGTTTCGTTTCATGATTCAGGGTCTTTTTTAGGTAGCGTGGAATCATCCATTGGGAGCTGACTGATGTCCCGGATAAACTTGCGGTCAATTCTGATCACATTGATCAGAAGACAGACAAAGAAGATGAAGAAGATGGCCAGTGATATGATCGGCCATATCTCCACTTGTTCGATTCGTTCGAAATAATGTTTAAACATAACTTATTTGTTTGAGCTTAATTCTTCGCCTTCCGTGGCATCTTCCGTCCTGACCGTTATGTCAGTGCCCAGGCGTTGTAAATAGGCAATGAGTGCAATGATCTCCTTGTTTTTGTCGGGCACCACCACGGTTTCACCGTCATCGGTGGCAAGCGTATTGATGTCAAGGTTCTCATTGAGTTCGGATACGATGAGTTCGGCCTGCTCATCCAGTGCGGTATTCGCAATCTCCTCAAAACCCTCCTCATACGGCACTCCCAGCTTTCTCAATGCGGAGATCTTGCCAGCCGTTGCCTCACGGTCAATATCGTCGGTATACAGCCATTGATAGGTAGGCATGATGGAGCCTTCCGAAGTCAGGGCAGGCTGCCACATATGGCGGAAATGCCACGAGTTAAGATACTTGCCCCCCACACGGTGCAGATCGGGACCGGTTCGCTTGGAACCCCACAGGAAGGGGTGATCATATACGTATTCCCCCGCTTTGGAATATTCCCCGTAACGCTCGGTTTCACTCCGGAACGGCCTTACCATCTGCGTATGGCAGCTGACACACCCTTCCCGGATGTAGATATCCCTTCCGTGTAATTCAAGCGGAGAATACGGCTTGACCGCGGTGATGGTAGGGATATTTGATTCGATAAGGAAAGTAGGTACCATCTCGATCACCCCACCGATCAGGATAGCCACCAGGGTCAGGACGGTAAACAGTACGGGCATGCGTTCCAGTTTATTATGCCAGTAGCCATCCTTATGCTTGGGCGCCGCTTCCAGGGCCGGGGCTTCCGCAGCCTCCTCCGCCATAAAACTACCCTGGGCAGTGGTCTTTCGCAGGTTGTAGATCATTATGAATGTCCCGATCAGGTACAACCCTCCCCCCACGGCGCGAAGCATGTAGAGCGGAAGAATCTGGGTAACGGTTTGCAGGAAGTTACTGTATTCCAGGGAGCCCACTTCGTTGAACTCCTGCCACATCAGCGACTGGGTAACACCCGCCACGTACATGGGCAGTGCATATATAATGATCCCGAGCGTTCCAATCCAGAAATGAAGGTTCGCCAGACGGACGGAGTAGAGTTTAGTGCCCCACATTTTAGGCACCAGCCAGTACATCATACCGAACGTCAGAAATCCGTTCCAGCCGAGTCCGCCAATGTGCACGTGGGCGATGATCCAGTCAGAGAAATGGGCGATGGCATTCACATTCTTCAGGGACAGCATGGGACCTTCAAACGTCGCCATGCCGTAAGCGGTCACGGCCACCACCATAAATTTTAGCACGGGGTCTTCACGTACCCGGTCCCAGGCTCCCCGCAAGGTAAGCAGTCCGTTGAGCATACCACCCCAGCTGGGGGCGATGAGCATGATAGAAAATACCACGCCGAGTGACTGGGCCCAGTCGGGAAGGGAGGTATAGAGCAGGTGATGCGGACCGGCCCAGATGTAAATAAAGATCAGGGACCAGAAGTGAATGATGGAAAGTTTGTAGGAATACACCGGCCGGTTTGCCGCCTTGGGCAGGAAATAATACATGAGCCCCAGGAAGGGGGTGGTCAGGAAGAACGCCACCGCATTATGGCCGTACCACCATTGTACCAGCGCATCCTGCACACCGGCAAAAGCACTGTAGCTTTTGAAAAGGGTGACCGGCATCTCGAAGGAATTGACCACGTGCAGTACAGCCACCGTGACAAACGTGGCAATGTAAAACCAGATGGCCACGTACATGTGCTTCTCGCGCCTCTTTATTATTGTACCGATCATGTTGATGCCAAACACCACCCAGACAAGGGTAATGGCGATATCAATCGGCCATTCGAGTTCGGCATATTCCTTTGAGGTGGTCAGTCCCAGGGGCAGCGTAATAGCCGCCGCCACGATGATCAGCTGCCAGCCCCAGAAATTGATCCAGCTAAGCAAATCACTGAACATCCTGGTCTTGAGCAGCCGCTGCATGGAATAGTATATTCCGGCAAACATGGCATTACCGATGAAGGCAAATATGATGGCATTCGTATGAAGCGGCCTGATCCGACCGAATGTCACATATTCCGTATCAAAATTAAAGAGGGGATAAAACAGCTGAATGGCGGCTGTAAGCCCGACCAGCATACCCACCACACCAAAAATGACCGTCGCTATGATAAAATACTTGACGATCTTATTGTCATAACTGAACTGCTCCACTTTCATAAGTTAAATTTTAGTAGCATGAATAGTGCGAAGGTATAAAGACATGCCGCGACGGAGCCTGACCGAGGTTAAGGCTAAACATGATTTATGTCATATTAGAATGGTTGCTTTTTTGAGAACTTCCCATAAACAAAATACTATGCTGGGAAATCTGAATGAGTTCCAGATGCGGCGGGTATTGCTGAGCGGGACGCACGGCCACCTGGGCTGTCACGCAGCCGGGGAAACCTATGTGGTACCTGTCGCCTATGTGTACGAGGAAGATCAGGATATGGAATACCTGTACGGATATACGCTGGCAGGGAAAAAGATCAAAATGATGCGGGAGAATCCGGAGGTATGCCTTCAGGTCGAGGATATTCGTTCCCACGCACACTGGCAGAGCGTAATTGCGTGGGGCACCTATGAGGAATTAAGCGGAGAAGAGGCCGAACATGCCGTTCAAATCGTTTCGAGCCGCCTTCATCCGTTTATTGGCACGGATACGGTACGTCCCTCCCATGGGATGGAATCAAAATCCCGCCGCTACGAGCCAGGTACCGTCCTTGTTGCCTATCGCATCCTGATACACAAAAAGTCGGGGCGGTTCGAACGCGGCTGATCAGGGCATAACCTCAAGCACATGCAGTTCGGCGGCGGGCACAAGCTTCACTTCCGGCAAACAGGCCGGAACAAGGACAACCTCTCCCCTGGTCAGTGAGGCTTCACCGTCTTCCCACTGAAGGCGGCCGGAACCCTCCACACAAATCAGTATCTTCAGTTTCTCCCCATCAAGGGACAGCGTCATCGGCTGATCCAGGATCAGCTTATTGGTCGAAAAATAACGCTCATCCACTACGGGATTGCGGTGATTTTTGCGTCGGGAATAGGGAGTTTTGTACGCTTCCCTGTATTTAAAATCCAGTGCATCGACGGCCATTTCGGTATGCAGCTCGCGCAGATTTCCTTCACTGTCCCGCCGGTCAAAATCATAAATGCGATAGGTAATGTCCGATGTCTGCTGAATCTCAGCCAGCATAATTCCCTTCCCGATGGTATGGATCCGGCCGGCCGGGATGTAGAACACATCGCCCGGGCTGACTTCTTCCCGGTTCAGGACCTCTTCAATGGCCCCGGAATGGAAGTATTCCAGGTATTTTTCCCGGTTCATCGGTTGATTGAAGCCGGCGATCAGGGTGGCTCCCGGATCCGCATCCATGATATACCACATCTCGGTCTTGCCTTTCCCCTTATGGCGCGCAGCCGCAAGGTCATCGTCGGGATGAACCTGGATTGACAGATCTTCGGCTGCATCAATGAATTTAATCAGCAGGGGAAATTCCGTACCGTATTCCTTAAATACAGTGGTACCGGCCAGCTCCTCCTTGTATTCCTGCATCAGCTCATCCAGGCTGCGCCCGGCGAGCGGACCGTCTGCCACCACGGAAATCCGGCCCTTCACCCCGGAAAGTTCCCAGGTCTCGCCGCAATTAGGCAGGCCACCGGTATCTTTACCAAGCACCTGGCTGATCTTATTCCCGCCCCAGATCTTGTCCAGAAAAAAAGGGGTGAATTTTAGTGGATAAAGAGGTATACGCATAATTACTTTCTGTTTATCAAAGATAGCCGGACTTGCGGCCTGTGTGCAAGCGTTTTAGTTTAAACTATAATTTTTACCTTTGCGGCCATGAAACTTGCCAGTCTGCACGGTAAACCGGAAATATTTCATACCATCCAGGGAGAAGGACGCTCCATGGGCATGCCCAGTGTATTCGTCAGATTATCCCTTTGTAACCTTCACTGCACCTGGTGCGATACGGATTATACCTGGAACTGGCAGGGAACGCGATTTTCACATGTCCGTGACAAGGAAAGCGGTTACCAGAAATATGACCCGGCAGAGATGATCCTGGAACGTGACCCCAGTCAGGTGGCGGGAGAAATACTATCCTATGATTGTCCTAATGTAGTGATTACCGGGGGCGAACCACTTATGCAGCAGGAAGAGCTGGTGCGGCTGCTGGTCATTCTCCGGGAAAACAACGAACTGCTCCATGCCGAAGTTGAAACCAACGGCACCATTGTTCCCATCGGTGAATTTAACGGACTTATCGACCAGTACAACGTAAGTCCCAAGCTGGAGAATTCAGGGAACCGGAAAACCCTAAGGGATAAGCCACAGGCCATGCGGTTTTTCGCGGATAGCGATAAAAGTACATTCAAGTTTGTGGTAGATACCCCCGATGACCTCGACGGGGTGCTGGCATTGTGCAGAACCTATGGCATCCCCCCTGCCCGCACCTACCTTATGCCGCAGGGCACAGACCCGCAGCAATTGGCTGCGAAGCGAACCTGGCTGACCGATATCTGCCTGGTCAATAATTTTCACTTTACCGACCGTATGCACATCCACCTGTTTGGCAACAGGCGGGGCGTCTAATTCAGCGTACCCTTAAATTCTATTTTAATCTTGAGCTGGAATTTTTCGATGACCTTGAAAATTTCCTTGAGGGTGACCTGCTCTATCTTGGTCAGCGATTTTGGTTCGATCAGGTTATTGGGCTCGCCCTGCCGCCGTATTATGTCCTTTGCCTGCCTCTTGAGCCGAAGGGCCATCATATAATAATACGCCTGTCGCAATTCGTGATATTCATCCTTGGAGAATACATCCATTTCATACAGCTGTTCGAGGCGTTCGCCTGTATTTGTCTTGAAAATCCTGTGGCGAAGGGCATACAGTCGCACCAGGTCGACAATCGGGGTCATGGCCTTCTTGATATTGAGCACTTCCTGTTCACCCCGTGAGAAGGTCCGGAAATTTTTAAGAAAAAACGTAAGCGGGGGTTCGTATTGCAGGGCATTATTGGCCAGCAGATAGAAAAATTTAGTCGATGGGTTTTCCAGGGTCTCATTCAGAAATTCCCGCAATTCATCGATCAGGCTCCGGTCGCCGTACAGGTACCGGCAGTCAAAAAAAGTGGAGAAATTCATGACGGCCTCCGGTTGCGGCATGTTGATCCAGGATTGGTAATCCTCCTTCCACTGGGACAACGACTGGTTCCATTTGGGGTTTTTAGCCATAAATCCTCCCGTGCAGAACAGGAATCCCACATGATTAAGCTTTTCGCTGATTAATTCTCCCAGTGAAAGGAAATACGCACGTACTTCCGGATCCTCCGGATCGGGCTGGTCTTCATACAGAATGGCGTTGTCCTGGTCGGTCTTAAGCGTTTGCTCCTTTCTTCCCTCGCTGCCCAGGGCCATAAAGACAAATCTGCATGGAGGCTCGCCCAGTTCTTCGATAGCCGATTCAATGATTTTCTGACCAATGGAATCAGAAACCGTGGTGACCATCTGGTTGACAATCTCCGCCCTGACCCCGCGCGAGAGTTGCTGGTATACGATGTCAGGCACCCGGTTCCATTTGCGCCGCAGTTCCTCCAGCGAGACCGCCAGCTTTACCGACTGGATAAAGACAAACGGCGACGTGGCGTGATCGGTCAGCAGCTTGTTCCGGCTGATCACCCCTGCATAGCCCCCGTCTGAATTCTCTACCAGCAGGTACCTGATCTTGGCCTGGAACATGAGCAGGATGGCCTCATAGATCAGCGCATCCTCGGGAAGGCTGTAAATGGGATTCTCCATGACCTCCTCCACCGGAGTATCGTAGGGTATCTGGCGCGCCACTACATCCTCCCGGAGTGTAATATCGGTTATATACCCAAGGATTCCCGGCTGATTTCCCTTCACAAACAGGCAGCTCACCCGGTTCTGGGTCATAATGCGGGCGGCCCTGAAGACAGGAATATCAGGTCGACAGGTTTTTAGCGGCCGCGGCTGAATGGTTTTCAGGGTTTTGGTAAAAAAATGATCTGTGGCAACGTAATTCGTCACCTCGCTCGGTTTCGAACGAATAGCATTGGCGAAGTCATCCATCATCATGTACCGGCCGAATTCCGATGAAAAAAACCGTGCAAAATCTTCATACTTTGCCGTGAGATCAACAAATGCACGGCGGTCGATGGCCAGTACGCGCGTTCCTTCACGGGCAACTACCGTCCGTATGGAACGCTTCTTATTGAAAAGGATGGACAATGCCCCGTAAATGCGGCCGGGTCCAAGATCCTCGATCAGCTTCCTGTTGCGGTGCGCATCATAAAAGAAAACATGATAGGACCCCTCCACGATTACATCCACGCTTTTCAGCTTGGTATAATCCTGGTGGTACTGGATTTTCTCCCTGGAGAATGTGTGGTCCTGCACCGACCGCGCAAGGAATTCCAGTTCGTGAGCCGGAAGCAGATCAAAAGGGGTAATCCCGCGGAGAATTTCCTCCCTGCTATTTACAGTATCCATAGGCGGAAAATTATGACCAGGAACAAGGTTAACACCGGGAGGCCGCATCCTGTTCGGCGTCGCTTACGCCTTTCACTCCGGTGTTCGCGTGACTGTCGCCTGATGAGCTCCTCATCGACCTCTCCCCTGCGCACCAATTCAAAAAAACATTCCGACACCGCCCTCGCATCCCCGGCCGCATTGTGTTCATCCTGCATCTTCCGGCGGAAAAGCATCTGATACAACTCCCCCAGCTTCGGGTAGTGACGGTTGTTCATGTGCATGTATTCGGAAGTTGCCCGCATGGTGCAGAACGCATCATACTCCGGAATGATATTTTTGATACCGGCCCGGCTGAAGCCCGCCTGAACCATGTGCAGGTCAAGCGTAACAAAGTGACCCACGATTAGCGGTTTGTACCTCCTGAGATCCTTGTACAGCTCTCTGAGGGCCTCCTTTCTCCTCACACCCAACCGGTTGGCCATTTCCTCGGTAATTCCGTGTATCCGGGCAGCCTTTTTCCTGATGGTGTAATCAGAAGCTGTAATGTAAAATTCCCGGGTGTGGAGGAGTTCTCCCTCCGCCTTATGAATTCGCCAGGCGACCTGTACGATGTGTGGCCATTTATTGTCGTCACTGGGAGGTGCCTCCCAGTCAGTGGGCTTACCGGAGGTTTCGGTATCGATAAACAAAATATACCGGTGGGAGAGCATGCTGCAAAGATAGTTTAAAATATCGGAGGCATGGATTTTAGTGAAATGAGGAATTATTGATAACTTTAATTTTTAAGCAGATAATCTATCCCACATGTTTTCAGATCTGGAAAAAGCCTCGGACCTCGTTCTTAATAAGCTCATCGGCTGGTATGAGAACCTCGTCAAGTTGCTGCCTAACCTCGTAATGGCCGTTGTCATTATCATTACCTTCTGGCTCCTGGCCAAGGCCTTCCGGAACATTCTTGCAAGGGTCCTGCCCCGCTTTCTTTCAAACCGCTCGGCGGTGGACCTTGCCCTGGCGCTCTCCTCCTTTCTGATTATCCTGCTGGGCCTGGTGATAGCCTTGCAGATCATGCAATGGGATACTGCCGTTACCTCCGTACTGGCCAGTATCGGGGTAATCGGACTTGCCCTCGGTCTGGCTTTCCAGGATGCAGCCTCCAACCTGATCAGCGGGGTATCCATGGCAATCCACAGTCCGATCAATGTCGGGGACATCATCGAATCCAATGACATCATGGGAACAGTTACCCAAATCGGATTGCGGTCTACCACCATCTATGATCCCCGCGGACAGGATGTGGTTGTCCCCAACAGGATGATCTTCCAGAGCCCGTACCGGCATTACACGATAAACGGAATCCGGCGTATTGACCTGACCTGCGGCATTTCCTACGGAGACAAACTCCCGGATGTAGAAAAGGTCGTACTGGACGCCATCAAACAGATTGATTACCTGAAACGGGACCGCCCGGTGGAATTCTTCTACACCGAATTCGGTGACAGCTCCATTAATTTTGTCGTGCGATACTGGGTGAATTTTCGCCGTATACCGGATTACCTGCGGGCCCAGAGCGATGGTATCAAGAGTATAAAGGCTGCCTTTAACGAACACGGCATTACCATTCCGTTCCCTATCAGAACCCTCGATTTCGGCATTAAAGGCGGACAAACCCTTGCGCAGATGTATCCTCCTGGTAATCAGCCCACGTAACAATCCGTTCACAATTTTTCTTCGATTTTTTTACCTCCCCCGGTTGTGAGGATGGCGGCCGGACCCTATATTTGTCGCACTATTTGTAATTAATCTAAATAAACATAACACATGATGCGGCTTATACCATTCGTCTTTTTTCTACCCCTTATATTCATTTCCTGCAATTCAGACGATGATTCCGGACCCTCGGTAGTGGTTCCTGAAACGTATGAATTTAGTCGTGACGGCCAGTCCACTGTTTTTTACGGCGGACAGCGTGACCGCCAGGACATGCTGGGTGAAATAAAATCCTATCTCCGCCAGGGAGACCAGGGAAGTGCCCTGGATGCAGGCAAACTGCTGGATATGTATGCAAATGAAAATGATCCATTCTCCGACCCTGCCCTCAACGCTTCGACCAAGCAATTGCAGGACAAAACGTTTCTGGGCGATGTATCTTTCTACCAGCAATTGATGGCGGCGGCAGAAACAGCCAGTGAAGACGTGGCCGACAACAGTACGGTCGCCGCAGCCGGCAAAGCCGGTTTACTGACCCGGGGTACCTCGGGCAATACGATCCTGGTCAATGAAAAAGGCTGGGAGTTTACCCAGCTTATCGAAAAAGGACTGATGGGTTCTGTATTCTATCACCAGATTTTCAACGTCTATCTTTCTGACGACCGTACCGGGGATAACGTGGAGAATACCGAACTGGTAGAAGGAGCCAATTACACCCCCATGGAGCATCACTGGGATGAGGCATTCGGATACTGGGGCGTTCCACAGGATTTCCCCACTGGTGACCCGGTCCTGCCCGCAGAACTCGACCGTTTCTGGGCAGCCTACACCGCAGATCGTGATGCCCTGCTGGACATCAACGAACCGCTGATGAATGCCTACAAACGGGGAAGAGCGGCAATCGTAGCCGGTGTGTACCCGGTAAAAAATGAAGAACGGGCGCGGATCATTGAGCTTCACGAACTGGTAAGTGCCGCCACCGCGGTCCACTATATCAATGTCGCACGTGAAAACCTCGCGGCTGAAGATACCGGCAACCTTATGCACCACCTCAGTGAGGCCTATGCCTTTGTTCGTGCCCTCTCGTTCAGTCCGGCCGCCAGCATCACCACCCAGGAAATAAATGATATACTCCATTCGGATTTTGGTACAGAAGGTGACTTCTGGACCGTTACCGACGAAGGTCTGCAGGCGGCAAAAGCGACCCTGGTGGCCGCATATCCTGCGCTTAATGAGGTGAAGGACCTGCTCTGATTTTTATTTAAATTTAATCTAAATAAAATTTGTGGTCCCGCCCGTGTCTGCTAATTTTGTGAGGCCAAAAAATACGTTGTCATGAAAAACAGTTTCTTTCTAATCCTGCTCATGTTTCCGCTGTACCTGGCAGGATGTTCTGAGGATGATCCGTCGGAGCGCATCTCTTTTGATCGTGAAACCATGCTGGCGAATATGACCGGTGACGTCATTCTTCCGGCATTTGATCAATTTGCATCACGGGCCGGTGATTTGGAAGCTGCCGTTGAGGCGTTGCGCAATGAACCCGGCGCGGCTTCCCTGTCGGAGGCCCAGGCGGCCTGGCTGGAAGCGGCAAAATCCTACAAGCGGGCAGAAATGTTTATGATGGGACCGATGGATCAGCAAAACGCGGCGGCGATGCTCAACAACTGGCCTACCAATGTGACAGGAATTGAGGAGGAACTGGAAGGTACCGAGCCGGTGGATGAAACCTATTTTCAGCAGCTGGGATCCACCCGCAAGGGATTTCCGGCCCTGGAGTACCTTTTATTTGACTGGAAAAACGGGAATTCGGCCGTCCTGGAAAAACTGCAATCGTCTTCCCGCAGGCTCGATTACGCCCGGGCGGCTGCGTCAGACATTGCCCGGATAGCCAGCTCGCTTGAGACGGCCTGGGCTCCTGAAGGAGGAAATCATGCGGCGGTTTTTAAGGCAGCAACCGGCACCGATGCCGCCGGTTCCGTAAATGTACTGGCCAATGAAATGGTCAAACTTACCGAAGTGGTCAAGAACCTGAAGCTGGGAGTTCCCCTGGGCAAGAAAAGCATGGGCGTATTGCTGCCTGAGAATGTAGAGGCCAGGTTCAGTGCAAATTCTATTGCCCTGGCACTGGAGAACCTGGCTGCCATCGAGGCGGTCTACTCCGGAAATGGACAAGCATTTGAAAGCTATCACGCAAACCTGGAGGCTGTGAATGCCACCTATAACGGGCAGCCGCTGGGCGATGTGATTCTATCTGAAATCAGTACCCTTCGCCAGGAATTACAGGCAATTGACGGGCCGTTGCAAACAGCGGTCGAAGATCAGTATGACCAGGTGGAGAAAGCCTATAACAGTGCCCAGCGACTGGTTGTGCTCCTGAAAACCGACATGATCTCAAGCCTTGGGCTGCTGATCACCTTTACGGACAACGACGGTGATTAGCCGTGAAGATACATTCACCCGCACAATGGATTAACAAACCGGTGTCAATAGCACCGCTGGTGGTGTTCCGGATCATATTCGGTGCGGTCATGTGCTACGGGGTGATCCGATTTGCCGCTTACGGTTGGATTCACGACCTCTACATCGCCCCTGCGTTCTATTTCCCCTATTACGGTTTTGAATGGGTAAAACCTTTAGGCGAGGGCATGTATGTCCTGTTTGGCCTGATGTTCCTTGCCTCCCTTGGAATAATGGCAGGATGGAAATACCGTCTTTCAGCATTCGTTTTCTTTGCATGTTTTACCTACGTGGAACTGATCGACAAGACCAATTACCTGAACCATTATTACTTTGTCAGTCTTGTCGCTTTCCTGATGATTTTCCTTCCTGCCAACCGGTCCTTCTCCATGGATGTTCGTCAAAACCCGTCACTGGCTGCCGGTTTTGTGCCGAGGTGGGCCATATTTATTCTTCAGCTCCAGCTGGCCATTGTCTATTTTTACGCGGGGGCTGCCAAATTGAATTCCGCATGGCTTCTTGAGGCAATGCCATTGCGTATCTGGTTGCCACCACACAGCGGCCTTCCCCTGATCGGCGGTCTAATGGGTGAAGTATGGGTGGCCTATTTCTTCAGCTGGTTTGGTGCCATCTATGACCTGAGCATCCCGTTCCTGCTTTGGTGGAATCGTACCAGGCCATATGCCTATGTCGCGGTCGTGGCTTTTCACCTGCTCACCTGGATGCTGTTTCCGATAGGGATTTTCCCCTTTGTCATGATCTTTTCCACCCTTATCTTTTTTCCCGCCCCTTTTCACGAAAACATCCTGGCACGCATTAACCGTATTTTGGGGGTGACCTTCAGGGAGTCGGACAACTCATACCGGGCTCACAGGATTTCAACGTTGCTCCTGGCTTTGTTCGTCACCATTCAGCTGCTGGTGCCCTGGCGCTACCTGCTATATCCGGGCAACCTGTTCTGGACCGAGGAGGGTTATCGCTTTTCCTGGCGGGTTATGCTGATGGAAAAGGCCGGGCATGTGATCTTTCACGTCACCGATCCGGCTACCGGGCGTACCGGTGATGTGTACCCGGTAGATTATCTGACGCCGAATCAGGAGAAAATGATGAGCACTCAGCCTGACATGATCCTTCAGTTTGCCCATTATCTCGATCGCCTGTACCGCGCGAAAGGCATTGAAGACCCTGTGGTCACCGCCGAGGCGTACGTCCGCCTTAATGACCGGGGCAGCCGGTTGTTTATAGATCCGGAAACCGACCTGAGCCGCGAAAAGGAGAGTTTTATGCCCAAGACCTGGGTGCTGCCCTTTGATTCTGTGACCGAATATCAAACCGAACGATGAGCCATATTCTCCCACTCGCCCTGATCCTGCTGTCCTTTGGTGCGTATGCCCAGACGGGTACGATTTCAGGGCGTGTTTCTTCGGGTGAAACGGGAGAATTCCTGCAAGGTGCGCAGGTATTCCTGGAACAGACCGGCTTCAGTACCCTCACTGATTCGGAGGGCAGGTATGTGCTGAGGAATATTCCTGAGGGAGAATATGTTCTGGTCTCTTTTTACCTGGGTCTTCAGACAGCCTCCACCCCGGTCAGGGTCTCCGGCCAGCCCGTTACGGCCGACTTCGTAATGGTACCCCTGCAGTCAGAACTTTCTTCCGTCACCGTGCGCGACCGGCGGGAATCTACCGAAGGAATTACCCGGCTGAATGCAGTACAGGACTTTGGCATTTATGAGGCCAAGAAAAACGAAGTGGTGGTGCTCGACGACATTGTGGCCAATAAAGCGGCCAATAATGCCCGGCAGGTGTTTGCCAAGGTAGCTGGCCTCAATATATGGGAAAGTGATTGTGCGGGACTTCAGATCGGTGTGGGCAGCCGCGGACTGAGTCCGAACAGGAATTCAAATTTTAATACCCGGCAGAATGGGTATGATATCAGTGCGGATGCACTGGGATACCCGGAAAGCTACTATTCCCCCGCACTTCAGGCGGTGGAACGCATTGAGATCGTCCGGGGAGCTGCATCACTCCAGTATGGCACCCAGTTTGGCGGACTGGTTAATTTTATCCTCAAAAAAGGACCGACAGACAAAAAGATAGAAGTAAACACGGAGCAAACGGTCAATTCGCTGGGGTTTTACAATAGTTTCATCAGTGCCGGCGGAACGGTCGGGAAGGTGAATTACTATGCCTATAACCGCACCGCGACCGGTGATTGCTACCGGTGCAATTCCGACTTTACCTCCACGACAAGTTATGCCAGCGTGGAAGTCAGCATTAATGACAAGCTTCGTGTCGGTGCGGATTATACCCATATGTATTACCTGGCCCAACAGTCCGGCGGACTTACCGACGCATTGTTCAACGACGACCCGACGCAGTCGATACGGGAACGGAACTGGTTCCGTGTCAACTGGAACCTCATGTCACTCCACCTTAATTACGCATTTTCACCGCGGCTGAAACTTAATTCCAGGACATTCGGACTGGTGGGTGGCCGTGATGCACTGGGTAATCTTGGGCGTATCGACCGGACCGACGACGACGGAAACAGGGACCTCTTTGTGGATGACTTCCGGAATTTCGGTAATGAAACCCGGCTCCTGTATTATTACCAGATCAACGGATTGCCCAATGTCCTTCTGGCAGGCGGGAGAATTTACCGCGGGCTTACCCTGCGCCAGCAGGGACTTGGCCCTGACGGGAGTGAGGCGGATTTCACTTTTCTGAATCCGGACAGGCTGGAAGGTTCTGATTATGAATTCCCCGGTGTCAATTACTCGCTATTTGCTGAAAACCTGTTCACCTTAAGCGAGCGAATGACGATAACACCGGGAGTCAGGTTTGAGTACCTCGACACCCGGGCAAATGGATATTACCTTGAATCAACACTGGTCCGGGACCCGGATTCAGGCCTGGCGGTGGATTCTACCTACCAGGTATTTGAAAACAGGGACAATCCAAGGTCATTCCTGTTTGGCGGCGTCGGGATCAGCTACAAGTACAATGAATCGGTGGAAATTTATGCGAATGTCTCACAAAACTACCGATCCATAAACTTCAATGATATCCGGGTGGTTAACCCTAATCTTGAAGTGGATGAGAATATTCAGGATGAGAATGGGTTTAATGCAGATGTGGGTATCAGGGGTTCCCGGGCGGGCGTGTTCAATTATGATGTCAGCATCTTTTTCCTGAAATACAATGACCGCATAGGGTCCGTATTGCAGGTAGACCAGGAAACACTGCGCATTTACCGGTTCCGTACGAATGTAGCTGATTCCCGTAATATTGGCCTGGAGGCTTTCGGGGAAGTCGATGTGTTTGACTTGTTCGGCGTGACAGGCACTTCTTCCCTGAACGTATTTGCCAATGTAAGCCTGATTGATGCGAAATACATTGATTCGGAAGAACCCGCCATCGACGGCCGGGAAGTTGAGCAGGTACCTCCGTTCAGTCTGAAAACAGGGGTTAACTTCAGCCGGAACCGCTGGCGTGTATCCTGGCAATATTCATTCACCGGCGAGCACTTTTCAGATGCCACCAACGTGCGTTTTACCCCCTCGGCCATTGAAGGCATAATCCCCTCCTATTATGTGATGGACCTGTCGGCTTCATTTGCACTTACTGACCACTGGATGCTTGAAGGGGGAATCAATAACCTGACCGACAACCAGTATTTTACACGTCGGGCCACCGGATATCCCGGACCCGGGATAATTCCTGCCGATGGCCGGGGTTTCTATTTTACGCTCAAGGCGCGCTTTTAAGTGGTCAATTCAGCCTTGAGCTGGTTTATAACTCCTCCTCTGAGCAATATTTCCTTTTGCCTGGAACTGATGGTGGTTTTTACCGGGATGTCTGTTTTTCTGGTCTCATTCCGTACTGAAAAATCCCCGCCTTCACGGATATATTCCTGCAGACCGGATATGGAGATGACATCTTTTTCTTCAATCTTATCGTAATCCGACGGATCCACGAATTCGAACGGAATAATTCCGAAGTTAATCAGGTTTTGCCAGCCGATCCGGGCATAGCTTTTTGCAATGACCGCTTTCTGCCCCAGGTAACGCGGCGCCAGGGCAGCATGCTCCCTGGATGATCCCTGGGCATAATTCTCCCCTCCAATCACAATATGACCCCCGAATTCTTCCTCTGCTTTCTCTGATTTGGGAATGAAATTATCGTCAACCACCTGGAAGGAATATTTACTGATCTCAGGAATATTACTTCGTAATGGCAGCACTTCAGACCCCGCCCTTAGTATTTCATCCGTGGAAATATTATCTCCCATTTTGAGGATCACCGGGATTCTGTAGGAATCCTGAATTTCCTCAAAGTCGGGTATGGTGGCAATATTGGGTCCTTTGACGAGCTCGTGATCATCCCCGTTCTCAAAGGGCTTTAGCAGCATCTGGGTATTTACGATCACCTTTTCCGGTTCTGTGTACTGCGGATAATCCATTTCGCGTCCCAGGTCCCTGGGATCAGTGATGACTCCCTTAAGGGCAGATGCGGCGGCAGTCTCCGGACTGCAGAGGTACACCTGGTCATCATCGGTACCGGAACGGCCGGGAAAGTTTCTCGGCATCGTGCGAAGGCTGATTTGTCCGGACGCCGGAGCCTGTCCCATGCCGATGCAGCCCATGCATCCTGTCTGGTGAAAGCGTCCACCGGACTGAACCAGGTGGGCGATGGTACCCATCTTAGCCAGGTTCTGGATTACCTGACGGGACGAAGGGTTAATATCAAGGGAGACCTCAGCCGGTATTTCACGGTCTTTAATAATTTCCCCCACAATCCAGAAATCACGCAGTCCGGGGTTGGCACTTGAACCAATAACCACCTGCTGCAGGGGCCTGCCTGCAACTTCGGATACCGGGACTACATTCCCGGGACTGCTGGGCGTTGCGATCAGGGGTACCAGGTCGGGCAGATGGATATGTTCCTCTGCATCGTATTCAGCTCCCTCGTCTGCCTTCAGTTCCTGCCAGTCATTCTCCCGCCCTTCCGACTTGAGAAAGAAGCGTGTGCGTTCATCTGACGGGAAAACTGTCGCGGTGGCTCCCAACTCGGTACCCATGTTGGCGATCACATGCCGGTCCCAGGTACTGAGGTTTTTGACCCCTTCCCCATAGTACTCAAGGATATAACCGCGACCGCCCTTCACATCGTATCGCCGCAGCATTTCCAGGACGACATCTTTTGCGCTTACCCATTCAGGAAGGGACCCGGTGAGACGAATACCCATGATCCTGGGCATTTTCACATAGTAGGGTTTCCCGGCGGCAGCCAGTGCGACATCCAGGCCACCGGTTCCTATTGCCAGCATGCCCAGCCCTCCGCCTGCGCACGTATGACTGTCAGACCCGAGCAAGCTTTTACCGGGGACGCCAAATCGCTCCATATGGACGGCATGGCTGATTCCATTTCCAGGGCGGCTGTACCAGTACCCGAATTTGCGGGCTGCGGACTGAAGAAACAGGTGGTCGTCGGCGTTTTTATAATCGGTTTGAAGCAGGTTATGGTCAACGTACTGGACCGCCACTTCTGCCTCCACACCGTGTATGCCGATTGCCTCCAGTTCGAGCATTACCAGCGTACCGGTGGCATCCTGCTGAAGCACGTGATCGATCTTCAGGCCGATTTCGGTACCTGGCGTCATTTCGCCACTTAACAGGTGGTTGGAGATTAATTTCTGCGATGCATTCATGGGTCCTTTCATGGTATAGTAAGTTTTATTTTTTCTTTTTGTTTTCTTCCTCTTCGTCATCATCACTGCCGCTGAACAGATTGAGCAGCCAGCTTTCATTCACCGTATTGACCACCTTGTCCAGGTCGCGGGTTCCTTCCTGTACATTGCGAAGGGTAGCTTCCAGGTTGCGAGCAAAAACCGTATCGGTCAGCAGAAGATTAACGGCTCCCTCCTCATTATTCAAACGAGCCGCAAAGCGTTCGAGTTCGCGGCTTGTGGCCGCCAGGCTCCTTGAGGCCATTGAAAGTGTATCAATGGTCGATACCAGGGTATTGGATAGTGTGGTATCCCTGAGTAAGCGGGGCGCAATGCCATCTCCGGTATTCAGCCTGCGGGTGGCCTGCTGGACTTCCGCGGTGATACGCCGTGTATTTTCACTGGTCTGTTCGAACGAGCGAATGGTGTTCTCAATACGGAGTGCCATGACCGAATCTGCCACAAGTTTACCCAGCAACCCCTGTGACTTTTGGATCTGTTCAGTGATCAGTTTCAGGTTCCGGGTAAGGTCATTGGCATTGTCGGAGGTCGATTTGAATGAAGAAATAACTGCGTCCAGGCTCACGGGAGACCTGGAATCAAGGGTATCATTATCGGAAATATGCGGTGCGTCGACCGATCCGGCACTTATGCTTACCACCTTATTTCCCATAAGTCCATCGGACTCAATAACAGCCCGCGAATCAATTTTTATAAAGCTGGATGCCTCCCTTGAGATGATAAGTTCGGCCAGAACACTCGAATCGGAGGCCAGCCTGATCTTATTGACGGTTCCGACATTAATGCCGGAAAAACGCACATTATTTCCAGCCTGGAGTCCGCTGACATTATAAAAATACGTATAGGCCGTGATATTATCTCCAAACCATTGCCGGCGTGAACCGAGGTAATAGACCAGGGCAAGCGACAGGATCACTGCGACAGTCACAAATATCCCCAGCGAGAGTTTCTTCTTCGTTGACAGTTTACTCATAATCTTTCATTCTTCCGGTAAAAAAACCCCGGACCCACGGGTCATCCTTTTTTTCCAGTTTCTGGTAGGTCCCTTCTTCGGCAATACGCCCTGACCGCAACATAACGATACGGTCGGCGGTTATCCGGGCACATTCCAGATCATGCGTGATGATCAGGGATGTGATTTCGTACTTCCTCTTCATTTCACTGATAAGCTGACTGATCTCAAAGGAAGTGATCGGATCAAGTCCTGTGGTTGGCTCATCGTAGAGCATAATCTCCGGCTTCATGATCAGCGAACGCGCCAGGGCAATCCGCTTTTTCATTCCACCAGACAATTCCGCAGGCATTTTATGGCGCGTATCTTCCAGTCCGACTCCCTCCAGCACCTCTTCGATGCGTGCGTTGGCGTCCTCTTCATCCGGAGGGTCCGGGCCCCGCTCAAGGGGAAACCTCAGATTCTCCTCCACGGACATAGAATCATACAACGCCCCGGCCTGGAAAAGAAAACCCACTCGCCGGCGGAAATCATCAAGTTCCTTTCCTTCGGGAATCGAAAGCACGTCATGGTCAAGCATCCGGATATCTCCTTGATCCGGATAAAGCAGCCTCACCATACATTTGATCAAAACGGATTTGCCTACACCCGAACGTCCCAGTACCACGAGGGTTTCCCCTTCATCCACATGGAGGTCAATGCCCTCAAGCACTTTCTTTTGCCCGAATCCCTTTCTCAGTGCCGATATTTCCACTACTCTTTTCACGCGATAATAAGTTGGGTAATCTGTACGGCCAGCAGGTCAATTACAAAGATGAACAGGGAGGAAATGACCACGGCTGTATTTGCTGCACTCCCCACACCCATCGTTCCGCGGTCAGCGGTAAATCCCTGGTGACAACTTACCAGGGCAATGGCAAATCCGAAGAAAATGGATTTTATGAATGCCGGCACAATGTCGGAGAAGAGCAACGAGCCAACGGCCTGATCAAAGAAAAGCCTGGGACTAACCACTCCCTGGATATTCACCGCGGCATAACTGCCCAGGAGTGAAATCGCATCCGCATACAGCGTCAGCACGGGAACCATGATCGTGACCGCAATAATTCGTGTATTAACCAGGTAGTTAAACGGATTTGTTCCGGATACGGTCATGGCATCGATTTGCTCGGTGACCTTCATCGAACCAAGTTCGGCACCGATCGTACTGCCTATCTTGCCCGCACAGATCAGCGCGGTTAACACCGGACCGATCTCCCGGATAATGGACACAGACACCATGGCCGGCAGCCAGGCTTCCGCGCCAAATTGCTCCATGGTCGGGCGCATCTGAATGGTCATGACCATCCCGATAATAAACCCGGTAATTCCTACCAGGAGCATGGATTTTTGTCCAAGTGTAAACGCCTGGTAAAGTATCTCTTTGACTTCATAAGGCGGCCTCCAGAAGCCCCGCAGGAATTTTCCTGCAAATCGTGTGATTCCGGCGATTCCGAGCAGAAAATCTGACACGGAAGATGGCAATTTCTCAGGATTCATGGCCATATTATTCGACCCCGATGATCACCCCGCAACCTACCCGCGCGCCAGCATTTCCGGAAGGCTGACTGGCGAAGTCATCTGCCCCGGCATGTATGACCACGGCCTTATTGAGTATGTTGGTGCTGTCAGGCCCTCCAACCGACCAGCCCAGGACGGTCATAGCCAGTTCACCCGTGCCGTCCTCACCAACCCTCATATTATCCAAGTCACCTTTATGATGACGCAAATCCACGTTACGCTTCCCGTGCGGATTTCCATGGGGAGCCCAGTGACCGCCTGCGCCGGATGCATCGTCCATAGAACAATCACCATTCTCATGTAAATGAACGGCATGCTCTCCGGGCCGGGCACCCTCCACCGAAATTTTAAACGTGACTTTTCCATCTCCCTGGTCTGTAAAGGATGCCGAGCCCTGTAATTCGCTTCCGCTTGCCGGATTTATCGTGGCAAATGCCCTGGAGTAAATCACAGAGTCTTCCGGTGCGGTTCCCAGGCTGACGGTATCGGCATCATTACGGGAAGCTGCCTCGTCCCGTTCGGAAGAGGTCTGGCAGCCGGCAACAGCCAGTAAATACAGGATTATGCAGTAGGCAATCAGAGGAATTAATTTTCTCATACCCAAACAACTGACAATTTTATGCCAATTCGGGGAAGAGCGGCCTGTTACCTGTTCAGGCGTAAAAGGAGAAATGAAGTTAAAGGCAATGTAGAACTTACTCCACAATCAGCCGCCGAAATGATGGAGGTAATCAGCCTGTGACCGGCGGATCACTTCGTTGGCCTCTTCGACACCATACATGTCGGTTATTTCAATGTACTTACCGGATTTTTCGCCGGGTATCTGCTTATAGGTAAGAAAATAATGACGAAGCCTGTCGATAAGTGAATCCGGGCATTCATCCAGGGAACGCCAGTGGTGAAAGACCTCATCCCCTTTCAGGATGGAAATAATCTTATCATCGGCCTCGCCGCCATCTATCATGCGGAGACCGCCGATCGGAATGGCCGGAACCAGGATATATCCGCTCGCGATATTCCGCTCGGTCAGCACACAAATATCCAGCGGGTCGCCATCTCCTACGATATCTGACTTTCCGCTTTTCTCCATACAAAAACCGGCCACTTCTTCGGCACAATAGGTCTGCGGGATGAATCCGTAAAGGGCCGGTACGATGTTGGAGAATTTCTGCGGACGGTCAACTTTCAGAAAACCACTTTCCTTGTCAATTTCATATTTTACCGAGTCGGCAGGTGTCATTTCAATAAAGGCATTGACTACCTCGGGAGCCTGGTTGCCAATCGGTATCCCATGCCAGGGATGTGCCATGTGCATGTGTCGGATTGAATCGCTCATTGTCTGGTAAAAAGTTTGTGCGCAGGTAAAATTAACCGGGTGGTGGAACGGAATTCTCCGCCTTGTTTTAAAATTAAGGATAATGTCGTAAATTCACGAAATATCTTGATTTTTTAATATTCATCGAGAATATAAGCAAACCGCCGAAAAGGCGTTTGTTTGGCACACGAATGGAGTGAGGTATTCCCCCGAGTTACCTAACTTTGGTAAAATAGAGTATTTTTTTAACTCAAAGCTATGTCAATGAAATCTTTGGTTATCTACACCCTACTGATGACGGCGCCGTTACTTGCAGGGGCCCAGACGCTGGATGAGCAATTCTCAGAAATGAAGAATAGCGCGTATTCCTACAAAGAATACAAAAACATCAAGGAGGTCACCTTAAATGACTTCTGGAAGATCGTTCAGGATTCTCTTGATACAAAGGAGAAGAAGATTATCTCCGCCCAGAGCACCATACAGGCTCAGGAGGAAAAGATAGGTGAGCTCAACAATACGATTCAGGAGCAAAAAGCCACAATTGATGAGAAACAGTTTGATACACAGCACATCCAGGTGCTGGGAATGGACATGAGTAAAGAAAGTTACAAACTTTTCAATACCGTGGCCATTGTGTTTCTGATTGTGCTGGCCGGATTATTATTCTATCAGTTTAACCACAGCAAAAAATTCGCCGTGGCCAAGAAGAAAGATTACGAAAAATTATCCGGAGAATTTGAAGAGTATAAAAGAAATGCGCTTGAAAAGCAGATGAAGCTTAGGAGAGAATTACAGACTGAGCGCAACAAGATAGATGAGATCAGAAGCACCTGAGGTGCTCCTGATCTTTTAATTACATTATCCCAGATAAGGGATCAGCAATTCATTCTTAGGATTGCGTGACAATTTACGCAATGCCTTTTCTTTAATCTGACGAACCCGCTCCCGGGTAAGTCCCAGGTTTTCACCAATATCTTCCAGCGACAGGCTTGGCTGTTCATCCAGCCCGAAATACTGATTGATGACAATTCGTTCACGCTCTGTAAGCGTTGACAACAGCCGGCTCACTTCACGCTTCAATGAATCATTGTATACAATGTTATCCACTTCATTGCTGTCCTCATCTTCCATAACGTCCAGCAGGGTACTGCCCTCGTCATCCGAAAATGGCTTGTCGATGGATACCTGCTTGGTTTGAGAACGTACGGTGGTTCTGACTTCGTCTACAGACATATCAAGCAATTCTGCCAGTTCCTCGTCGGTAGGCTCACGTTCAAATTGCTGCTCCAGTATAGAGCTTGCCTGATCAATTTTTGAAAGTGCACCAATCTTATTGGACGGAATACGCACAATCCTTGAATGTTCTGCGAGTGCCTGGATAATAGACTGGCGAATCCACCAGACCGCATACGATATAAATTTAAACCCACGCTTCTCATCAAACCTTTTGGCCGCTTTTACCAGACCAAGGTTTCCTTCATTGATAAGATCGTTGAGCGGGATCTTGTTGGAATAGTGATACTGCTTGGCCACGGACACCACAAAGCGCAGGTTTGCCTTTACAAGCTTTTCAAGCGCAGCCTCATCTCCTTCCCTGATCCGTTGGGCCAGATCTACCTCTTCTTCCGGGGTCAGCAGCTCGTCCTTGGAAATCTCGTTAAAGTACTTCTCAAGGGTGCGGCTATCCCGGTTAGTGATAGATTGTGTGATTTTTAGTTGTCTCATTCTCCTTATTTATTTCCTGAAATATTACCTGTGTTTAAAATATACCAATCTAAAGAACACCTTATTTGTAAAAATGTTCCCAAGATTCTTTTTTAATTGAATTTTTATTGGAATTTTTGTTGGTTCGATCTTCCAACCTGTTTGAAAGTACTTAAGTCCGAAAACTTCGCAAGGTACTAATTTTTCAGACTCACACTAAGAATTATTTTACTTTTTTCCCTTTCGCGGTTCCTTCTGCCCTGTCATAGTGTATTAATAAAATATTAATCTGTTAAAAATCAGTACGCCTGCACCTATCCGTCCTTAACTTTGTTTAGTTTTGAGGGTTAGTGATATAGTGGCATTATGTTAATCAAACGATGAGGTTCTTCTCTTTATTGCTGTTTTGCATACTTTTAACCCAGCCTGGTTTCAGCCAGTCTGACAAAGCCGATGCGCTGTTCCTGCGCGGGTACAATTATCTGACCGCCGATCGTCAGAAAGCTATTGAGTTACTCAGTGAAGTGATTCAGCTTGACAGGGCGTATACCAACGCTTATTACCACCGCGGGATCGCCCACTTTAAGAATGGCAACTACGAACAAGCCCTTGAAGATTTTAACCAGGCCTATGCGCTCAATGAGGACCTGGACATTCTCTGGATGTACAAGGGATTTACCTACAAAAACATGGGGGACCTTGATCAGGCCCTGAGTTGTTTTTCCAACTACATCATTGCCTACCCTACCGATACCACCGCCTACAGTTATATTCTCCGGGGTAAAATGAAATACGAACTCGGTGATTTTCAGGGTGCCGTGGAGGATTATGACATGGCCCTGAGGCTTAAACCCTTCGAGGAAAAATACCAGTATTACCGGTTTGTTGCCTTGTACGAAGACGGCAACTATGACAAAGCCCTGAAAGCCGTTACACGTCTTACCGAGCTCAACCCTAAATTCTACGGATATTATATGTACAAAGGTAATGTGTACCGGAAACTGGAGACCTATGACTCTGCCGTGTACATGTACAACATTGCCATCCTTAAAAACCGCGGAAACCCTGACCTCTATTATTACCGGGGCCTGTCATACAAAAACACGGATAACTGCTTTCGGGCCATTGACGATTTTACAGAGGCCATCCGGATGGATCCGTCCGACCCCTCCTACTACGCCGAACGCGGTAATTGCAAGTATTTCATCGGGGATAACCAGGGGGCGTGTGCGGACTGGAATAAGGCCAACGAATTGGATTACTACGAAGACTTTAGCAGCTTCGGGGATCGCTGCAAATAAAGATCCCCTCACCAAAATAAATCAGGAGTTTTATGGAAAACAGAAAAACGGTCATCGCAGCCATTGTGGGGATTGCGGCACTGCTTATAGTCATTGCCTTTTCGACCAGCATTTTTTTTACAATTGAACCGGGTGAACGAGCGGTAATATTCAAGAAGTTTGCGGGCGGTCTTGACAAGGATAATGTAATCGGACAGGGGTTCAACTTTAAAGCTCCCTGGAATACCCTGTATGTATATGACGTGCGTGAAAAATCAGTGGAGGAATCCATGGATGTACTGGACAAGAACGGACTGTCCCTAAATGTGGATGTCACCCTGAGGTTTCACCCTATTTACAGTGAGATAGGCTACCTGCATGAGAATTTCGGCACCAATTATGTCGAAAGCCTGGTCATTCCGGAGGTGCGGTCTTCGGTCAGGCAGGTCATGGGCCGGTTTACCGCCGAGGAGATCTATTCCACCAAGAGGGCTGAAGTGGAAACAGCCATTAAGGAAGAAACCGCATCCTCCCTGGGCAGTAACAACATGGAAATGAAAACCTTGCTGATCCGGTCAATCAATCTTCCCGAACAAATTAAAGGAGCCATCGAGAACAAGCTAAAACAGGAACAGGAAGCACTTGCCTACCAGTTCCGTCTGGAAAAGGAGAAAAGCGAGGCGGAAAGAAAACGCATTGCAGCGGAGGGAGAAGCCCAGGCAAATAATATTGTGAATAACTCTCTAACCGATAAATTGTTAAAAATGAGGGGGATTGAAGCTACCCTTGAACTCTCCAAATCACCCAACTCCAAGGTGATTGTGGTAGGAAGCGGTGAGGATGGTTTGCCGCTTATCCTCGGTGGGAACTAGTGGTTAGGGATCACTTTTTTTTCAATGCCTTTTTGAGTAATTTCACGGGCGGATTACAGGCACCTAAACTTTTGTAAAGAAAATATTATGGCGCATAAAGCGGAAATAAAAGTAAATGGTAATTCTTATGAATTGCCCATCGTCGAAGGGACTGAAGGTGAACAGGGAATAGACATTGGTTCCCTCCGTTCTTCCTCAGGGATAATCACCATCGACCCCGGGTTTAAAAATACCGGGTCTACAAAGAGTGCAATCACCTTCCTTGACGGAGAGAAAGGTATCCTGAGATACCGCGGTTACAGTATCGAGGAACTTGCGGAAAAATCAAGCTTCATCGAGGTGGCATACCTGTTGATCTACGGCGAGCTTCCTGCTGCTGATGCCCTGGAAACTTTCCAGAATGAAATCAAAACGCATACGCTGGTGCATGAAGACATCAAGAAGATCCTGGAAGGGTTTCCGTCCAATGCACATCCAATGGGAGTTCTGTCCTCACTCGTTACGGCACTGACAGCCTTCTACCCGGAATCACTTGACCCGAACCGGTCAGGAGATGCGGTAAATCTGAGTATCATCCGCATACTGGCCAAAATGCCCACTTTCGCAGCCTGGGCCTATAAAAACGAAGTAGGACATCCTGTGAATTATCCCGATAACAAGCTGGATTATTGTTCTAATTTCCTGAAGATGATGTTTGCGCTCCCGGCTGAAGAATATGAAGTGGATCCGGTAGTGGCACAGGCCCTGGACAAGCTGTTGATCCTCCATGCTGATCACGAGCAAAATTGCTCAACCAGCACCGTGCGCATTGTGGGATCTTCCCAGGCTAGCCTGTACGCATCACTTTCTGCAGGAATCAACGCCCTTTGGGGCCCGTTGCATGGAGGTGCCAACCAGGCAGTAATTGAAATGCTGGAGAATATCAAAAAAGATGGCGGCGATACCAAGAAGTGGATGGCCAAGGCCAAAGACAAGGATGATCCGTTCCGCCTGATGGGATTTGGTCATCGTGTTTACAAAAATTTTGATCCTCGGGCACGCATTATCAAGAAGGCTGCCGACGACGTGCTGGATAAACTGGGAGTAAATGATCCGGTACTTGATATTGCCAAAGGACTTGAAAAGGAAGCCCTGAGCGACGACTACTTTATTGAACGGAAACTATATCCCAATGTGGATTTTTACAGTGGTATCATTTACAGGGCGCTGGGCATACCGGTAGATATGTTCACCGTGATGTTCGCACTGGGACGTCTCCCGGGCTGGATAGCGCAATGGAAAGAAATGCGGGAGAATAACGAACCGATCGGCCGCCCCAGGCAAATATATGTCGGGGAAAATTTGCGATCGTACGTCGCTCCCGAAAATCGCTAAGTTCAACGTAAACACAGCAGGCCGGTAGCGATATCGGCCTTTTTTAATCTATGTCAGACAATCAGAAATTACAGGAAGCCGCTGAAAAATCACGCCAGCTTCCCACAAGGCCCTCAAACGAAGAATTACTCCAGTTGTATGCCCTGTACAAACAGGCTACGGAAGGCAATGCCTCGGGCGAACGTCCCGGTGGGTTTGACTTTAAGGCCATTGCCAAGTTCGACGCCTGGAAAGCCCTCGAAGGAATGTCAGAAGATCAAGCCGCGAAATGCTACATTGATTTTGTAGACGAATTACACAAGAAATACACTAACTGACCTATGGTCTTCTATGATCCTGATGCCGGCCGGAATCCTTCCGTTCTTCCGGAAGAGGAAAGCCAGCATTGCATCCGGGTTCTGAGGCATAGAAATGGAGACCCCATCCGGGTAATTGACGGAAAAGGTCATCGCTTTGAGGCCGTCATCGAGGAGGATCATCCCAGGCGCTGCCGGTACCGCATTGACAGTACGGTCAGGGTGCCGCCTGATCCATACCATGTACACCTCGCCATTGCACCAACCAAAAACAGTGAAAGGATGGAATGGATGGTGGAAAAATGTGTTGAAATCGGCGTGCATGAAATTACCTTTATCCATTGCAGCCATTCAGAAAGGTCCAGGCTAAGACTTGACCGCCTTGAAAAAAAGGCCGTTGCCGCCATGAAGCAATCTGGAAGGGCATATTCCACCCGTATAAATGAACTTGAACCCTTCACAGAGTTTTTAACCAACTGTCCTGGCGATACCCTGCGGCATATTGCCTGGGTACCTGCATCCGGTACCGCACCGCACCTGAAAGATACCGCGAGGAACGGGCATTACATTGTACTTGTAGGACCGGAAGGAGACTTCTCTGATGAAGAAATCTCTCAAGCAACGGTTCACGGGTTTGAACCCACCTCGCTGGGACACAGTATATTGCGTACCGAAACTGCAGGGATTGCCGTATGCCATACACTCGCCCTTCTGCACATATAACATGGCTAAATCTGTAAAAAGCGGACTTTTTACTACATTTGGTTGCCGATATTGCCAAAAAAAGGCTTATTGCATATTCCGAGGTATTATTTTTTGACTGTTCCCTTACGAACCTCCAATGGCGCTCAATTATATTTGGTTTGGATTTTTTATTATCGCCTTTCTTACCGCCCTGGTCAAGCTCATCTTTTTCCAGGATTTTGAGATATTCCCCGCACTGGTCAATGTGACTTTTGAAGCCGCCAAACTCGGATTCGAAATTTCTATTTTCCTCACAGGTGCCATGGCCTTATGGCTGGGGTTAATGAAAATTGGCGAAAAAGCCGGAATGATAAGGCTTCTGTCCAGGCTGGTCGGCCCCTTTTTCTCCCGCCTTTTTCCAGGCATCCCCGATGATCACCCGGCCAACGGAGCGATCATAATGAATTTTTCGGCCAATATCCTGGGATTGGATAATGCAGCCACACCGCTGGGCCTGAAAGCGATGCAGGAGATGCAGGAGGTAAATACTGAAAAAGATACCGCCTCGAATGCCATGATTATGTTCCTGGTCCTTAATACCTCCGGGCTTTCCATCATTCCGCTGACAATCCTGGTCGACAGGTCAGTGCTTAATGCGACCTCCCCTACCGATGTTTTTCTTCCGATATTACTGGCTACGTTTTGCTCAACGATCATCGGCCTGATCGCAGTAGCCCTGTACCAGCGAATCAACCTGCTCGATCCTGTGATCCTGGCTTACCTGGGCGGACTCACCCTCCTCATTGGAGGCCTTATTTTTTATTTTACAACCATTCCACAGGAACAGGTTAACCTGATTTCCAGGGTTTCCGCGAACCTGATCATTTTCGGAATTATCATTTCCTTCCTGGTACTTGGGTTTATCCGTAAAGTGAATCTCTTTGAAACCTTTATCGACGGTGCAAAGGAAGGATTTGAGATTGCCATACGAATCATACCCTACCTGGTGGCTTTTCTTGTGGCCATCGGCTTATTCAGGGTAAGTGGAGCCCTTGATTATGTAATTGAAGGGTTTCGCTTTGTCATCAGCGGGCTTGGCTTCAATACCGATTTCGTGGATGCGCTGCCCGTGGCACTCATGAAGCCTTTAAGTGGTGGCACTGCACGCGGAATGATGATCGATATCATAAATGCCGAAGGGGTAGACTCCTTTATCGGAAGGATGTCAAGTATCTATCGCGGAGCCACAGAAACGACTTTTTATATAATTGCAGTTTATTTCGGATCAGTGAGTATTCGTAAGACCCGTTATGCAGTGACGGTCGGATTGATCGCAGACCTGGCCGGGATCATTGCCGGAACATTCTTTGGATACCTGTTTTTTCATTAACCAACAATTTTTTTAAGCTTATGAGTGACCCTAAAATCGAATCACAAAAAACCATATACGATAGTGCAAAAACGCACTTTCTTGGAAATTTTCCCGACAGCCTGCCCATCGAACAGGCCTATGTGCATATCGGCATGTACCTGGGCTGGATTATTGAACGGGATTTATATTCCGAATACTTTGAAGATGAGGCCGAAGTCCAGATGATCCGTTTCAAACGACGGGAGATAACCTGTACCATTCTGAGCGAGATATGGGACGGGTACCTGGGATATGAACTATTCAGTAAGGAAGGGAACATGTTTTCCTATTACTACTACGGCGGCGGATTATATCACCGGGATTATAACGAGGTGCTTGTTAAAAAGCTTCCCTCCATCTACCACGTGAATGACAGCTGGGACAATTATGAGGATATGCGCAGAAGGATCGACATGCGGTTCAGCGATTGGCAAAAGATGATCACGCCCTGATATTGGATCAGAATATCAGGTAAATCAGGAATAGAATGACTAACCCGATTGCCACCCATTTGATCCAGGGAGAAAACCCTGTAAACTCGTAACCACAAATTGGACAGGTTTTTTTGTCCGCGTCAATTTCCATGGCGCAGGACGGGCATTCCTTTTTTTTCATTTGGCTCATTTACCGGGATTTACCAAATTTTCCCTGTAATGCCCGAAGTTTATCCTGCAAATCACCTTCTCCCTGTCTGCCGCCGGATTTCTCTCCGTACTTTTTAGTACCGGCTTTCCCGGTAGATCTTTTCTTTCCGGACTGGTCGCTCTTCCCGAAGGGATCGGTTTTCATAGACAGGGCTATTCGCTTCCTGGACACATCCACTTCAGTCACGGTAACTTCCACTTTTTGCTGCACACTGAGAATATCGGCCGGATTTTTCACAAATGAATCCGACATCTGGCTTATATGGACCAGTCCGTCCTGGTGGACTCCGATATCGACAAAAGCTCCGAAGTTGGTTACGTTCGTCACCACGCCGGGTAGCTTCATTCCAACTTTGAGGTCGGTGATCTCGTGAACAGAATCTTCAAAACGGAATACTTCGAATTTTTCCCTGGGATCCCGTCCTGGTTGTGCCAGTTCCTTCATGATATCCTCAAGCGTCGGTAACCCAACCGTATCGGTCATGTAAGCTTTCAGGTCAATGCGGTCTCTCAGCTTCTTGTCAGACATCAACTCTTCGATTGTACAGTTCAGGTCATTCGCCATACGCTCTACTACCTCATAGCTTTCGGGATGCACGCCTGAGTTATCCAGCGGGTGTCCCGATGATTTAATCCGAAGGAATCCTGCAGCCTGCTCGAAAGATTTTTCCCCGAGACGGGGTACATCCTTCAGTGCCTCCCGGTTTCGAAAGGCCCCCTTCTCATTGCGGTGGTTCACGATATTCTGTGCAAGCTGCGGACCTAACCCTGAAACATAGGATAATAATTCCTTACTGGCGGTATTCAACTCCACGCCCACAGAATTCACACAACTCATCACTACATCATCCAGCCCTTTCTTTAATTGCTGCTGGTCGACATCATGCTGATATTGCCCCACGCCAATTGATTTTGGGTCTATTTTGACAAGTTCAGCCAACGGATCCATAAGCCGCCGGCCAATAGATACTGCACCCCGTACCGTGACATCCTGATCGGGGAATTCTTCACGGGCCACTTCCGAGGCAGAATAGATGGACGCTCCGCTTTCGTTCACCATGACCACAAGCACCCCGGCGGGGAGGCCGGAGGATTGTACGAATGATTCAGTCTCCCGGCTGGCAGTTCCGTTCCCGATGGCGATCGCCTCGACCTGGTACTCCCTGACCAACTGGTTTAACACGGCTGCAGACTGAGCAATCTGCTTTTGCGGAGGGTTTGGATAGATAGCTGTATGATGGAGTAATTTGCCCTGTGCATCAAGTACTACTAGTTTGCAACCAGTACGAAAACCGGGATCCAGGGCCAATACACGTTTCTGGCCCATAGGTGCCGCCAGCAGTAATTGGCGGATGTTGTCAGCGAATACACCTATGGCCTCCTCATCAGCCTTGTTTTTCGACTGAATGCGCATCTCTGTTTCGAGGCTTGGCTGCATCAGTCGTTTATACGCATCTTTCACGGCAACAGCGACCTGTTCGGAGGCCAGTCCCTGTCCCTTAACAAACATTTTCTCAAGCTGTGCCACGGCAACCTCTTCTTCCGGTTCGATAGTCAGGGAAAGGATCATCTCCTTTTCGCCACGCCTCATGGCCAGAAGGCGGTGAGATGGTACTTTAGCCAGCGGTTCAGACCATTCAAAATAATCCCGGTACTTCTGGCCTTCCGTTTCTTTTCCACTCAACACTTTCGACGTTACAGTAGCCTGTTTCTCAAAGATCCTGCGCACCTTATCCCGGGCATCGGCATCTTCATTAACCCATTCAGCAATGATATCGCGGGCACCCTGAAGTGCTTCATCCTCATTGTTTACCCCCTTTTCCGGATCTATATATTCTCCCGCAGATGTCACGGCCTGATCGCTTTTTTGAGCAAACAGGTCTTTGGCCAGTGGTTCCAGGCCTTTCTCCCTGGCCGTGGTTGCCCGGGTCTTCCTTTTTGGTTTATACGGCAGATAAATATCCTCAAGCCGTGTCATCGTCTCAGCTGCCTCAATTTCCGCCCGCAACTCAGGTGTGAGTTTTTCCTGCTTCTCAATTGATTTGAGAATAGCCTCCTTTCTTGCTTCAAGCTCACGAAGTTGTTCCAGCCTGTCCCTGACGTTTGTGAGAACCACTTCATCAAGGCTGCCTGTTGCTTCTTTCCTGTACCGGGCGATAAACGGTATGGTGCCTCCTTCATCCAGAAGGTTGACCACAGCAGTCACCTGCGATTGGGAAAGGGAAAGTTCTTGTGCGATTTTGCTGAGTACGTTCATAGATTCAATGTAAAGGGTGGCAAATATCAAAAATCGCCCCGAGACAAGAAAAAATTGCAGAATAAATTATTCCCGGACCGTTCAAGAGACTGCCCGGGAATACGCTATGAAACCGGGGCTAGCGGGGACCGCCGTTAAGCCCTTCCGCCGTCCTGTCTTCGTAGGCAGGGGCCGGCGTCAGTGTATTCGGGTTTGCCTCAAGTAATTTCAGCACCTCCTCAACCGCTTTTTCCAACTGGGGGTCAGTCCCTGCGGCTAGCTTTTCCGGATCATCCCAAACTTCAAAGTCAGGCGATACGCCATAACCCTCCCAGAACCATTCGCCGTTATTCTGGTACAAACGTGCTCCAGGGACCGTGATGAAGCCCCCGTCAACCAGTGAATGACCGGTTGCCGGCCCCACCAGAATTCCCAGCGTACGCTCCCCGATTATCGGCCCTGCATCCAGTACCTGAAACGCCCACGGGAATGCATCACCCCCTGATCCTGCCGACCCATTGATCAGCATCGCTTTCGGTCCGTCATTGGCCTTTAATGGCCACTGGTGATCTTTGCCATGTCGCCAGTGTAAATTGAAAAGGGTGGGTCGGGTAAGCATTTCCATGAACCGGTCACTCAACTGACCTCCTCCGTTAAAACGTTCATCAATAATAAAGCCGTCCTTCTCAATCTGTCCGTAAAACATCCGCATTAATTCCTGCTGCCCTAGCCCCCCTGTATTGGGCATATACAAATAAGCCAGGCGGCCACCGGAAAGCTCATCCACTTTCCTGCGGTTGTCTTCAATCCATGCCAGGTGCCTTAACCTGGATTCTTCTCCCGGATTCAGTGTCCGGACAATTACCTCCCTTACCGATTCTTCGTTTCCGTCCTTGCTTACACGCAGGACTACCGTCTTGTTTCCGAGTCCTTCAAATGCCGCATAGGGGTCCTTATCGGGATCCAGCGGCACCCCGTTCACCGAATGGATAAAATCCCCTTCGCTAACCTGTACACCAGGCTCATGGAACGGTGACCGCACCTCATTATCCCATTGGGCTGCCTCAATAATACGGGCAATCTTGTACTGACCCTTATCCTTTGCCCAGTCTATGCCAAGGTAGCCTGTCATGCGAAAAGGAACATTTTCAGTATCGCCGCCACCCGCATAGGTATGGCCGGCACTTAGTTCGGAGATCAGCTCCACGAGAATGTTGCTGACATCAATCCGGGATCGCGCATCATTCACCAGCGGACCATACTGATCTTTCATAGCCTGCCAGTCAACCTGCTGCATCCCGGGATCGTAGAAAAAGTCACGGTATCTTCTCCAGGTATCGTTAAATATTTGCGTCCATTCCTGCCTGGGATACATTGTCATGGACATATTTTCAGTGGAAACAGGTTTCTCCACGCGTTGACCCGGTGCGGGTTTAATAACCCCATACCGGCCGGATGACCGTACCAGAATGGCATTGCCGTTTTCGCTCAAATCTGCCCCCTGTACACCAGTCAGGATCGTCTCTTCCTTTCTTTCACCAATGTCGTAATACTGAAGTTTCGCATCCTGGGTTTCCGAACCGGTGTTGGGATATCTCATATAAATGATCTTTCCTTCCGCCGGCATGAGCTGGGAAAGGTTCCCGGCAGAGGGCGGCAGAACAGTCATCCTAGATTCGAACTGATCCAGATCGATGTGTACCTGCGGCGCTTCTCCTTCCTCCTTCTTCTCGTCATTCTTCTTGTCCTCTTCCTCCCCACTCACATCGTTCTTCGGGGCCACCAGGGACGGAACCTCACTGGTAAGTCCCACCGCAGCAATCAGGGTGCTGTTGGGATATATCCATGTTCCGTCTCCCATGCTGCTGTAGGCAGCCTGCAGGTTGCGTTGGGTAAGAAAGTAAAGGTATTTGCCATCCTGAGAGAATACAGGATTAAAATTGTTATAGAAGGCGCTTGTTGCCTGACGACCGGCCTCACTTCCCAGGTTGTAAAGGAATATCGCCGAATTTCCGTTTTCCAGTCCTTTGGCATACGCGATCCATTTGCTGTCGGGAGACCACCCGAATGTGACTCCGTAATAACCGCCATGCCCCAGGTCCCAGTCGGTATTATCAAACACAACTGTCTGGCCGGAGGCCACATCGACCACTTTCATATCTCCGGTATGTTCCACAAAAGCAATTTTCCGGCTGTCCGGGGACCAAAAGAGATTATATCCGAATCCATCCTTCCTGCTGGTAAGCTTTCTGGCCGCACCACCGCTTTTCGTCTCCTGCAAATAGAGCTGGTACTCACCGTCGGCATCACTCCAGTAAGCGATATGTTTTCCATCCGGCGACCACGAAGGATCCCGGTCAAATGCACCGCTGCTGTTGGTGTAATTAAGTGTGTATCCATTCTCAGCCGGGACATTATAAATATCCCCGCGGGCCTCAAACGCAATTCGTTTCCCGTCAGGTGAGACAGAATACCCGTTGATCATATTCCCGGTGGAAAGGGTTTTGGGCATTTCCAGCGCAAGATCACTGACCACGTTGATCTTTACCGGTGCAAAGGCCATGTCAGACAGGGACATCACGTACAGATCGCCGCCTGCCTCAAAGATGAGATCATCAGGGCCATCGGTCATATAGTTCACATCCATGTCTGCAAATTCGGTCAGCTGCCGGTTCTCCCCGCTACCTGTATCATGGACCCAGACGTTTCTTCGCATATTAGATGCCTGGTCTGATACAAAATATATATGATCACCATGCCAGGCCGGTTTTCCGTCCGTGGCATCATTCTCGGTGATGCGCCGAGCAGTCTTATCAACAAGGTCGAAAATGATCACATCGGTCGCTAATCCGCCCCTGTACCGTTTAAACGGATAATTCTCGGCTATTCGCTGAACGTATACAAGCTGATCGCCTGACGGACTGTAGCTGGCCAGGTCACCATAGGGAACCGGAAGCCTTTCCGCCAGTCCGCCCGATTTATCCACAACGAAAAATTGCCTGGTATTCCTGGGACCGCTATGCCGGGTTGAAGCGAACAGCAACTGTTGTCCATCCGGATGCCAGTCCAGCATCCTGTCGTAGTGTGACTCGTAGGTAACACGATGCGGTATGCCGCCGGTAACGGGCATTACGTAGATATCACTGTTTCCCTGGTAGCTAGCGGTAAAGGCAATTTCCTTACCGTCGGGCGAGAATCGCGGGAAGGACTCTTCGCCTGGCGAATCAGTGAGTTGAATGGCCGTCCCGCCTGATTTAGGTGCCAGCCATATGTCTCCCCCGTAAACGAAGGCTATCTGGCTGTCCGAAACATCCGGATCCCGCATGAGCTTGGCACTTATCTGTGCGGTGACACATAGTGGCAAGACACCAAGACATGCCACCAGTACTGAAATTATTAGCTTATTCATTTGTCGTTCTATCTTCGTATTCAGGTCTTGCCGGTTTCTTAAATGCGTTCCGGCTGTTCAGTAATTGCATTACCTGGTCAATGCCGGCTTCAAGCTGTACATCCACACCTTCTGCCAGCTTGTCAAAATCTTCCTGTACCTCCACGTCCGGATCCACCCCATGGCCTTCCTTGAACCAGGTCCCGTCCGGGTCATACATCCGGAAGGTCGGTACGGTTACTGAACCATTGTCAATAAGCGCAGGGGCTCCGGAAATTCCAATTAAACCGCCCCAGGTCCGGGTTCCTACCAGAGGTCCAAGTCCGGCTTTCCTGAAATAATCCGGAAATGCATCTCCGCCGGAACCGCTGAACCCGTTGATGAGCATGACCTTCGGACCAAAATTGGCTACCGGAGGCCAGGCCCAGTCCTCCCCGTCACGCACTGCCCAGAATGCAAGTGGCTTGCGGTTCAGCATCTCAATAAACCGGTCCGGGATCTGACCCCCGCTGTTAAAGCGCTCATCAATGATCATGGCTTCCTTATTCAGTTGGGCATAGTACTGGCGAATAAGTTCATTCTGTCCGTCCAGCCCGGTACTCCGCACATATACATATCCGACCCTGCCGTCGGTGGCTTCCTCCACCCTCTTTCGGTTATTTTCAATCCATGCCAGGTGCCTCAGGCGTGTCTCCGAACCAAGTGGCTCCACCACAACGGTACGTGCATTGTCCATGGAAGGTGAACTTCCTACGGTGAGTTCCACCGGTGTCTCAGCCAATCCCTGGAACCAGGCATGCACCGGACGGCTCGTATCCACCTGCCGGCCATTCACTGCCAGCAGATAATCGCCTTCACTTACCTGCACCCCTGGCTTCATGAGCGGTGAGCGGGCCTCCACGTCCCAGTCGGCTCCATTTACAATGCTGGCAATTCTGTAGCGCCCGTTTTCGGCGCTAAAATCAGCACCAAGGTACCCGACGTTCATCCTTTTTGTGTTTTCCAGATCACCTCCTCCGCGATAGGTATGGGAGGCATTCAGCTCACCAATGAGCTCGCCGATAATAAAATTGACATCGGTACGCGAGTTTGCCTGTTCGACCAGGGCTCCGTAACGTTCCTTCATGGCATCCCAGTCCACCCCGTGCATATTCGGATCGTAGAAGTAATCACGTTCCAGCCGCCACGTATCGGCAAACAGCTGTTTCCATTCTTCCTTCGGATTCACCATCATGGTCATATCCTGAATGGGCACCTTTTTGTCCATGGTCGCCCCTTCCTTGACCGGAATGACTGCCAGCGCCCCGTTCTTCATAATAAGAAGGCTTTTACCGTCGGCAGACAGCACATATCCTCCCACTCCTTCCATGATCGTCTTTACCTCCCGCTCCCCGAAATCATAGTATTTAAGTGCAGCAGAGGACCCATTCGGAGACCCGGAATTCGGGCCCTGGACAAAAATCAGTTTATTCTCTGCGGCTGAGAAATTCCGGTAATTTCCGGGATCCACCCCGAGCAGCTCCACCCGGTTTTCAAATCCGGAAACATCGATGGATACCGGGGTGACCGCATTCTCCTCTTTCTTTTCGTCACTTTCCTTCCCTTTTTTCGACTTTTTCTCTTCGGGCTTTTTCTCTTCTTCCTGTTGGTCATCCTTCAGGGAAACCACATCGTTTTTAACCTCCAGCGGTGATTTTCCTGACTCGGTCAGGGTAGCCACCGCGATCATGGATGCATTCGGGTATACAAACGTATTGTCAAGATCTGAATAGACCGGCCGGTAACTCCTGAAGGTCTGATAATACAGGTATTTACCATCCCGGCTGAAGGCCGGGTTCATGTCGTTATAATACCCGGAGGTCAGCTGGTGCAGCTCTTCATTCTCCGTGTCGTACGCAAACAATGCCTGCGCCACCCGGGTCATTTCCCGTGAATAGGCGACCCATCGGCTGTCGGGTGACCAGGAAAAGGAAAATCCGGCGAGTCCGCCGTGAAACATGTATTTAGCCTTGTCAACGGTCGTAACCTGCCCGGACCCAACGTCCATGATCTGAATTTCCATCGCCTGATTGATAAACGCAATCTTCCGGCTGTCGGGCGACCAGTATATGTTATACCGGAATCCTTCTGCGAAATTCCCTGCCACCCGGGGTGGGCTGGTCCCGGCCATATCGTACAGCGTCAGCTGGTATTCTCCCTGCCGATCGCTCCAGCAGGCAAGTGTCTTGCCGTCCGGTGACCATGCAGGTGAGCGTTCGGCTGCCCCGGAAGTCTGGGAAATATTGGCCACATACCCTTCACTGGCAGGCAGGGAGAATAATTCGCCACGCGCCTGCACCACCACACGCTTGCCATCCGGCGAGAGGGTGGCGTCCTGGATCATGGATGCGACCTGTCGCATTTCAGGCATCAGGGCCGCCTGGTCGTAGATGACCTGGATGTTTACCGGAGAATATTCCTCGGTTTGCAGATTCAACAGATACAGCTGATCTCCGGCCTGGAATACAATTTCCTCCGGCCCGGCTGAAGGAAAATGAATGTCAAAATCAGTAAAGCGGGTCAGCTGGGAAGAGGTCCCTGTGTTCAGGTCATGCTTCCAGATATTGGCCCGCTGTTCCGGGCCCTGGTCTGACAGAAAATAAATGGTCTGTCCGCTCCACATCGGGAGTTCGTCATTGGCATCATTGGTGGTAATGTTTTCAGTTTCTCCGGAAGCCAGGTCAAACACGTGGATATCCGGTGCCGTACCTCCCCGGTAGCGCTTCCAGGTCCTTTGTACACGTGAACGGTCGGTAAAGGCAATCTTATTTCCATCAGGTGAGAAGCTGGCGAATTCCCCGTAGGGTACCGGAAGCTTGTCAGGCATGCCGCCGGAAGACGGGATGGTATAAAACTGGCTGTAACGCTGACGGCCGCTCTCACGGGAACTGGCAAACAGGACCCGGCTGCCATCAGGATGCCATCCGAGGGTCCGGTCGGCCATACCGTGATAGGTAAGCCTGGCAGGCACACCTCCCATGGCATCAATGACATAGACATCCATATTGCCGTCATAATTGGCCGAATAGGCAATTTTAGAACCGTCTGGTGAGAATTTCGGGAGCATTTCCTCCCCGGCAGGTGAACTGAGCCGCGAGGCAACTCCCCCTGATTTAGCGACAATCCATATATCATCTCCGTACACGAAGGTAATATGGGTACTTGAAACATCGGGATAGCGCATCAGGCGGGCGCTGATCTGTGCAAGGCTGGCTGTATATAGAAACAGGGCCCCAAATAGTGGTATGAAGTATTTCATTGGAAAGGGTGTTAGAGTCATTGTGAAATTTAACCACAAATAAGAAAAATCCATATACCGGTCAGTGAAGGAAGCAACCGCTTACCCGTCCCTGTTTCTAAAAACTAATCCCGAAGAAGATTACTTCAGCGAAGAATATGCACCCAGCCGGTAACCGCCTCAATGCCCGATGGATCAAGCTGGTCAAACCTCACTTCAGCCTGGAAAAAGTACACGCCTCCGGGCACTTCCCTGTTGGCATGATCGAGTCCGTCCCAGGCAAATGTGTCGGTATCCTCATTATTCGCCGAATAAACCAGCTGCCCCCAGCGGTTATAGATTCGGATATCAAACTCCTCCACATACCTTGAATTCAGCAGTGGGTATAATTCGGTATTACATCCCGGGTTGATATTGTCCCTGCTGATAACCCGTAACCTGTCATTACAACCATCGTTATTTGGCGTAAACACGTTGGGTAAAACAAACTGCACGCAATGGTCCACACAATATTCCTGGCTAAGCTCACCCCGGTTCCCGAAATAGTCCACTGCCCTGATCCGGTAGCATCCTTTTACCGATGCCGGCAGTCCGGTATTCTCCCGGTTATGCTCAAACGCGGTGTCGGTGGTCTTTGCCAGCAATACGTATTCACCGGTCAGGGATTCTTTATAATAAACCTCATAGAGCCGAACATATTTATCGGTGGTTTCCCATTGAATAAGGTTTCCCGACGGTCCGCTACCATCAGCAAAAAGCTCGCTGCAGGATGCCGGTTGCGAGATAATGGTTACCGGGGCCGGTGGTATGCCATCGTCTTCCACAGTGCAGCTTACCTGGGAATAACTTACAAACGGTCCGGGAATCACGTCGTTGCCATAACTTCCATAGGTTGCGACACGGTAACAGTACAATTGTTCCGGGTCAATATCCAGGTTATCCAGGTAGGTAAACCCGGAGGTCAGGGGATTTACCCTGACCAGCAAGGCCTCATCCTCCGGGTCTCCCCGGTAAACCCGATGATCAAGTCCGGCAATCAGGTTGGACCAGGGCACTTCGGCCGACCAGTCCAGGCTGATTTCCGAACCGGTCAACCGGGTCTCAAGCCAGACTGACGATGCATTTTCAGAATATCTTACCGGCTCACCGGCTCCGGGAATATCCAGCCGTATGCGATAGATATACGGATTTTCAAGCGTATTAAGTCCTGAGTCACTCAGCGCCAGGCTGTCAGCGGTATAGGTGGCCCTGAAAAGTGTATCTACAGGAATGAATGTATTATTTTCCTGCCTTTCCAGCACATACCTCCACGGACGCTGGCTGATCTGCAGGCTTGAGGGTTCCCGCCACGAAACCACGGTGGATCCCAGCTCGGTATCGGTTTGGGTGACTGATACGTGGGTGATAACCGGGCGGGTGGCAGGAATAAATTCATAACAAATTTCGTTTGAAGGCTTGCTCCCGGTCCCGTTGTTCATCACTGCCACCAGCCTGTAACAGAATTTGGCCGCCGGGATCAATTGGGTATCCAGGTATTCCGTGGCCCCTGCAGGCAGGGAAGCGATCCGCGTGAATCCGGACCTTACGCCGCGTTCGCAATTCTCCGGGTCATACCCCGAATTACCCACCTTCCGGTACACCTCAATTGACGACGTCTCATCACACTGGGCATAGGGATCCCACTCCAGCAAAACACCCCCGGGATCCAGCGATACCGTACGTGCCTGAGGGGCTGGTGCGAGCACACGGATATTCCATACGGCAAAAGAAGCTAGCTTTTGTCCGGATACCTCCGAGGCTTTAAATATGATCTGATAAGGATTGGCCCGCACATCCGCACAGGAGGTTTCCCATCGCGGACTGTAAACGTTCAGGGATCCGGGGGAAATAACCGCTGGTGGATTTAACGAAAATCCCGGATGGCCGGCAACCGGTCCGAATAATTCGAGTTGAAACTCATCCCCGTCGGGATCCACCACCTGCAAGGGAAAGGTAAAGGTCTGCCCTGCTACAATACAGGTATCGAGGGTCGGAAAAATGCGCGGCCTCCGGTTGCTGCAATCACCCACCAGGATCTGCATGTCCCGGATTGTCGTGCCTACCAGTGTGGCCACACCCTCGATCAGCCGGTATTCCCGGATCCGGATGGCCACTGCAAATTCTCCCGCCACCCCCGGGCTGTCCCAGGTAAGCAAACCACTTTCCGGGTTTATACGCACAACAGGCGACCCCCCGGTCTCGCTTTGTTCGCTGAACTCCAGCAATTCGCGAAATCCTTGCACCTCCTGATCCGGACCCTGCAGCGGGACGGCCAGCGAATATACCAGGCTGTCGCCGTCCGGATCTTCTGCACCAGGAATATGGGCAAACAACTGGGACGCACACCCCCGGTCGATGGGTGGCACATTCAGGACCGGGGTGTTATTGCACACCTCGCCGCGCCTGACCTCTGTGACAGATTCAGTGTAAAAGCTGGTGACCTCGGCATTGAGCATGTTTACCGTACCGGGATTTCGGTTTGGTTCCTGGTAGCTTACCCTGTATTGTCCGTCCGAAAGATAGGTGTGCTCCACCGTATACCGGACCACCCCTACGCCCGGATATCCCGGCAATTCTTCGGCGGTCAGCTCTGGAACCACGACGATATTGCCATCGCCAAGGCTCAGGATTCCTTCCCCGAACAATATGGAAGAGCCAGGGTCCACATAGCCCGTCAGGTGGATCAGCACGGTGCGCGTTTCGCAGTCAGGGCGTTCGATCCGGATTTCCCCGGCCCGGATATGGGAGGCTCTCAAACGCTGGCTCACCGTGAGAAGGGAGATAAGAAGCAGGAGCGTGAAAAGGTATCTCATATTCCGAAAATATAAGTTTAAGTATAACGGAAACTTCGTGTAATTATGGTATAAGGGGGTGAGAATAATTCATTACCGGGTCATAATCACTAATTTTACGGGATGAATAAAAAGAAGAAGGCACTTCTGAAAGAATGGGTATTGCCGTTAACCCTGATCGGGATCCTATGGGTAACAGGGTGGCACAAGCCGGTGATTTCGTTCTTCCAGCAGATGATTCTCGCCACCGGGATCATCACACCCGATACCTCCCCTGACGCAGGGTCGTCCTTGGGAACCACTTCCTACCAGTGGCAGCTTACTGAAGCCGGGGGGAATATGGTGCACTTCAGCGAATTTCGGGGTAAAGTGGTTTTCCTGAATTTTTTTGCCACCTGGTGCCCGCCCTGTGTGGCGGAAATGCCGGGCATTGAGTCGCTTTACAAAAAGGTTGGCTCGGAGAATATCGTCTTTGTGATCATATCCCGGGATGAGGAAATGGATAAAACGCTAAGTTTTATGAAAAAGAAGGAGTATACCTTGCCGGTGTACAGGGCTCGAACCCAGGCTCCCCAGGAATTCGGATTTTCAGTGCTGCCCACCACCTTTATTATTGACAAAGAGGGAAAAATCATCTCCAGGCACGCCGGAATGGCAGACTATGACAACGAAGATGTGAGAAATTTACTTACCGGCCTGGCTGCGAAACCCTGATGAGAACTCCTTCAGTTTCCGACGCACTTTTTCCATGCCGGTTGTTGCCGGTTCTTCGTACAGAAACAAGTTGGGGTGTTGCCTGATATCGGGCATTTTGGGATCCACAATAAATTTAGGGATATCATAGGGCGCAAAATCAATGAGCCCGGCGGCCGGATACACCAGCAGGGAGGTACCCACCACAATAAAATAGTCAGCCTTGGCAGCAATAGCCGCCGCCTGTTCCATGGCCGGCACCATCTCTCCAAACCATACGATATGCGGACGAAGCTGTGAACCCTTATCACAAAGCTCGCCCAGGTTTAGCGTATCCCCGGTAATATCATACACCAGGGAAGGGTCTTTCGTACTTCGGGACTGGCTGAGACGACCGTGCAGGTGCAGCACCCGGGTGCTTCCGGCACGTTCATGAAGGTCATCCACATTCTGGGTGATTACGTGAACCGTATAATCCGATTCAAGTTCGGCCAGTATCTCATGTCCCCGATTTGGCTGTGCGTGACGGGCTGCTGCCCTTCTCTTATTATAAAAGTCCAGGACGAGTTCAGGGTTTCTCCTCCACCCTTCCGGGGAAGCCACCTCCATAACATCGTGGCCTTCCCAGAGTCCGTCGGCATCCCTGAAGGTGGGAATTCCACTTTCAGCGCTGATCCCGGCCCCGCTAAGTGCCACGATAGTTTCCATAGTTATTTTTTTCGTCCTTTTTTGGCCGGGGCCTTTTCGGCAAGCTCGAGACATTCCTCCAGCGTAAGTTCCTCCGGCTTTTTGTCTTTGGGAATCTTTACATTTTTACGGCCTACCTTAATGTAGGGGCCGTACCGTCCGTTCAGGACCTGCACATTCTCATTCTCCTCAAACGTCTTAATGTATTTATTGGCGTCCGCTTCACGTTTCTCCCTGATCAGCTCTATGGCCCTGTCGAGTCCGATCGAATACGGGTCTTCCTCCTTGGGGATGGAAGCGTATTTATTGTCATGTTTGACATACGGACCGTACCGGCCTATCCCAATTTGCACCGGCTTCTCTTCAAATTCTCCAAGATCCCGCGGCATTTTAAACAGTTCCATCGCCTCTTCCAGGGTGATGTTCTCAATAAACTGTCCATGTCGCAGTCCGGCGAACTTCTTTTCCGGGTCATCGTCCTCACCAAGCTGGACCAGGGGTCCAAACCTTCCAAGACGCGCCACGACCACCTTTCCGGTCTTGGGATCTGTGCCGATCTCCCTTGATTTCGGCACGTCCGATCGCTCAATATTTTCGGTCGTCTCCACTTTTGAGTGAAAATCCTGGTAAAACTGCCCGATCATTTTGTTCCATTCCATATGACCCTGGGCGATCTCGTCAAATTCCTTTTCCACCTCGGCCGTAAAGCTGTAGTTGGTGACATTAGGGAAATGGTCAACCAGGAAATCGTTAACCACCATGGCAATATTGGTAGGAAACAGCTTGTTTTTCTCCGTGCCGGTGATCTCGGTCTGAGTTTCCTCCTTCACAGTGTTTCCGTCGAGGGTCAGCACATTGTACTCACGTTCCTTCCCGTCCCGGTTTTCTTTCAGCACATAATTACGCTTCTGAATTGTTGAAATGGTCGGCGCATAGGTGGAGGGACGTCCGATACCCATTTCTTCCAGCTTCTTAACCAGGCTGGCTTCTGTATAGCGTGCAGGATGGCGCGTAAACCCTTCCCGTGCCTTGATCTCCTCCGCCTGCAGCTCCTCGCCGACGGTGAGCGGGGGCAGCATGCCTTTTTGCTCTTCATTCTCCTCCTCATCGGTCGACTCCAGGTAAACCGACAGGAAGCCGTCAAATTTGATCACTTCGCCCTGGGCTGTAAACACCTCATCGCTGGTGGAAATCCCGATCGTGGCGGTGGTCTTCTCAATTTCGGCATCCGCCATCTGGGAGGCTATGGCCCGTTTCCAGATGAGTTCATACAAACGTGATCCGTTCCGGTCGAGCTGCGGATTCACTTTGCTGAAATCGGTCGGCCGGATAGCCTCGTGTGCTTCCTGGGCACCACTCGACTTGGTCTTGTATTTCCGCACCTTGACATAATTCTCACCAAAATCCCTGGTGATCTCGCGGGTCGCACCCTGGATGGCCTCGCCGGAAAGGTTCACAGAATCAGTCCTCATATAGGAAATCAGACCGCTTTCATACAGTTTCTGGGCGATCGACATGGTTTGTCCGACCGAAAAACTTAGCTTTCTCCCCGCCTCCTGCTGGAGGGTGGAGGTGGTGAAAGGGGCAGCCGGACTCTTCTTTGCCGGTTTCTTCTGCAGGTCGTTGATTGTAAACTCCGCGCCCGCACAACGTTTCAGAAAATCCCGCGCCTCGTCGATGGTATCAAATCGTTTGGTAAGCTCGGCCTGTAACTCCTTTCCCTTACCCACCATGAATACCGCCGTAACACGGTATGACGATTTAGGGGTGAACTTATCAATCTCCCGCTCGCGCTCAACCACCAGGCGCACCGCCACAGACTGGACACGGCCGGCCGACAAACCGGTCTTTATCTTTTTCCAGAGGATCGGCGAAAGCTCAAAACCCACCAGCCGGTCAAGCACACGTCGTGCCTGCTGGGCATTGACCAGGTCAATATCGATGCCCCGCGGATTCAGTATCGCGTTGTCGATTGCCTTTTTAGTAATCTCACGGAAGACAATGCGCCGTGTATTCTCGTCCTTGAGTTTAAGGGCCTCCTTCAGATGCCAGGAAATCGCCTCCCCTTCCCGGTCATCATCACTGGCCAGGTAAATTGTTTCCGCATCCTTGACCAGCTTCTTCAACTCTCGAATTACCTCCTTTTTATCGGCGGTAATTTCATAAGTCGGTGTAAATCCATTTTCAATATCTATTGCCTTGTCCCCCTTGGGCAGGTCACGGATATGACCATAACTCGACGTTACCTTGTAATCCTTACCAAGGTAACCCTCAATGGTTTTCGCCTTTGCAGGGGACTCAACAATCACTAAATTCTTAGGCATAAAGAGTTGACAGGTTATAAATTAGAATTCAAAAGTTCACCAAATTATCGAGAAATAAAATTCTCATTTGGTTAAATAATTAATTTTGAGTTTCGGTACTTTGAAACCAAACAATCGCCAATACTAAGAAGTTTACAAAAAAAATGAGCAAAAATTTATACCTGCTCCGGCATGCACGTGCCCTTGAGAAGGCGTCTGATCAAAAGGATTTTGACCGCGAACTGGACCCTACCGGTATGCAGAATGCCACGCGAATGGGCATCAACCTGGCTGAGCAGGAACTTGACCTGGACATCATTATTTCCAGCCCGGCGGTACGGGCACTTTCCACTGCAACGCACGTCGCCGAGCAGATCCATTACGACCCTGACCGGATTCATACCAACGAAAATATTTATGAAGCCTCGGTGCGTACCCTGCTGCAGACTATTAATCATTTCAAGGAGGACTGGGAGAATGTGCTGCTGGTGGGACATAATCCGTCGATCAGCTACCTGGCCGAATACCTGACCAACTATGAGATTGGCAACATGGCACCTTGCGGGTTTGTACAAATTACCCTGAAGGTAAAAAAATGGGAAGAGGTCTCAGAAGCCACCGGCACCTTCGGGAAATATGAGTATCCTGATCTATTGAATTTCTAGGCAGATGGAGAATGATTCAAAACCCACGAAAAACGAACTGATCGAAAACTTTGATCCGAATGGTCCCGGCAGGCCGGGTCAGCTGTTTGGGCTGCCCTTTACCGAGGAGACCGCGGAATTCATTATCCTGCCTGTTCCGTGGGAAGTCACCGTATCGTATGGTGCCGGTACAGCCGACGGACCGGAAGCCATACTGGAAGCCTCTGCCCAGGTAGACCTGTACTTCCGGGATTATCCAGAAGCCTGGAAGCTGGGTGTGGCCATGCTGCCCGTTCCGGAAGACCTGAAAAATGAGAACGCAAAGTTCAGGGACCTGGCGGCAAGTTACATACGATGGCTTGAAGAGTCTGAGAATGAAGAAGACCGGCGGGGCATGAAGGTGATCCCCAAAGCGATTAATGACATATCAGAAAAGCTGAATATCTATGTGCGTGCGCAGGCACGTAAATACCTCGAACGAGGTAAGATGGTGGCACTCCTTGGGGGCGATCACAGTACGCCGCTGGGCCTGCTGCAGGCACTGGCCGAGCGTTATGAACAGTTTGGCATTCTCCAGCTTGACGCCCATTCCGACCTGCGGAATGCCTACGAGGATTTTACCTACAGCCATGCCTCCATTATGTACAATGCGATGCAGATACCTCAGGTGAGTAAACTGGTGCAGGTTGGGATCCGGGATTATTGCGATGAGGAAGTACAGGTCATCAACGGCAACGAGGAAAGGATCAAGGTATATTTTGATGAGGACATCCAGAACCACCTGATGGAAGGAAATTCCTGGAAGTCGGTTTGCGATTCCATTATTGAAGCCTTGCCCGGGCTGGTGTATATAAGCTTTGATATTGACGGCCTCGACCCGCGGTTTTGTCCGAATACCGGCACCCCGGTCCCCGGCGGAATGGATTATTCCCAGGTCATGTATCTGATCCGCGCCCTGGTTGCCAGCGGCAAGCGGATCATTGCCTTTGACCTGGTCGAGGTAAGTCCCGGAGACTCTGAATGGGATGCCAATGTGGGAGCCCGGTTGTTATATTCCCTGATCAATTATACAGCCGCTTCTCAGGGACGTCTGCCTGCCAGCCATTGATATATCCGCTGAACCACAATTCTCCACATATTTAAAGGCAGATTATGCCTGTGAGGAAGTATTAAGTAATTTAGGCGACTTAACCGGATTATTTTGGAAATATTCAACACGTTTATCAGGGACTTCGCCAACTGGATCTGGGGCATGCCGCTCCTTTTTCTACTGCTCGGAGGCGGATTATATTTTTTAATTTACTCGAGGTTCATCCCTTTTCGCTTTTTCGGGCATGCGGTCAACGTGCTGCGCGGTAAATATGACAATGACGATGACCCTGGGCAGATCAACCATTTTGAAGCGTTGTCAACGGCACTGGCCGCTACCGTGGGGATGGGTAACATAAGTGGTGTGGCTGTCGCGATCGCAATCGGCGGGCCCGGAGCCATTTTCTGGATGTGGATCAGTGCCATTGTCGGAACAGCCACCAAGTATTTTACCTGTACCCTGGCCGTCCTCTACCGGGGAAAGGATTCCAGCGGTGAAATACAGGGAGGACCGATGTACGTCATCGAGGAAGGGCTTGGCCGTAACTGGAAACCGCTGGCCGTCATGTTTGCCCTGTTCGGCATGATCGGCTGTCTCCCGGTGTTTCAGGCCAACCAGCTGACCCAGGCATTTCGTGATATTGTTTTCCTTCCCAATGGCGTGGAGGGGGAAATAGTCGACTTCGGATTTATCGCCTTCCGGGATATTGATATGTACATAGGTCTGGTGATCCTCCTTTTTGTTGGGCTGGTAATCTTCGGAGGTATCCGGCGAATCGGTAAGGTGGCCTCGCGTATGGTACCTGCCATGGTGGTCCTTTATTTTCTGGCGGTACTCGGCATTATATTTATTCACCTGGATGTGGTGCCCCATTATTTCGGACTGATTTTTTCCAATGCTTTTACGGCCGACAATTACAACGGGGATGCAGCCTTCGGCGGTATTCTGGGCGGACTTATCGTGCTGGGGACACGTCGCGCTGCTTTCAGTAATGAGGCGGGGATCGGTACAGCCCCCATGGCGCATGGTGCGGCCAAGACTCAGGAACCGGTTCGGGAAGGACTTGTGGCCATGCTGGGACCATTTATCGATACCATAGTAGTTTGTACCCTCACCGGACTTGCCATTCTGATCACTGGCGTATGGCAAACATCAGATTCCAATGGCGTGACACTGACTGCCACCGCCTTCCAGGATGCATTCCCGGGCTTCGGATCGTATATCCTGATGCTGTGTATCCTGATTTTTGCGATTACCTCACTATTCTCCTATTCCTATTACGGCACAAAATGCCTGGGCTACCTTATCGGAGCCCGAAGACAGCACTGGTATAATTATTTCTATGTGGTGAGCATCCTGTTTGGCGCCATCAGTTCACTGGAAGCCATTATCAGCCTGATTGATTCGGCATTCGCCCTGATGGCCATCCCGACCATGATCTCGGCGGTGCTCCTTTCACCACGTGTGATGGAGGTGACCCGTAAATATGTCAGGGAAATGAAATCACCCGGTTAATTCAGGAACCAGGACGCGAGCACTTCTCCGGCATAATAGGCAAGCACAGCGGCAAGTCCGCCAAGCAGCACCGTTTCAGCAATGCCGGTCACCCATGATTTCTCGGTGATCTTGCTTTTCATGAAGCCGATGATCATGAGGGCAAAACCAGTGGCGATGCAGGATATCAGGAACAGGTTATCCTGCGGGAGCTCCGCTACAATGGCCACTATGTAGGCGATCAGCGGTATGATACCGATGGCATTAAAAGAAACGAAGGTGGCAAATGCCGTTTTTACCGGTGTTTTGTCATCCTTGGTCATTTCCAGTTCCTCCTTCATCATCGTATCCACCCAGATGTCTTTATCCGCGGTAATGACGCTAACTACCTTTTCAAGTAATTCTCCTTCAAAACCCTTCGCGGCATAAATCTCGCGGATTTCCTGCACTTCCCTTTCGCGCATGTTTTCCACCTCCCAGTATTCAATCGCCTTATGCTGTTCATACTGCTGGCGTTCCGCCTTGACGGAAAAGTAATTACCCACCGACATCGAAAAACCGTCGGCAATCAGGTTGGCAAAGCCAAAAATCAGGATGTAGAAGATCTCTGCATTGGCCCCGGCGGCCCCGGAGACAACTGCAAAAGTAGTAATGGCTCCGTCAATTCCTCCGTATACAAACTCTGAGAGGTACTCTTTCTTGAACCACCAGATTTTTTCACCGGCATGTAACTGATCTTCGGTCAGCATATATCAAGATGGTTAAAATTCCAGGTATGCGATTTATCATAATGCATTTCTCCCCGGCGTATGGTCAGGGGCGAATCAAAATTATTCTCATACAACTGACCCGTACCCAGTCCCTGGTGCCCGGTAAACTCGAGGCAGGCGGTTTGTTGTGCGATGGCATTCAATCCGATATTCGACTCGAGCGCCGAGGTGACCCACCAGCCCGTTTGCCGTTCGCCGGCCAGCCGGACCCAGTCCCTGGTCGCCCTCAGGCCGCCGAGCAAGGTTGGTTTGAGAATAATATACGAAGGACATATATAATCAAGCAGCCTGGCACGCTCATCTTCCGGGATACCAATCAGCTCCTCATCAAGGGCAACCGGAACGGGACTGTCCTTGCAAACCTGCTTCATCTCCTTCCATTGTCCGGCCGCAATGGGCTGTTCGATGCTGTGAAGGCCGAGTTCCGCTAGCCGTTCCAGCTTTTGCATGACATCTTTCATCGTAAACGCCCCGTTGGCGTCCACCCGCAGCACCTGGATACCTTCCTCTTTAAGCATGCGCAACAGGTCGAGTTCTGCTTCAAAATCAATGGCTCCTATTTTCATCTTCATGCAGGTGTAGCCTTCACCTGATTTTTTCTTCGCCTGGTCCTGCATGAATGACTTCTGCCCCATCCAGATCAGTCCGTTAATTGGAACCGTTGATTTCCCCGATGTAAAATCAGACTCGAAGATCAGCCGTCTTCCGCCATTGCGCAAATCCAGAAATGCCGTTTCCAGCCCAAAGCGAAGTGCCGGGTGGTCCTCGCCGCTCAGCGTACGTGACAGTTCGAAACAATCCTCTTCGGTTGACGGACAAGAATGCCCGGGTAATTCAGTTAGTAAACGTCTCAGGATGGGGGAATAATCCGTGGTGGAGTCCACACTTAATCCTGCCAGCGGACCGACCTCCCCAAGGCCGTACACGGAAGGATCCTGATCATCCCAGATTTTGAGTATCCATGTTTGTTTCTCGGTCAGGGTACCCCGTGATGTTCCGGCTTCAAACCGGAAATTCAAAATGTATGGCTGAAAAGCAGCTTGGAGGGGCATAGGGTAAATTTGGGTGATCGGCCGTTCAAATCAAAGCGCAGCCCTTATATTTGCGGACATATTCGTATGACGTTGAAAAAACTTAAACTGTCGGATTATACCTATGCGCTCCCCGAGGAGCGGATTGCCGAATTCCCGCTGCCGCAAAGGGACGAATCCAGGTTGCTGGTATACCGCCGCGGAAACATAAGTCACCGGACGTTCCGCGACCTCCCTGATCAGCTGCCTGCAAACGCAACGCTCTTCTTCAACAATACAAAAGTGTTACCGGCCCGGCTGATTTTTCACAAAGAAACCGGCGCCCGGATCGAATTATTCCTGCTCGAGCCGGTACTACCCACGTCGGATGTAGCTTCGGCCATGCAAACCACCGGCGAAGCCGTCTGGAAGTGCATGATCGGTAATTTAAAGAAATGGAAATCAGAGACGCTGGCCCTTGAGCTCAACACGGACAATGGCCAGGTAGCGTTGTCTGCAATGCTTGAAGATCGAGCCGGCGGACTGGTACGATTCGCATGGAACGCAAGGGATTCATTCTCTGAAATTGTGCACGCGGCCGGCAAACTGCCCCTGCCCCCGTACATTAAACGGGACCCTGAAGCAGCGGATTACGAAAGGTACCAGACGGTGTACGCCCGGCTTGATGGTGCTGTGGCCGCACCCACGGCCGGACTGCACTTTACAGACCGCGTACTCGATGACCTGCGAAGCCGTGGTACGCATTTTAATGAACTCACCCTCCATGTCAGTGCAGGAACGTTTCAGCCCGTAAAAACCGATGACGTCGTTGCTCACCAAATGCACTCTGAAGAAATAATTATCAGGAAGGATAACCTGGAGGCTGTCATGGAGGCCACCCGGCGGATCGCAGTCGGGACCACATCGATGCGTACCCTGGAATCATTATACTGGTACGGGGCCCGGTTATGCCAGGATCCCGACGCCCCATTCCGGGTTTCACAAAAGGATCCCTATTCGCTCAAACCCGTGACTGTCAGGGAAAGCCTGGAGGCCGTGGCTGCCAGAATGGAAGCACTTAATACGGATTTCCTCACCGGACAAACCGGCATATTTCTTTATCCCGGCTATTCATTCCGGATCTGTGACGGATTGATTACCAATTTTCACCTGCCCGGCTCCACGCTGATTTTACTGGTGGCCGCTTTTGCCGGGGAAGACTGGAAGAAAATTTATACGGAGGCACTGGAGAATGACTATCGGTTTCTGAGTTACGGTGACAGCTCCCTGCTGCTACCGTAGTGTTTACTATCGTCACCACGGGACCTGCACGTTATCTCAACAGGTCCTGAATCGAGTCCGGCTTTCACCGGACGTTTTTCAGGATGACGTGAGGTGAAGTTCCGTGAAACTGCCGATGCATATCGGTATCCTTCTTTCGTCATCCCGTGAAATTGCCGATGCATATCGGTATC
>CAZLZD010000017.1:0-16020 GCA_964563925.1 uncultured Roseivirgaceae bacterium | reverse complement strand
ATATCGGTATCCTTCTTTCGTCATCCCGTGAAATTGCCGATGCATATCGGCATCGACACGGGACCTGATCATTACCACGGGACCTACGGCATCACATTATCTGCACGCTTGAGCGGCACGATACGAACCTCCACTTTTCTTGACTCCTCATTGCTGAGGCGCTCGCTGCTGGTGGCACCGTATCCCCGGGCCACGATGCGGCGACGTACAATTCCTTTGTGATTGAAATAATCAAGGATGGCAATTGCCCGTTTATTGGACAGCTCCCGGTTGTATGCTTCATTTCCTTCCGGGGAGGCATAGCCTGATATCTCCACACCGAGGTCTTCGTGTTTTTCCAGAATCTGCCAGATTCTGTTTAGCTCTTCATGATAAGATGCCTGCAAGCTGCTCTTGTCAAGATCAAAATATACGGTGGCATGGCGTTTCAGTACATTCTGATCATAGGAAACAGGGGCTTCTGCATTCTCTTTCAGGCGAGCCGCCACTTCAGTAACCTCCATGGAAGGAAGCGAGAAAATCGTTTTTCCTTCCACCACCTTTTGTTCGAATTTGCTTTCGTCGCTTTCGTCGTAATAATAATTCCGAACCGCGACCTCCACCCGGGGATCTTCCCGGAAATCGACATCATCGATTGTATTTTCAGCCATGATCAGCTCCAGGAGATATTCAATCGCCTCATCATCACCGGCTGCAATCAGGTCATTCATGAGTTCGTATACATCCACCTTGCCGGTTTGTACCATATTTGCTTCATGTGATTTCCGCAAATCAGCCACCGCCTCTTCATGGGTATCATAAAAGGCATTTCTTACTTCCACGCGTTGTCCGACCACCACGTCAAACTGCCGGATCTCTTCCAGCATGATCTGCTGGTACAGCTCGTAGAAATAGGTTTGTCCCGGGACGTTTATATTTAGGGTATAAGGCAGGAATCCTTCCGATTCTATGATCATGTCGTAATGTCCTGAAGGTGGAAGGATTATCAAATAGTCACCCGTCACCGGATCCGGCTGATACACAAAATCAAGCTTCTTCCCGGATGAATTATCCACCATATAAATGGTTGTGGGCATCGGCTCGCCGGTTTCGCTGTTCAGGATTCTCCCCTTGATCATCGTCAATGGAATATTCGATTCCTGTTCGGGCATGTCTACCGAGTAAATATCCTGACCACCCGTCCCGCCTTTGCGGTTGGAGGCAAAGAAACCCAGCCTTCCGTCGGCACTCAGCGTAAAATAGTTATCATCCATGGTGGTATTGAGCGGATAACCCAGGTTTTCGGGTTTGGTCCACTCCTGGTTAAATAACCGGGTCAGGAAAATATCCCTGCCGCCCATGCTGCCTTTACCGTCTGATGTAAAGAAAAGTGTCCACTGGTCCGGGTGAATAAAAGGGGCATCCTCATTGGCAGAGGTATTGACAGCAGGACCCAGGTTTTCTGCGGGTCCCCAGGTTCCGTCATCTTTCTTTTGGGATACATATATATCCATTCCGCCATAGCCCTGGGGCCGGTTACTGGCAAAATAGATTGTTTTCCCGTCAGGTGTGATGCTCCCGGTGGTTTCGAGGTACTTGGAGTTGATATTCGGACCGAGGGGTGCCGGTTTGGTCCAGGTGTCTCCCCTTTTATCGATCATATACAGGTCACCGGTGCCGTCAGGACCGCCAATAAAAATCAGCATATGCTGTCCGTCGGCCGATATACCCGCTGTTCCTACATTATATTCAGAGGCAATGTCGATGAGAACAGGTTCGGTCCATGATCCCGAACTGTTTCTCGCAAAATAAATTTCTTCAATATACTTATCGGTGGTCCGCGTACGTCCGTCGTTCGGCCGTAATTTGGTGAAGGCCATCAGGCCCTGGTCTGCGGAGACCACCGGATTATATTCAGTAAGGTTGCTGTTGATCATCGATCCGGCATTCCTGACGGTCATGTCACGGGGCTGAGACATTTGCTTTCTTGCCGTCGTAACCATGTCGAGCGTGGCATCCACGCTTCGAATAAGCTTTTGGTCTGATTTGATGGTCTTTCTGAAATTCTGCAGGGTTTGTTCCGCTTTGTCAAGCTGTCCGTCCCATAAATACAATTCCCCCAGCGTGAAGTTGATCTGATCGTGAAACTGGGCAAGAGTTCCTGAAGTCAGGGCTTTTTCAAAATGAGGGATGGCCCTGATCTTGTCCTCTGCGGCTTCCTCCTCACTATAGCACAGGGCAAGCCGGTAATGAGCGATCGGATCATCTAATCCATTATCCACCAGCTCCTTATAAATAGGAAGGGCTTTATCATAACTTCGTAACTTGAAATATCGGTCGGCGGTATTCAGATCCTGTGCGGAAACCGCACCTGCTGTAAGCAGAAGCAGGCTGACAAAAAATAATGTTCTCATGTAAACAGTGTCAGTTAGTTTTCAAACACTATTTATAAGTAAAAACCGCCTTAAGGTAACCTTTTGTGAAAAATCGCAGGCTGTTATTCGAACCGCAGGGATTCGATCGGATCGAGTTTAGAGGCTTTATTTGCAGGGTAGTAACCACTTATAAGTCCCACCACCACGCATACACTCAATCCGACGGTGATCCAAAGCCAGGGGATCACCACACCTTCAATATTCATCCAGCGCGCGGTGAGGTTTCCTGCCAGAATCCCGAGGATTACGCCCGCCAGTCCGCCGAGCAGGCATATGACGATAGCTTCAATGAGAAATTGCTGCCTGATGCGGGTACTTGTGGCGCCCAGGGCCTTCCGGATACCAATTTCCCGGGTTCGTTCTGTCACGGTCACAAGCATGATATTCATCAGGGCAATACAGGCTCCCAGAAGGGTGATAAAGCTGATGACAAATCCGCCAATTCGCAGACCGCCGGTAATCGCCGCCATACGTTCGGCAATCGACTGACTTTTACTGAGCTCGAAAGAATCTTCCTCTCCTGCACTATCCCCCCGTACTTTTCGCATCAGCATGGTAGCCTCTCCCATGGCATATTCCATCTCCACACTCTCCGGAACACCCACAACCATAGAGACCGCCAGGCTTCGGCCTGCTGCCTGGTTCAGCGTATTGCGGTAGGGAAGAAATACACTATTATCCGGGCCGCTTGACCGCCCGAAATTTCCTTTCTCCTCCAACAAACCAATTACCTGGTAACGCGTTCCCCGGTAGGTAATTTCCACATTTCCCAATGTGTCGGATTCCTCAACCAGTTTGTTCCATAAATTATATCCCAGGATGGCCACATTTGAACCATATTGAATCTCCACATTGGAAAAATTCCTGCCTTTTTCGAACTCAATTCCGTTCAGCGCAATGGATTCCTCGTTGGCCCCTAGAATGGCGACATTAGGGTCTGTTTTAATGGACCCCCGCTTAATCTCCCCCGTATTGGTTAACGTTGTCTGTAAACTGATACTGGACGGGACCTGGTACAAATCACGGAACTTTTCAAATTCCTTCATTTTCAGGGTTTCGTACCGGCGTGCGGTACGTCCTTCCACCACGTTGCTGGTTCGCTTGTTCTGTACGCTGAAATTCCTCAAACCCACATCGGCCAGGTTGGATGTTACCGAATACTGGATGCCATCTATGGCGGTAAGAATCCCCACAAGCGCCGTGATCCCGAAGGTTATGATCAGGGCGGTCAGTACCGTACGCAGCATATTCACCTTGATCGAATTAAGCCCTTCCCGTATATTCTCTACTAAATTCATCGTTCTGTGAAACTAATATAGGCAATTCACTTGTTGCCCAGAAAGGATATTCCGCGATTAGGCTAAATCACGTTTTATCGGTAAATTTAAATGGTGAAATCTGAATAATATGGTGCGGCAGTTTCTTTTGACTTTACTTTTCGTTTTTGGTGTAGGGGTATCCTACGCCAGTTATATCTTCATTCCGATGGATGAGGAACAGTCCAATCACCTGAAAGCATATGGCATTGCGTACTGGGTGCTCCAGAATGACATTGAGGTGGACTGGCTCCTGAATTATCGCGGGGGAAGTTTCATGTTCAAGTACTATCAGAAGTTTGAGAATGAACTGATTATCCGCGGGGTAAGCTATCGGGTCATCAGCGATGCCCAATCCAACCAGATCGTGACAGAGATCGCCAGCCCGTCTTCCAACACAGACATAATGCGACTGGATAAATACCCGAAGATTGCGGTGTATTCTCCGAAAAGCAAACAGCCCTGGGATGATGCCGTAACCCTGGTGCTGAGCTATGCCGAAATACCTTACGATGTCATCTTTGATGATGAGCTTCTGGACGGCGACCTGCCCCGGTATGACTGGCTGCATTTGCATCACGAGGACTTTACCGGTCAGTATGGAAAATTTTACAGCTCGTACCGCAATTTTCCCTGGTACATTGAGCAGCAACAGGAGTTTGAGGCATCGGCACGAAAACACGGGTTTTCAAAGGTTTCCCTTCTCAAACTCGCAGTAGTGAAAAAAATCCGGGAATTTGTAAGCGGCGGAGGGTTCCTCTTTGCGATGTGCTCAGCCACAGACACCTATGATATTGCCCTGGCTGCCGAAGGGGTGGACATTGCCGAACGCATGTACGACGGGGACCCGGCCGATCCGAATGCCCAGGAAAAATTAAATTACTCCAACACGTTCGCTTTCCAGGATTTTATCCTCGAACAGGATCCTTACGAATACGAATATTCCAACATTGACAATCAGTTTACCGAGCGTGGTCTCAGGGAGGAGAATGACTATTTCTCATTGTTTGAATTTTCTGCCAAATGGGACCCGATTCCCACCATGCTCACCCAGAACCACAGTAAGGTTATCAAGGGTTTCTACGGACAAACCACCGGGTATAAGAAAGGTCTGATCAAACCGGACGTGGTGATTATGGGAGAGAACAGGTCGGTAAGGGAAGTGAAATATATTCACGGTGTCTTCGGGAATGGTTTCTGGACGTTTTACGGCGGACACGATCCGGAAGACTACCAGCACATGGTCAATGAAGAACCTACTGACCTGAATCTGCACCCCAATTCTCCGGGATACCGGCTGATCCTGAATAACATTTTATTTCCTGCGGCACGGAAGAAAAAGCAAAAGACCTAATGCATCCGGTCGGGTCGCGGGGTGAGGTCCTGCATGATTCGCGCCTCTTCCCTGAGGATTTCTTTCCACCGGTTAAGGACTTTATCCGCAGGCAGATACGTCTTTGCCAGTCCCAGGAACGTTTTATAGTGTCCGGCCTCAGATACCATTAATTCATAGTAGAATTTACTGAGTTCCTGATCAGGAATATTTTTCCACAGAAGCCGGAACCGCTCACAGCTGCGTGCTTCAATCAATGCATTGAAAAGAAGCTTCTCCACGAGCTGAGCTTCGCGGCTGCCTCCCTTCTTCTCAATTTTTCCAAGCGCAGCCACATATTCATCTTTCCGTTTATGTCCAAGCTTAAATCCACGCTTGTTCAGCTGATCCAGTACACGCTCAAAGTGTGCCCATTCCTCTGCGACAATGGGTGTAAGCGTATCCACAAGTTCCTTCTTATCCGGAAACTTAACAATCAGTGAAATACAGCTGCTGGCGGCTTTCTGTTCGCAGAATGCATGATCCACCAGTATATCCTCAATATGCATGGAGGCAATATCCACCCACCTGGGGTCGGTAGGCAATTGCAGTCCTAATACCTGTTTTTCCTTATCCTCAGTCATAAAATGCCCAGTCTACGCCAAAATCAAAAATGGTGGTTTGCCCGGGGTAATAAGGGGTGCTGAAATACCCCGTATCCGAAATAAGCTCGTACAGGTTATTCACTTTCAGGAAAAACTTTCCACGGTTGATCTTCCCGTTAATAAAAAAATCAACCAACGGATAACTGTACACTTCAAAGCGGTCCTGTACGAAATACTGCATGAGAGCCGGATCATACCCCATGGCATAATAGTCAGATTTCCAGTGCAGGTCAATCCCTACCTGTAATTCAAGATTGCCCTTGAAATGAATGTTATGATAAGCCAGCTGCGTGAGGGTGAACAGCTCAGGCACCCTTACCGCATCGGCCGACGTACCACTGACACTGGAGTACCTTACCAGGGAAGAGAGACTGAAATTTTTCAGAAAATTAATCCGGAAACGCAATTGCGGTGACAGAACACTGATATCCCCGCCCGCCTGAACCGGGGCAACCGTGTACCCGAGCGTATCCATAACCATGTCATTATTGATATCCCGGATCGACAGGTCCTCACGAAAATACACATAATTGCTTCGAAGGCTGTATGAGGCGCCCGGCTCCAGCAGCACCCGGCCCAGCGGCACCCGGAAATCGACCGAGAATTTTGTGGTCACCGGTAAATCAAAATCATTGACCCATTCATGGTGACTCCCGCGGTAGGCCTTTTGTATGTAGGTTGGTTCGGTGCCGGTACTGATTGCCTCTGCACGGAACCAGGAATTCTTTATTCTCCCGCCAAGCCGGTAATTGCCTTTCAACTGCAATTCACCGAAAGCCTCAATGTAACTCAGGCTGTCATTCCCGAAACGTAGATTGAACCCCCCGAAGCTTTCCAGGTATTGGGTGTCAAAATCGAGGGTATCCTCCTCGAGGTATTTATAATCAAAGTCAACATTCCTGGCCTTGTAGTAAAAACTGTAAAAGGACTTTCCCGCATCTCCTTTGATACCCACTTCATTGACATACAGAATCACCTTCGACCGGTCACGAACCGGCGTAAGGGAGACTACCGTATCCGGCCAGTAATTACCCTCGAGGTTTTCATCATTGTAATCATTCTGCTGTTTATAGCGGTCAAAGTTATGGTAGAGCTGGGCAATTTTTCCAATGGTGTACTGATGATAAAGATGGTAATTGGTACGTAATTCGACCGTTTCGGCTGTACGCAGCGCGATCTGACGGTTTTCATCAAAAAAAATCGGGTCTTCCGGGTTTTCTGTATCAGTCAGAATGCCCCCGATCTCCTGCACCACATGCCTGTTCCGGTTAAAATAACCAAGTGCGCGGTAGCGTCCGTTCGGGGAAATGTAGCTACCGTGAAGCATATAATAAACCCCCTGGGCATTACGGTCTCCCCGGCCCTGACGTTCAATCTGCTTGTCGATGAAGTATCCGTGGTATTTAAACCCGAAATTTGTACGCTCGTTAATGTTTCTGCTGTAACGCGCCTCGGTCAGGGCCCTTCCCTGCCCTCCCCAGACAATCCGGAATTTACTGAACGGGGATTTGGTATCGTAATACCGGATTTCGTCGGTATCGTCATAATAGGGATCATACACCGTGAATCCCGATGTAGCTCCGATCTGATCCGGGACTTCAGGAAAAACAGGGTTAAGGGCCGTCCCGATATTTCCCAGGTCCTGGTACATAAACTCCGACCTGGGGATTACTGTGAAACGGTGGAGGTTGACAATTGAGGTATCTACAAAGTGAAATTCAGGCCGGTTAAATTTGACACTGGCCTCGTGGTAATAACGGGTGGTAGTCGGACCGTAAATTTGCTTGGTGGTGTCATCCAGAATACTGGATCCACGCCTGTCCTCCTCTTTCTGCTGCTGCACGTCAATTACCTGGGCATGGACAACCGTGGTCAGGCTCAGTATGCCCAGGGTTAAAATACAGCCTGTCAAAAAATTTCTCACGCGGCAAAATTAAGTAAATTGGACTAACTGCATCCGGCTTCGGCAACTTTAAGTACTTGTCCGTTAAATTTCTGCTCATCTTGCAAAAACCGGACCTTTATCGGAAGGTAATACACCGGGTATTTACTCAATATCTGCCAGTGAGGCGGTTCCATCAGGCGCATCAGGTCCTTTTCGGTGGTATAAAGGGCTCCGTTGTTCTGTTCCAGCCTTCCGGTTATGTTTCGGATATCATCTTTTGAAAAGGCATGGTGGTCGGCAAAGGCCATGTGTTCACCCACCTGGTGTGAATGGTTGAGATGAGTTACCAGGGGAGCCGGGTTGGCGATACCGGTCACCAGGACAATTTCCGCTTCCGGCAAGGAGGGCCGGGTCACGCAAACGGGAACTTCATAGTGGATGGAGCTAAAATAAACCGGAATTCCCGGGGCATACGCACCTATTTCCTGTTTAAGTCCGTCCATCTCCTGAGTGGTCAGGGCCTCCGGGCATTTCGAAACGACGATCGCGTTTGCCCGCCGGGCGCCCCCTTTTGGCTCACGCAGCCTGCCTGAAGGCATTACCCGGTCGCGCGTGAAGGGCCGGCCAAATTCGGTAACCAGAATTTGAAAATCAGGCTGAACGGCCCGGTGCTGAAAGGCATCGTCCAGCAGGATAAGGTCTGTATCAGGTGCCTCTGCAAGTATGAAAGGAATGGCCACAGCCCTTTCCTCACCGACCGCTACCCGGATCCGTTCAAATTTCCGGAAGTACTGATACGGTTCGTCGCCCAGGGTTTTGGCTGAATCATTTTCATCTGCCATCCTGAACCCGCGTGTCTTTCTGCCGTATCCGCGACTCAGCGTACACAGCCTGTAATCGTCCTGCAGCAAACGGATCAGGTATTCGGTCATGGGGGTTTTGCCTGCGCCACCTACGGAAAGGTTGCCTACCCCGATTACACAGGTCTCAAAGGAGAATGACCGCCGGATGTCCCGGTCATATAACCAGTTCCGGAAGCGCATGATCAGCGCATACAACCAGGCAAACGGGAGCAGAATAAATTCTAAAAGCGTCATTTACATTCCAGGGAGAGAATAATTTCCATAACTTTGAGTTGGACACAAAGTTGGTCAAATATGGCTAAAATCAAAGATGTTATTTCGTTCCTGGAAGAGTTTGCTCCGCCGGCTTTACAGGAATCCTATGATAATTCCGGCCTCCTGACAGGAAGCCCCGAAGAGGAGGTCACCGGCGTACTTATCACCCTGGACACCACCGAGGAGGTGGTGCAGGAAGCGGTGGACAAGGGCTGCAACATGATCATTTCACACCACCCGATTATCTTCCGGGGTTTGAAAAGCCTGACGGGGAGGAATTATGTGGAACGTACCGTAATCAAAGCCATTCAGCATAACATTGCCATCTATGCCATACACACCAACCTGGATAATGTGGTACAGGGAGTAAACAAAAAACTCGCGGATAAAATCGGGCTAAGGAATCCACGCATTCTCCAGCCTAAAAAAGGAGAGCTGATGAAACTTGTCACCTTTGTGCCACTTCCCCAGAAGGATGCCGTAACCGAAGCGATCTGGCAGGCGGGAGCCGGAGGCGTGGGCAATTATGACCAATGCAGCTTTCAGCTCCGGGGTACAGGCACCTTCCGGCCCAACGAAAATGCCAAACCGGCCCTGGGAACACCCCTGGCCCATGAACAGGTCACCGAAGTACGCCTGGAAGTGATTCTCCCGGCACACCGCCAACACCAGGTGCTCGCAGCACTGAAGGAAAGTCACCCGTATGAAGAAGTCGCCTATTATCTGAATATGCTGGAGAATTCAAACCAGGAAACCGGAGCCGGTATTATAGGGGAATTACCTGAACTGATGGAGCCAGGTAAATTTTTGGATCACCTGAAAGAATCCCTTCAGCTGGCATGTATCCGGCACACCCCTCCCGCCGGTAAGTTTGTAAAGAAAATTGCCGTGTGCGGGGGGAGTGGAAGTTTCCTCATAAAAAGGGCTAAACAGGCCGGAGCTGACGTTTTTATCACCGCTGATGTTAAATACCATGAGTTCTTCGATGCGGAAAACCAGGTGATGATCGCTGACATCGGACACTATGAAAGTGAGGTATTTACAAAAGAATTGATTTATGATACTTTAAGTAAAAAATTCACTAACTTTGCACTCCAATTATCAGAAATTGTAACGAATCCTATCAGCTACAAATAATACATGGAAAACACCACGGTTGCACAAAAACTTGAAGCACTTGTAAAACTTCAATCGATTGACACAAAGCTGGATACCATAAAGAAACTTCGGGGGGATTTGCCGGATGAGGTACAGGACCTTGAAGACGAGGTAGAAGGCTACAAAACGCGACTAAGCAGGTTCCAGGGTGAACTTGATGACCTGGGCCAAACCATCAAAGACCACAAGACAGCGATCAAAGATTCAGAGAAGCTTATCCAGAAGTATTCCGAGCAGCAGATGAATGTCCGCAATAATCGTGAATATGATGCGATCTCCAAGGAAATGGAATTGCAGCAGCTGGAGATTCAGATTCTTGAAAAGAAGATCAAGGAAGCGCAGGTACAGGTTGAGCGTAAGAACGAAGAGATCGAGGCGACAGAACACCTGATTGAGGAGCGCAGCGCGGATCTGGATAGCAAAAAGAGTGAACTGGAGGAAATTCTTGCTGACAGCAAGGATGAGGAAGAAAAACTTCGTTCAGATCGTGAAAAAGCAGTTAAGAAGATAGAGCCTAAACTTTTCAAATATTACGAAAAATTGAGGGCCAACCTTTCCAACGGTCTTGCGGTTGTTACGGTCAAACGCGGCGCGGCAGAGGGATGTAATATCATTATTCCCCCGCAGAAGATTGCCGAGATCCGGGAAAAGAAAAAGATCGTGATCGATGAGCATTCCGGCAGGATCCTGGCGGATGTCGATATGGAGTCACTTGAGGAGGAAAAACCAAAAAGGACCACACGCCGAAAGAAGAAAAAAGCATAAAAAGAACCCTGGCCTTCGCGTCAGGGTTTTTTAATATTTGGGCCTTCCCTGCTTTTAGCTACTTTTACCCAAAAAAGGGTGTGATCCTGTTACTGCGCACATATACCGGTATTCTGTTTCTCCTTTGCTGGACTTCCGTATCTGCCCAGCCCCCCCTTCGCGCCATTAATCCGGCTGACTATTATGCCGCATTGCTTGGCGGCGAGTGGTGTGAAGAACCTGACCCCGGAGCCTCCCTGTTTGATCAGTATTTTCAGGGATACCAGGATTTTCTCCGCACTGCACTCCACGGAAGCGAACAAGATTTCAAGGAATACTTTGAGCGAACGGATCAACGACTCAGCTCCCTGGATGAGTCCACGGCCCTTCATGCCTACATCGAAGCGGAATTAACGCTGCAGGCTGCATTTATTGAACTCAAGGCTGGCAATGAACTTTCATCGGCATGGAAATTACGCCAGGCGTATAAACTGACCGAGGCCGGTATCCGGGAATACCCGGATTATGATCCGCTGAGAAAAACACTGGGTGTTATGCAGTGCCTGATCGGGGCCATACCGGAAAACATGCAATGGCTGCCGGGCTTGTTTGGCATCAGGGGAACCCTGGAAGAAGGATTGAAAAATATGAGAACGGCCTGCGAAGAAGAACCGTGGTTGTGCCGGGAAACCCGATACCTGATGGCCCTGAGTTATTCCTACTTACTTTCGGATAACGAACAGGCCATCGCCCTGGGCGAGGAGGCGCTAGGCGGAGGGAGCCCGTCTCCGCTTCCGGTTTACCTGCTGATGAACATTTATCTCCGAGCACATAATGCACAGAAAGCCCTGGCGCTCTTTAACCGCCTGGAACCTGCCACCTGCGGAAATATTCCTCAGCTCCATTATTTACAAGGAAATGCATTACTTCAGAAGGGTGAATACGCGGCTGCACGGAATGCCTACCGCTCCTTTCTCGGTGCACGTGAATCCGGGGATTTTGTGAAGGATGCCTGGTACAAATCGGGCCTGGCCTGGTGGCTTGAAGGAAACCGCACCGAAGCCCAAAAGGCTTTCGAAAAAACGCTGTCGGCTGGCAGCGATGAAACAGAAGCAGACCGCTATGCGCATAAACACGCGGCACGATCTCTTCCGGATCCGCAGATACTCAGGATCCGCCTGCTCACAGACGGCGGCTATTACATTCGGGCGGAATCCCTGCTGCAAAATATAAACCCGCAGGATTTTGAAGGCCGCGCTGAACAGACCGAAATAGTATACAGGACCGCCCGGCTTGCGCACCTTACAAAGGATACGGTTCGTGCCATCGCGGCCTATAAAAACACGCTGGTGCTGCAGGCAGACAGATCCTTGTATTTCGCGCCAAATGCCTGCCTTCAGCTTGGATACCTGCTTACACCGTCAAATCCCGACCTGGCCAGGTATTGGTTTGAAAAAGTGAAAGAGTACCGCGGATATGAGTATGAAAAGGGGATCGAAAGAAAAGCTCAGGCGGCCCTTAATCAGCTTCGCTGAGTGCGTTCAGGTGTTCCCTGTCATTAAATTTTTCGATACGGAACATCGATCCGGTGTGAAGGATCAGGTAGAGGCCCAGGTTGGTATGTTCAAATTTATCCATACACTTCAGCGGATAATGCAGTAACTGGCATAGCAGGATTCGCATGGCGCGTCCGTGCATGCAGATAAGAATGGTTTCTTCCTCTTCATGCTGCATGATGTGGTCCATAGCTTCCTTTTGTCGGTCGTATACATCCTGTGGACTTTCTCCTCCTTCAATCCTCAGCGTCGTATCCCCGTCTCTCCATGATTTAATCACACCGTGATAATAGGCATCTTCCTCCGGGGTGATCTCAATGCCTTCCCGGTAACCCCAGTTAATCTCGTTAAGTCCGGACAGCTTCTGATGCGGAATACCCAGCTCCAGGAAGGACTCCACGGACTCGATACTCCGTTTGAGTACACTCGTGTATATCTTGTCAAACGGGACATCTTTATAGGCATCAAAGAACAATCCGGCTTGTCTCCGCCCGGTATCATTCAGGCTGGCATCAATGCCGCTTCCCTGAACTATCCCCTTCAGGTTGTAGTCAGTTTGTCCGTGACGAACTAAATATATTTTTTTGCTTTTCAAAATGTCCCTATTTTAGCCTGCAAAAATAACTTTTTTTCTGAATTGACATGTTCAATAACCCCCCTTCTCTGGAATCCCTGAATAAAATGTCAAAAAATACCATGATGGGGCATTTGGGGATCATTTTTACCGAAATTGGAGACGACTTTGTGCGGGCGACCATGCCGGTGGACCACAGGCACCATCAGCCATACGGACTGCTTCATGGCGGGGCGAGTGTAGTCCTCGCCGAAACACTTGGGAGCTTTGCCGCCCATCTTACGGTAGATCGGGATAAATATCAAACCGTGGGGCTGGAAATAAACGCCAATCACATTCGATCTGTACGGGAGGGCTTCGTCACAGGGGTCGCCAGACCGCTTCACGTGGGGAGAACCACGCAGGTATGGGAGGTTCATATCAATAACGAACAGGATAAATTGATTTGTGTTAGTAGGATAACCATGGCGGTAATAAATAAATCATGAACCGTTCTCGAATCAGCGGGCTGGAAAAGGAGGTACAGATCGCACCGGCGCAGGCTATCCGCGGGTTGCTGGACTATTGTACCCGGGGGGAATACGGAATGGCCCTTTGGCGTGAACCCGGACAATCTGTTATACAGGGGGTTATAGACCAGGGAGGTACGGAATGGAATTCTTCGCTGACCCTGGAGGAAATGCCGGGAGGTTTCCTGTTTGCTCCCTATGACAAAAACCGGTCGCCTCATTTTATCCGGGCAGAAATTTATTTTACGATTGGAGAATCGCTCAGAATCGAAAAAGGTCCCTATGAATCCTGTGAGGCACTGACCGAATCAATACGGCAAGTACCCCAGCCTTTAACCACTAAACCAGTCCTGAAAGAGCAGGAAGATCCCAGGGAACACAACAATTTTGTACACCTGGTAGAAGAAGCCGTTGAAGCGATTCGGAACGGGCGGTTTCTGAAAGTGGTCCCTTCCCGAAGCAAAAAACTGGAAGTCAATCACCTGGATATCCCTGCCTTGTTCCTGGCACTTCGGACGACCTATCCTAACGCGTTTGTCAGCGCCACCTACACCCCGGAACACGGACTGTGGATGGGGGCAAGTCCGGAATTACTGGTTAAAGTCAGGGAAGGACGTTATTTTGAAACGATCGCGCTGGCGGGCACCCAGCCTTACCGGGAAGACGTTCATCCGGGTGATGTGGCCTGGACACAAAAGGAGATCGAAGAACAGGCCCTGGTATCCCGGTATATCATCAACTGTTTCAAGAAAATCCGGTTACGGGAATTCGAGGAAATCGGCCCTAAAACAGTCGAAGCGGGTAATCTTATTCATCTCCGTACGAAATTTATTGTGGATATGCAGGCAACGGGCTTTCAGCAGCTGGGTTCTGTGATGCTGGACCTTTTACATCCTACTTCCGCGATTTGTGGTATGCCAATGGAAAAAGCCGACACTTGGCTTCAGGCAAATGAAACGTATGATCGTGAATTCTTCAGCGGTTTCCTCGGCCCGGTTAATCTGAATGACCAGACCTCGCTGTTTGTAAACCTGAGATGCATGAAAATTGACAGCGGCAGTGTCCGGTTCTTCGCCGGGGCCGGAGTTACCGAAGACTCACGCCCCGAGAAGGAGTGGCTGGAAACCGAACTGAAAATGAATACCTTACTCAACGTACTTCGTGAATATTCAACCAATCTTTAACATCGCGGAAATCCTGGCACGCATGGGGGTTCGCCAGGCTGTTTTGTCACCCGGATCCCGTAACGCGCCCCTGATCCTCGCATTCTCCCGTCACCCCGATATTGAATGCTTCAGCATACCTGATGAACGGAGCGCCGCCTTCATAGCACTGGGGATGGCCCGGACCCGGAACATGCCGGTGGTACTCGCCTGCACCTCAGGCAGCGCAGCCCTTAATTACGGTCCGGCTGTGGCAGAAGCCTTTTTTCAGCAGATACCTCTAATACTACTTACCGCAGACCGCCCGCCGGAATGGGTCGGACAACAGGACGGTCAAACCATTTGGCAGCCGGGTGTCTATGGCCAGCATGTTAAAAAGAGCATTACATTGCAGGCCGACCTCTCCTCCCCTGACGCGCAGTGGCATGTACACCGTGCCGCCGCAGACGCTTTTTTGGCTGCAGTTGATTTTCCCGAAGGTCCTGTCCACATAAATCTGCCGTTCAGGGAACCGTTTTACCCGGATCAGGATGAGGAGATGTATTTCGATTCATCCATCCCTGTCCCTATGGAGAGTAAAGGGCTTGCCACACTTCCTGATACAGAATGGGATAACCTTCAGCGTGATTTGGCTGGTTTCCCACGAAAAATGGTACTTGGCGGTCAAGCTCCTGCTAGCTCATCGCTATCTGAAGCCATTGACCTTTACACCTCCACACGGAACATTCCGGTACTGGCAGATGTGATCTCCAACCTGCACACGCTGCAAAATGCAGTGAAGTTATGTGATCTTTTTGCAGTCGATGAAAAGCCCGATGTCTATCCTTATCTGACTCCTGACCTGCTCATTACCTTCGGAAATTCGGTAATCTCTAAAAATGTCAAACTATTGCTTCGCCGTAAACGTCCGCAGGCGCACTGGCATATTCAGCCTGCGGGAGAAGTGGCCAATACCTTTAAGTCGGTCACCAGGATCATACGTTGCAGCCCGGAAGAATTTTTTCGGAGAATGGGCTCCGGAACGATACAGGATGATTTTGATTCTCAAAAGCAGGAGAACTACCGCCAGTTATTTACGATCGAGGAGCGTAAAGCACAGCGTTTTATGGAATCTTTTTTTGAAGACCAGCCGCTTGGAGAATTTGAAGTGGTGCATTCCCTGCTTCAGCATTTACCCGGGAACTCACACTTACACCTCGCCAATTCCATGGCCGTACGCTACGCCAACTGGTCAGGCATCCCGCAGGGAAAAAGTGAAGTGGAAGTTATTTGTAACCGGGGAACAAGTGGTATCGACGGCTGCAGTTCTACCGCTGTGGGCAGTTGCCTGGCTACCGATAAGCTCACCATACTCGTTACCGGGGATGTGGGATTCTTTTATGACAGAAATGCCTTCTGGCATAACTACCCTATGGATAACCTCCGCATTCTCCTCCTGAACAACCACGGTGGGGGGATTTTCAGAATGATCAGCGGGCCGGGTCAGCTTCCCGAACTCGAGGAATACTTTGAAACAAGGCAAAAACTGACCGGTAAAAACCTCTCGGAGGAATTCGGGTTTGAATACATGCTTTGTGACAAAAAAAGTAAAATCTCCAATTTTGTG
>CAZLZD010000016.1:76151-81257 GCA_964563925.1 uncultured Roseivirgaceae bacterium | reverse complement strand
ACCGGACTTGCCGGCTACTTGCGCGACCGTGGCGTTTCGAAAGTGACCGTTGGCGGACTTGCAGCTGATTTCTGCGTGTATTACACGGTCATGGATGCACTCAGGGAAGGATTTGAAGTCACCCTGGCAGAAGACGGGACACGCCCTATCAATCAGGACGCTTTTAATAAGATCAGGAAGGAAATCAGCGCTAAGGGAGTGCACATCCTGCAATCCTCCGACCTGTTGTCACAGGATTAACTGTCGTCGCCTGATCCGAAGGAATTCACCGGAAACGTTCCGGTCGTCGCCGGGCAAGGCAGCATCCTTGCCGGTAATCTCCTCGTCATAAAAATCCAGCGGCCTTGACACGAGCCGGCCTTCATGGATTACCCTTAACAGGGAACGGTTGGTGCGAAAGCCATTATACATCTCCTGTAAGTCCGTTAAACGCGAAGGTGAAGGTGGTTGGCGGCTCTCAAGCAACTCCAGGAGAGCGGGAAGGTCTTGTTCAGTCAGTCGCGATGGCCGGGCCGCCTCATCCAGGTGTATCCAGTCGATGGATTCCCAGTCCTGAAAAAACAGGCTCAGGTAGGCGAGCCAACAGAGATGATTGGCCGAATGTTCAGTCCACAAAACCAGCTGGTTGCCCGGATGCCTTAAGCGGTCATCGACCTCGGTCAGGATCGTGTGATTCTGGAAGTAGATAAGATCCTGGGCTTCCACGGAAAATTCTCCGAAAAAGGATTCCAGCCATTGGTACCTGGGGTAAAAATTATCCAGGTCCATGGGTACCGGTCCGAATGACAGGTCATCGACCAGGTAATACACCCGTCCGGCCATCGGGGTCCGGGCGATCAGGGGTTGCAGGTGATTTCCTGATTTTTTGTCGGGTACAAGATGTAAACAGACTGACATAGGCTGATTAATGTACGTATTTCTGTTGATTTTTGGGTATTTTTCAACACATGGAGTCTAAGGCATCAAACCGTTCGTTAATGCAGTGGGCCCTTGGACTGGGCATTTTCACGATCCTTTATAATCTCGTGGAGGGGATGGTCTCGGTCTATCTGGGTCAGTCAGATGAGACGCTGGCGCTGATGGGTTTCGGAGTGGACAGTTTTGTGGAGGTGATCTCGGGGGCCGGCATAGTCCATATGATCTGGAGGATGCGGCGACATCCGGTCAACCGGCGTGACCAGTTTGAACGCAGGGCACTGCAAATTACAGGGTTTGCCTTTTACCTGCTGGTGGCCGGTTTGATCGCCGGGGCGCTGCTCGCTGTCTGGTACGGACGTAACCCTGAATCCACCCGGTACGGCATCATCATTTCTTTGATTTCCATCCTTACCATGTATTTCCTGTACAGGAAAAAGCTTCAGGTGGGGAAGGATCTGGATTCTGAACCGGTGATCTCGGATGCGAAGTGCACCAAAACCTGTTTTTACCTTTCCTTTATCCTACTGGCTTCCAGCGGTCTGTACTGGCTGTTTGCCATCCCGTACGTGGATGCGGCCGGGAGCCTTGGTATCGCCTATTATGCCTGGAAGGAGGGCAGGGAGGCGTTCCAGAAGGCCCGTGCCAGGGATATTTCCTGTGAATGTTAAAAAAAAAGACCTTTCCCGGGGGAAAGGCCTTTCCATCTGCATCGGAACAGATTATTTCTTGCCGAATTTTCGTTTATGGTCCTGGTTGTTTCGCTGCGGGTCATCCCCTGAAAAGTCAAGGTCCACCTTCACTGCGGCTTTCAGGTCCACCCCGGACAGGATAGACGGAAGCTTGGCTGTGATCTGCCAGTTATTCCCCCCAAGACTGATATAGACCCCACGATCGTGATCATAATACACGTTATAGTCTTTAAAATAGACATAACGGGTCTTAGCACGGTATCCGTGCGCCGGAGCCCACGGTGGCGGCCCGGCTTTTTGCTGTGAAACATTCTGCTTTCCCTTCCCCTTTCCCTGGGCAAGGGCATCGTTGGGTGCCGCGAGAAAAAAAAGCAGGGCCACGGTAAGACCCAGCAATCGCGGGAGTATGTATTTAAAATTCATGGCAAATTAATGTTTAGCTATGTATCCTTCCCGTAACGAAGCGGTAACCCGGTACCATGTAGTGGCGCATGGTTTCTTCGATCAAGTGCCGAATCAGCAGATAAACGGAGATGTCAGAGACCCTTGATAAACTCCCGTATCCTGGAGGCATTGATCCAGAAAAACTTGTCGGTCTCGTGATAATTCATGCCGTCCAGGCCATATTTTGATATGACCAGGTCTATTCCTTCGCAAAACGGCTTGTATGACGAAAAATCGATGCCCTTAAGTTTCTGATCCTGTGTTTTTTCTTCAAGCAGCGTCAGTAATTCTACGGAAACTGGCGAAAATACGGGATATACATCCGGAAGGTGGTAATTGCAGTAGAGCGAACAGAAATGAATCAGTTGATCGTGTCGTGAGGTAGCTTTCATATCCGCCAGCTCCGTGACCAAGTCCAGGTCATGATTTCCCAGGGCCTTGTCCACGGGCATTGAAACGATCCGCCTGGCCAGTGCCGGGACATCCGAAAGGCTGATCAGGCCGTTGTTGATAGCACTGATCTTTTCATTGACCACAAGTTCCTCGGTATTATCCGGGTTCTGCCCGATAAATTCGAGTGAACGATTGTCCGAATAGAAATAAAGCTCAAGGCTCCGAAGCTCCCTGATGCGATACCTGATCCTTTCTTCCTGGCTGTCCATGATTAATTTTTCTCAAAAGATACAATCTGGCAGGCTCCGGCAAAAAGAAACAGGGCTTTATTTATCGAGGGTCCACTTCAGCCCGAGGTAAAATTCCCGGCCATGTATCGGGGCAAACGAATAGGCGGTGTCGAAATGATCGCTGAACCCGGGAGAGGTGCCGGGGTCATTGTATCCGGTCAGCGGGGAGTAGGATTGCATGAAGTTGAAAATATTCTGGACGCCACCATATACCGTGAAGCTGCGGTTGAATTTTCGGGTCACCTGAAGCGAGTGAATGGCAAACGTACCAGAGGTCGTGGGCCGGGAATAAGGGAGGGGCTCACCGTTGTTATCCAGGTCGTAGACTTCGGGAAGGCGCATGGGTCCGGTGAACTGGGAAGACCAGGCAAGCTGCAGGCCGGCCTTTTTGAGCCGGTAGCTCAGGGCAAACGTCCCGGTGAAGTCCGGGGCGAATTCGATGCGCCGGGTTGATGTTTCCCCGTCTTCGTTTTCCTCATTTTCAGTAGCACGCTGTACGGTAAATCCAGCCGTGAACGAAAGCGGAAATAAAAATTCGTGGGACCAGGTAATCCCGGCCCCCCGGGTGATGGCATGGCCTCCGGAATTCTCGTAGACGATCAGCTCCGGATCGGAATAATCGGGGATTATCTTGTTGGTGAAATACGTGTAGAACAGGTCTATATCGATACTCCCCTGGGATTCTCCCGGGGTGAACAGGTGATTGAAGTTTAAGGACCCGTTGTAGGACCGCTCCGGTTCCAGGGCTTCCCCGATGACCACTTCACGCTGTCCGGTGACAAATGCATGATCCTCGGTAAACAGGTTAACGAGCCGGAATCCGGTTCCGAAATTCGCCCTGAATGTCGTGTACTTTCCTGTACGTGCTTTCAGGTTCAGCCGGGGAGAGGCGATCCATCCATGGCGTGAGTAATGATCAAGGCGTGCCCCGCTGAGCAGGGAAAATGTACGGCTTATATCCCATTCGTCCTGCAGAAAAACGCCCGGGATAAACTGACGGTCGGCCTCCGGTGTCGCGATGGTGTTGTCATCATAATATTGATAACGGCTGGTCAGCCCGGTGAGAATGCGGTGGTTACCGATTTCCGGCGACCAGATGATATTGGCAAAACTGATCTGCTGCCTGGCCTGGTAGGCAGCTGCACCGTAATAACTGTCCTGGTCATGGAAAGAGAAGGAATAGTCAACCCGAAGATCGGGGAGGAAGTCAGCGGTATAGGTACCAAACAACTCGGCACGGTGCGTAAGGATGCTCTCCCCATATACCTCATCATCGCCCCGCAGGTCCTGGTAAGCCCGGTCCTGAAGGTATTCTTCCACCCCGTTCCGGCGGTCTTCGTAATAATACTTGCCGGCAATGGTCCATTTCTTCCCGGAGTCGCGGTGGAGGTTCCACTTGGAGAATACCGATACCCGGTCTACATTGACAATGTCGCTGAACCCGTCCCCGTTGTCATCCTCAAACAAATTGATCCAGGCGTGATTGATCCCCAGGATACCCCTCGACTTCCCCGCGTCCATTCGCAGTGCCAGGTTGGAGAATAATTCGCGATTGGAGGTGCCCATTACGTCCATGGTAAGCCGGGGCTGGTCGGCCGGGTCCCGGGTGATGATGTTAATGACGCCGGCTACGGCTTCCGAACCGTATAACGTCGAATTGGGTCCTTTGATGACCTCTATCCGGTCAATGATGGAAGAGGGAATCCCGTTCAGTCCGTATACGGAAGCCAGGTTTCCGTACATGGGAGTCCCATCCATGAGTACGGCGGTGTACGGGCCCGGCAATCCGTTGATGCTGATGCTGTTGGTAAAACACACCCCGCAGGAAATCACCTCCTGTACACCGTTGATCAGGGACAGGGTCTCCACGATCCCCGTGGAGGCCGAAGGGAGAAAGGTTTCAATGTGGTCACTGCGGATGACCTCGATCTTGACCGGGGAGTCTTTAAGGTATACCGGGGCCATCGAACCGGTGACCACCACCTCCTGCAGGCCGAGACTGTTTACCGGTAAAAAGATCTCTACGGGGCCGCTCGCCGGTACCTTCACGTTTTTCCTGATCGTCTCATGGCCAATACTTCGCACCACCAGTTCGTACGCCCCGGGACGGAGATCTGTGAAAATGAATGCACCCGTGGTATCGGTAACCACCCCTTCGCTCTCCGAGATTTGCACCGTCGCTCCCGGCAACGGACCGTCGGTATTGGCCACCCTTCCCCGTAACTCCTGCGCGGATGCCCCGCAGGCAGCAATCATAAGGATGGACAGGGAAAGAATGTACTTCATTTTTGGGAGCTGTAAAATATTATAAAGACAAAACTAAATAAAAAATTAGACACGTCTAAAAATATATTGCAATTCTTTCTTCTGAA
>CAZLZD010000016.1:73741-76051 GCA_964563925.1 uncultured Roseivirgaceae bacterium | reverse complement strand
AATTTTTTTCTGTAAGCTTGCATCGGTATTGGTTCTCATTAAGTTGGGATTAATAGGGAATCCGGTGTAAATCCGGAGCAGTTCCCGCTACTGTAAGCATCGCCAAGCGCAGCCCATACATGTCACTGAGTATTCTCGGGAAGACGGGTTGCAGGATGTAAGCCAGGAGACCTGCCTGTACCGTCACATTTTATTGTGCTTCGGGTAAAAAGCATGAGGATGGTAAATTCCATTCCGGCCTTTTACTCCTTTTATTCATCTAAACCTATAAAAATGAAAAAGGAGTTGAAAGTCTGGGCAATGACTTGTATTGCCTTTTGGTGCCTGGTACCAAACAGTTCTCAAAGCCAGGATTCCGTACAGTTTCAAACACTCAGCGAAGTCGTGGTAACGGCTTCCAAATTTCCCAAGTCGTCGGCACAGACCGGAAAGGTATTGCTGGTCATTGACAGCACGGCCCTTCAGCGTTCGGGGGGTAAGGACCTCGCCCAGGTTCTCGGGGAACAGGCCGGCGTGTACATCAATGGTGCCAACAGCAATGCCGGGAAAGACAAGGCGGTCTATATCAGGGGAGCGGCCACCCACCATTCGCTGATCCTGGTCGACGGGATACCGGTGGCTGACCCCTCCGGGGTGAACGGGGCTCTTGACCTTCGATTGCTGCCGCTGGGATCCGTTGAGCGGATTGAGATTTTGAAAGGCAGCCAGTCCACCCTCTATGGCACGGCTGCGCTTGGCGGGGTGATCAATATCATTACGAAAAAGGGCACGGACAGGTCACAATTTCTGGAGGCCCTGGTGGGATACGGCACCTATGACACCTGGGATGCACGTGTATCAGCTACGGCGCGACTGGGGGAGAATGCTTCCCTGACCGCCGGGATCAACCACTACCGCTCGGCCGGGTTTAGTGAAGCACGTGACAGCCTGGATACCGGTACCTTCGACGAGGATCCTTATTCGAGTACCTCGGCGTACCTGAACATGAAACTTTCCCCCCTTCCCGGATTGGAAATCCTTCCGTTTTATTCCTATTCGTCGGTCGAAGGGGATTATGATATGGGGGCTTTCAGTGATGATACACTGGCCGTCTTTAAAGCCGATCTCCAGCATGCAGGACTGCGTGCCGGGTACCAAACCGGGCGGAGTACCTTATCGGTGATGCTCTCAGCCAACCGGAGCGACCGCCGTTTTTCGAGCGCCTTTGGTGATTTCGAGGCACTGGGTACGCTTGCACATGCGGAAACCGTCTGGAAATATGAGGCAGCACCGCACCTCGACCTGGTGACCGGGCTAAGTGTCCAGCGAATGTCCCTGGATGATACGGAAATCGGATCGATGTACCTTACCGGGCCTTATGCCTCAGTTCACTATTCGAAGAATAAATTTGGTATGGAAGGAGGCTTGCGGTTAAACCATCATTCCGAATACGGTACCAACTGGACATTCTCCCTCAATCCTTACTGGCGGGCCGGGCGGTGGAAGTTGTTTGCCAATGCCGGGTCAGGATTCAGGGCTCCAACCCTGAATCAGCTATTTGGTCAGTTCGGGCCTAATCCCGGCCTGAACCCTGAGACAAGCCTCAGCTATGAAGGCGGGGTGGTCTATTTTACCCGTGACATGAATGTGCGTATTGTCTATTTTGACCGTACTATCGAAGATATGATTATTTACACTTCCCGCTATGAGAATGTGGATCAGCAGCATGTACGGGGCGTGGAGATCGAACCCGAATGGAAGGTTAATGAAGAGCTTTCCTTCTCCGGGTATTATGCGCTGATGGACGGGGAGGTCACCACCCGGACCCCCGAAGGAGACTCCACGTACGCAGACCTGATTCGCAAACCCAGGCATGCCGCCGGACTCACCGCAGACTGGCAGCCCGTCAGCCGGCTTGCCCTGTCGGTCCGCTACCGGTGGTATGGAAGCCGTGATGACCGTTTTTTCAGCCTGAGTACGTTTACCACGGAAACGGTATCACTGGATCCATATGATCTGCTGGATGTGTACCTGGAGTACCACATCACTAAAGGTGTCCGGGCGTTTGTAAACGGACAGAACCTGCTTGATACTCAGTACGAAGAGGTCTATGGGTATAATGTCCGCGGGAGGACCCTTACCGTGGGCGTTCGTGCCGGAATTTGAGGGATTGAATGATGGATAAGTGAGGGAATTGTTATATTTTCCGGTTTGGACAACCATCTTTCCCCTGTCATTCCCGATGAAACATAGAATACTTTGTTGCCTGTTCCTGCTCGTGGCGCTCGTGCCTGCGGTTGCGCAGACCGATTCGGTTAGTGTGACCCGGGA
>CAZLZD010000016.1:0-73641 GCA_964563925.1 uncultured Roseivirgaceae bacterium | reverse complement strand
AGAACCCGATCAATACCGTATTCTTCCTCCTGGTCATAGCCGGTATTTATTACCTCATGTCCAGGATCCGCCGCAAGGACGCCGGTCAAAAATACGAAATCCTCTACCGGACGCGGCTTGCCTCCGCATGTATGCTCGGGTTTCTGCTGTTCCCGGTCATTTTTCCGCCAACCACCACCCTGATGTATAACTTCATGCTGGTGGCTGCCTATATCCCTTTTCTGTTTATTCTCTGGCACCCGCCATTTAAAGAATCGTACCGAAGTTACCTGGTATTCTTCCTTACCTTCCTGGCGATCCGGTTTTCGGCATTTTATGCCCCGATGATCCCGTCCCTTGCACTCAAGGTAATCTATTTGCTGGCGGCCGTTATTTTCCTTGTCTTTCTGTTGAACAAGAAGCAGTATAATGCCTTTAATCCCCGCTGGAAGATTGCCCTGATCCTTCTCTGGATCCTGAAATTCCTGCTGGTGGTAGCTTTCGTCTTTTACTTAACCGACCGTAAGATACTGGCCAAAATACTCATCGAGAGCGTGGGGGATACCATTGCCCTGGGTACGGTAATCCTTTACATCGGTTTCTGGCTGGATACGCTGATCGACTTTCTCAAGGACCAGCCCTACATGCACCACCTTCATTCGTCCGAATCGGAGATCGGCTGGCAGAAGTGGCATAATTTCACCCGGCTGGTATTACTCATCCTGTTCCTGGTAGCCTTTGCCCACTACCTGCACATTGATGATTACATTGCAGAAACTATCAGTACCTTTTTAACCACCGACCGGAACCTGGGATCCCTCACATTCGACTGGGGCGGGATCCTCCTGTTTTTCCTTGTGCTGTACATCTCGTCAAAACTTGCAGGCTGGATAAAGTTTTTCACCAGCGGAAAGGCAATCTACGGATCGAAGAAGCGTACGAGTACCGTCTCGACCATGATCCGGTTCGGGGTTATACTGGCCGGTTTCCTGCTGGCCCTGTTCGTTTCTGGTATTCCTCTCGATAAGATCACCATTATCCTGGGTGCCTTATCCGTTGGCCTGGGCTTCGGCCTGCAGAATATCGTGAATAACCTGGTTTCCGGTATCATTCTCATCTTTGAGCGCCCGATCCAGGTCGGTGACATGGTCAATGTTAAATCCTATACCGGAATTGTCAAGGATATAGGTATTCGTGCCAGCATCGTCAGGACGTTCGATGGTGCCGAGGTAATCATTCCGAACGGCCACCTGATCTCCGAGGAAGTGATCAACTGGACGCTGAGTGATCAGCACCGAAGGGTGGAAGTTATCGTTGGCGTGGCCTATGGAAGTGATGTGGACAAGGTACAGTCTCTGCTGGAAGAATTACTCAGTGATTTCAAGGGGGTACTTAAATTGCCCAAACCTGTGGTCCTGTTCCAGGAATTCGGGGATAGTTCACTGAATTTTTCACTCAGGTTTTGGGTCTCCAATATTGATGACTGGCTTTTGATCAAAAGTGAAATGACCTCTGCCGTGTATCATGCCTTCAATAAAGCCGGTATTGAAATTCCATTCCCGCAGCGTGACCTGCATATCAAGTCGGTCCGGGCGGATGACCTGAAAAAGGCTATGGATGCAACAGGCAAGAAAAAATAACCACCCGTACCCAATCTTCCTGCAACATAATTGCATTTTGGATATCTTTGTGCGCTCATGCGCAGAATACTGCCCATATTAATTTTATTAACGGCCAGCCTGCCGGCAATGGCCCAGGATTCCTGTTCGTATACACTGCAGGGGAGGGTCTTCGATGTGGAATCCAAGGAGCCGCTATTCATGGCCAGTGTGCAGGTTCAGGGTACGACCAAAGGTGCAGTGACTGACAGCACCGGCTATTTTGAAATTGAAGATATTTGCCGGGAGGAATTTGACGTCATTTTTAGCTATGTCGGGTATAAGCGGATCGTTCATCACCACGACGTGTACCACGATCTGCCTGCCATCTACATGGCACGTGACGAAGTGACCCTGGAAAGTGTGATCATAGAAGGGGAGGTGGCACCCGGGGAGCTCAGGAGCCTGGGCCTTTCGGAAATTTCCGGGAAAGACCTGGATGCCGTCCGCTCTGAATCCCTTGGAGATGTGCTCTCCAACGTCACCGGGGTATCGACCCTTACCACGGGCCAGAATGTGGTCAAACCGATTGTACACGGACTGCACAGTAACCGGGTGCTGATTATTAATAATGGCCTGAGGCATGAATTCCAGAACTGGGGGGTTGAACATGCACCGGAAATAGACCCTTCCATGGCCGAAAAGATCCGGGTGGTTAAAGGGGCAGCCACCGTTCGGTACGGGCCGGAAGCCCTGGGAGGAGTAATCCTGATCGACGGACCCGAACTGGAGATTCATGAGGACTTGTCAGGCCATGCCGGTACCCTGTTTAACAGCAACGGACAGTCATTGGGTGGTGATATTCGTTTGCAAAAGGGCTTTGTCCATACTGCCTACCTGGCCCAGGTCTCCTACATGCGGCAGGGAGACCTGCGTGCCCCCGACTACATGCTTACCAATACCGGGAAAGAAGAACGAAGCATTGCCCTGGGTTTCAGGTATCATAAGAACGATTATACACTGACGGTAAATTATTCCAACTTCCTGCAGGAGCTGGGTATCCTTCGGAGTTCGGTGAACGGAAACCTGGATGATTTGGAGAATGCCATCAATGCCGAAGAGCCTGCCATCACCGAACCATTCTCCTACACAATTAATAACCCCAGCCAAAACGTCATTCATAACCTGGCCAAGGTCCGGATGGAATGGTTTCGCGGAGAACATGTATTCGATATCCAGTATGGCTTTCAGGCCAATCACCGGCAGGAATTTGATGTACGCCGTGGTACCCTGAATGAGCGGCCCTCCATTGACCTTAAGCTTTTCACCCATTCGCTGGAGTCCAACTGGGAGCATCCCGAATTTCGCGGATGGCAGGGTAATGCCGGCATTCAGTGGTCATACAGGGACAATAACAACCAGCCGGGTACCAATACGGTGGCCTTCATTCCCAATTACAATTCCAATCAGCTGGGTATTTACCTGACTGAGTCCAAACGGGCAGGGGAGAACGTCTGGGAATGGGGCGTGCGGTACGACTGGCAGTATATGAACATACGGGGGCGTGAACAGGATAATTCCATATACACCAATACGCTGAATTTTCAGAATGTATCCGGGTCGGTCGGGATCCGCCGGAACCTCAGGGAAGACCTGATGTTCCGCTCCAATCTGGGTACTGCCTGGCGGCCTCCCAATGTCTACGAACTGTATGTATTTGGCAGGCATCAGTCTACCATTGAATATGGCTTATGGCGGTACCGTTCAGATGATTCCGGGAACCTGGAAACGGATGTATTACTGGATGAGAATGACCGGGAAGTTAAATCTGAGGTGGGCCTGAAGTGGATCAATACACTCAACCTGGAAAAGAAAAAATTCCGGGGTGAACTTACCGCGTACGTGAATTATATAGCCAATTATATTTTCAGTTCGCCAGGCGGGACCACCTCTACGGTCCGGGGCGCTTTCCCCTTCTTCCTGTATGACCAGACCAATGCCCTGCTGACGGGCCTGGATGCGGCGGGGGAATGGCGTCATACGCCATACTGGAATTCGGAACTAAAGGTGAGCTACGTCTATGCCCGTGACGTCCGGAATGGTGCTTCATTTATCGAAATCCCGCCGTTGAAGGCCGATTACCAGATGAAGTACAAACCCAGCATCGTCTTTTTGCCCAACAGCGAAATCGGATTGGGGCTGACCTGGCAGTTTCGACAGTGGAATGCACCGCCCGATATCCCCATCAGCGAAATACAGGACTCCCAGGAAGAAGGGATATTTATTTATGAACAGGGACAAATTTTTGATTTTACCCCTCCGCCTGACGGCTTTTTCCTGGTGAATGCTTTCTTTGGCGGCGGTTGGCGAAAGATAGATTACCGCGTGGAAGTACGTAACCTGCTTAATACCTCCTACCGCCTTTACACTAACCGTTTGCGTTACTTTGCCGACGAGCCGGGAATTAACCTGCGCCTGTCATTTTCCTATACATTCTGATTGTATTTAATGCAACAATGTTGCATCTTTACGTTTCACTTTAAAAATTGATCAATCATGAAACAACTGCTGTTATTTTTTCTTTCGCTCACCACCGTATTCACCATTTCTTCCTGCGGCGACGACGATGCACCGCCGGTGGAAAATGCAGAAGAGGAGATCACCCGTGTCACGGCCCGGTTTACCAACGTGGCGGATAATTCCGACGTGGTGACAGCGGTCTGGTTTGATGAGGATGGGGAAGGTACCGGGGACCCGGTCATTGACGATATCGTGCTTGATGCCGGCACCAGCTACCTCCTTACACTCCAGCTTGAAAATACGCTGGTGAGTCCGGCAGAAGATATTTCCGTGGAAGTGGATGAAGAGGCGGAAGAGCATATGTTCTTTTTTGAATTCAGCGATCTGCTCTTCAGTGATCCTGACGGCAATGGAAACGTTGACAACCGCGGGGATGCCGTGAATTACGAGGATTCAGATTCTGATGGTGAGCCGCTGGGGCTTATTACTTCCTGGACTACGGCTGATGCCTCCACAGGAGCTTTGAGGATTATTCTCAAACACCAGCCCGGCATCAAAACAGCCACAAGTACTTCGGCAGACGGGGAGACTGACATGGATATTACTTTTGACGTCGTGGTCGAATAATCCGGTATCCAGGTAAAAAGAAAGGCGCTCAGTGCGCCTTTTTTTGTGTGTACCTTGTCAGTGTATCCGTCACCGTCCTGTAAGACTCGCGTGGATCACCTGCCGTCAGGATCGCTTCCCAGGCGGCAAGCGGCACCTTTTCATACACATGTATGAGGCTGTCATCCTGCCAGGCAAGCAAATACCCGTCTTTCCCGTCACAACTTGCATAGACCAGCTTCCTGGGCGCCGTGTAACGCGATATCCGGAGCTCCTCCCGATACCTGAAGGTCGCGGCAAGTATCGGGGCCGGCATTTCCTGTTCGGGCAGCGACAGCGAATCCAGGCTCCCGCAATCAGTATTCTCCGGGCCCATTTCAAAATTATGCTCCACCTGTGCCGTCGATGACAACGGGAGAAGCAGGACAACCATGAGAAAGATACGTTTCATTAATACCAGCCTGCATTTTCAATGCGGAAAGGCCAGGGAATCCCGATAAGGATCAGGATCAGGCCAATCAGGTAATACACCAGTACTTTCCGGAATTTTTTTCCTTCGTTCACCTCCCGTTTTGCCTTGCTGAAGCCGATCGTGATCAGGATTACGGCCACAAGCATAAGAGCAATGTGTTCCACGAGGAAGAACCTCAGCACCCCGTTCGACATTGATTCAGCGGAAAATACCACGAGCGGACTGATGAAATACAGATAGATGCCGATCACCAGCTGCAGGTGGGTAAAGACCAGCGCCATCAGCGCCAGTCTTTTGTCCTTGTTGGTAAACGGATGGGATCCGCCGGTTTTACCGAATGAATTAATAATGGCCACAAGCAGGGTTATCAAAACGACCCACCGTAGTCCGGAATGTGTGTGAACGAGAAGCTGATACATGGATTATCGTGTTTATTCTTTATTAATTTTCATGTTCTCTGCCATCTTCACCGCCTCATAGGCATTAATGATCCCCCCGGTGATAGACAGGTCGCTGAATTCAACCAGGTCTTCCTTGCCGGGCCTTCTAACCTTCAGGTTATCAAATTTACGGGATGAACGCTTGAGAATGTCTTTCACCTGGCTGGCGGAAAGTTCCGGGTAATAGGACATCAGCAGTGCCGCCACTCCGGCGGTGGCCGGTGCCGCCATACTGGTTCCGTTAAAGCTTTCATAGGAGTTCCCGGGGGTTGTGGAGAAAATGTCCACCCCGGGGGCAAATACGTCCACCGTATTCTTGCCGTAGTTAGAGAAATCACCTACCAGTTCTTCACCGGCACCGCTTGCCGAGGCACCGATTTCCATCCAGGTAGCCGCTTCGCTTCCGGAATCATACCGGCGCGTAGGGAAATTGTCTTTGGTATCGATGTCCTTGGAGCTGTTACCGGCAGCATGTACCAGCAGTACTCCTTTATCTTCGGCGTATTTCACTGCCTTGTCCACTGCTTCCTTATAGGGAGAATAGGATTTCCCAAAACTCATGTTAATAATGTCCGCCCCGTTATCCACGGCATAGATAATGGCATTGGCCACGTCCTTGTCACGCTCATCTCCGTCCGGTACGGCACGAACCACCATGATTTTTACATTATCGGCAATTCCCTGCATGCCCAGCTCATTAGACCGGTTTGCTGCAATGATTCCTGACACGTGGGTACCGTGACTCGGGTCGTGCCCCTTGACATCATTGTTCCCGTAGTATTTCTCATACGGATCTGCATAATTGTCCCCGACAATAGGGCGCGGATCAAAATCAATATTGTACGCGTAATTTACCTGGTTGCCAAAATGCTCAACGGCATCCTGGAGCTCCTGGTCAATGGCTTCAAAATCAGCATCAGCCCCGACATTCTGGAAAATCATGCCGGTCAGGTTACGCGCCTGCAGCACTACTGAATCTGACGTTGAAATGTCACGCAGGTCGCTCATGGTCAGCGAGTCAACCCCGGTGTATGCCTTGATCAGTGTATAAGAACGGTATACATTCTCCGCCAGCTGCTTGTAAAAGGCATACTGACTGGCCGCTTTTTCATACGTGGATTCGAAATCATCCTTAATGGACATGTAGAATTCATAGTCCTCCTTGTCCTTACGCTTAATGTCCGAGGCCTCCTTTCCGTCAAACCGCTTATGCAGTTCGGCATAAATGCGGGTAAGCTCATAGGTATCTATCTCCACATTGCCTTCCGGTCCGCCGATGAAATTCCACCCGTACCGGTCATCCACATAGCCATTATTATCGTCGTCAATCCCATTGTCGGGGATCTCGTCTTCGTTGATCCATATCTTTCCTTCCAGGTCTTCGTGGTCTATATCCACCCCGGAATCAATGACGGCCACAACCACCGTCTGTGATTGTTTCCCCTTCACCACTTCGTATGCCTTGTCCACACTCATACCCTGCACCTTATCGGTTTCCGGGTTCCCTACAAACCAGTCACGTCCCTGTGCCTGGTCATCCGCTGCCTCCTGGGCGTAAGTTACCGGTACCATAGCCACCGCCATCCAACCCAAAAGGAAGACATTCACTAAAAACTTTTTCATTACTTACAATCGGTTAATTTGAATTATTCCGTCAAATATACAGCTTAACGGCAGATCACGCCAATTCATCTGTGCCCAACGGCTGTAAAGTGGTTTAATCTTCCCCGGATTTCTTACAATCGTAGCGTATGAATCAAACTAAAGAGGATTAAGGTATGTTTTATAGGTAGCTTAGAAGCATAAACCATTGACTATGACTTTTTTTGCAATTCTACTCTCAGTTGTCGGCTTTTTTGCAACCTTTTTCCTATACGTGTACCAGGCGCATCAAAACAGGATTTAGGGGCTGATTTCTTTTTCAATTTTCTTCAAACAATTTTGAAGTGTGTAACTTTATAAGGAGTAACCCTCCTTATTATGTTAGCAACACAAACCCATCTGCTGGAAAAATACCTGCTTACAAGGCGGAGGACCGAATCGATCTGTCAGCCGCTCACGCCGGAAGACCATGTGGTACAGCCGGTCGTGGATGTAAGTCCGCCCAAATGGCATCTGGGCCATACCACCTGGTTTTACGAAGCATTTATCCTCTGTGATCATATGGAAGGCTACCAGGTCTTTCACGAGGAATACGCCTATCTCTTCAACAGTTATTACCAAAGCAAGGGCGACCGCATGGTTCGTACCGATCGCGGCAATATGACACGGCCTTCGGTAAAGGAAGTGATGGCCTATCGCAGCTATGTCGATGCCCATATGGAAAAGTTTCTGGAGAATGGCCTCGACGAACGATTGGAATACATACTGACCCTCGGGCTGCAGCATGAAGAGCAGCACCAGGAATTGCTGATGTACGACATCAAGTATATCCTTGGCAACAACCCGCTTTTTCCTGCCTACCAGTCGCGCGATACGGCAACGACCGGTCAGGCGGGTCCGGTCAACTGGCTGGAGATCCCGGAAGGGACCTATGAGATCGGGTACCAGGGTGAAGGATTCTGCTTTGATAATGAGCAGGGCCGCCATAAGGTATTTCTGCACGCGGCAGCCGTGTCGGACCGGCTTGTCACCAACCGGGAATACCTGGAATTCATGCAGGACGGAGGGTATGCCGATTTCCGCCACTGGCTGTCAGACGGCTGGGACTGGGTAAACCAGGAAGAGGTAAGGGCTCCGTTTCACTGGCACCTGGACGGGGACACCTGGAAGACTTATTCATTGCAGGGCGGACTTAAAGCGCTGGATCCTGATGCACCGGTAAGCCATGTCAGCTATTACGAGGCGGCGGCCTACGCGAAATGGAAGGGCTGTTCCCTGCCGGATGAAGCCCAGTGGGAAGTGGCCGCAGACCTATACGGAAACCGTGATTCAGGAAATTTCCTGGAGAATGAACAGCTGGAGGCACTTCCGGCCACCCCGGGAAATCACCAGTTCTACGGGGATTTGTGGGAATGGACGTCAAGCGCTTACCTTCCTTATCCGTATTACCAGGCTCCCGATGGCGCACTGGGAGAATACAACGGCAAATTCATGGTCAACCAGATGGTGCTGCGCGGCGGTTCGTGTGCCACCCCAAAGGAACATATTCGGAAAACCTACAGGAACTTCTTTCATGCACCTTTACGCTGGATGTTTAGTGGAATACGTCTGGCGAAATACCTTTAACGCATACAATGAACGATACATTTGCGCGTGAGATCCTGGAAGGTCTCACTTCTACGCCCAAGCGACTGCCCTCCAAATATTTCTATGACAAGGAAGGGGACCGGCTGTTCCAGGAAATTATGAAGCTGGACGAATACTACCTCACTTCCTGTGAACATGAAATACTGTCGGCCAGCAAAGATCACATCAGGCGCTTGTTTACCGAAGGAGGACGCCCTTTTAACCTGGTCGAATTTGGTGCAGGGGACGGGTACAAGACTAAAATCCTGCTCAGGCATTTCACGGAAATGGAGGTGGATTTTGAATATGTTCCTATCGATATTTCAGCCAATGTCCTGGATATCCTGGAGAATAATCTGATGAAGGAAATACCCGGGCTCAGCATTCGCCCCATCGCCGATGATTATTTCAGTGCCTTGCACAACCTGAGAAACGGCGGCGTCCGGAATATCATCCTGTTCCTGGGCTCGAATATCGGAAACTTTCCCCAGGAACGGGCCTTCGAATTTCTGAGCCAGGTGTATGGAGAACTGAAGCGTGATGACCTCATGCTGATCGGATTTGACCTGAAAAAGGAACCTGAAACGATCCTGGCTGCATACAACGACTCCAAAGGGGTGACCCGTGAATTTAACCTGAATTTGCTCCGAAGGATCAACCGGGAGCTTGGTACGGATATACGCACAGAGGAATTCCTGCACTATCCTGTGTATAACCCCCTGACCGGTACGGCCAAGAGCTACCTGGTGAGCCGCAAGGCCCAGAAATTTGAGATCAGGGGCCAGAAAATCGAACTGGATGCCTGGGAGGCGATCCATATGGAGGTGAGCCAGAAATTCTCCCGGTCGGATATCACACGCATGGCCTCCCTTACCGGGTTTACCGACCTGGAGAACTTTACAGATAAGCGGGGATATTTCGTGGATTCGGTCTGGAAGAAATAGAAAGCCGTTATTGGTTATATTTTAAATCCTTAGTAGATTTGCCGCCTGTTCACGCAGAAAAACTACCAACGCGCACGTGGCGGAACTGGTAGACGCGCCAGGTTGAGGGCCTGGTGGCCATTGCGGCCGTGGAGGTTCGATTCCTCTCGTGCGCACCGCGCCCCGCAGGGTTCCGGCAGGAACTCCTGCGGGGCTTTTTCGTGTCAAAATTCAATCGGCCTTATTCATCTGGATTTCTGGAGAAATCGTACAGCCTGAGGTAGGAGGGATATCCGGTTGTCCAGTTATATTCCCGGATCAATGCCGCTTCGTTACTGACCAGGTTGCGAATCTTTTCCGCGGATAAAACCGGGTTCATTTCCGGCCTGATGCCGATGAAAAGATACCAAACCCTTCCGTCCAGCGGAGCTAGGTCCTCCCGGTAGGCATCTTCCGAAGACAGGCTTTCGGGCGATCCCAGGATATACGCATCAATTCCAACTCTCGGGGCGTAATACTCCAGGTAAAGGTCCCCGTCTGCGTGGACGTAGATGTCATCACCGGGTTCTTTGTTTTCACTGATCACCGTCAGCGCTTCCCTGGCGGGTTCGACTACGAGCGGCAGGGTAGTGATGCCCAAAACCACGATAAGCAGCGAAGGCAGGATGAGGATGATCACCAGGGTGTTCACCATCCAGGGACGAATCCGTGCCCATCGGACATTGAGGCGGTCAAGGAAAATAAAAGGAAGTAAAATGAACGGCCAGAAGGCAAACATGCTGACACGGTTCATCATTGGGTACGTATAAATGGTCACCAGTGCGATGGCCATCAGCAGAGGGAGCAGCAGGACCAGGACCCGGATCGTATCTTTTTTCAGGAGGGTTATAATCCCGCCGACGGACAAAAGGAGCAGGATCACTGCCCTGGAGAAACTGACCGGGTCCATGGTGTTGGGCAACAGAAAGTAGCCGAAACACTCGATAATGGCATTGGGGTAAAAAAGCAGGAATCCGGACAGGCTGTCGGTCGGGGGAAAGGAACCGAAACCGGCATGATGTCCGAACATGGCCGACTCCACCTCCGGGGTGATCACGAATTTCGCATAATAAATATTCCAGAGTGCACCCAGGGTCCAAAGTATGAAGGCGGGCATCAGGCTCTTCAGCGAGATATTCTCCGGGCGCAGCAACATAAGAAAAAGAATTGCCCCAAACACAAACACCGCCACGGGGAGTGAGGCAATGGCGCCGATAAACCCGATCAATGCCGCCGCCAGGATTTGTTTTTTTCCAGGAGAATGGTCACGAAGAAAAAGGAGGAACCAGGTAAACCACATGATGAACAAGAGGTCACCTGAATAGGGTTTGGCATTAAATGACTGAAGCCATGGACCCAGGCTCAGGCAGAATAGTCCGACCGATGCCACCAGTAACCAGCCTCCCAGGAAGCGTTTTGCAATCAGGTAAAAAACCCACATACTGAGTATAGAAGCAATAAAAGGGTAGAAGCGAAGTACATATTCATTTGATTCACCTGCCAGGAGGAGGATAGTCTTTTGTATCAGGTAATACCCCACGCCAGCCACCTGGTTATAGGCGGGTTGTTGGGTGAGGAGTTCATACAGCGACATATTCTCTATATTGATAATGGAAAATAATTCGTCTTTCCAGTAGGAAGGCGCGGCCGCAAACTGAATTATTCTAAGGATAATTCCGAGAAGAAAAGCGAGTCCGAGAACCACAATATTCGCTCTCGACAGGTCAGTGGAGTTGTCGGAAAGTGATGCAGGCATAAGGAAGATAATGAATCAGGGTCAAATCGGTTAAATGAGGATCGATGCTGTTGCAAATGGTAGATTTTCAGAGGGTTCTGCCTGGTGAATATAATAATTATTTTCATTTGAGCAGGATACGCACCCTATTACTTCCGCGGATATTAGGCGATTTGTCCATTGTTGTTTTTATTTGCCCCGAACTACGAATTACCCATGAAAAATACACTTTTGGTCATGGCTGCCGGAATGGGCAGCCGGTACGGCGGTTTGAAACAGATGGACGAAATGGGACCCAATGGGGGTACGCTGCTTGAGTTTGTCCTTTACGATGCCATTCAGGCGGGTTTTGACAAGATCGTGTTCATTATCCGGAAAGATTTTGCCGAAGCATTTCGGGAAAAATTCAATCACCTCGCCGACCATGCGGAAATTGTGTATGTCTTCCAGGAATCGGATCACCTGCCCGATGGGTTCGGACCGGTTGAGGGCCGCACAAAGCCCTGGGGAACCGGGCATGCGGTCTGGACCGCTGCTTCTGCCATCGATGAGCCTTTTGCCGTGATCAACGCTGACGACTTTTATGGACGTGAGGCAATGGATGAGGCGTTCCGGCAGGTGCAGGCCCTTCAGAAGAACGGTCCGCTTGCCGTCCTGATCGCCTACCGGCTTGTGAAGACCCTTTCAGACCACGGGACCGTATCGCGTGGCGTGGTTCAGCTTAACGGCCAGGACCAGCTTGCCCATATTGAGGAGAACACCTCCATCGAACGGGTAGGGGCAGCCATTGTAAGCCACCTGCCTACCGGGGATGTACAGCTGGATGAAGATACCCTGGTCAGCATGAACCTCATGGTGCTCAAACCCGAGACATTTGATTGGTTTGAAAAAGGTTTGACTTCATTTCTTGAAAAAAGTGTGGACCTTACCAAAGGGGAATACTACCTTCCTTCGCTGCTGGGTTCATTGCTGGAGAATGGCGAAACCGTAAAAGTCGATTCGGTGAATGCCAGTTGGTTTGGAGTGACCTACGCCGAGGACAAGGAAAAGGTCCAGGAAGCACTGTCCAGGCTGGTTGAGGAAGGGAAGTACCCGGAAAAGCTGTGGGAATAACGGATATACCCCGTCGGTTTCGTGTGGAAGGAACGCCAGGTCTTGTTGTTCCCTACGGATCCGGACATATCCATGACACCTACCGGGTTCATAACCAGGAATCCGGCTGTCCCGATTACCTGCTTCAGTGCATGAACGAGGAGGTTTTCAGGGATGTACCCGGGATGATGAAGAATATCTCCCTGGTCACCACACATTTAAGACACAGGCTTTCGGACAGCTCCTCTGTACTTACTTCCCTTACGCTGGTACCCGCTTCGGATGGATCATCCTGGCTGCGTCACGACGGGAGAGCCTGGAGAATGTATGAATTTCTCGGAGGACTACAGTCCTATGATTCCCTTGAAGAGGGTTCGCTGGTTAGGGAATGCGGCAGGGGCTACGGACAGTTTGCCCGGTTGATCGCTGACCTTTCTCCCGATGAACTCTCAGTGACTATCCCGGGATTTCATGATATCGCCCTGCGCCTGCACCAGCTGGGTGAAGTCCGGGAAAAGGCCGCTACCGGAGTGGAGACAGCCTGCCTGGAGATCGTGGACAGGCTGGCACCGGCGATGACCGCCCTGGAAAGAAAGGAAGTACCTCACCGAATCACCCATAATGACACGAAATGCAATAATATCCTGTTTGACCCGGAGGGAAGAGCCGCCTGTGTCGTGGACCTGGATACGGTCATGCCCGGGAAGATATGGTACGATACCGGGGACAGTCTGAGGTCGTTAATGACGGATCTGCCCGAAGACGCCCCGGTGGAGCACAAAATAGAACTCCGGACAGATTATTACCGGGCATACCTGGAAGGCTATCTTGGTGAGACGGGTGAGGTGTTACGGGAAGAAGAACTGGAATGCATTCCGTTAAGTGGTGCCTACATGGCGTTCATTATGGGGGTACGGTTCCTGACCGATCATTTGGGCGGGGATGTATATTATAAGACCCGGTTCAGGGGACACAATCTTCTCAGGGCAACCAATCAGCTTACCCTGGCGGGTGAAATAGAAAGCCGTCATGAGTCACTGGCCGCAATACTCCGGGAGGTAATGCAGGAAAACACATGAAAATTCTCGGCCCCGCATTATTAAATGTTATAAAATCCACTATTTTTGCACCGACAAATAGTCAACCGCGCACGTGGCGGAATTGGTAGACGCGCTGTCTTCAGGCGGCAGTGCCTTCGGGCGTGAAGGTTCGACTCCTTTCGTGCGCACAGTGCCCCGCAGGGTTCCGACAGGAATTCCTGCGGGCTTTTTATTTTCCAATTGAAATAGTCAATCGTCTTCCCAGTCCGAATCTCAGTGAGTATTTAAATGATGGCGGGCCTTAACCTGATTCCAATCTCCGTCATGTCCACTACTGTTTAACGCATACCACGATGCTGGGCACCATCGACGGAGACGCATTCGCCGGTTATCCAGCTGGCCCGGGGGGAGGCCAGGAACACCGTGACATCCGCTACTTCTTCCGGGGTTCCCAGGCGGCCCGAAGGAATGCTGGTTCGGGCACTCTCATACAAGTCAGGCTGGTTCTCCTTTAAGAATGACCAGACGCCGCCCGGAAATTCAATGGATCCGGGTGCAATGGCGTTGGCCCTGATTCCCTGCGCGGCATATAACACCGCCAGCTTTTTGGCGTAGGAAATCAGGGCAGCCTTGGCCGCCGTATACCCGAAGTCAGGCATCGGGTCACATTCCAGTCCTGAGGTCGATGAGATAAACAGTACAGATCCGCCGCCGGCTTCGCTCATCCAGGGGATGACCTTGTCACAGGCATGCACAGCAGCCATGAGGTCGACATCCAGGCTGGACTTCCAATCTTCCAGTCCGGGCCCCACCGCCAGCGCTGAGGCATTATGCACCAATACATCCACGCTGCCCAGGGCATCGCGGGCGCCCTGCAGAAACGAATCCAGGGCTTCCTTGTCGGCAATGTCGCATGGTTCGGCATATACCTTAACACCGGTTTTAAACAGTTCGCTTTCCGTTTCCCGGAGCGCCTCTTCACCCCGGGCACACAGGGCCACATTCGCTCCTTCTTCGGCAAAAGCATGGGCAATCCTCTTTCCAATTCCCTTACTTCCCCCGGTGATAATGACATTCTTTCCTTTAAGTCCTAAGTCCATGTAGCGGTGAATTTGTTTTCGAAAGTAATCGTTGATGCATCTTATCTGAAAAATATAATCATTCAGGCTGGTTTTCAGAAAGATAGGATTTTTTTGATACAGGTGTAAAATGGAAGAGCCGGAACTCAGTCCAGATTCTTTGTTTCTTGCCTGGTGGTTCCCTCAAATTCCGGTACAGGACGCTGTTGTTTTTCCTCCTCGGTTTCCACGATCCCGTTCTTCCGGATATCGTTGATCAGCCATTGCATTTCCATGATTTCCCTGCGTTGTGCCTTGATGATTTCGTCGGCCAGCTCCCTGACCCGCACATCCTTAATCTGAGCCCGTTCACTGGTCAAAATGGCAATGGAATGATGCGGGATCATTCCTTCCATATAGTCCGTCCCGGTAACCGTAACCTGGCTCCTGACAAGCCAGATGGACCCGGCAATTAGTATAACTCCAAGGGACAGGATTGCCATATTTATATTACGGTTGGTGTACATCTTCAGCATATACAGCAGCATGATAATGATCATGGCCCCGCCCATGATCAGGGTCATGAACAACCTGGTTTCACTAAACCAGAAGTGATCAATAACCTGGTAGGAATGGGTGTACATTAAGAAGAACATCGCGATCATTGACGTGGCAATCATTGCGAAGAATTTTACGTAGTTGCTGTTTTTTGTTTGATTGGTTTCCATTACTGACAGTGTTTTGGTTGATGGTCTGTATAGCTCCCCTGACGACCAAGGGAATTAGTTGCACTTTTCTTATGCAGCATTTATGCCACGGCGGCTTTATCGGAATTCCGAGACGTTAAAAACGGTAAACCGGGCCTGTCAGCCGATCCGGGTATTTGTTTTTCCACAATCTGAGGAAAAATATGGTTCATTTGCGTTCAGGACAATGAACGAGATTTTCCGTAGAATATCCGGCGGTTTTTATCCTTGATTCTCTTTAAGAAAGGCCTTGAGAATGGCCTGAGCGGATTCAAGATCCGATTCGTTAACATATAATTCCACACTGTTCTGGGGAACGCCAAAGCCTGCTACCCGGGCTGACTCCTCGTTGTTCCTGACAAGCGAAGGGATTTCATCCTGTTCCAGGATGGAGGCGATTCGGTTCACCGTGATGGAACTTCCGGAATATAGTTTCACGTGTTCATTCATACCTTTAATTTAATGACTTTCACCTTGATCCGGACAAATGGTGGTTAATAATAAATTCATGGAGATAATGATGATGATCTCCGCAATAAGGAGTGTGATCCCCTGGAATAGATTGGTTTAGTGCATCCTCCGGATTGTATGGGCACTATTTTTCAATGGATGTTTCCCAGCCATCATATGCGCCATTAAGTTCGTTGGCTTTCTCCCAAAGCGCCAGGGTGTATTCATCAATATCCTTATAACCTACCTTGTCAATTCTTGATACGGAAATTACAAATTTGTACTCATCAGGTTGTACCGTTTCTTGACGGGTGGTTGTCTTGTAGCCTGCACTGACAGTGAATTGCTCAAACTGGTCAAGGTCGTCTTTCGTTTTAAAATATATCCAATGGAAAACCTCTCTCGGCTTGGTGAGATCGTCTCCGCCTTTCATTAATTGATCCACGACCCGCCGGTTCTGTATGCGCTGCATTTGTCGCGGCAACGGATATAGAAAATCGAAGTATCCGCTCCATTCTTTATCTGGTTTATACCCAAAATCAAATTCATATTCCGGAAATAATTTCATGGTTGCAGACACGAGCCTTTCCATTATCTGAATATTCTCCGCGAAAAAATACAGATCGCGCAGCCCGTCGGAAGTCAGCCTGCCAGTAAAAGTATAGTTGAGCTTGCTATCGTCAAATGCCTTTATTAATTCGTCCTCAATTTTCCATAACTCTTCCGCATCCTTATCGCTTGACAGGCCGTCTTCCCTTGGATTTGGCATTTTAATGGAGACATACACTACGCTTTCCTGTCCCGGTACTGGCGCAATGCTAACCAAATTCAAATCCGTTGAGATAGAACTTAGCTTGTCATTCACGTTGGATAAATAGAACGTCCAGTCTGACTGGTAGACGGGCTTATTTACAGACTGCCCGAATAGCTTACTAAAAAATCCCATAATGATCAGTAAGGTCAATAATTTATACATACGTAATCCGTCTTATTCCCTGATTGTAAATCCCACCGGGGCTTTTAAATCTCCGTAGTCGTACATATTAATGAATATGGAAACGGTATCTTCAGAGCCCTCCCAGGTTACCCGGTAATTATCCAGCATGGCAACTCCCATTAATCCATTCCGGCTTTTCACTGGGCAGCAGCTACCCGACCTGAAATAACTGATTCTCTCCCCATTAGGTCCGGCCAGCGCATTCAAATACCTTCTCTCGTTTAAAGGACCCTCGCTTTTATCAACTCCCCCCACTTCAACCGGGTTTTTTTCCGTGCCATAGGTCGGGTCCTCAGATACTTCTGTTAACAGGAAGGTCTGATCATTTAGAAGTGTTGTTTTTGTCGCCTGGCGAGGGGCCGAACAGGAAAAAAGCAATACCGTGACTAAAAGGACATTTTTCATTTAAGCGTTATTGTCAGTTAAACACAGCAACACCTTATTGGTCGTATTACTATTTGCCCCTAAATATATTAATAATCACATTACTTCTAAGCGGAGCCTGAACTTTTTGACATCCCGGCGCCGGGTAGGGCAACAAAATTTCTAAGGGAATTACGAGATGGCCGTTGCCGGATCAACCGGCGGATTACTCCAGCGTTTTGTCGATAAGCTGGCGGAGCTGTTCCTTTTCCTCTTCAGATAGCTTCTCCTCCTTTACCAGAAAGGACACGAGCGAAGCAGGAGAATCGTCAAAATAACCGCTAAGCAACTTTTTAGTAAAAAACTTCCGGTATTCCGACTTACTGATCAGGGGATGGTATCGATAGGTGTTGCCAAACTGTTCATGACCAAGGTACCCTTTCTTTTCCAGGATGCGTACCACCGAAGATACCGTGTTATAGGGTGGATTTTCCTCCATCTCGGCAATCACGTCTTTGACAAATGCTTTCTGGAGATTCCAGCAGATAAGCATGATGCGTTCCTCAGCTTTCGTTAATTCTTCCATGGTTAGTCCTCCGTTAAGATAACTTCAAAATCAATATCCACCGTTCCGTTTCCAGGGTCAGGCTTCGGGGTGACCGACACCTCCATTCCGCCGGAAGCTTCCGTCAGCTGTTTTGAGGCAGCAATAAGCGCCGAACGATCGAAGAGCTGCCCCGGTTTCACTTCGAGGTCGGCTATTGATACGTTTAACCCGTCATCACTTTTCAGGCAAACCGTTCCGATTTTCACTACCTCTCCTTCATAGATGGTAAACGCAAGGTCAACACGATCTGAACCAACCGGGACAATCTCAGGCTGGACAGAAAAATACAGGTGACCGTTATCCATATAGAGTGAAGAAATATCAGTGGCACCGGGATGGTAGCTGAATGATTGAGCGAGTCGTACCGGGTCGAATACCTCACCGGGATAAATGCCCAGTAGTTGGGTAAGCGCATCATCCGTATAGGATTCGTTGCCATCCCAGATCACCTGGCGGATCATCTTTCCTTCGTGTTCTGTAAATGCCGCTTCGGTGGACTGTTCTGTAATAGGTTCCTTTTCAGGATTTGCTTCATTGTCCATCATCGAACAGGCGCCGAAACTTAGCACGCCTGGTGGAATAAGCAACAGCAGGTACAGGTAGGTGGCGGGGCGGAGGGAAGGTGTGGATAGCATTAGGATTCGTTTGGTGATCAGTTTGTTGGATAAGCCCAGTATTAAATGCCTGTCATCAGGTTGGCAGGTATGCTCCAGCAGAAAATGGGCGTAGGATTTGGAGCTTTCCGAATTCCTGATAACCTCCCGATCAGCCAGGTATTCGTGCACTTCGTTCAGGTACTTCTTATACATATACATACAGGGGTGAAACCACAACGCGGCTTTGGCGACCTCAAAGAACAGGTTGTCCCACGAATGGTTGCCGGTCACATGGGCCGATTCATGCCTGATCGTAAAGCCTTTTTCTCCAGGTTCCATATTCTCGCGCAGGAAGATGAGACGGAAAAAGGAGAACGGGCGAACAATAAACTCAGAATACAATAATGTGAAGCCAGCGTGTTTTTCCTTCCGGGCCGAAGAGTAAAGGTGACGGATCGTCTGCGCCTCCCGAAAAAGAATGAATACCCGGAACGTAATCCCGGCCAGATAGACAGCGGTTACTATATGCCACCAGGAAAAGATCGGTCCGGGATTTACCTGCGAAGAGTTTGCAGAGACTGCGCCTGTTTCCCCAACCAGTTGTGCCGAGGCAAACCAATGTTTCCAGGATTCAGGTACCGGACCTGCCATATCCAGTGCGGATACCAGGAGCGGAATAAGCAAACTCAGTAACAGGCTGGCTGTAAGGTAAAGACGCTGCATGCCGAACTGCTGGATTCGGCGTATAAACAGCACATACACGCCCCAGCACATAAGAAGGCTCAGGGAGATCTGAAGGAGGATATCGAAATACGAATTCATAGTGAGCTAATTATGCAAACCAAGGTAGAACTTATTTTTCAGTTATGCAACTGATAAATAAGTTAAGCAACGTAAAAATACGTTGATATGCCAATACGATCACTTTAAAGAAGAGGGTTGAGGCCGGTACTATACTTAGAATTAATAAATAATGTGGATATTACCGGGCCCTGCAGCGGGCTGGCCCACGGATGAGATAGGGGTGAAAAAACGGCTGTTTCTCTGTTATTTTAACATATATCTATAGTATAAGGTCTTTTTGTAGCAATATTTTTAATTTTTTCAACTTTTTAAGGAAATCTTGTAGTAAATTCAATGCTTCCTTAAGATGAATTTGCTGCCATGTCAAAGAAATTAGATAAAGTCGACCTGAAAATTTTGTCTGAGTTATCGACTGATGCCCAGATGCCCTATACCGAGGTAGCCAAACGGGCCAATGTATCCAGCGGTACGGTTCATCTGCGGATGAAAAAGATGGTGGAGGCAGGAATGGTAAAAGGAACTACCCTGTCGATGAACTACGCGAAGATGGGCTGGACGGTAAGTGCGTTTGTGGGTATCTACCTGCGTGATACCTCCAAATTCCAGCAAGCGTACGATGCACTAAAATCGATTCCGGAAGTGGTGAAGATCCACTACACCACGGGCAGGTTCAACGTTTTTATTAAGATCCACGCGCAGGATAACCAGCACCTGAAAGTTATTCTCCAGGAAAAAGTCGAGCCTATCGAATATATCCGGCGGACAGAAACATTCCTTTCCCTGGAAGAATCACTTAACCGCCATATTTTGTTTGAAGAATCGACCTAGTCTTTCTTATCCTTCTTCTTAAAAATATTCCCGATAGCTTCAAGGATATCTTTGCGCTCACGTGGCTCTCCGTATTTGCGCTCGCGTGAGTCCTCATCCTTATCGTCCCTTGAGCCGAACAGTCCTTCAAAGAATGTCTGGTCTTCGCGGACCGGGTCACAGCGAAGCCTGTATAGCACTTCCCTGGAGGGCGGCGGAAACCGCATGCGTGTGGTCTGGTTGAATTCGGGATCCTTGTTCAGTTTCTGAAAAATCTTAGCAAATATCGGCAGGGCCATGTTGGCACCCTGACCGAGGCTCGTGGTGCGGAAATGAATTCCCGGGTCGTCGGCACCGGTCCAGACTCCCACCACCAGTCTCCTGTTAAAACCGATAAACCAACCGTCGGCATTGGATTGGGTCGTACCGGTTTTCCCGGCCAGTTCGTTCCGGAGGCCGTACGTATGCCTGAGCCTTGAGGCGGTACCGTCATCGACGACCCCTTTGAGTAACTGCATCATTATCTCCGCAGTTTCCCTGGACATGACCTGTTCCTTTTTTCGGTAGTAATCAAATTCTTCCAGTACATTGCCTTCATCGTCTGTGATTGCGGTAAGATATCTTGGCTCAATCCGTCGTCCGCCATTGGCAAACACCGCATAGGCGGTCACCATTTCCATCAGGGAGATATCCGCGGTTCCAAGTGCGATGGAGGGAACTTCCGGGAGCGGGGCTTCTATTCCCATGTTCCGCGCCAGGCGAACGGTGGATTCTATTCCTACCTGTTCGAGCAGCTTCACCGAAACGGTATTCACCGACTTGGACAACGCACCGGCAAAACTGTATTTCTTATCGTACTCTGAAGGATCGGCGTTACCCGGGCTCCAGTTATCCAGGTTGGTATATTCCACCCGTGCTCCCGAGATATAATCGCAGGGATCTATTCCTTTCTCCAGGGCAGCCGCATAGACGAAGGGCTTGAATGTGGATCCGACCTGGCGCCGGGTCCCCTTGTTTACATGGTCGTATTTGAAATACTCATAATCGATGCCTCCCACCCAGGCCAGGATATCCCCCTTATTGGGATCCATGGCCATCACACCGGTGTGCAGCATGTTAATATAGTGTTTTACCGAATCGACAGGGGACATCTCCACCAGCTCGTCATTGCCGTCCCACGAGAAGACTTTCATCTTCATCGTTTTTTCCATTTCCTTCATGGCCTCGTCATGCGATTTCCCGCCAGCAATCAGCGACTGGTAACGGCCTGATCGTTTGATGGCTTTGGTCAGCAGGGCAGGATCGTCCCGCCAGGGTTTGCCGTTCCAGTGTGCATCAAATACCTTTTGAAGTTCCTTCATATGACTGGCCACGGCGTCTTCCGCATAGCGCTGCATGGAGGAGTTTAACGTGGTATATACGCGCAGCCCATCGGTATACAGGTTATAGGGCGACCCGTCGGGCCTCGTATTTTCAGCACACCACTGCTCCAGCTGAGGCCTGATAAATTCCCTGAAGTAGGTCGCCATTCCCGTACTGTGAGTGATCTTGTGGTAGGAGAGTTCAAGGGGTAGCTGCTGGAGCGAATCGCTTTCCTCTGCTTTCAGGTACCCGTACTTCTGCATTTGTGCGATGACCACGTTCCGCCGCTCCCTCGACTGTTCAGGATTTCGTCGCGGGTTATACGTGTAATTTGCTTTGAGCATACCGATCAATACCGCGGCTTCCTGCACGTTGAGGCGCCGGGCCGACTTATTGAAAAACCGGCGGGAAGCCATTTCTATTCCGAAGACATTATCTCCAAATGGTACGGTATTCAGGTAGTGCGTGAGAATTTCTTCCTTGGAATGTACCTCCTCAATGCGTCGGGCCATAATGGCTTCACGCACCTTTACCACCGGCATGTACAGGCGGGAAGTATTGGACCGGGGAAACAGGTTTTTAGCCAGTTGCTGGGTGAGTGTGCTTCCACCCCCTGCACTGTGATCACCCATAAGTACGGTCTTGAACAGCACGCGGAACATGCTCCGGTAATCAATTCCGTTGTGCTCAAAGAAACGCGCATCTTCCGTGGCTACCAGGGCATCGATGACATTCGGACTGATCTCACTGAATTCGGTGAGTGTCCTTTCCTGAATGTAATAGCGGCCGAGCAAAACACTGTCGGCACTGTACACCTCGGTGGCGGCGTAATTGTCAATTTCCTTCAGCGCATCTGCTGTTGGAATTTTTCCGAAGAGGCCGGCCCAAACCAGGAAAATGAAGAGAATCACCGCACCGACCCCACCAAGAAATGCGTACAGGGCGTATTTCATGATCCTCATGGCCCATGAGGATTCCCGCTTACGCAGGCTTTTCCGTCCCGTTCTCTTTTTCTTTCCCATTTAATAATAACTAACGCTGCAATCCGGGTTCAATTGCTTGAACTCTTCCACTCTTTTATCGCTGATACGGGTATTGTAACACTTCAGGTTCTGCAGCGACAACCCGAGCAGGGCGTCAATTCGTTTCACATTTGTGTTGGAGCAGTCAAGGTAATTGAGCTGCCACAGGCTTTGCAGCGGATCAACACGCTTGATCTGGGTCCCGGATACATTCACGTGCAGGAGCTCCATAAGGTTTTCCAGGAAATCCAGTGATTCTACCGGCGTATTGGATATATCCAGGTATTCAAGGTTGTACAGGTTACGGATAGGATCCGGTTCACTGATCGGGTTACGTGCCACGTTCAGGCTCTTGAGTGTAGGAAGGTACGCGAGGGCCGAAAGGTCTGACAGCCCGATACCGGCAATATCCAGTTTTTCCAGGCGCACAAACTCTTTCAACGGTTCCAGTGAACGGATACCAGGATCGTGGGTCTCCAGGGATTCCCTGCTGACCAGGGCATGCAACTGCATGGCATCCGGTTCATTTTTCCAGTTCATGGTCTGACGAAAGACCGTTTTCCAGGTTTCATTCAGAATGCCCCACCAGGCATTAAGCCGCTCGGTTTTGAAAATGATCAGTACTGAAGGCCTGAGTCTCGCCATGGTCAGTGCGGCGCTGTCGGGAATGTTGGTCCGGTCAATCCTGAAAAGGTTGATTTTGGCGAGGGTGTGCAGCGGCGTAATATCACGTACCTGCGTTTCGTCGGCATTGATATAGGTGAGATTGCTCAATCCGAGCAACGGACTCACATTACTCACTCCGGTTTTACTGAAATCCAGCCAGGTCATATCCCGCATCCCCGCAAGATCGTCCAGGTCAGTAATGCCAGTTCCGGAAACATTCAGGGAGCTGAGCCGTATGAGGGTGGTCAGCGGCCGGAGATCATCAATGGCCCGGATCCCGGCCAGGTGGAGGGAGTCCAGTGAGGTGATCTGTGCCAGTCCCTCCTTGTCTTCCAGGTTAATCCCCGGTACATGACGCTTGAAGGCGGTTTGCCAGGCAGGAGCGAGGCCGTTCCACCAGCTGCGCAGATCTTCGGTTTCGAAGACGACAAGTACATCCGGGTTGGTGATCATGAATTCCCTCGCTTTTTCACGGGTGATTCCAGTGTGGTCACAATAAATACGTTTCAGTCCGTCCAGCGAGGCAAGCGGGGAAATGTCTGCCACCTGGGTGTAGTTGATAGACAACAGGTCCAGTTCGGTGAGTGCAGTAAGGGGCCTGACACTGGCCAGGCTGGTACTGTCGGCATACAGTTGCCTTAATGAAGTAATGGTGGCCAGCTCCTGTACCTGTATGGCGGATGTCGCCGATATGTCAAGGATTTGCAGGGAGGGTTTGTTGCGAAGCAGGCTGTAGTCGGAGAATTCTGTCTGGTTCAGTAACAGGACCGTAAGGTTCTGCAGATCGGCCAGCGGAGTGAAATCAAGGATAAAGGTACCGTCAAGCTCGGCAATTTCGAGGTTGGGCATGCGGGAGAATACGGAAATATCCTGAACCGGAGAATGCGATAGCTTGAAGATGCGCATGGCACTGGCATACTTCAGGGCGGTGATATCAGCCACTCCGGTATGGGAAATATTAAGCTCCTCCAGCTTATTCAGGTTACGAATGGGGACAATACTTGTGACCCTGGTTTTTTCAATTGACAGTTTTTTCAGGGCTGAGATGCGGCTCAGTGGACGGAGATCGGTTATGTACTGGTTATTGGTCAGGTCGAGCTCCTCGACCTTCGCCAGCGATTTGATCTGGGAGAGGCTGGCGGAATCACGTACCTGAAGTTTTTCCCGGAATATACTTCTCCATTCGTACGAAAGGTCGGCCCACCAGTTACGCCACGCCTGGTTCTGGTCCAGTTCGTTTGTATATATGCTGGCGATACGCAGGTCACGGTCTTCCGGATTGATATTTATTTCGATAAACCGCGGGATGGTCTGGTTAACCGTATCGCCGGTAACGGTGATTCCCTGGAGGTTGCGTTGCAGGGAGACTTTGAGGTATTGTTCGCCTTCCTCATTGACATTCTCCTCAATATCCTGGATCTCAAAATCAAAGGTTACCTTGCGGAAAAAGAAATTGACATCCTTCAGGTAGGCCGTAACATCCTTATTGGTAATCACGTCCCGGTTTTCGTCAAGGTCATCTTCCACCTGCACCTGGGCATCACGGAATATTTTGGTGTAGCTTTCGGTAACGATCACATCCTTGTCCCGGGCCGAGGTTTTCGGGTCTCCCAGCGTATTGAGCAGGTATTCGAGGAAATTCACAATATCCTCGGCTTTGGCGGAATTATCCTGCTCCTGGCCGGCCGCGGGAAACATCCCGGACAGCAGGAACAGCAGGCATATAAATCGTTTATTTTTCATTGTAAATGAACCTCTTCAGGATGTCCTTGTCCCGGTCCTGTACCTTGACCAGGTCGGAAATCAGCCAGCCGCGGTTATATCCGGGCCTGTTGAATTCTGAAATTTCGAAATACCAGTTATTGACCTGGAAAAAATGGAAGTTGACATTTTTAATGGTCCGGAACTGCAGGTTGCCTTTCTCAATTTCGTACAGAAAAAGGGTAAGATGGTCGGGTTTGAATTCTCGGAAGGCAAACTGAGCCACACTGTCTTTTTTGTCCATGGCCTTCCTCAGGTTCATGAAATCGAGCTCATGGCTCATTGGATGCAGGAATTTCCGCATCCGGGTGGTATCCACCGCCATGTACTTGGCAAATACCTGCGAATACACCTTGTCAATGACCCACTTGGTGCCCAGCCCGTCTTTCTCCAGGGACATGTACAGGATGAAGTTTTCGTCTTTACCGTTAAACCGGAAGATCGTATTCACCTCGGCAAACCATTCTCCCCCATGGAAATTAAGGAATACAGGACTGCTGATAACCTCGTCGGCAAACTCGGCCTTCCTGGCATTGGGTATGCCGTCGTTGCTCGCATCGAATAAAATGCGCAGGTACTGTTTACGTAAGGCAGGACTCCGGTATTCCTTGTCCTTGGGATAATACCGGTTCCCCTTTTCATCCTCTTCTCCGTTGAAGCGTCGAAAAAATTGATTGACCTGTTTGGTCTCGGCATAAAGTCTGCTTTCATCCTCACCGCTGAGCGTCTGGGTCCAGGCTGGTGTAAATGAAAGCAGACTGATTAAAAAAAGTAAATACCTCATGCAGTTGTTTCAGTCACCCGTATATCTCCAAGCAGCACATCCCAGAATTCGATGGTACGTCCCTGAATCTGAGTCTTCTTTCTCTCTACGTAGATCGTGATATCCTTTTTGGTGGTGTCCTTGTAATTGAGTCCGTCATCCGATTCACCTTCAAAACGCTGATAAACGGTGACTACCCCGACATATCGGCCGTCAGGCTGTCGCTCCAGGTCACTGATGTAGTGAATATCGTACCAGCGGATATTAACGCGGTCGTAGTTGAGGGCCATCAGGCGTTCAAAATATTTCCGGACGGAATAATAACTGATCTCTTCACGGTTGAGGCTGGAAACCCCCATTTCAGCCCCGTCGGCAAATAATTCCTCTGCCCGGTCCATGACCCGCTGGGCCTCGGAGAATGGCGTGGCTTTGTTCCCGATAATACTGATGTACTTGCTCAGGTCCCGCACCTTTTCCAGGGCCAGGGAATCAATTGCTTGTTTTCTTTCCGGACTGATCTCGGCACTTTGTGCGAACCCGCCGCCAATGGTAAAAAGGCTCAGCAGGGAAGTCAGCAGAATTGTATGGAATGTAGTGTATATAGTTTTCATCTTATTTGTATGCTTTGACGAGTTCGAGTACAGTTATTTTACCGGCAGAATCATATTCAATCTCCTGGATCCGGTTGGCGTTGTTGCCGGTATCTTTGAGGTAGTTAAGGTATTTGTTAATGGTGGTGGGCTCGTCATAGTCTTTTTGGCCACCTTCCTGGCTGATGATGATCAGTACGGGCGTGTCAGGGCTGGCAAATAATCCCAGGGCTTCCTGAATGCTGCGATTGGCGGAAGTTCCGCTACCGGCATTGGCAATGGCCTGGAAATAATTGTTGAGCCTGTTTTCGGGAGAATTGGCGCGTTCCCTTTCGGCCCGTGCGCGTTCTGCGGCAAGCCTTTCCTCTTCCGCTTTCCTGCGTGCTTCTTCTTCAGCCCGCTGCCTTTCGGCCATTTCCTGTTCCAGCCGTTCTTTCTCAGCAGCGGCCGCGGCAGCTTCGGCAGCTTTCTTTTTACTTTTACAACCGGCACCTCCTAAAAGGGCGGCTGAAATGATCACCAAAATCGCGAGTCGTGAGACACGGCTTAGTGATTTGAATAAGGATTGCATCATCTGGGTATGGTTTTGTGTTTGGGGTTAAAAATTATAAGAAACGGCTTCTGATTTCCGTTATGACAAAAATACTATTTATGGCAGATTGAAAAAATCACAGGCATCGAATAACCGCCTTCCAGCCATATTTTTACAAATAAATACAAAAAAAGATGGAGAACCGAAGTTCTCCATCCTGCCATAGGCTTTTTTCTTAGTCAACCTTTACCACAAGGTACTTTGAAGCTTCCCAGAATTTGTTGGGATCCAGGATTACAAGCTTCTCAATCTTCTCATCTTCGTTCTTTTCAAACTCGTATGATCCGGCAGGGTGCGTGGTAATAAGTTCCACTTTTTTCGCCAGTACCGGGATTGACTTTACTTCTGTAATGTCAATCTTGCTGAAGGCTTCTTCCTTCAGGTTCTTGTTGAGTTTGTCGGTACTTCCGATTCCAAGGATACCGCCTTCTTTCACAACCACTTCTTCGTCTTCCAGGTTTTTGCTGGTTCCGATTGCCACATAGGCAGTGTTAAGACTTGTGGTTTGCTCTTCAATCTTCGACTTCTGCTCTTCGATCACGGCCAGTTGCTCTTCCTTCTGGTAAGAAAGTGTATCCACTGTTTTGGTCAGCGTCTCAATGTTCTGGGCAAGTTGCTCGTTTTCCACATTTGCATTTTCCAGGTTGGTCTTCAGCGTGGTGATCTCTTCGTCTTTTTGCTTGATCCGGTAGCTCAGGTTATTCACCATCTTCTTGTATTCAGATCCTGCCTGGTCAAGAGACTGCTGAAGTTCGGCCATCTTCTCCTTGTTCTCGGCCATCAGCGCATTGATTGCACGAATATCTTCTACCATTGACTCCACATTCTCGGCATCCTGGTATTCGACGTTATCTTCTGCACTCAGGTTGAGCTTGTCTTCCCGTTCCTTGATTTCGCGAAGGTTGGTTTCAATTTCATTAAAGGTCTTCAGGTATTTCTCCAGTTCGGTATTCAATTCAGTCGTGCGCGTGGCAAGCTGTTCGTTTTCCGAGCTGAGCTGGTCTATTTTTTCCTGATTACATGATGCCAGCGCCGGGATCATCAGCGCGGCTATAAAGAATTTATTTATGGATTTCATATTTATTTATGTTTTAGTTCTAAGGATAATCATGGACCTGCAAAGTGTGATCATTATCACTTATTTCGGCCGTGCCATATTTACATCAAAGCAAATGCCAGATTTAGCATGCCTCCTGTGTGGTCACAGGCCGGGTTTCAGGATGAGATCCGTCCCGGCAGATTTTTCATTTTGACAATAATTTGCAAATTGAAAATCAACCTTGTCCTTCTTCTTCTTTCAGCATCCGGTAGATGGTACTGTAGCTGATGTCAAGATCACGGGCGGCTTCTTTGATGTTCTGGTCGTGTTTGTCCAGGTAGCGCCGGATGATCCGGTGAGTATGTTCCTTCAGGGTTAGTCCCGAGGAAGGCGGGTCATACAATTCATCATTCTTCCGGAAGTTGATGTCACCGGCCGTTATGGTTCCGTCATTCGACATGACCGTGGCAAGTTCGACGACCGACTTGAGCTCCCTTACATTTCCGGGGTATTGATAGGTCATGAGCTTTTTCCTGGCCTCCCTCGATAATTCAGGTTCTTCCATGGTATTGGCCTGGCAGAATTCTGTGATGAAATGTTGTGCGAGGAGAATAATATCTTCTCCCCGTTCCCGCAGCGGAGGCATTTCGATGGTCATCCCGTAGAGCCGGAAATAAAGGTCCTCACGGAACCTGCCCTCTTTTACCTCCTTGAGAAGGTCCCGGTGCGTGGCTACAATAATGCGGCAGTCCACCTTCAGGGGTTTGTTGCTGCCCACACGGGTAATTTCCTTTTCCTGCAGCACCCGCAGGAGTTTGACCTGCATGGAAGGGTCCATTTCACCGATCTCATCCAGGAAAAGGGTTCCCTTGTTTGCTTCTTCAAATCGTCCGATTCGCTGAAAACTGGCCCCGGTAAATGCCCCCTTTTCGTGGCCAAACAATTCACTTTCAATCAGGTCCCGTGGTATTGCGGCCACATTCACTGCGACGAACGCTTCATTTTTGCGGGGCGAACTGTAATGGATTGCCTTGGCGGCGAGTTCCTTGCCGGTCCCGGTTTCGCCGGTGATGGTAACGGTAATGGTTGACTGTACGGCCTTCTGTATCAGCTGGAAGATTTCACGGATATGCGGACTATTGCCGATCATGGTACGCTGAAAATCATACCGGGTTTCCACCTCTTTCTGCAAATGGGCTACCTTTCGGCGAAGCTGGGTGGCTGACCGGATGTGGCGGAGCGTATTCAACAGGCGGTCCCGGATATTCCTGCTCTTAACGATATAATCATAGGCGCCCTGCGAAAGTAATTCCACGGCCACTTCGATCTTTTCCTGCTCACTGATAATGATCACCTCAATAGCCGGATCGAATTCCCTGATTTTTTTCAATAACGCTCCTCCTTCCATATCAGGCAACCGGTAGTCAAGGGTTACCACCTGAGGGGTGTTTGTACCGAGTTCTTTCAGAAAGGCGGTGCCGGAAGAATATTTCCGTACGGTATATTCAGGATCAAGGGAAACCGCGTGAGCGATCAGTTCACGATAATATTCGTCGTCTTCTACTACAGAAATGAATAGTCCGGACATGGGATCAGGTTGCTGCCAGGAGATACCTTGCCAGGTTGTCCGGCAGGCGGTCATCTTTTTTTATGAAATCTTCAGCACCAATGGAGAGGAATTCTTCCTTAAAACGTTCCCACTCATGCTGCTGGGAAATAATGATCACACGGATACCGGGAAAGCGTTCCTTGATTTTCTGAAGGACATCGAAACCGGTGGAGGTTATGTCATTATTGACATCCAGGTAAAAATCCAGAAGGATCAGGTCCGGTTCTTCAGACAAATGTTCCAGGCAGTCCTCCTTGGAATACAACTGGGTGATCCGGGTCTCAATATTTTCGTTCTCAAGGATTTTTCGGGTGTGGGCAGCCAGTAATTCGTTGTAATACTGGTCGTCCTCCACGATAAATACATGCATTCGGCGGTTGGTCATACGCGTTGCTTGTTAGGATCAAGTTCGTCTATTTTTTCTTCAATTTCCTGCATAAGGGTGGAAGTCCTTGCCTGAATTTCACTGAATTGCCGGCGGATATTCTCCATGTCGCCACCCTCTTCTGCCGCCTTTTCAAGCACTTTCAGGCGGGTAGCCATGTCGGAGAATCCCAGGTGCCGGCAAGGCGGACTCATTTTATGTCCTGCCGCCCGAACCCCGTCCTTGTCATTCTCCCGGACCGCTTCTTCCAGTTTGTCGAGGTCATTATAAAAATTATTGCGGAATATCGTCAGCATATTCGTAACAAATTCCATATCACCGCTTGCGAGTTCCATGAGTCCGTCCAGTTTCAGGGAGCCGTTCCCGTCCCCATTGCTTTCCTGTTGGGTCTCCGTTGTTTCCAGTCCGCATGCAGAACGGATCGTGGCGCGCAGTTGCTTGCGCGTGTAGGGCTTGCTCAGGAAGAATTCCATGCCTGCCGCCCGGGCTTCCTGCTTTTCCTTTTCACTGGTTCCGGCGGTCAGTGCCACGATCGGTGTATTGTCCCTGATCAGGTGTTCGTCACGCAGTTGCCGGGCCAGTTCGAGGCCGCTCATTCCGGGCATTTGTATGTCGAGCAGGAGAATATCAAATGTTTGATTCCGTGCTGCCTCCATGGCTTCTTCGCCGGACGAGCAGGCTGTACAATCCATTTTCCAGTGCAGCAGGATGGTTTCCAGCAATTCCAGGTTGTAAGGCTGGTCATCGACCACCAGGACCCGGATGCCGGATAAAACCACTGATTTCGTCTCTGTCTCACGCGGAAGGTCATTCTCCGAACCCTCATAATAAGTAAGGGTGACATGAAAATGCGTGCCTTCTCCTTCGCTGCTCTCCACCTTCACACTGCCGTCGTGAAGCAGTGCGAGCTTGTGTACAATTGACAGGCCCAATCCGCTGCCGCCGTATTTCCGGGAGGTCGAACTGTCGGCCTGTGAGAATTCATCGAAAATGGTATCCAGTTTGTTTTCCGGGATTCCGATGCCCGTATCAGAAACCGTTATCGTCACCCGGAATTGATTTTCTTCGTCTGCAGGCCGTGCCTTCAGATGTACACGTACGCTGCCCTCCTCGGTAAATTTCACCGCATTGTTGACCAGGTTTATGATGATCTGCCGGAAGCGGACCGAATCACCGCGGAAAATTTGGGGTATACCAGGCTCCACGTCGCCGGTCAGTGTGAGTCCCTTGCGGGCCACCGGTGCCTGGAACAGGGCAAGCACGTTCTCCAGTTCTTCACGAGGCCTGAAACCGGATTGCTCAAGTTGCATCTTACCCGATTCCATCCGTGCATAGTCCAGGATATCATTAATGAGCCTGAGCAAATGATCGCTGGAGCTTTTCACGCGCGATAGCATCCGGCTCTGTTCCTCATCCAGCGGGGTGTCTTCCAGCTGTTCGCTGAAACCGATCAGCGCACTGAGCGGGGTACGGATTTCGTGGCTCATGTTGGAGAGGAACTCTTCCTTGACCCGTGCGAGCTCCTCGGCCCGTTCTTTGGCCTCCCGAAGGTTTTCGCGGTATTTGCGGGCGCGCCGAATGTCATTGAAGATTACTGACAGCAGGAAGGCGAAAAGGATCAGGGTGATGATCAGGACCGTAGTGATCGTGTTGATCGTTTTTTCCGAAGTTTCACGCACACTTTCGGTCCGGGAAGAGGACAGGCGGAGTTCCGAGAGCTCGATTTCATCCAGTACCGAGCGGATTCTTTCCATGATGGCATTATCCTGTTGAGTGAGTCGTAATTCCTGCTCCATGATCTGTCGGGAAACGGCGCTTTCTTCCCGGCCGATCCGGCTGATCGCCTGGTCCAGCTGCCGTGTGCTGATAGCGGCATCGGTCGCGGCAGAGTCTTCCTCTGAAGGCTCCTCGCCAAACAGGCGTTCAAAAACCGAAGGGTCCTGTCGATCTTCCTGCGATTCTTCTTCTGCCTCGGTTTTCAGGCGGTCAATGTCCTCCATGACACGGGCAAGCACATCCCCGTTTTGGGAATTTCGAACGTTGATCAGGGTACTCAGTGTTTCGTACTTCTGGGTAATAAGCTGATCAAGGCGCTCGAGTCGCTGCAATTGCTCATCGCGGCCGGTAACCTCCTTCAGCTGATCCAGCTTAAGCTGGATGGTGGCTGCACTTTCTTTGAACGGGGTGAGGGTTTGCTCTTCCCGGGTTATGATGTATGACCGCACACTGCTTTCTGCATCCGACAGACTTTGCATGATCTCATTGATACCGGCAATGGTGGCATTTGGCCGGGAGGCGTCTTCAATGGATACGATCATATTCCGCAAGCCCCGCTGGCCCAGATATCCGATGGCGGCCAGGGCAAGGAGTGCAAGCGCAAAAAGAAGTATGATCTTTCCTTTCATAATGGGCTAAACGAATGCCATCCGGCATTGTTGTATAGTTAGTGGCAGTCAAAAAACCATGCCGGTAATTACCGGTTTTCAACTGAATACTGTCCGTTTTTAACTAATATTGAATTAACAAATAACCGACCGTACATTCCATGTCAATAAACGTAAAATTACTCAAAAATATATGTGAAGCACCAGGTGTGCCCGGGTATGAAACGAAAATCAGGAAACTCATACTGAAGGAGGTCACCCCGCTGGCCGATAGTGTACACGTGGATAATCTCGGGAATGTGATCGCATTCAGGAAAGGAAAATCCAACGAAAAAAAGGCCATGGTCGCCGCCCACATGGATGAAATCGGCTTTATTGTGACGCATATTGATGAGAAGGGATTTGTACGGTTTACCACCCTGGGAGGGTTTGACCCGAAGACCCTCACCGCGCAGCGGGTGGTGATCCATGGTAAGAAAGATATCGTCGGGGTGATGGGTACCAAGCCCATCCACGTAATGAGTCAGGAAGAACGGACCAAAATGCCGAAGATCCAGGATTTTTACATTGACCTGGGCATGAACCGCAAAGAGGTGGAAAAGGTGGTAAGTGTCGGAGATCCCATAACCCGCGAGCGTGAACTGATCGAAATGGGTGAATGTGTCAACTGCAAATCAATTGATAACCGCGTCTCGGTCTTTATTCTCATTGAAACCCTGCGTAAAATGAAAAATCCGGCCTACGATGTGTACGGGGTTTTTACGGTACAGGAAGAGGTGGGTATCCGGGGGGCGAATGTGGCTGCGCACGGGATCGATCCTGACTTTGGTTTTGGCCTGGACACGACCATTGCCTTTGACCTGCCGGGGGCGCAACCCCACGAGAAGGTTACTTCCCTTGGTGAAGGGGCTGCCATCAAAATAATGGATGCCTCGGCCATATGCGATTACCGCATGGTGGATTACATGAAAAAGGTAGCCGGAGAGAAAAAGATAAAATGGCAGCCCGAATTGCTGACGGCAGGAGGTACCGATACCGCCGGAATTCAGCGGATGGGTAAGCAGGGCGCTATTTCCGGGGCTGTTTCGATTCCCACAAGGCATTTGCACCAGGTGATTGAAATGGCCCATAAGAAGGACATTGAGGCATGCATCAAATTATTGCAGGCCTGCCTGGAAGAGCTGGACTCGTATGACTGGACCCATAAATAGCAACTCATGAGAACGATCTGGACATATTTGCTGATACTCATTGCAGGGACTGCCGTGCAGCAAGCGGTGGCCCAGGATGAAGTTCGAAATGCCGTGATGCTCACTGGTATGGTGCTGGATGCCGATTCCAGGGACCCGCTGCCTTATGTGAATATACAGATAAGGAATACGGTCTACGGGACAGCCACAGATGCCAATGGATATTTCTCCCTGTTCATCAGTCCGGGCGATACCCTTAACTTTTCCTACATAGGGTATGCTGACGCGCGATTTGTGATGCCCGCCAAAGTTACGATGAATAATTATTCCCTGATTCAGCTGATGCGCCAGAGCACGGTGATGCTGAGTGAAGTGGTTATTTTTCCCTGGCCCAGTGTGGAGAATTTTAAACAGGCCTTTCTTGACGTGGAACCGGCCCGTAACATGGATGACCTCGTGCGTGAAGTCCAGATCCGTACCCTGGAAGAAACGCGTGAACATCAGCTGAGCGAGTTTGAGGCAGACCAGCGCCGGTATCAGCGGTTATATGAGCTCAACCATATTTTTCCGCCAAATAACTTTCTGAATCCCATGCGCTGGAATCAGTTTATCCGTAAGGTGACGTCCGGTGAGGACCAGGAATGATCAAAGCTGCCTGCCGAGCAATATGCCCGCCACCATGGCCAGGATGCTGAAAACCACACTGGCCAGGATGTAGACGGCACTGGTTATCCACATTTTCTGCTCAAGTAATTGCCAGTTTTCAAAGGCAAAGGTGGAGAATGTCGTAAAACTCCCGCAAAAACCAACTGCAAACAAAAGCCGCAGGAAGTGATTACCCTGCGACTGCAGGAGATAATGCCCCATAAAAATACCCAGCAGGAAGCTGCCACCCACATTAACGGCAAGCGTTGCCCAGGGCCAGTTTGCCACGCGGCGATCAAGCATCAGGTAGACCAGGTAGCGAAGTATGCTCCCGGTAAATCCACCCAGACCGATTATCAACAGGTTTCGTATCATTCTGCCGGTTTAAATTGTCTCTTACATTTTTTCTGCAGGTAGGCGATCGCCTGCGGGTATCCCTTATGTTCCTGCAGGCTGAGGCTGACCTTTCTTCGGTCGCTGAACCTGATCTCAACCTCTTTGTAAAGTCCGCTGGGTGTTTTAACCTGCTTCTCGGTCCAGTATTCAATGTCCGACAGGCTGTAGTTCCGTTCGGAAAACCGGGTGGGGTGAATGACGGTGATCCGGTCTTTTCCCATTCTGACCGATGAGTAGTTAAAGATCAATCGCAGGAGAAGAATGACCCCCAGGGGAAGGAGCAACAGGACGAAAATATAATCGTACCAGGAAAGGGTGCCGTTCAGTAAATAATGGGTGATTCCAACGGCTCCTGCCACCAGGCAGAGTGAAGTGAATAGCGACAGGGAAAAAAGTGTGCTGGCTTTCGGGCGTAGGACAATCATAGGGTAAAAATACACGGAAGTCACCAAAGGAAACAATGTGTAGAATAAATTACGCATAAATGCTTGTTTAAAAGGCTTTTTTGGGCTGGTACAGCGGTTTGATTCTGGAACTGTTTTTGCCATAGTTTGCCATGAAAAGAAGTAAAAACTGGTCTATGGAAGAATTCGTGAGGTATGAGGATGAGAACGGGGTAAAGGTTACGGGCCAGACGGTCATCGTGAACGGGGATGAAATATCCTTGGGTGAATTAAGTGAAATTCGCCTGGAGCGAAAGCCTCCTTCGCGCTTCCCGAGCTTTATTTTTTTTATAGCCGGAGTCATTGGCCTGGTCATAGGATCCCTCGGAATGATGAGTTCGGTCAACTCCGACTGGAGGACTTTTATGAACAGCATGGATTCGGAAACCTTGTATTTCGGGGCGGGTGTGGTGTTTATCCTCACGGCCATTGTGATCATGGTATTCCAGCAGGATAAATTTGCCATTTCTGCTAACATACGCGGAAAGAAAATGGATATTATAATTACCAGGAGCCGTCAGTATGCTGCAAACGTTGCCGGCGCGCTCAAAGCGGCCCATTCCCGTTTTGTGCCCACACACTGACATCCGGGGTCTCGATTTACCGGGGATCAAGGAAATCCGGTTTGCCGGGTAAAACGGTCAGCAGGCTTTGCCGCACCAGTTCCCCCATGCTTTCACATCGATTGAAATTCTCATCATTGTAATGAACCGCCAGTTCCTTTCTCAGCGATTCAACATGGGAGTGGGGGGCAAGCTCATCGGATGACATAGCCCTGAGCAGCAAAATCACTTTCTCCCGGCTGGCCTTCAGCCGGGTGGCTATTAATGAACGCTCCTCTTTCTGGTATTGTCTCATCGTTTCCGGGGTCATGCATTTGATGCCCAGCTCGATGAACGGGTTATTCTGTTTGAAATATTGCGGCAGGTAGATGGCCTTCCGTCCTTCATAAGACTGCTGGTCAAAATCAATGGCACGGATCCGGTAGTCTATTTCCTCAAAGTCAGGGGTTATATCCACCACAAAATTGCTTGAATGCATATCGCCGAGCAGCCTGATAAAACAACGTTCATTGAATTTCACAAACTCTTTACTCAGCCGGATCGGGTTAAAATGGACATCATTGAGGTGTTCCCGGATAAACTGATCGCCCGGAATTCCGATAATATGTTCTTCGATCAGGGTCTCCAGACGCACATAATAACTCATCCGGTTGGGTGACAGCAGGTGTTCCAGCTCCAGGCCGTAGATACGCGAAGCGTCGGCCTTTTTAATGTAGAAATAATCAAAATTATCATTGATCCGGTTCACAATCCGAACCCTGAAAGGCTGGGTGTTCCCGTAAATGCACAGGTCGATACGGTCGACGAACAAATGCTGCATGACGCTCATATCCCCGTCGGCCTTCAGCAGGGCATATATTTTTTTGACCTGCTCGTGGATCTGCTTCATGTCGGACTGGGCAAAGGTCACTGTTTCCCATAGCGTATCCTTATTTTTCTTGTCGGTCAGCGGAATGCTGTTATCATAGCGAAGCAGGTCGTTGTAACTGATCGGTATATGGGCATAGCGGCCATGGCTGACCAGGTAGTGTTCCAGGTCTTTGCTTACGGGGTATATCTTTTTCTTTCTTGATATGATCGCCATAAGACAAAGGTAGGTAAAAGAGAGAAGGCGGGGGATAAAAAAATCCCGGCACCTTCCGGTACCGGGATCGGGATTGTCCACTAGGGACGGGGAAAAGGATCTTAGGCATTCACGGTGACTTCTGCCGATTTCACCGTTTTAATAATACGCGCAGCAATCTTATACGGATCACCGTTGGAAGCGGGACGACGATCTTCGAGCCATCCCTTCCATCCGTTTTCTACGGTTGCAATAGGAATACGTATCGAAGCGCCCCGGTCGGATACCCCGTAGCTGAACTTATCGATCGATTGTGTTTCATGGGCTCCGGTGAGACGCTGGTCATTATCGGCGCCATACACCTCAATGTGCAGTTCCTTGACAGGCCCGAATGCTTCGCAAACGGTGCTGTACACCTCCTTGGATCCTGCCTCTCGCAAAAGCCCATTGGAGAAATTGGCATGCATTCCCGAGCCGTTCCAGTCTCCTTTCAATGGCTTAGGGTGCCAGTTGATGGAAAGGCCGTATTTTTCTGCAGTACGCTCCATGAGGTAGCGGGCAATCCATACCTGGTCACCTGCCAGGGCGGCTCCTTTGGCAAACACCTGGAATTCCCACTGGCCGGTGGCCACTTCTGCATTGATCCCTTCCACGTTCAGGCCGGCATCCAGGCACATATCCAGGTGTTCTTCAATGATATGGCGTCCGTACGCATTGGTGGCACCTACTGAACAATAATAAGGACCCTGCGGGCGCGGATAGCCGTTTTTGGGAAATCCCATGGGCAGGTTTGTGGCCGGATCCCACAGGAAATATTCCTGCTCAAAGCCAAACCAAAAGTCGTTGTCATCGTCGTCGATTTTGGCGCGGCCGTTGCTGGGATGCGGTGTGCCATCAGGGAGCAGTACCTCGGTCATGACCAGGTATCCATTCTTCCGGTCAGGATCAGGAAAGCAAGCTACGGGCTTGAGTAAACAGTCGGACGAATGTCCTTCTGCCTGCTGTGTGGAACTTCCGTCAAATGACCACATCGGGCAATCTTCCAGTGCCCCGCTGAAGTCTTTCACAATCTTGGTCTTGCTGCGCAATCCCTGTGTGGGGGCATATCCGTCAAGCCAGATGTACTCGAGTTTAGATTTAGTCATACTTGTGTGTGTTTGGTTGGTGAAACATGAATTAATTAGAAACTAAAGACCGCGGCGACCAGGAATGAAGCCAGGCTCTTGGAGGCTTCAAGGTCACGGTCCATAAAGGTTACGTCTTCAGAGGCCGTATCCAGGCGTATTTCCGGGATGAGCGTCAGGTTTCCGAATGTTGCCCGGCCGGTCAGTGTTACGTCAAGAATATTGCCGTCCCCTTCGTTATCCACGCCGATTACTTCCAGTCCGTAGTTGTACACCTTAAAGTATTCCACGCGGGTACCGAGCGCAAAATTCTCCGAGGCCTGGAACTGAAGATACCCGGCCGTACCATAGAATCCGTACGCATCGCTCTCAATGTCACTGATATCTGATCCGTTATAAAACTCCCCGTCGGAGGTGGCCAGGTAGGTGGCATTAAGGCCGACATAAATTTTATCGGAAAGGTTGGTTCCTGCGGTCACATCCACCTGGAAGGTATTTCCGGCAGAGAATCCATCTGAGGAGGTACTTCCCGGCTGGTCCTTGTCGATGCGGCCGTCCTGGTCTCCGTACAGTACGTTAAAGTAAACACTGGAAATGTCGTTGGAATACCCAAGCTGACCCCCGAGTGTAAAACTCCCGAACGGGTTGAACTCGGTAAGATCGGTCGGGTTCATGACCGAGGCCATCAGGCTCCAGTTCTCACTCAGGGCCAGGTCGGCTTTGAATCCTGTATGGGAGAATGGTCCGTAGGAAAACATGTAACTGGTTGAGTAGTTGAAGTTTCCGGCCGGAGAAATTACCTCGTATCCGAGGAAGGTATTGAAGTTACCAAGCGTAAATGTCAGGGCATCGGTGGCCTTGTAATACACATACAGCTGGTTGATGATCTGGCTGGTGCCGCGTCCCTCACTGTAGTAGGGACTGGCAAATACGGCATCCGTGCCGCGTGGTCCGTATACAAGATCGGCCACGAATCCCACCTTGCCGGTCTCATAGGTGGCAATCAGGTTGATCATGCCCAGGGAAAAGCCGGGCAGGTTGGCAAAGGAAGTTCCTGGAGCCATGTAACCTTCCCCGTCATTTTTGGTGGTCAGGTTTTGCCTGAAGTAGGCGTCTACAGATCCGGAAAGTACGAGTTTCGGTTCGTCTTCGCTGACTTCGTCCTGCGCAAAAGACGCCAGGGGAAGGGTAAATAATGCGAAACTCATGAAAAGGGCGTTGAGTAATTGTACATTTTTCATGTAAATTTGAATTAAGGTTAATGATGAATTAGCTGATAGAGCCTGCCGGGAAGGGTCCAATCTTAACCGGCGGGCTTGTTTTATTAGTGAACCATTATTGATCGTACGTGATGGTATATCCGCGGATGCCGTGCTCGTGGCTGTCCAGTCCTTCGCGTTCGTGCTGCTCGGAAACCCGGATTCCTATCGTGTACTTGAGAATGGTGAAGATCACAAGGGCAGCAGCAAATGCCGCGGCTCCACAGATCAGCACGCCTTTCAACTGGGGGAAAAAGGGCATGGCCCCATCGTCATTCACCCCGAATATGCCTACGGCAAGGGTTCCCCATATACCGCATGTCAGGTGGACGGAAACTGCACCCACGCAGTCATCCAGCTTGAATTTATCCAGCGTGACAGCAGAAAGCACTACCAGGATTCCTGCGACCAGGCCTACGAAAATAGCCCAGCCGGGGCTGATGACATTGGCACCGGCGGTTATACCAACCAGTCCCGCCAGGATGCCGTTGAGCACCATCCCCAGGTCCAGGCGTTTAAATACAGCATATCCGGTCAGCATTCCGCCAATGGCGCCTGCACAGGCAGCCAGCGAGGTTGTGACCAGCACAAAAGAAACCAGTCCGGGATCTGCACTCAGTACCGATCCGCCGTTGAAACCGAACCATCCCAGCCATAGCAGGAATACGCCGATTACGGCCAGCGGAACACTGGATCCGGGCTTGTCAATAACTTTACCGTTTACATATTTTCCAATGCGGGGCCCGATCACAATGATCCCGGCCAGTGCTCCCCACCCTCCGACAGAGTGGACGAGGGTCGAACCGGCAAAATCATAGAATCCCTGGGCATCCAGCGCACCGCCACCCCATTTCCAGCTTCCAATAATTGGATAGACAATCCCAACGAAAAGGAGGGTGAATATCAGGTAGGCAGAGATCTTAATGCGTTCGGCAACGGCGCCCGAGACGATCGTGGCCGCCGTGGCAGCAAACATCGCCTGGAACAGAAAATCCGTCCAGTAGGTATAGCCGCCGCCGGCATAATCGACAGAATTACCATTAGCAGGTGAATTCAGGGCAAAACCGCCCTCGGCGAAGCCAAACCAGCCTGGCTCGGCGAAACCCGGGTACATCAGGGCAAACCCTATAAGATAATAGGTGAGAATTCCGAATACCGGGGTCACAGTATTCTTAAACAGGATATTCACGGTGTTTTTCGCCTGGGTAAACCCTGCCTCGACCCCGGCAAACCCCAGGTGCATGATAAACACCAGGGCAGTAGCCAGCATCATCCATATATTATTGGCGGTGAACAATGCAGTGGCTCCCTCAGATACCACTTGTGCCGCTTCTTCCTGTAAGGTGGCAGCACTGGCATTGGCCAGTAAAACGGATGGCGTATCGCCAATCAAGGTAAACAATTCGTTCATAATTTAATTTCGGTTTAGTGGTTTGTTTCAGAAGATTATTCGCTAAAAGCAGATCAAATAAAGAGTGAATTTTGAATAAAAGGAAATCGGCAGGGTAATATTTTACCCATGAATCGTAGAAAAAATGTGAAAAATGTAAAAAATGGGTCAAAAAATACCCAAACTGCATACGATTGCATTGCATTTTCTATAAAATGGGGTCAAAAAATACCCATGCCATTGAAATTTTTCAATTTTCAGTCAGCCATATATGGTTACTGACTATTTTTTTCAGGATACCATAGATGATATGCCAATAGTTATACGATAACTATAAAAAATACAATATATAAAATGGAATGGACGAAGAATGTGTTGTATATGTACCGGCCTATCCCTAAAAATGGGGACTTCCAATTTGGCCTTGACAGGGCCAGTTACCGGGTGAGCCGGCGGTGCGCCCCTGCACCTGCCTCCAGGGCGGTGATCACCTCATCCCGCATCGCCTGTACTTTCTGCAGCTGGTCTTCATAGTAACGTCGTGCAGCCACGGTGTCTTCATTGGTAAGCTGGCTGGAGAATTGCCGCATCCAGGCCATCATGGCTTCGTCGGCATTTTCCAGCTGGCCGGCGATCAGTCGCAGCGAATCGGCTTGTTCGGCAGGCAGTGTGTCGGCGGCAGCATTGATTTCCGAACGAAGGGAATAGAGCCTGCCCATTTCAGGCATCACTTCATCATGGTAGCTCATAACTTCGGCATGCAGGGCTTCAATGGCAGGGCTGACCTGATTTTCTGAGGATCCGGAATCAGGGGAAGAGCAGGAGACAAGCAGGGTTGTAAGGAAAAGGGTGGTGAATAGTTTCATCATGCAGTCGGGTTAACCGGACCTAAATTACACATCCTGTTCGCGGGAATCAATGATTTTCGACCGGGATATTAATCAGATGCCCGGCCTTTTCGCTGATAACATCGGCCACGGCACGTCCTTCGATTTTGGATTCCAGCCAGGAGATGATATCAAAATAGATAAAGGCCCGTTTTTCATACGGATTATCACGAAGGGGCAGGAGTTTGTCACGCAATGTCCTGAAGGCTACGGTGAGCTCACTCTCCGACACGGTGTTCATGCTTTTAAGAAATTCCAGAATGGATCGCTGGAATTTTTGCAGGTCATCCTTCCGCAGCAGGAACCGGTAGGTACTTCGTATATAATAGTCGATCACATCCAGGTTGCCCAGTTCATAATGGCTGATCAGGTTAAGTATCCGGGCGAAGGAATGGATGTCTTCCCGAAGATCGGCATTCTCCGAGTTAATAATACGGTTCAGCCACTGGATGGCCCGGCGGTAGTTCTGGTTACCGAAATACAAACAGGCCACTTTATAAAATAAGATCAGCCGGCTGTGATTGTCGAGGAAACGGATGAATGCCTCCATTCTCGGTTCGATCTTCTTCATCAGCGACACCCCGTGGGCAAAGTCCCCGAGCATAAAGATCCGGTTGAATTCATGCACGTACGTATATTTTAGCAGCCGCGTCCGGATATTCTCGTTGATGACCCCGCGCGGGTAATGCCTTATTTCACGTAATCGTCTTGTGTTTTCCACGAAGTCCTGATACTTATAGAGCTTATTCTGGGCCACCATCATGCTGTTGATGGCGCTCAGGTAGGTGTCGGTTCGGGAATACCTGAGCTCCGGGCGTTGGTCAAAAAGGGCCACCCACTTGGTGGCATATTCCAGGCCTTTTCCGAAATCCTGGATATAATGATAAAAATTGACCTGTACCTGGTAAAGGCTCAGCTTTTCATTCAGTGACAGTTGCTCTTCGTCAAATTCTGGCATCCCTTCCTGATAAAATTGACGGATACGGCTCAGTTCCTCCGCGTTACTGACAAATCCGGAGCGGAAAAAGACCGCATTCAGCCTGACGCCGAGGTTGGTGAACTTATTGATCATATTGATCCGCTCATTTACAGTACGCACGTCTTCAATGATGGTATTCACCCGTTGTTCGTTACCGGGCCCGACCGTCTGCGACAATACATTCTTTTTCCATTTCAGTATTTCCAGCTGAAGTTCGAGGTTGTCGGTCTTGGCTGCCTTTTTCTGGGCCTTCATCAGCATATCTGCACATTGCTCATACAGGCTCCTGTTAAAAAGGATCTGGGCATGGTCGATCATCTCACGGATCTGGATGTCGGATACCGACGGCTGGCTGTATTGCCTGAGGCTCTGCATCAGCCGTTTATATAAATGCCCCTTGAGATTGGACAGCTGTGTGGCCCTGATAAAGGGTAAATCCCGCAGAATGGCTGCATCATCCGGGGCTTCCTGCTTTTCGACATAATCGAACAGCCGCAGGTATTTCATGTCTTCTTCCTTGAAACCAAGCCTGAAATAACGCTTTTCCGATGGTTTCATCGAATTAATCAGCATAAACAGGGCATTGGAATTCCGCTTTGACATCGTAGTTAAATTTCTCAATAAGCTTAATTAAAGGCTAAAATAGCATTTTTTATGGGAATAAGTGCTAATTGGAAATCGGCTTTATTTAAGTATTTGGTTTTTAAATGGTGGGCCAGCCTGTGACCTTTGAAGAATAATCATCGTGTTATGGACAACAGAGTATATATTTTCGACACTACATTAAGGGACGGCGAACAGGTTCCGGGTTGCGGGTTATCCAAAGATCAGAAGATCAAGCTTGCCCTGGCCCTGGAAGCCCTGGGAGTGGATATTATTGAAGCCGGTTTTCCTATTTCAAGTCCGGGTGATTTTGCTGCCGTGAAAGCCGTGGCCGAAATTATCAAGGATTCTTCGGTCTGTGCCTTGTCACGCGCCGTGGACAAAGATATTGAGTGCGCTGCGGAAGCGATAAAAAACGCGGCGAGGCCACGCATACACACCGGTATCGGCACCTCTGACCAGCATGTTTTCACCAAGCTGCGTACCACCCGGGAGGTGATCCTGGAAAGGGCGGCCCGCTGTGTGAGCTACGCACGCAACTTCGTGGATGATGTGGAATTTTATGCCGAGGATGCCGGTCGTACCGACAATGAATTTCTGGCCCAGGTCATTCAGGAGGCTGTAAAGGCCGGTGCGACCGTGGTCAATATCCCGGATACGACCGGGTACTGCCTTCCGGAGGAATACGGGCAAAAGATAAAATACCTGGTAGACAATGTGGAAGGCATTGAAAATGTGACCATCTCAACACATTGTCATAATGACCTTGGTCTGTCTACGGCCAACAGTATTGCAGCGATCCAGAATGGCGCACGCCAGGTTGAATGCACGATCAACGGAATTGGCGAACGGGCAGGTAACACCTCGCTTGAAGAAGTGGTGATGATCCTGAAGAAGCACCGCTGGCTGGATTATGAGACCCGGATCAACACGAAAGAACTTTATCCCATGAGTCGCCTGATTGCCGAGACCATGAGCATGCCGGTGCAGGCGAACAAGGCGATTGTAGGCGCGAATGCTTTTTCACACTCTTCAGGAATCCACCAGGACGGGGTGATCAAAAACCGTGATAATTACGAAATCATAGACCCGGCTGAGGTGGGAGTCAACAAGTCTTCCATTATCCTTACCGCGAGAAGCGGAAGGGCTGCACTGAATTTCCGGCTGGGCCAGCTTGGCATTCATGCCGACAAGGAAGGGCTCGAGCAGGCGTACCAGGCCTTTCTCGAAATCGCTGACAGGGTAACGGTGGTGGAAGATTCCCACTTAAAGGAAATGATGAAAGAGATGCCAAATCTCACCAAAGCATAATGGAACCAAGCACATTATTTGACAAGATATGGGACAGCCATGTGGTCCATCACATTGAGAATGGTCCGCAGGCCTTATATATAGACCGGCATTTCATTCATGAAGTGACCAGTCCGCAGGCCTTTGCCGGTTTACGCGCCCGGGGAATCGGTGTTTTCCGGCCCGGACAGACCGTAGCGACTGCCGATCACAATGTACCCACCATCAACCAGCACCTTCCCATCCGGGATGCCCTCTCGCGGCACCAGGTGGAAACACTTACCAGGAATTGCGAGGAATTTGGCGTGGAGCTTTATGGTCTCGGACATCCCTACCAGGGGATTGTGCATGTCATCGGACCGGAACTGGGGATCACCCAGCCGGGGATGACCATCGTATGCGGGGACAGTCACACTTCAACCCACGGGGCATTTGGAAACATAGCCTTCGGTATCGGCACCAGCGAGGTGGAACAGGTGCTGGCGACGCAGTGCATTCTCCAGAAAAAGCCTAAAAAAATGAAGATCGAGGTGAATGGCTCACTCAACAAGGGAGTCGTCTCCAAGGACATTGTTCTGTATGTTATTTCGAAGCTGACGACCAGCGGCGGAAACGGGCATTTCGTGGAATTTTGCGGTTCGGCGATTGAGTCCCTTTCCATGGAGGCACGTATGACGATCTGCAACATGTCGATTGAGATGGGCGCCCGCGGGGGAATGATCGCACCGGATCAGACTACCTTCGACTATATAAAAGGGAGGGAGTTTGCCCCGGAAGGGGAAGAATGGGACCGGAAGCTTGAATACTGGAAAACGCTTCGGACCGATGAGGGCGCGACGTTTGACAAGGAATATGTATTTGATGCGGCCGATATTGAACCGATGATTACCTATGGTACCAATCCCGGGATGGGAGTGGGCATCACCCGTGCCATTCCGCAAACCAACGGGAGTAACGGGGATACCATGCTGACCAAATCCCTGGCCTACATGGACCTGCCCGCCGGCAAAGAGTTGCTGGGCCACCGGATCGATTATGTATTTATCGGAAGCTGCACAAATTCCAGGATCGAAGACCTCAGGATGGTAGCCGACCTGGTCAGGGGCAAGCGAAAAGCCGATCATGTGCAGGCCCTGATCATTCCCGGCTCAAGGCAGGTGGAAGCACAGGCCCGTGAAGAGGGCATTGACAAGGTCCTTGAGGAGGCCGGGTTTGAATTGCGCCAGCCCGGTTGTTCAGCCTGCCTGGGCATGAATGAAGACAAGGTGCCGAAAGGCAAATATTGTGTGTCTACTTCCAACCGGAATTTTGAGGGACGCCAGGGGCCGGGAGCCCGGACCATGCTGGCGAGTCCGCTGACTGCCGCTGCCGCTGCCCTGACCGGTGAAATTACTGACGTACGAACAATGCTCAACTGATGGAAAAATTCGAAACACTGACATCGACCTGTGTACCGGTTCCCTTTGAGGACGTGGATACCGACCAGATCATACCGGCGCGGTTTCTGAAAGCCACTACCCGGGAAGGGTTTGGTGATAACCTGTTCCGTGACTGGCGTTACGACGCAGAAGGAGAACCCGTACCCGGATTTGTCCTTAATAATCCGACCTACACAGGAAAAGTGCTGGTGGCCGGAAGAAATTTCGGATGCGGGAGCAGCCGCGAACATGCCGCCTGGGCCATTGCCGACTATGGGTTTCGGGTGGTCGTCTCAAGCTTTTTCGCGGATATCTTTAAAAACAATGCCCTGAACAATGGATTGCTGCCCGTTCAGGTTAGCGAGGAATTCCTGCAGGACCTGTTTTCTGAAATTGAAAAGAACCCGGAAACCGAGGTGCGGGTCAGCCTGGATGAAGAACAGATTTCGGTTCCGGCCCTTGGGAAGAAGGAATCATTTGAAATCAATCCCTACAAAAAATATTGCCTTCAGAACGGATACGATGATATCGATTTTTTACTGAGCAAGCGAAATGAAATTGAAGCATTTGAAAATGCACGAGCCCTATGAATAAACACATTGCCATACTGGCCGGCGACGGCATCGGTCCGGAAGTGATCCGCGAAGCAAGAAAAGTACTGGATGCCGTGGGTGACCGGTTTGGTCACACATTCAGGTATGAAGAAGCCCTGGTGGGTGCGGCCGCCATCGATGCGACCGGCGATCCGTTTCCCGCGGAAACCGAGGAAATATGCCGCAAGGCAGATGCCATTTTGTTTGGCGCTATCGGCGATCCGAAATATGACAATGATCCTTCTGCGAAGGTACGCCCGGAGCAGGGACTGCTCAGAATGAGAAGTGCCCTCGGACTGTATGCCAATATCCGGCCTGTAACGAGCTATCCGGCCCTTGAAGACCGGTCACCACTCAAAAACAAGGTGATACACGGAACAGATTTCGTCGTGTTCAGGGAGCTGACCGGGGGGATTTATTTTGGTGAACCACGCGGCCGGACAGAAAACGGGGATACGGCGTTTGATACCAGTATCTATACGCGTGCCGAAATCCGCCGCATCAGCCACATGGCTTTTCAGGCGGCACAGCAGCGCCGCAATCATGTGACACTGGTTGACAAGGCAAATGTACTGGCTACCTCGAGGCTGTGGAGGGAGGAGGTAAAGGTGGTGAGCAGGGATTATCCGGATGTCACCCTGGATTTCATGTTTGTGGACAATGCCGCGATGAAGATCATTCTCCAGCCATCCTCATTTGATGTCGTCCTTACCGAGAATATGTTTGGTGACATCATTACCGACGAGGCGTCTGTGATCGCCGGTTCGCTTGGACTGCTGCCTTCCGCCAGTATGGGTGATACGCACGCGTTGTTTGAGCCGATTCACGGATCCTATCCGCAGGCCGCTGGTAAAAACACGGCGAATCCGTTCGGGGCCATTCTGTCTGCCGCCATGATGCTTGAGTATGCCTTTCAGGGTGTGAACGAAGGGAAGGCGATCAGGTCGGCCGTGGCACAGGCACTGCAGGAGGGCAAGGTTACGGAAGATCTTGCAGAGGGAAAACCACTGAGCACGCAGGAGGCAGGTGATGCTGTTGCCCATAACATAGTAGCCATGAATGAAATAGCGGAATAATTATGAAAAAGGTTTGTGCTTCGGTGTTTTATTTTGTTACCTTTATTCTACAAAGAAATGAAAAACCTGGTCATCATATCACTGGTCATTATTAGCGTCATTCGTGCCGCGACAGGGGATTGGTGAATCTGACATAAAAGAAATAGATCATGCAGGCGCCATTCCCCACGGGATGGCGCTTTTTTATTTTAAACATATGGATACAATGTATTACGATGCACATACAATAGTCTTTAAGGACGGTCGCTGGATCAGGGGTCAGGAAGCCATGAGCGGTGATTTCAATCAGACACTCCATTACGGCAACGGGGCATTCGAGGGAATGCGTGCCTATGAGAATGTAAACGGATGCAATATCTTCCGTGCAAAGGATCATTTCGATCGCCTGCTTTATTCGGCCGGAAGAATACAGCTTAAGGTCCCTTATACCTCCGAGGAACTGGTCCAGATCGCCTACCAGCTGCTGGATCAGAATAATATGCACAATGCCTATATCCGTCCGCTTGTATATGCAGGGGAGAATATGTCACTGAACCCCGCCGGGGACAGTCACATTTTTATGGGTGCCTGGAAATGGGCGAAATACCTGGGATCGAATCCACTGGATGTAATGGTCTCATCCTTTCAAAGGCCCAACCCGCGCTCCACGATCATTGATGCGAAAATAACCGGACATTACACCAACTCAATACTGGCTACCTCGGAAGCCCGCCGCCTGGGCTATGATGAGGCCCTGCTGCTTGACATGAACGGCAATGTGGCAGAAGGCCCCGGTGCCAATTTCTTTTACCAGAAAGACGATATTCTTTATACCCCGCCGGCAGGACATATTCTTCCTGGTATTACCCGCCGCACCGTGATGGACCTGGCCCGGGAGCTGGGCATCCGGGTCGTGGAGAAATTTTTTAAGGTGGAGGAAGCCTATGAGGCAGATCATGCATTCTTCTGCGGTACGGCCGTGGAGATCGCACCCATCGCCAGTATTAACGGCGAAAAGCTGCCCGGCGAATGGGAGGGCTCAGCCGGCCATAGTATCTACCTGATGTATCGGCAGAAGGTACAGTTCAATGAGTACCAGGGATTAACCATCGTATAATTTATGCTTAACAAATATAGTCGTACTGTCACGCAGGACCCTACACAGCCCGCGGCACAAGCCATGCTGCATGCCATTGGTCTGACCGATGAAGACCTGAAAAAAGCACAGGTGGGTATCGTAAGTACCGGGTATGAAGGCAACCCCTGCAATATGCACCTCAATGACCTTGCATCGAAGGTAAAGGAGGGTACGTCCGAAGCAGGCCTGGTCGGACTCATATTCAATACGATCGGGGTGAGCGACGGGATATCCATGGGTACGCCGGGGATGCGGTATTCCCTGCCTTCCCGGGACATCATTGCGGATTCCATCGAGACCGTGGTCCATGCCCAGGCCTATGACGGCGTGGTGGCGGTAGTTGGTTGCGACAAGAACATGCCAGGTGCCATGATGGCACTGGGGCGTCTGAACCGTCCGGCTATTATCGTTTATGGCGGAACAATTGCCCCCGGGTGCTATAAGAATGAACGGCTCGACGTGGTATCTGCCTTTGAAGCCCTCGGCCGGAAGATGGCGGGGACCATTTCCCCGGAAGATTTCAGGGGTGTGGTCCATAACGCGTGTCCGGGAGCAGGAGCCTGCGGTGGTATGTATACCGCCAATACCATGGCTTCAGCGCTGGAAGCTCTTGGGATAAGCCTGCCGTACAGTTCGTCCAATCCAGCCATTGGAGGCCATAAAGATACTGAATGTATAGCCGCAGGAAAGGCCATGCACCACCTGCTTGAGCTGGACCTCAAGCCCAGGGATATTGTTTCGCGTAAATCGTTTGAAAATGCGATCCGCCTGATCACCGTACTCGGTGGCTCGACCAACGCGGTACTGCACCTTCTTGCCATTGCCCATTCGTTCGAAATGGAGATCGGCCTGTCGGATTTTCAGGAACTGGCTGCCACCACGCCCTACCTGGCCGACCTGAAACCCAGCGGGAAGTACCTGATGGAGGACCTCCATGAGGTGGGAGGGATCCCGGGGGTGATGAAAATGATGCTCCGTGAAGGATTGCTGCACGGGGATACGCTGACCGTTACGGGGAGGACACTGGCTGAAAACCTTGAATCGGCCGCAGCACTTGAAGACGAACAAAAAATTATTCACCCGGTTTCAAATCCGCTGAAAGCCACCGGTCATATCCGGATACTTCGCGGCAACCTGGCACCGGAAGGCGCCGTGGCCAAGATCACCGGGAAGGAAGGCGAACTGTTTGAGGGTACCGCACGGGTATTTGACAGTGAGTTTGAGGCCAATGAGAAATTAATCGACGGACAGGTACAGGCGGGCGATGTGGTGGTTATACGCTATGAGGGCCCCAAAGGCGGACCGGGCATGCCGGAAATGCTGAAGCCCACGGCGGCTATTATGGGAGCAGGGCTCGGTAAAGAGGTTGCACTCATCACCGATGGCCGGTTTTCAGGAGGTACTCATGGCTTTGTGGTCGGGCATATCACCCCGGAAGCACAGGAGGGCGGTGCTATTGCACTGGTCCGGAATGGTGACCGCATTAAGATCGATGCGCGGGAGAATACCATTGAAGTACTGATAAGTGAGGAAGAACTTAATGAACGGCGGCGCACCTGGGAGGCACCTCCGCTCAAAAAGAAATCCGGATACCTGTACAAATACAGTAAATGTGTGGCATCTGCATCGAAAGGGTGCATAACCGATAGTTAATATGGATACACTGACAAAAAACTCAAGAATCAGGGATAAACAAAAGGTTCAGCTCAAAGGTGCAGAGGCTGTGATTCAGTCACTGCTGGCCGAGGGGGTTGATACCATATTCGGTTATCCCGGGGGCGCCATCATGCCGGTGTATGATTCCCTTTTTGATTACACAGACCAAATACATCATATCCTGGTACGTCACGAGCAGGGAGCCGTACATGCCGCCCAGGGATTTGCACGTGCCGCAGGACGCGTGGGTGTCTGTCTTGCCACCTCCGGGCCGGGGGCGACCAACCTGATCACCGGACTGGCAGATGCCATGATAGATTCAACCCCGCTGGTCTGCATTACAGGACAGGTGGCATCACACCTGCTGGGTACCGATGCATTCCAGGAGACCGATGTGGTTGGCGTATCCATGCCGGTTACGAAATGGAATATCCAGGTAACAAGGGCCAAAGACATTCCTGCAGCCATGGCCAAGGCTTTTTACATTGCCCGTTCGGGAAGACCCGGACCGGTACTTATCGATATTACCAAGGACGCCCAGTTTGGGGACCTGGAATTTTATTATGAACCCTGCGAGAAGCTGCGGAGCTACAACCCCTGCCCGGCCCCCTCACCGAAGGCAATCCGCAATGCGGCAACGCTGATCAATGAAGCGAAAAAACCATTTTTGCTGGTTGGCCAGGGTGTGATCCTTTCCGGGGCGGAAAAGGAACTTGCGGAGCTTGTCGGGAAAGCGGGAATTCCGTTTGGATGGACCCTTATGGGCCTGTCCGCCATGCCTACAGACCACCCGCTGAATATGGGGATGCTGGGAATGCACGGGAATTATGCACCCAATATCAAGACCAATGAATGTGATGTGCTGATAGCCGTCGGGATGCGGTTCGACGATCGGGTAACCGGTGATGTGAAGCGGTACGCCAGCCAGGCCCGGGTTATTCACATTGAAATCGATCCGGCCGAAATCAATAAGAATATACACGCCGATGTCCCGGTGATCGGGGATGCCAGGGAAATTCTGGAAGACCTGATCCCGCTGGTAAATGAAAACAAGCACGAAGCCTGGATCGATGAATTCCATGCCTGCAGACAGGTGGAAGAGGAAAAAGTCGTTCAGCCCGAAATGTTTCCTGACAAGGAAGGATTAACCATGGCCGAGATCATTCGCAGGATTTCAGAACGAAGCAACGGGGACGCTGTACTTGTTACCGATGTGGGACAGCACCAGATGGCTGCCTCGCGGTATTTCGGATTTAATAAGACCAGGAGTAACGTGACTTCGGGTGGACTCGGAACGATGGGTTTTGCTCTGCCGGCAGCGTTGGGTGCTAAGCTCGGGGTACCTGACCGGGAAGTGGTGGCCGTTATAGGTGACGGAGGATTTCAAATGAATCTCCAGGAACTGGCCACCATCCGGCAGACCAATGCAGCCGTGAAGATCGTTATCCTCAATAATAACTTCCTGGGAATGGTCAGGCAGTGGCAGCAATTATTTTTCGATCGCCGCTATTCCTTTACTGAAATACAGAATCCCGATTTTGTTAAACTCGGGGATGCCTTTGGTATTCCTTCCCGGCGGCTCTCAACCCGTGACCAGGCAGACGAAGCGATAGCTGAAATGCTGGCCGCCGACGGACCTTACCTCCTGGAGGTTATGGTTGAAAAAGAAGACAATGTCTTTCCAATGGTGCCATCAGGTGCTGCTGTTTCTGAAATCAGACTTAGTTAACTATGAAGACGCACAAATATACCATCTCCGTCTTCACGGAGAATTTTATCGGACTGCTCAGCCGCATCACCCTGATTTTTACAAGGCGTCATGTGAATATCGAAAGTATAACGGTTTCCGAATCAGAAGTGAAAGGCGTACACCGGTACACCCTCGTGGTCAAAACGAATGAGGATATGGTCAGGCGGATCGTTCAGCAAATCGAGAAGCAGGTGGAGGCACTGAAGGCGTTTTACTACCGGGAAGAAGAAATCATTCACCAGGAGATCGCCTTATATAAAGTGTCCACAAAGTTTCTTGACGGGCAACACAGCCTGGAACGACTTATCCGGGACAACCATGCGCGAATCGTAACGGTGGAAAGCGAATACCTGGTCATCGAGAAGACAGGACATAAACACGAGACACAGGAACTGCTTGAGCAATTGCAGCCCTACGGGGTGCTGGAATTCGTCCGGTCGGGCCGGGTGTCCATTTCCAAGCGAATGAAAGAACTCAGCCAGTACCTGGATGAGATGGAAACAGAAATCCAGGCCCGGGTAGAGGCTGGAAAAAATCAATAAATACAAATCAAAATCAACTTATAAGAATGGCAAAAATTAATTTTGGCGGAGTCACCGAAGACGTGGTGACCAGAGAAGAATTTCCCCTGGACAAAGCCCGGGAAGTATTGAAAGACGAAACGATCGCCGTGATCGGCTATGGCGTACAGGGTCCCGGACAGGCACTCAACCTTCGTGACAATGGCTTCAATGTCATTGTCGGACAGCGAAAAAATTCCAAGACCTGGGATAAGGCCGTTGCCGATGGCTGGGAGCCTGGTAAGACGCTGTTTGAAATTGAGGAAGCCTGCGAAAAAGGGACTATTCTTCAATACCTGCTGTCTGACGCCGGTCAGATTTCACTCTGGCCAACAGTAAAGAAATACCTGACAAGCGGTAAAGCGCTTTATTTCTCCCATGGGTTCGCCATCACATATCATGAGCGCACCGGAATTATTCCCCCCGACGATGTGGATGTGATCCTGGTAGCTCCCAAGGGATCGGGAACTTCTCTCCGGAGAATGTTCCTGGAAGGACGCGGGTTAAATTCCAGCTATGCTATTTTCCAGGATGCCACCGGTAAGGCGTTTGATCGCGTGGTGGCACTGGGTATTGGCGTTGGTTCAGGATACCTGTTCAGTACCACTTTTAAAAAGGAAGTGTACAGCGACCTGACTGGTGAGCGCGGCACACTGATGGGTGCAATCCAGGGAATTTTCGCTGCCCAGTACGAAGTATTGCGGTCTAACGGACATTCTCCGTCTGAAGCATTCAATGAGACCGTGGAAGAGCTGACCCAGTCACTTATGCCCCTGGTGGCGGAAAACGGCATGGACTGGATGTATGCCAATTGCTCCACAACCGCCCAGCGGGGTGCCCTGGACTGGTGGAAGAAATTCAGGGATGCCTCCAAACCTGTGTTCGAGGAATTGTACAGTGAGGTTTCAAAGGGCAACGAGGCCCAGAAATCCATTGACTCCAACAGCCAGCCTGATTACCGGGAGAAACTGGAAGGCGAGCTGAAGGAATTGCGGGAGTCAGAGATGTGGCAGGCAGGTGCTGCGGTGAGAAAACTGCGGCCCGAGAACAACTGATATGGCTGATTTGGCACATACCAAAATCCTGGACGTACAGGTGATCGGGGAAGCGGCAGGGGTCCTGGAAGGAGTGATCCACCGGACCCCGCTCATGGAGAGCCTGCGGCTGAGTAAGGCCTGCCAGGCCTCGGTGTTCCTCAAAAGGGAAGACCTTCAGATCGTCCGCTCCTACAAGATTCGCGGCGCCTACCACAAAATGGCGCGGCTTCCGCAGGAGAAGCTGTCTAAAGGGGTGGTATGTGCCAGTGCAGGCAATCACGCGCAGGGGGTGGCCATGGCCTGTGCCCGTATGGGGGTCCATGGCACCATTTTTATGCCTGTGCCTACCCCGGACCAGAAGATCAAGCAGGTCAAAATGTTCGGACAGGACAAGGTGGAGGTCAAGCTGGTGGGTGATACCTTCGATGACGCCTACGAGGAGGCCCGGCATTACCAGGAAAGGACAGGGGCCGAATTTATCCATCCCTTTGATGATCCGGATATCATGGCCGGACAGGGCACGGTTGGAAAGGAAATCCTTGAGGACATGGACGAAGCTCCTGATTACCTCATCCTGCCGATCGGCGGGGGCGGGTTGGCGGCGGGGGTTGCGACCTATGTCAGGGCTCATTCACCGGATACCAGGATCATCGGGGTGGAACCCGCCGGCGCACCGGCCATGAAAACTTCCCTTGAAAAAGGAGAGGTCGTGACCCTGGATAAGATTGACAAATTTGTGGACGGAGCGGCCGTACGGCGGGTAGGTGATCTTACCTTCGAGATATGCCGCCATCTGCTGGATGATGTGGTCCTGGTTCCGGAAGGCCGTGTATGCAGTGAGATCCTGCGGCTCTATAACGAGGATGCGATTGTGGTCGAACCGGCAGGCGCCCTGTCAATCGCTGCGCTTGACCTGCTGCAGGATGAAATCCGCGGAAAGCGGGTTGTTTGTGTGGTCAGCGGCAGTAACAATGACATCACGCGTACTGCGGAAATCAAAGAGCGGTCACTGCTTTATGAAGGACTGAAGCACTATTTTATCATCAATTTTCCCCAGCGGGCCGGGGCCCTGCGTGAATTCCTGATCGAGGTACTTGGTCCGGAAGATGATATCAGCCACTTTGAATACTCCAAGAAAAACAGCCGGGAGCGCGGACCTGCGCTGATTGGCATTGAGCTGAAGCATTACAGCGACCTGCAGCCACTGATCGACCGGATGGAAAAGAAGAAAATCCGCTATGAATATCTCAATGATCAACCCCAGATTTTCCATTATGTGATTTAAGTGATTCTTACATTCACGCATTCTTTTACCCTGATAATCAGCCGGAATTTCGTTCTTTTTGACGCAAAAACAACGAAAACCTTACCCTAACTTGCTGAATTACAACATTGTTAATACATTGCCCTCACATTGGTTGATCAGCCGGTGTATTTTTTAATTGATTCGTTTTTATTTTTTAACGATACCTGATCATGACAATCTTATTCTCAAGAAGCCTGTCGGCATTCGTACTTGCTGTCCTGTTTATTACAGGATCGGTGGCTGCCACTGACCCGGCACCCGGAAAATCCAATTACGTGGTCATTGGAGCATTCTCCTACATAAAGAATGCTGAACGATTTGCCCGGTTTGCCCGGGATTCCAAACAAATGCCGGCCGAATTTGCCCTGCGCCAGGAACGTAACCTGTACTATGTATATGTATTTTCCTCGGATAACCGCAGTGAAGCGGTAGAAAGAGTATTGCAGGTGCGTGAAGAACACCCTGACCTGTGGGATGCCTGGGTATTTTCCGGATCTTTTGACGAGCTGCCGGAAGCCGGACCCGAACAGGTAAATGTGGAGACTGCGCAAGTTATCTCTGTCCCCGAACCGGATGCAGCTGATGATTTACAGACAGGTGATACGGATACCACGGCGGAGGAAATCGTTGCGGAGCAAGCCCAATTAACTTCGGAACCGGATACCCCTGAGGTCACTGAAACCGCCACCGAGACGGAAACAGAGCCTGTAGAGGACCTGGCTCCGGCTAACATTGAAGCTAAGGAGGGGTATTACTACCTCTACTTCAATACAATCAACAAAAAAACAATGAAGGAAGTCAGGGGCCGCGTGAGGATCATCGATCCCGAGCGTGCCAAGGAACTGGCGCTGGAAGAGTCCCACCAGGTCGTTGAACTCAAGGATCCTGACAACGGAACCCGGCGCATTAAGGCTTCCTCACAAATATTTGGCTTTAAGGAAGTGCAACACCTGATCGACCTGGACCAACCATTGAATGATTCCACCAGTGCATTTGTGGATGTGGTGGGCGATTCGATCATCCTGGATTTTGAACTGGAACGCTTTAAGAAAGGGGATGTCCTGGTCATGTACAATGTCTACTTTTTCAAGGACGCAGCCGTAATGAAGCCCGAGTCGAAATACGAGCTGCTGAGTCTCCTTGATATGCTGGAGGAGAATGATAAACTGGAAGTCCGCATTCACGGTCATACCAACGGTAATGCCTCCGGTAAAATTATTCACCTTGATGAGGAGAAGAGTTATTTCTCGCTTGCTGCCGAGCAGGAAGAGGACTATGGAAGTGCTAAAAAGCTTTCCCAGTTTCGCGCTGAAACAATCCAGGCCTGGCTTATTGACCAGGGCATCTCGCCGGATCGCATGTCGGTAAAAGGCTGGGGTGGAAAGAAAATGATTTATGACAAACACGATACTCAGGCTCACAAGAACGTGCGCGTGGAAATCGAAATTGTTGAAGACTAGTTAGTGGTTGAAGTGTGATGGATACAAAGTTGATTTGTTTATCCTTCTTATTTGGTTTGGTTAGTCTGGCCGGTATCGGCCAGACTTTTCCTGTTTCTGAAGAAATGAAGGAAGGGTACTACGTGGTGATAGGAGTGTATGACCTTTCACGTGAAGACCTGGCCGCCACCTTTGCTGGCGGGAAGAACGGACAAACCGGCCTTCATTCTCCGAAAAAAAGAATTTATGTATATACCCTGTCTACGGCAAACTTCCGAGAGGCAGTAAGTGCCATGCGAACGGCCCGACAAGAGGTTCATCCCGAGGCCTGGGTGTTTGTGTGTAAACCCGCGGCCAGGGCAGAACTTGCGGAAAATGCGTCCGAACCTGTACCTGCGGTAAGTGCAGAACTCGCGGAAGGTGCGTCTGAACCTGAAAGGGAGACGCGAAACGGAGGTGTTTCGGCACAACCGGAAGAGATACCCGTTGTCCCCGGCACGGAAGCCCGCGTGACTGATGCCGGGCAGGCAGAAGCTCATTCAATCAGCGAGATCGGTGAATCGCTTAACCAGGCCACGCAAGTCGCATTTTTGCTGTCCAATGCAAGGAATAATGCCGAAGTGCGCGGGGATGTTCAGGTGATTGATACCGAACGGGCTCAGCTCAATGAGGTTATACCCTCCGGGGAGGTGGTGGTCCTGGAGGATCCGGATAATGGATCGGGGAGAATAACCGCCCTGGTGGATGTGTTCGGGTATCGCAAGCAGCAGCTTGAACTGGATTACAACCGCCTGTTTGATCATGAAAGTGTGAATAAGCTCTCAGACTACTATGTAATCTTTGTGGACCTGGTCCGGTACCATAAGGGAGATATAGCCACAATGTACAACGTCTACTTTTTTAATGACGCCGCCGTGATGCGTCCCGAATCGAGGTACGAGGTAAACAGCCTGCTCTCCATGATGCAGGAAAACCCCGGGTACCGGATACGGATTCACGGACATACCAACGGCCGCAGGGCCGGCAGGATTATCAGCCGTACCGGTGATGACCCGTTCTATGCGCTGGCAGATTCGAACAAGGAAAAGCTTGGTTCGGCCAAAGCCCTGTCCCGTGAGCGTGCCACCATTATCCGGGATTACCTGGTGTCCCAGGGGGTTGAACCTGAACGCATGGAGATCAAAGCATGGGGAGGAAGGCGTATGCTGTATGACAAAAACAGCTCGCAGGCCAAAAAGAATGTGCGTGTTGAAATTGAAATTCTGGAAGAATGAATACCGGAGAATTTATTGAACTCACTGTCATTACCATTATTTTCATTCTGGATGCCATGACGCTTCACTGGTATTCCGGTGAGCAACCAGCCAGCCATCCGCCGCGGGTGGTGCGGGGATACCTGTTTCACCGTCAGAATACCGTGACCCGGTATATTTCCCTGCTGGCCTGAATGCTCAGGGAGTAAGCTCAAACAGGAAATCCCGGGGAAAAGCCGTGATTCCGCCGGGATTATTTTTGAACCATTCCCTTGATATATCAACCATTTGTGGAGTTGGTGAAACCGGGATACGAATCAATTCGTAGAATTGCTTAGGTCATAAACTCAACAGCCATGCTACGAAACTATCTGCTGGTGGCGCTCCGCGGTATCCGGCGGAACAAGAGCGCTTCCGTTATCAACATCCTCGGTTTATCCATCGGGCTTTCCTGTTACATACTCATCCTTGTGTATGTCATTAACGAGACAAGCTACGATACCTTTCACGACCGGTCAGAACGCCTGTTCCGCTTCACCACCATCGACGAGGCACTCGGGGTAAGCAGTAACAACGTCGCTATCACCAATCCGCGGATGCCGGCGGCGGCTCGTGAGGAGATCAGCGAGGTTCAGAATGCCACCCGGATGTTTCAGCAGGGGCGTATGCGTGTTGAGCGGGACGATGAGGTATTCTTTTCGGAACATGCCAAGTCGGTGGAAAAGAACTTCTTTGAGTTATTTGATTACCAGGTTCAGCCTGCGGAATTTATGGAACAGTTCCACGCCCCGCGGAAGATCATTCTCACGGAAACATTTGCCCGGACCCTTTTCGGGGAAGGGCCGGTACTGCAGGAAATACTGCGCATAAATGAGAATGATTATGAAGTGGTGGGCATTATGGATGATGTGAAGGAGAATTCTCACCTGGAGTTTGATATGATCCTGTCGATGTATCCTGCCGAAGCTGACTCGTCGATTGCCCAGTATCTTGATTCCTGGGGCGGACTTGGAATGATCGGGTATGCAGAACTTGACAGCCGTGAAAGTGAGGGTCGGGTCGAAGAGCAAATGAGGGACCTGGCGCTCAGTAATGATGTGCCTGAGTTCTGGGTACCCCAGCTTCAGCCCCTGGAGGAAATTCACCTGGGCTCCACGAATATCCTGTTTGATTATTACCATGTGAACAAAGGGGACCAGGTGTATGTCTATTCGTTGTCGGCGGTGGCTGTATTTATTCTCCTGATCGCAGCCTTCAATTTTATGAACCTCTCCACAGCCAAATCTTCCACCCGTGCGAAGGAAGTGGGGATCCGAAAGGTAATGGGAGGATCGCGCGGGAACCTGATTCGTCAGCACCTGGGAGAATCTGTGATCCTTGTGTTGCTATCCACACTGATTGCCCTTGCGATTGTGATCCTGGTGGCCCCGTTCGTCGAGCTCGGCCTGCCGCAGTCACTCAGTACCTTTCTGTGGGAGCGTCCGCTGACCATAGTCTATATCCTGTCGTCCTCCCTGGTAATTGGTCTGCTTGCCGGAATCTACCCGGCATTTGTGCTGTCTGGGTTCAATACCGCCGTGATCCTTCGCGGTAAATTTGCTGGCAGCAAAGGGGGTGTGGGGCTCCGTAAGGGCCTGGTGGTGGTGCAGTTTACCGCATCCATTGTGCTGATTATCGGTACTGTTTTTGTTTTCAGGCAGCTGGATTATATCAAGAATAAAGACCTTGGGTTCAGCAAGGACCAGGTGGTTACTTTCCAGGTGGGCGATCCGGGGCTTGCCGGGCAGGTGACCGCGTTCCGCGACCGGCTTGCTTCCTACGAAAGTATTGAGGAAGCGGCTGTTTCCAACAATATGCCCGGATCCACTTTCGGGCGTACCGGCCTGACGCCTGAGGGTGCGGTCCAGGAGGGAGATGATGCAGAGACCTGGATTGTCAGTGTCATGTCATTCGATCATCATTACCTGGACATGATGAAAATGGAACTTGCAGACGGCCGTAATTTCGGGGCGAACAGTGAATCGGACCAGAATAACAGCGTACTGGTAAACGAGGCATTCGTCAGGGAAGTGGGCTGGGAAGAACCAGTCGGAAAGACGGTGACGCTTGGAAACGGCCAGGAACGGGCCGTGGTTGGGGTAGTGCGCGACTTCCATTACGCAAGTATGAAACACAATATCGAACCGCTAATCATGTTTTACAACCCGGGCCCGTCCGGAAACCTTTCTTTTCGAATAAAGGCGGGAGAAATAACCTCGGCGATGGCTACCGCCGAAGAGTTATGGGGGCAATTTTATCCGGATTACCCCTTTGAATATCAGTTCTTTGACCAGGAATTTAACCGGATCTATCAAAGCGACGAACAATTTTCAGGGCTGGTGATCAATTTCACGTGGCTGGCCATCTTCATTGCCTGCCTTGGACTGTTTGGCCTTTCAGCTTATATGGCCGATCAACGCCGGAAGGAAGTGGGAGTGCGCAAGGTGCTGGGCTCTTCGGTAGGACAGGTAATTATGCTTCTTTCCCGGGAATTCATGATCCTGATAATGATCGCCATGGTGATAGCGTGGCCGCTTGCCTATTATGCGATTTCGGGCTGGCTGGGAGAATTTGAATATCGCATTGACCTGATGTCAGCAGCAAACCTGCTGGTGTTCCTGCTGGCAGGAATTGTGGCCATGGCCATCGGTTTGTTTACCGTTGGCTACCAGTCGCGGGCTGCAGCGCTGGTAAACCCGGTGAATGCCCTGAAAGAAGAATAGGCAATTTCCTAATCTCTGCCTACATTTAAGGCATGAGCATAGATCAGGAAAAACAGGCTGCGGCCAGGGCCTCGATTGACTATATTGAAGAGGGTATGGTCATCGGACTCGGAACTGGTTCGACCGCTGCCTTCGCCATCCGTGAATTGGGAACACTGGTGGCGGATGGCCTTGAAATACTGGCTATCCCCACCTCATTACAGACAGAAAACCTGGCAAGGAAATACCACATCCCGATTATCACCCTGGATGCGGCCGAGCGTATCGACCTGACTATCGACGGTGCCGATGAGTTTGATCCCTATATGCAGCTTATCAAGGGCGGGGGCGGAGCCCTGCTGAGGGAAAAGATCATTGCCTATCATACCGAGATTAATTTGATCATTGCCGACAGCAGTAAGCAGGTAGCACGGCTTGGTGCATTTCCGCTTCCACTCGAAACGATCCCGTTTGCGACATCGCAGATCCGGGATACCCTCCAGGATGCCGGACTGAAGCCGGAATTGCGTTTGGTGGACGGGGAACCCTTTCTCACGGACGAAGGCAATTACATACTCGATATTCAAATTGGACATGTGAGTAACCTGGGGCTCCTGGAAGATGAATTGCTTCATATCCCCGGAATCGTTGAAACCGGCCTTTTCCTGAGTACTACCGACATAATCCTGGTAGGAAAGGGCGATGAAGTGGAGGTTATAAACCGATTCCCATGAGTATCTGCCTGCAGTGAACCCCAAGAGAATTCCCTTTTAAATATCCCCGAAAGGCGTATATTACCAGATTAATTGTTTTATCAAGGGGGTGAATTTGTAATCTCCTTGCTTCCAGTTAATTACATAAACGAGTAATCGCCGATGGATAACAACCAAATTGAAGAACTGAAGCGCAGGCTTGAACAGTTGGCTGCCAGCCAACAGCGTTTTCAGGATGAGGTAACGGCCATTCGCAGGAAAATCGAACACCTTGAATCCGTGGAAAAGCCGGCAGTGACTGAGCCGCCATCCATTGCTTCGATCCGTGCAGAGCCGGTCAAAGGACACGGGAAGCAGGCTTTCACTAAACCAGCCAGTCCGGTCACAGCACCCTCCCGGCCTGCTTCGCCGGATAAAACATTTCTTCAACGCCTCGGGATGAAGGAGGACGGCTGGGAGAAGTTTATCGGGGAAAACCTGATCAGCAAGCTGGGTATCATTATCACGGTCATCGGGGTCGCCATTGGCGTACGGTACTCCATTCAGCATGACCTGATTTCTCCCCTGACCCGGATCATCCTTGGCTACCTGGCGGGAATAATCCTGCTGGTAACAGGGATGCGCTTAAAAAAATCGTATGAAAACTTCAGTGCCGTCCTGGTAAGCGGAGGAATGGCAACAATGTACTTCATCACGTATGCAGCGTACAGCAGGTATGAGTTGATGCCCCAGTGGCTGGCCTTTGCCATGATGGTCATCTTCACGGTTTTTACGGTGTATGCCGCACTGAGATATGACCAGCAGGTAATAGCCCACTTCGGCCTGGTTGGTGCCTATGCAATTCCTTTTCTGCTGAGTGACGGGAGTGGCCGGACCTACATACTGCTTTCCTTTATTGCGATCATTAATTTTGGCGTATTGGTAGTGGCTTTCAGAAAGCAATGGGCGCTCCTTAATCGCTCCGCATTCTTCCTTACCTGGCTAAGTTTTGCCGCCGCCTTTTACAGCAATCTGAGCGAGACGGAAACACTCCTTTTCGGGTTGATCTTCTTTGCCACGTTCTATGTGACCTTTTTAGCCTACAAGCTCAGGGAGCACATGGTATTCACCCGGGGAGATGTGGTCATGATATTCCTGAATGCATTTCTGTTCTTCTGTTTCGGTTATTTAGAGATAGGCTATAAGGAAGCCTGGGAGAATTACCTCGGATTGTTTACCATAGGCCACGCGTTGTTGCATTTTGCCGTGGCACTCTGGATCAGGCGGCAACCTGATTTTGACAGGAAAATATTTTACGCGGTCACCGGTCTTGTGCTTATTTTTCTGACCCTGGCGGTACCTGTTCAGCTGGATGGCAATTGGGTAACCTTACTGTGGGCCGGCGAGGCCGCCTTGCTGTTCTGGATCGGGCGGACCAAAAAAGTTTCTTTTTATGAAAAGCTTTCGTACCTGGCGATGTTCCTGGGTGTGGTAAGCTTCATCCAGGACTGGGTCTGGATTGGCTTGTCGGAAGAAGTGACGCTTGTACCGGTTATAAATGAAGAATTTCTCGTGCACATTATGTTCTCATCGGCCTTCGGCTTTATTCTCTACCTCTCCCGGAAATATGGCGCCTCTTACCAGGGACGGTATTTTGATCCGGTAAGTATCTGCAATATTTTAGTACCCATCATATTCCTGTTCAGCCTGTACCTGGCCTTTTACCTTGAGATCGACCGGTTCTGGATGACGCAGATGCACCATTCATGGTACGAGCTTGCAGATTACAGTATGACCAGTTTCGATGCGGATTTCATGAGGTTCAATACCCTTTGGAAATACAATTACACGATGGCCTTTCTCTGCGGACTGATCTTCGTTGCCATACGTACAAAATCCACTGAATTTGCCGCGGTGATGTATGTGCTGACCGGACTTACCTTATTCACCTTTTTCATCATCGCATACCCTGAGATCAACCGGCTCGGAGAGAATTATTTTGACCCTCCTTACGAGGAGGTCTATATCTATACATGGATCAATGTGGCGATCAGGTATGTGTCAGTGGCCTTCGTAGCCTTTACCCTTTACGCAGCGTTCAGGCTGTTAAGGTCCGGTATCCTGACCATTTCCAGGCCGGCGTTTGATATTCCCTTTCACGTGACGATTCTGGCCTTGCTGTCAGGCGAATTGTTGTTCTGGTCGGGTCAATTTCTCGGAGAATCAGGCGATAAACTCGTACTCAGCATTCTCTGGGGTGCTTATGCCCTGTTTATGATTGTACTCGGTATTGTGAATCGCAGGAAACACCTTCGGATCAGTGCAATTGTGCTGTTTGGCGTCACCCTGCTTAAGCTGTTCTTTTATGACCTCATCCATCTCAGTACCGTTTACAAAACCATTGTGTTCGTCGCCCTGGGTATTTTATTACTGGTTATTTCCTACCTCTACAATCGCTACAAAACATTGATTACCGATGAATAAATGGGGATTGCTTACCGGTCTGTTGCTCGCCTGCCACCTCAGCCCGGGCCAGATGCAGGAATACTCATGGAAACGGCCAGTTACCGGGGTTTCCGCCCTGTGGCATCGCATTGAACTGCCGGAAGAACTGTTTATACGAAGCCAGTCAGAATTGAAAGACCTCCGCCTGTACGGTATTACCGCGGAAGGAGATACTGTTCAGGCACCTTATGTACTTCAGTCTTCTGAGAGGCGCCGTACCAGCCATGAACGGGCATTTGACATTCTCAATGTTTCCTATAACGACGAGGGCACATGGTTCACATTATCCATGTCCGATACCCTGGTAATTAATGAAATAAGGATGGACTTCCGGCAGGAAAATTATGACTGGCAACTTGACGTGGAAGGGAGTATGGACGGTGAGGAATGGTTTGTGCTCAAAGAGAATCAGCGCATTGTTGCGGTCCGTAACCAGTATGTTACGTTTAACTATTCCAGGGTCAATCTGCCGCGCTCAGCGTACAGGTACTACCGCATCAGGGTCCGCGATCAGAAGGATGCTGAGTTACTTCGTGCATCGGTCAATTACAATGCCATCCGTGACGGAAAACTGGAGCCCAGGCTGATCTCAGACCAGAGGCTTCATTTTACTAACCTTAAGACAATGTTGGACCTCGTACTTGTTCATAGTGTTCCCGTAAGCCGGCTGGAACTGGATATTTCTGATACCCTGGATTATTTCAGGCCCCTGATCCTTGAGGCAGCCATAGACTCCCTGCGTACCGAAGAAGGGTATTTGTACCGGTACCGGGAAGTGGCCCGGGGGAAAGTCCATTCGCGTGAGCAGGTACCCCTTGAGTTTAATCCCGTCACTGCCCACCGGTACCGGATTTCGATTCAGGATATGGATAACGCCCATCTCTCTGTTAAAGGTGCACAGCTAAGCGGGCCGTCTTACTGGCTGCTGGCGAGGTTTGAAAAGGAGGCCACCTATTTCCTGGTCTACGGGAGAAAAGGGGACAGGGGTCCGCAGTTCGATATCCAAAATTTTTCATTGCCCGGTCAGGCCCAACCGGTTACGGTTGGTGACGAAGAGCCAATTAATGAACCAATCATTAAACCGGAACCGCTGTTTGTTCACAAGGCCTGGCTATGGCTGGTGATGGGGCTGGTGATCATTTTACTTGGCTGGTATACACTCCGCATGATGAAGTCGGAATAGCCTGTGTTTGTGTAACACGTGTTACATACCCTGAAGTTAAAATGCAATACCTTTGCAATGTTATGGAAGAGTCAGTTCAGGCCCACTGGGAGAATATCTACAAAAGTAAATCGCGTGACCAATTCAGCTGGACCCAGCAGGATCCCCAGCCATCCCTGGATATGATCCTCTCGGTAACAAATGATACCAGGTCCCCCCTGATTGACGTTGGTGGCGGGGAAAGTTTACTGACCAGGCATTTATTGAAAAACGGATTCTCGGATTTGTCGGTCCTTGATATCAGCAACGAAGCCCTGGAATTTATGGAAAATGACCTGAACGAATTTTCCGTTGACGTAAAAATGATCCATGCCGATATCCGCACCTACAAACCCGACCGCAAGTATGACTTGTGGCACGACCGTGCAGCTTTTCATTTTCTTACTGCTGAGCGGGATATTGCCCGATATGCCAGGACAGCGGCACAGGGGGTTAACACCGGCGGGCATTTAATTATAGGGACCTTTAGTACGAACGGACCGGAATCCTGCAGCGGCCTGCCGGTAACCCGCTATGATGAGGAAAAAATGAAGGAGGTCTTCAGGGAAGGCTTTGAATTTGTCTCCAGCCGGAGAATTACTCACATTACGCCAACCGGGAATTCGCAAGCCTTCATTTTCGGTATCTTCATCCGAATTTAGAAGCCCTTTAAAGCCGTTTATACGCTACAATTCCGAGAATGATTACCAGGCCAAGTATTGCGGTCAGGATCAGTAATTTAAAGAAAACATAATCCACCATTTCCTTTCCGGATGCTACAGACAGCGACACCATATCGTTGGAAAGTGTATTGACATCCCCGATCATGGCTTCACGCTGCTGGTCAACAAATGCCTGGGCTTCCTCGCGTTCCTGGTGCAAAGCCTCCAGCACTGCCTGTCGCTCCAGGGACATGGCCTCCAGTAAGGCCACCCGCTCCTGCCGGAGCATGGCCAGGGTAAGCCTGCGCTGGGTATCAATTGTGAAAAACAGCGTATCCCGGTTTTCCCTGATAAGCGCATCCGAATTTTCGAGTAACAGGCTCGTGGCGGAAAGCATTCTCCGCATGTCTTCCATCAGCAATGCCACACTGTCGGTGGCGCCAAATTCAGCGATCCGCTGGTCCAGCTGCCACATGGTCTGTTTCGGAATAGTGGCCGCATAATATTCCAGCTGATTACTTAAATCCCGCATCAGATCGTTCATATTAAGCAGTCCTGACTTCAGTCGAAGTTCTTCTTCGCTGATCCAGTCAGAAATCTCATATATAATTGACCTGCGGTTCAGGTAGTTATCCATAATGGGGTGGTTGCTGGCAAAAGTCCGGACACCGTTCAGGTCCTCTTCATCAATAAAATCCTCCAGGCCATTTCTGAAATTCATCGCTAGCAAGTCAAAGATTTCTTTCGATTCCGTACAGGCCGCCCCATATTCTTCCCGGCATTCACGCGAGTCAAAATAATCGGTTAGCTGGTAACATAATGCCCAGGTGTCAATAGCCGCAGCCAGCGGATCTGAATGGAATGCGGTCTGCGACATCGAGGTGATTATAGCAGACTTCAGGAAGACCTGCCTGGCGCGGAGATCGGGCGAGGTCTCCTGTGCTGTTACACTGTCAAGCTTGTATTCAATAAGCCCTGTGTAACCCGTAAGCAAGGCATTCATATTCATGGACAGGTAATAATTGCTGAGCTCAAACTGCTTTCGCTGGCGCTCCAGCAATTTCTTTTTGGTCTGGGCGTGCAGAATGGAAAGCGGACAAAGCACGCACAGCAGGATCAACATTCTTGATTTCATAAAATCCGTTATGATGGATGAGAAGTTAATGAATAATGAAGGTAATCAGAACTGTTTCAGTGATTTACTGGAAACTTAAGGGAAACATCCAGGATGGATATCCGGTTTAGGGTACACCTATCACCAATCCGGAGTAAAAACCTCAGCCTTTCCTTAAAGGTTAGCACGTCCTTGAAATGATTCGTTCAAAGGGGTGATTTTCCGTTGGAAGAAATATTATTGTGTAGATTTAACACGTTATGTATACTCGTGGGTTCGATGCCGGGTATGGTCCCGGTACTCCCATTTACCTGAACTGACTATTCATGAATTCTCCTGTAACAAAACTATTTTCAGCTTTATTGGTGCTGATCGTTTCATTCGTTCTTTTATCCTGCGGCGGATCGGAACAACCGCCACGTATACTGGTATTCTCCAAAACAGCCGGATTCCGGCATGAGTCCATCGGCGCCGGCATAGAAGCCCTGAACAAGCTGGCGGAAAAGAACAATTTCATGGTCGATACCACCGAAAATGCGGAGAAATTCAATGAGGAAAACCTGCGCAATTACAGTGCGGTGATTTTTCTCAACACGACCGGGGATGTCCTTAACAAGCAGCAGCAGAATGATTTTGAACGTTTCATCCAGGCAGGCGGAGGTTTTGTCGGAGTACACGCAGCGGCCGATACCGAATATAACTGGCCCTGGTACGGACAGCTGGTAGGTGGTTACTTTGAGAGTCATCCCAATAACCCTAACGTGCGTACAGCAACCTTCAATATCATTGACCAGAACCATCCGGCTACTGACTCGTTACCACAAGCCTGGGAACGGACCGATGAATTCTATAACTACAAAAATATCCAGGACGACCTCAATGTCCTGATCACTATTGACGAGTCGACCTATGAAGGAGGGACCAACGGGGAGTTTCACCCCATGTCCTGGTACAAGGAATTTGATGGCGGGAGAATGTTTTATACTGCCATGGGCCATACGAATGAAAGCTACGCAGATCCGTTGTTTCTGAAGCATTTGGGGGGAGGTATAGCATATGTCCTTGGCGGCGGGAATTCCGGCGATCTGGATTACAGCATGGCTTCCACCGGACGGGTTCCGGACCAGAACCGATTCACCAAGGTGGTGCTGGCGGAAAAGCTGAATGAGCCGATGGAGCTGGCTGTTTTGCCTGACAGAAAGGTATTATTTATTGAGCGTCTGGGTAAAATCAGGCTTTATGACCCTGAGACCGGCCGGATTACTGAAGCCGGAGAGCTTGAGGTCAGCCATAAGTACTATAACCAGGATGGCAATCAGCCTGAGGCAGAGGACGGATTGCTTGGACTGGCTATTGATCCGGCATTTGACCAGAACAACTGGATTTACCTGTACTACTCGCCGGCAGGAGACAGACAGGTGAATGTATTGTCGAGGTTTGAATTCCGGGACAACAAGGTGGTGATGGAATCGGAAAAAGAGATGCTGGAGGTTGGCGTACAGCGAGATGAATGCTGCCATACCGGCGGATCCATAACATTTGATTCCGAAGGTAATCTTTACCTGAGTACCGGGGACAATACCAGTCCGCGGGCTACCAAGTACGCGCCGATTGATGACAGGCCCGGACGGATTCCATGGGATGCCCGGAAGGGATCGTCAAATACCAATGACCTGAGGGGTAAAATAATAAGGATTACGCCACAGGCTGATGGCACATATACCATTCCTGAAGGAAACCTTTTCCCCGTGGGAACTGAAAAAACACGTCCTGAGATATATGTGATGGGTACCCGGAATCCGTTCCGGATATCTGTTGATCCGTTGACAGGCTTTGTATACTGGGGCGATGTGGGGCCCGATGCGGGCACAGATTCAGCCGGACTGGGACCGAAGGCCTATGATGAGATCAACCAGGCCCGCAAGCCCGGATTTTTTGGCTGGCCGCTGTTTACCGGGAACGATGAGGCCTATCATGATTATGATTTTGAAACGGGTGTTTCAGGGCCAAAATTTGATCCGGCCAAACCTATAAATGATTCACGGAACAATACGGGACTCCGGGAGTTGCCGCCCACTTCCCCGAATTTTATCTGGTATCCTTATGACATTTCTCCCGAATTCCCCCTCATGGGTACCGGTGGACGAACTGCCATGGCCGGACCAGTATACCGTAAGGATTTGATGCAGGGTGCCACCCGTTCTTTCCCGGAGTATTATGACGGGAAACTGTTTATATATGAATGGATGAGGGGCTGGATCATCGTCGTGACCATGGATGAGGAAGGTAATTACACGGAAATGGAACGCTTCATGCCTGACCATTCATTCAGTAATCCAATGGACATGGAATTTGGACCGGAGGGAGACTTGTATGTCCTGGAGTACGGGACCGGATGGTTCGTGGCAAATGACGATGCACGCCTGGTTCGGATTGAGTACAACGGTGGTAACCGGAAGCCCCGGGTCAGGGTCGCAGCTTCGCAAACACGGGGAGCGGTTCCCATGACCGTCACATTTGATACCGAAGGTACAAAGGATTTTGACCGGGATCCCCTGACCTATGAATGGAAGGTACTGACCTCATCAGGAAGTCCGGTTGCCTCTTCCAGTGAGCCGAATCCCACCTTTACCCTTGATAATCCCGGGGTATACAACGCCCGCCTGACTGTCAGGGATGATCAGGGCGAACGGGTAATCAGGGAGACCGAGCTGATCGCCGGAAATGAACCGGCACAGTTATCTTTCGAAATGCCCGGGTCCAATACTTCCTTCTTTTTTGAGGGCGTTCCGTTTGCTTATGAGGTTAAGGTGAATGATAAGGAAGACGGGTCACTTGGCAATGGCATTGCGGAGGACGAAGTAGCAGTCACCATTGATTATCTGCCGGAAGGTTATGACCAGATTGAAATCGCACAGGGGCATGTCATGGCAAATGAGTCGGTGGCTGCCGCTGCGGGTAAGAACCTTATGGAAGGCAGTGATTGCAAAGCCTGCCACAAAATTGACAGCAAATCGGCCGGACCGGCGTATCTTGACATCGCAGAAAAATACAGGGATGACCCCGGGGCGGTGGAATACCTTGCCAACAAGATCATTAATGGCGGAAGCGGCGTGTGGGGTGAGATTGCCATGGCTGCGCACCCGCAACTATCAAAGGACGATGCCTCTAATATTGTGAAGTATATTCTGACCCTGGGTGATGAGGCCCCCGAAGTCAGCATGTTGCCCGTCAAGGGTACCTACACAACCGTTATCCCGGAAGGCGTTCCAAAAACGGGTATGGTGGTAATCAGGGCATCCTATACCGACAAGTCGGTGAACGGGGTTCCATCCACTACCGCCCAGGATATGTTCACCCTGCGTAGTCCGACCGTGATACCCGCCAACTCCGAAGAAACTGAAGGAGTAAATGTATTCACCTTTGGCGGAAACAAACTCGCCATCATAGGGGAATCCGGTGCCTATACCATGCTCAAAGGTGTTGACCTGACCGGTATCGGCGCAGTGGTGGCCACGGCAACCACACCGGTGCCTCAGCTCGGTGCGGCCGGGGGGGTCATTGAGGTTCGGCTTGACAGCCCGGACGGACCGGTGATCGGGACTTCCGAATTCCTGGCGCCGAAAGAAGGTAACAGTATTTCACGTATTCCACCCCATAATGCCATGATCAGCCTTTCACCGGCCGATGGAAAGCATGACGTTTACTTTGTTTACAGGAATGAAGACGCAGTGGACGGACAACCACTAATGGTGCATATGGCCAGTACCTTCATGCCGGCTCCGAACCAGTCGGTGAGCATGCGATAGACACGGGCAGGATTCAAAAGCTTCCCGGCCTGCGGCCAGTATCCAGTCATTGTTTATCTGCCCATTTCTGGGTAAGTTCATGAGATAAACAGCGAGTAAATGCGCCAGAGCCTGATTATATACGGATTGTTGTTCCTGCTCGCAACAATGGTCAACGCCCAGACCACGCGGGTGGCTGAAATTCGGAATTTCGAAACCGGTGACCTGCCGTTTTATAATAAGGCCACCGGGGAGGAATTGACAAAGGCTGAATTTTCGAGCCTCCTGGAACGAAATAATAACAGGATAAGCATGTATCCGCGGGTGGATAAATTCGGTAAAATTTATGCCTATGATGTGGATACTGCCAATACTTCCGGACGCACTATTCCACCGGCTGAGCCTGTATTGTCAGCGGGCGACTCACTCATGCCGTTCGTCATGACGGGTATGGACGGACAGACCTATGATTCGTACAGCTTGAGGGGAACCAATCTACTCATTGCTTTTTACATTTCCTTTTCTCCTCCGTTTTACGAGATGAAGTTCTTCCGGAAAACAGTGGAGGAATTTAACGAGCGGTCGGAAGCCCTGAACCTGAAAATGCTTAGCCTGGTGCATCGTACGACAGCTGAAATAGCAGAAGAATATGAAGGATTGCCTGACGGGGTGGTGATCATACCCGACGCACGAAATTTTTCCCAGCGCTACGGAATTGCAAGATACCCGGCATATATGGTGGTTGACCGCCATGGAATGGTAAAAGGATACCTGCATGATCCGTTCGATACGGAGCAGCTTGAAAACTTGCTGGGATCCGGAGAGGAGGAGTAGCCTGTCTGTTCCTGCATATTGTGGCATGATAATCCTATTGTTACTAACGACAAGCCTGGTCCTGTCCTCTCAAATCATCACTAAATCCATATGAGACGAATTATTAAAACACTTCTTATTGTAATCGCCTGTGTGGCAGTTTTTCTGCTGGGGGCTAAATTCTACATTCAGTGGAGATTTGATGACATAGTCAACGACCGCGGATTGCGTACCTATCACCTTGATTATGAGGACATCTCTATAGACTATACCCTGAATGGTATCACCCTGAAAGAAGTAACTCTTTTACCGAAGGCCACACCAGATTCTGCCGGAACCCTTGTGCGTGCAAAAATAGGGACGGCACGAATGGATGATCTCGCCCTGTTTGCGTTCCTCTTTTCTGACAAACTCCGGATCGGGACGCTTAGTTTTGACCAGCCGTCTTTCGAAGTATATCTGAGAAGGGATTCTTCGAGGCAAAAGGACATCAGGAAAGGAATGTCGGGATTATTTGGCGATGTCATTAACAGCGCCGCGCTGAAGAATTTTTCAATAAGTTATGGCAACGCCCGAATCTTTACCACCCTGCCGGATACGGCGCTCTTCGGGGCAGCAGAAAATATTGCGATCGAAGCAGATGACATCCGTACCGATTCGGCCAGGGTCGATTTTATCATTCCCTTCAAGGTGGGGCGGCTGGTAACAAGGATTGACAGCCTGGAATACAGGACATCGGATTACAGCAGCCTCAGCATACAGGAGACTTCATTCAACTCGGTCTCCGATGACCTCCGTATGACCGGTATCGCCATGAAGCTCGATACAACCATGAGGGAGGTGAGTCTCACATTGCCATTTCACAAGGATATAATCCGGTTTACTCTACGTTCCCTGGAAGTTAAAGGAATAAACATGTTTGATATATACGGGGATTCTTTCAAGCTGTACGCCACGACCATCAGGGTGGACAGTCTGCAAATGGAAGATTTTCGTAACAAAGCGAGGCCTGAGCCCAACCGCAAGGAAAAACCCATGTTCAAATCGATGCTTGATAAGGTGAAAATACCGCTGGATGTTGATTCGATACTTATCTCCAATTCATCCATATCATACAGTGAAGTCCCGCCTTCCGGGGGCGAGGCGGGTACGGTGAGTTTTGACCGGATAACCGGCTATATTGAAGATGTCACCACGGATTCAGCACGCCAGAAAACACTGGAATCCTTTCACGCCAGACTTGAAGCGCTGGTGAACGGACAGGCTGCGCTAACCTTTGACCTTGTAGTTCCCTATTCCGACGAACACTTTTACCTGGATGCCGATATTGAACCTTTTGATATGACCATCCTCAACCAGACCCTTGTGCCACTCGCTTCCCTTCGCATCGATTCCGGGGAGGCCAGCGCATTTCGGTTGCGAATGGATGCGGGGTTTACCCAAAGCAATAATACCCTGAATCTTGACTATCGAAACCTTAACCTCAGTGTATTGAGCAAAACGGGGCAGGAAGAAAAAAACGGACTTCTGTCTACTATTGCCAATGCCTTTGTAAAAAGCAGTAATGATAAAGGCGAGGGCTCCTTTGAGAATCTTGAATATGTCACAGAAAGGCGAATGAACAGGAGTCCGTTTAATTATATGTGGATGAGCATTAAGGACGGGCTTCGTGAGATCATGCCCTCCACTGCGGGTTCGATTGTCATTCCGAAGAATAACAAAAACGAGAAAGACTAGAATAATCCCGGTAATTTTTTACCTTTCAGATTCAACATTTTCTAACGTACTTATGAGAGCAGCATGCTGTGCGCTGATCCTTTGCTGGTCAGCATTTTCCTGTACCGGGGGCGAAAAAATGACTATAGAGATCAGCGATCTCCGGGATTCGGAGGTTCCTGAAGTAAATACCGCCCGACATGCACCGGGGGATGTAGCCATTTACCGGTCTTCTTACCTGGGAGATACTTACGCCGTACAATTGTATACCGAACAGGACGGGGAAGTCGAAGGCTACCAAACTTATATAAAAAGCTCGCAAAATTTTGATGTGGCTACCTATCAGTGGCAGGATGATGCGACGCTGCACCTGATTCTTATCAGCAGTGAAAATGGTCAGCTGGGAAAGTACAGCCTCACCACAGATGGAGGTAAAGTGCAACTGGAGAATTTTGAATAAAAGATTTATGAAACCTGTCCGTTCGAGGTACCCCTATGCATGATCAATGAAACAACTGCTTTGGCTTGTTTTACCCGTTTTGATGGCCTGCACAAATCAGGGCGGTGAGTCACCCTCACTGACGGATGAATATATAAGCAACCTCAGAAGCTGGCGTGAGGCGATTTTTAAAGAAAAACGGGAAACCTACCTGGCTCTCGTGGCCAGGTATCCGCTGAAAAAAGGAGATACGCTCACCCTGGGCAGCGCTCCCTCCTCCGACCTCAGACTTGACGATGATAATTTCCCGGTGGTGGCCGGGTCTGTAACCATCCGGAATGATTCGGTGTTTTTCTCCCCGGCCGATGGTGTTAAGGTGGCCCTTGATTCAGTGGTAATAGCTGATTTTACGTATATTCCACCCAATGCCTACCCTTCAATTCCCACGCTCTCACACGGGCGGTATTCCTGGCATTTCATGAACAGGGAAGGCAATTATTTTCTGCGCATAAGAGACGCTGAAAATCCGGCCATCGATGCGTTTGCCGGGTATGAGTGGTTCGGGCCTGATCCTTCCTTTATCCTTGACGGATGGATCAGCTATTATGATTCTACCAAGACCACGGAAGTCCCGTCAGTATTTGATTTTAAGGAGACCTC